>JAPLOZ010000072.1 GCA_026400435.1 Hyphomicrobiales bacterium | reverse complement strand
GTTGTCTTCCAGCGCCCGCGTCAGTTCGCGTACAGCCTTGACGCCATCGTCAAGGCCCTGGCGTTCGCGCATCATCTTCAGGGCTTCCAGCGCGTCGTTCCAGAGGGTCGGGTCCTCCGCGCGCATGTAGAGGTAATCAAGCCGCATCAGCGCCAGATCCCAGTCAAAGATGCCTCCTCAGCAAGGTTATGCCCTGCTTGATTTCGTCGACGAGCTTTTCGGTTTCCGCGCGCATGGCTGGAGGAACTTCCTGTCGTATTGACCTGTTGAATCGGCGCGGACCATAGGGACGAGGTAATGGGCTGTAAAGCGCCGAAAGAGAAATGGGCGAGCCGCCGGTACGCCCTTGCGCACCGCCCGAACGCACGCTCATCGAACCTCTGGGATGGCTGTCCGCCACCCGCGCGATCCGATGACCGGAACTGGAAATCAGTACAAGCCGCCGCCGCCGCCGCTCTGGATCACCCGGCTTGCAGCCGGTGAAATCGAGTCGCCCATTTCTCCGCCGGCATCCATGCCGATGACCCAGTAGCTGTCCGCCGGGCCGGTGCCCGGCTTGAAGGCTTCCATGATCGTGCCGGGATCGCCTTCGTTGGCGCGCATGCCCGTCTTGCGGTTGATGGCAACGATCGTCATGCCTTCCGGAACCTGGAAATCCACGGGCGGAGTATCCTTGAGCGCTTCGGCCATGAACTCCTTGAAGATCGGCGCCGCAAGTCCGCCACCGGTGGTGCCCTTGCCGAGCGTCTGCGGCTGGTCGAAGCCGACATAGAGACCGACGACCAGGTTTGGCGTGAATCCGATGAACCAGGCATCCTTCTCGTCGTTGGTCGTACCGGTCTTGCCGGCGATGGGACGCTTCAGTTCCAGAAGGGTTGTCGCCGTGCCGCGCAGCACGACGCCCTCCATCATCGACGTGATCTGGTAGGCGGTCATCGGATCGAGCACCTGGTCCGCTTTGTCGATCAATTCGGGCTCGGTCTGGTTGGTCCATTGCTCGGCCACGCAGCCTTCGCAGCCGCGCTCGTCGTGCTTGTAAACGGTCTTGCCGTAACGATCCTGGATGCGGTCGATCAGCGACGGCTTGATCTGCAGTCCGCCGTTGGCCATCACGGAATACGCCGACACCATGCGCATCACGGTGGTCTCGCCCGAGCCCAGCGCCATCGGCAGATACGGCGCAAGATGGTCATACACGCCGAAGCGCTCCGCGTATTCGGCGACGATCTTCATGCCCATGTCGTGGGCCAGCCGCACGGTCATCAGGTTGCGCGAACGCTCGATGCCGGTGCGCAATGTCGAAGGACCGCCGGGCTTGCCGTCGTAGTTTTTCGGCGTCCAGGTCGTGTTGCCCGAGGTAATGGTGATCGGCCCGTCCATGATCACGGAGGCAGGCGTGTACCCGTTGTCGAGCGCCGCGGCATAGACGATCGGCTTGAACGACGATCCCGGCTGGCGCATCGCCTGGGTCGCGCGGTTGAACTCCGACTGGGAATAGGAGAAGCCGCCGACCATAGCGAGCACGCGACCGGTGTGCGGGTCCATCGCAACCAGACCGCCAGAGACCGCCGGCACCTGGCGAAGCTGGTATGCGGAGCCAACCGTCTTTTCCACATAAACCACGTCGCCCGGCTTGAGAACGTCGGCCGGCGAGTTCGCCTTTACCCGCTTGCCGTCGACAAGATGGCGCATCGCAAAGCTCATGTCTTCGAGCGACACCGTACCGACATCGCGGTCGGCGGACAGCGCACCCGAAATCTCGCGCTTCGGCTGAAGGCCGATGGACAAGCCGGCGTCGTTGCTTTCCAGCACAACCGCCAGACGCCACTCAGGAAGGTCGTCCAGCGCCTTGACCTCGCCGAGGGCCATACCCCAGTCCGCGCCTGTCTCGATGTGATTGACCGGGCCACGATAGCCGCGCAGCGTGTCGTACTTCAAAAGGCCGTTCTGCATGGCCTTGCGGGCGATCGCCTGCATCCTGGGATCGAGCGTCGTGCGCACCGACAGGCCGCCCTCGTAGAGCGCGTTCTCGCCATAGCGCGCTATGATCTCGCGGCGAACCTCCTCGGTGAAGTATTCGCCGGCGAAGAGATAGGTGCCGTTGCGCCTAGGCTTGACGCCGAGCGGCTCGGCCTTGGCCTTGTCGCCTTCCTCGCGCGAAACGTAGCCGTTCTGCACCATCTGCTCGATGACCCAGTTGCGGCGATCGATCGCCGCCTGGGTGTGGCGGAACGGGTGATAGTTGGACGGCCCCTTCGGCAGCGCCGCCAGATAGGCGGCCTCGGCGACGGTGAGTTCGTTCACGGACTTGTCGAAATAGGTAAGGGCGGCGCCCGCGACACCATAGGCGCCGAGGCCGAAGAATATCTCGTTGAGATAGAGTTCGAGGATGCGGTCCTTGGAGTATGCCTGCTCGATGCGGAACGAGAGGATCGCCTCCTTGATCTTGCGCTCGTAGGTCTGGTCCTTCGTCAGCAGGAAGTTCTTCGCCACCTGCTGCGTGATCGTGGAGGCGCCCTGCTTGGCGCCGGTCTGCAGGTTGTTCACGACGGCGCGGCCAAGCCCCATCACGTCGATGCCGGGGTGATGGTAGAAATTCTTGTCTTCCGCCGACAGGAACGCCGCCTTGACCCGATCGGGCACCGCCTGGATGGGCAGATAGAGTCGACGCTCGCGGGCGAACTCGCCCATCAGCGCGCCATCCGAGGCGTGGACGCGCGTCGTGACCGGTGGCTCGTAGCTGGCCAGCACTGCGTAGTCGGGAAGGTCCTTCGACAGGTTGCCGACGAATATCCACGCGCCGGCCGCGAGGACCAGCGCGAGTGTCGTGCCAATGCCGAAGAAATAACCAATCAGTCGAATCATACCCGCTCCAACGTCAGATCGGGGAACCCCTGCAGGACCGGGATGGCAAACTCAAGCCACGCCACCCGATCCATTCCACACGCGCCAATCCATGGTTGCACCATGTGTGCAAAATGGGGCAGCCGCAAGAAACCTAGCAGATTACGCCTGAAAATTATGACGATTGTGTCGGGTCCGCTACTGTCAGGGCCGACTTTCCTGGCTCCCTCCGGCATCTAGCCACCGGTCCTGCCGGTCGAGGTCGCAAACAGTTCGATTGCGCGGGCAACACTTCCGGCTGCCTTGCCGCGCCATTCGGCGTTTTTCAGCTGCTCCTCGTCCTTGGTGTTCGACAGGTAGCCGAGTTCCAGGAGGACGGATGGCACGTCGGGCGCCTTCAGCACCTTGAAGCCGGCGGAGCGGTGCGGGTTGTTGATGAGGCCGACAGTCGTCGAGAGTTCGCCGACCAGAGAGCGCGCAAAGCGCATCGAGAAGCCGTGCGTCTCGCGCTTGATCAGGTCGACAAGGATGTCGGCAACCTCGCGGTTGTCCTCCTCGACGGCGATACCGGCGAGCTGGTCGGACAGGTTTTCCCGGTCGGCCAGGGCCTGCGCCTCGGCGTCGGACGCCTTTTCCGAGATCGTATAGACCGTGGCGCCGCGAATACCCTTCAGCCTGATCGTATCGGCGTGAACGGAAATGAACAGGTCGGCCTCATGCTCCCGCGCGATTCGCACACGGTCGTCGAGACGCAGGAATTCGTCCTTGTCGCGCGTCATCAAAACGTTGAAGCGACCGTCGGCAAGCAGCCGGTCGCGCAGTTCCATCCCGAAATTGAGGGTTATGTCCTTTTCAACCGTCCCGCTGGGGCCTGCCGCACCGCCGTCGATGCCGCCATGTCCAGGATCGATCACGATGGTGAAGCGCTGTCCCGCGCGTCCGGTCCTGAGACCCAGGCGTTCGCTTTTGGGCGTCGTCTCGGTCGAAGCGGTCGTCTGTGCCTGTACTGCGAGCGCGTCATCGAAAGCGCGCTGGGAGGCTGCCGTCAGATCTGCCACCAATCTGAATCCCGCGGCTTTTTCATTGGCGATGATATCGAGGTTTTCGATGACGAACGGCCCCTTGGCCTGCAGGATGATGCGCGAGGTCTTTTCATTGATCTGTCCATAACGAACGCTGGTAATCATGCCCCGCGCGGCCAATTCCTTGGGATCGATCGCGAATCGGGTCTTTGGCAGATCGATCACCAGCCGGTTTGGGCCGCGCAGCAGGAACCATCTCGGTTCGGGGTCGGCGTCGAAATTCATCACCACGCGCATGCGGACGGCGTCGCCGGCCATCTTGTATTCGTGGGCTTCAAGCGCGAACGCCAGCGGCGACCAAAGAACGAACGCGAGCACTGCCGCAACCAGCGAGAAGGCCGGAATGCCGCGGTTTCTTGGTCGTTCGGCGCCTGGACTCATTACAGCTTCCCTGGCCCAAATCCTGCCTGCGGGGATACTCCCCGGCCGGCGGACGGGCGACTTGCACTGTTAACGAGTGGTATCCAGATAAGGTTAATCAAGCCTTTCTCTTGTGTGCCGCTGCGTAAGTTCACTTGCCGGCGTCACACTTCGGGGTTGCCTAAAAGCGCGCCAAATCATAAAAGCGGTGTCGGATCACGGCAATGCCCGGACCCCTTAGTCGCCGCTCCCAAAGGTTTTGAAGGCGACGCGAGGCGGATCCAATCGCAGCCCGCGATGGTGGCAGAGTTGGTCCCTGTGGATTTCGTCAGGCGTCCCGGTGGCGCGGAACACCTGTCGCAAGCAATACGGCCGGACGTTGAAAGTCCGCGCCGGCTCTTTGTGAGCAAACAAGCTGGTCCGGCGTCGTCGGGCCTAAGTTCAAAAGGTTCCGCCAGGGAAGATGGCTTCAAGTGCAATCATGGGAAGGTCCGCGAGACACCGCGCCGGTTCGGCTGCGGGCGGCACCTCCATGGCGCAACGCCAGGCCCATGTGGACATAATTTCCGGTATCCCATCAGGCGCGCGGCGGAGTTTACCTCCGACGCCACGGTTGGCGGCTGCCGGAGGGAAAAGACAAAATGCCCAACAAAATGCTGATCGACGCCTCCCACCCGGAGGAAACGCGGGTCGTAGTCGTCCGCGGTAACCGCATCGAAGAATTCGATTTCGAATCACAGGACAAGAAGCAGCTCAAAGGCAACATCTACCTCGCGCGGGTCACCCGCGTGGAGCCTTCGCTGCAGGCTGCCTTCGTGGAATATGGCGGAAACCGGCACGGTTTCCTCGCCTTCAGTGAAATCCATCCCGACTACTATCAAATTCCAGTCGCCGACCGTCAGGCGCTGCTGCGCGCCGAGGCGGAAGAAGAAGCCGACGAGGACGACGACAACGAAGAGCGCGAACGTGGCCGCGGCAACAGCAACCGCAAGCGTCGCCGTGGCGGCAGGAGTCGCGACCGTGGCGAGGAAACCGTCAGGGCAAGCGACCAGGGCGGACCGGCCGAAGCGACGGCGGCGGGCGACGACGAGGCAGGCGATGTCACGGTCGAGGTCATGTCGTCCCGGGAAGAGGACGTGTCCTCCGGGGAAACCGTTGCCGAGGCGCGGCCCGGCGAGGCAGGCCGCGATGAAGCGGCCGAGCCCGGCGATGGCGACAAGCCCGAAGGCAACGCCACCTCGATTGCAGCCGAGGTCGACGTGGACGTCGTCTCCGAGAAGCTTCCGGAGGCCCAGCCCTCCGAAGGCGAGCGCGGCGGCGCGATCGAGGAGGTTCACTCGCATCACCACGACGACGAGCATGAGGTCGAGTCGGTTGGCGCCGAGGACGCGCTCGAGGAAGTGCGCAACAGGCGCAAGCCTCCTCGCCGCCACTACAAGATCCAGGAAGTGATCAAGCGCCGGCAGATCCTTCTGGTCCAGGTCGTCAAGGAAGAGCGCGGCAACAAGGGCGCTGCGCTGACCACCTATCTGTCGCTTGCCGGCCGCTATTCGGTGCTGATGCCGAACACGGCGCGCGGTGGCGGCATCTCGCGCAAGATAACCAACGCAACCGATCGCAAGCGGCTCAAGGAAGTCGTCGCCGATCTCGAAGTCCCGCAGGGCATGGGCGTCATCCTGCGCACGGCCGGAGAAAGCCGCACCAAGGCCGAGATCAAGCGCGACTACGAATATTTGATGCGGCTGTGGGAGAACGTCAGGAGCCTGACGCTGCAATCCACCGCCCCTGCCCTCGTTTACGAGGAAGGCTCGCTGATCAAGCGTTCGGTTCGCGATCTCTACAACAAGGACATCGACGAAATTCTCGTCGCCGGCGACGATGGCTACCGCGAGGCCAAGGACTTCATGCGGATGCTGATGCCGAGTCACGCCAAGGTCGTTCAGCCTTATCGTGACACGACCCCTCTGTTCGCGCGGTTCGGTGTCGAGTCGCAGCTCGACCGCATGCTGCAGCCGCAGGTCACGCTGAAAAGCGGCGGCTACATCATCATCAACCAGACCGAGGCGCTGGTTGCGATCGACGTCAACTCCGGGCGCTCCACCAAGGAGCATTCGATCGAGGAGACGGCGCTCCACACCAATTTGGAAGCCGCGGAGGAGGTCGCGAGGCAGTTGCGGCTGCGCGACCTAGCTGGCCTGATCGTCATCGACTTCATCGACATGGAGGAGAACCGCAACAACAGGGCGGTCGAGAAGCGGCTCAAGGACCACCTGAAGAACGATCGGGCGCGTATCCAGCTCGGCCGCATTTCGCATTTCGGCCTGATGGAAATGAGCCGCCAGCGCATTCGCGCCAGCGTTCTCGAATCGACGATGAAGCCTTGCCCGCATTGCGGAGGCACCGGGCATGTCCGCTCGGATTCCTCCGTAGCGCTGCTGGTCGTGCGCGCCATCGAGGAGTTTCTACTGAAGGACTCGCGCAACCACATCGTCGTCAAGACGCCTTCGGCAACCGCGCTGTACGTGCTCAACCACAAGCGCAGCACGCTTGCGGAACTCGAGACGCGCTTCGGCTTGACCGTCACCATCGATGTCGACGAGATGGTCGGCGCCCAGCACTACGCGATTGCGCGCGGCGCGATCGCCGAGAAGCCGCTGGGCTTCCAGGAACAGCAGTTCCTGCCGCCCCTGCCCGTCGAAGAAGAAGACGACGTTCCCTTCGAGGCCGAGGAGGCGGATGCGCCTGCCCCTGCCGAGCCGCGCGCCCAGCCCAACCAGCAGCCGCGTCACGCCGAGGGCGCCGAAGACGGCAACCGCAAGCGTCGGCGTCGGCGTCGGCGTCGTGGCGGACGCGACCGCGATCACAACGGCGGACCCAACGACGGCCACGAGCGGGCCGCGGTGCTCGACGATGCTTCGGCAGAGGCCAGCCTTGGTGAGGAAGAGCGCGACGACGACGCGGTCGACGACGAAGTCGTTGATGCGGTCGCCACCGAGACAGCCGCCGAATCCGGCGACGCAAAGAAGCGGCGGCGCGGCAAGAGGGGCGGCAAGCGTAACCGCAGGGATGGCGACGAAGGTTCGGCCGCGGAAGGTGCGGAACCGGCTGACGAAGACGCCGCTGAGACCGCTGCGACGACTGCCGTGATTGTCGAGGCGTCCGAGGAGGCTATCGTCGAGACCGGTGAGCCCGCCGCCAAACCGAAACGTGCACGCCGTCCGTCGAAATCGTCGAAGGCGGCGCAAGCCGAGGTGACGCAAGACATCGCCGTCCCGGCGCAAGCGGCGCCCGTCGCCGAAGCGGAGCAGCCTGCGCCGGCGGATCCGATCGTCGCGAGGAGCGAAGAAGCCGAGCAGCCGCGTCCGTCGCGGCGCAAGCCGGATGCGACAGAACCGGCGGTCCCGGTTGTGTCTTCCACCCTGCCGGAAGACGAGGCCTCGAAGACGGACGACCAGCCCAAAAAGGGCGGTTGGTGGCAGCGCCGCAGCTTCTTCTGAGGCAGCGCGCAAGCCAGGAATAAGGAGCCGGCGTCGCCCGCGACGCCGGCTCATTTATTTTGCGCCCGCCGCTCAGCGCGCGAATATCGACCAGTTCATTTCGCGTGCGAGCCTTTCCATGGCCATTGATCCAAGCTTGGAGTTGCCGTTGTCGTTGAGGCCAGGAGACCAGACCGCCAGCGATGCGACGCCGGGGACGATGCCCAGGATGCCGCCGCCGACGCCGCTCTTGCCCGGGATGCCGACGCGAAAGGCAAAATCGCCCGACCCGTCATAATGTCCGCAGGTCAGCATCAGGGACAGGATACGCCGGTTGCGCTGCGGCGAAATGACGGAATGTCCGGTCGCCGGGTGATACCCGTTGTTGGCGAGGAAACGACCGTCGAGCGCAAGCTGACGGCAGGTCATGGCGATTGCGCAGTGATGGAAATAGACGCCCAGCACCAGTTCCGGCGC
>JAPLOZ010000028.1 GCA_026400435.1 Hyphomicrobiales bacterium | reverse complement strand
CCACCGACATCGGCCCGCCGGGCGCGGCGACGACAAGCGAACCCGAGCGTTGGGCGGTAAAGCTCTCCTCGGTCCCGGCCGGCGTCGCCGCGCCGAAAATCCGCACCGCCTTCGCTCCGCCCAGATCGATGCCGCGCCGCTCCAGTTTGGCGCGAAACTGCCGCAGGTTTCCGTCGCCCGACAGAAGCAGCGCCTTCAGTCCCGCCGCGTTGCTGTTGCTGGCGACGTCAAGGATACCGGGGTCGGAACGCCCGTTCCTGTCGAGTGCAACCAGTTCGCAGGCCTGCCCGCCCTCGGCGTTCAGCACTCCGATCCTGTCGCCCGCGTCAACCTCGACCAGCAGCGCGCCGCCGCCGGGCACGACATAGCGTTCCACCCCCGCCGCGAGGCCGACACGGCGGATGATCGCGCTCGGCCGCGGCGGTCCGGAAATCACATCGGGGTAGCGAAGCTGCAGCACTGGATCGACCTCCTCCGGCGACCGCAAGCTTTTCCCGCCCCCGGCCTCAAGTCAACCAATCTGATGGCTCAATCGTCGGGGCCGGCGTTTCTCCAGCCAACCCCGGTTACCGCGTGTAGCGTTGGTTCAGGCCTTTGCCCGCTTGCGGACGACTTTCTTGACGGCCTTTGGCGGCGGCGGCTCGGCCGCGTCTTCCATGGCTTTCCTGGCCGCGCGCAATCGCTCCGTCTTTTCCAGACGGGCATTGACCTCGACCTTCATGATTTCGCGCGCCACCCTGGTGGTGACGTCGCTCTTGGCCTCGGTCTGCGTCGGCGCGGGCTTGAAAATGCCCTTGTCCTCAATTCGCTTCATAGAGTGCTCCTTAGCCAAAACAAAAAAGGCCGGGCTAGCCCGACCTTCTCCCTAGCGCCTCAAATGGCCAGTGCCAGTACATCCGTGGTCAACGACCCGAAGCGCGATACTTACGCGGCCTGAAGGTTCTCGGCAGCGCTCTTGCCGCTGCGGTTGTCCTTGACGACTTCGTAGGACAGCTTCTGCCCCTCGACGATCGTACGCATGCCAGCGCGCTCGACAGCGGAAATGTGGACGAAAACGTCCGTGCCGCCGGTGTCGGGCGTGATGAAGCCAAAGCCCTTGGTGGAATTGAAGAACTTGACCGTACCAGTGTTCATAGTGATTTCCTTTCAAATCGGAACAAAGTTCGACGCCTGGCCGAATGCCAGACGCCGCTATTTCGAAATTGAGAAGGAAGATCGTTGGCGCCACGCGCCGGAACAAAGTTCGCAAACAAGATCGATATCATGCGGTATAGCCGCTTATTGTGGTCGCAACAAGGCGGTCAAGCGGAATTGTCGGCTGCGAAGCGCCGTCTCATCTTTCCCGGCGGCGCCTTCCGGTCGAGAATCCTATTCTCCGTAGGGAACCCAGATATTCTTGACCTGGGTTGCACGCCGCAGATATTCGCGGCCCTGGGTCTGCCCGGACCGCCAGTCGCGCGCACCGCCGTTCCAGACCGGTTTCAGATTGCCGGCGGACGCCTTGTCGACCATGCCGGCGTCAATGCCGAGATTGAAGTTCCAGAGCGCCGCCACCTCGTCGTGGCCGGCAAGCGTGCTTGCGAGTTCGCCTGCGTTGCCAGTCACGATGCTCAGCACACCGTCGGGAAGGTCGCTGGTGTCGACGACCTGATAGAAGTCTGTGGCCGCAAGCGGATGGCGTGAAGACGGCACCGCGACGACGCGGTTGCCCGCGGCCAACGCCGGCATGACCAGCGAGACGAAGCCGAGCAGCGGCGCTTCTTCGGGGCAGACGACGCCCATGATGCCGAACGGCTCGTTCATGGCGAGAGTCACATGGCGCGACTTGGTCGCATGCACCGCGCCGTCATGCTTGTCCGCGAAGCCGGCGTAATAGAAGGTACGGCGCACGGCGGCGGCCACCTCCTCGGCGGCCTGAGGCCTGGATGCACCGGTCATTGCGCGCAGCCGGGCCTCGAATTCAGGCGCGCGGGCCGACAGGTTTTCGGCGAGATAGTAAAGGATCTGCGCGCGGTTGTGCGCGGTCGCGGCGCCCCAGCCCTCGGCCTTGCCGGCAGCCTCGACGGCATTGCGGATGTCCTTGCGGTTACCGAGGCCGGCGAGGCCGACCTGCTTTCCGGCCGGGCTCGTCACCGCGTAGCTGTAGCCCGAATCCGGCCGCGCCTGCTTGCCGCCGATGTAGAGCTTGGCCGTGCGGTCGACCTCGTCCACGAGGGATATCGTGGCGGTTGGCGAGGGCGCAGCGGCAAACGTTGTCTTGGGCGCTGCCTTGACCCCGGCCCTGCCGCTTTCGGCGACGAGATATTCGAACATCCCCTCGCGACCGCCCTCGCGGCCAAAGCCGCTTTCCCGATAGCCACCAAAGCCGGCCGCCGCATCGAAGAGATTGGTGGCGTTGATCCAGACGACGCCGGCCTTCAGCCGCGCGGCAACGTCGAGGCTGCGGCTGATGTTCTCCGACCAGACCGAAGCGGCGAGACCGAAGCGGGTGTTGTTGGCGAGCGCCACAGCCTCGTCTGGCGTGCGAAATGTCATGGCGACCAGCACCGGCCCGAAGATCTCGACCACAGCGACGGTCGAGGCGGGCTCGACGCCGGTCATCAGAGTCGGCGCGAAAAACGTGCCGTTCCCGGGAATGCTTATCGACGGCTGAAAGACCTCCGCGCCTTCTTGCCTGCCCTGCTCGACGAGCGCCGTGATGCGCGCGAGCTGCTCGGCCGAGACCACTGCACCGATGTCTGTCGACTTGTCGAGCGGCGAGCCGACTCGTAGCGTCTCCATGCGTGCGCGGACCTTTGCATAGAGCTTTTCGGCGATGCCCTCCTGGACGAGCAGACGCGAGCCCGCGCAGCAAACCTCGCCCTGGTTGAACCAGATCGCATCGACGAGACCCTCGACCGCGCTGTCGAGATCCGCGTCGTCAAAGACGATGAACGGCGACTTGCCGCCAAGTTCCAGTGACAGCTTCTTTCCAGTGCCCGCAGTCGCAGTCCGGATGATGCGGCCAACCTCTGTCGAGCCCGTGAAGGCAAGCTTCCGCACGCCTTCGTGCGCGACCAGCGCCGCGCCGGTATCGCCCTCGCCCGTCACGATGTTGACGACGCCGTCGGGCAGCCCGACCTCGCGACAGATCTCGGCGAAGGCGAGCGCCGTCAGCGGCGTCTGCTCGGCGGGTTTCAGCACCACCGTGTTGCCCGCGGCGAGCGCAGGCGCGATTTTCCAGGCCAGCATCAGCAGCGGAAAATTCCACGGAATGATCTGTCCGCAGACTCCGACCGGGCTATAGCCGGGAAACTCGCTCTCCAGGAGCTCCGCCCAGCCCGCGTGGTGGTAGAAGTGACGCGCCACCAGGGGAATGTCGATGTCGCGGGTCTCGCGGATCGGCTTGCCGTTGTCCATCGTCTCCAGCACGGCGAGAAAGCGGTCGCGCTTCTGGATGTGCCTTGCGATCGCATAAAGATATCGCGCGCGCTCATGTCCGGAGAGTTTGGACCAGCTCTTGAACGCGAGGGCTGCGGCCGAAACCGCGCGGTCGACGTCCTCGATCGAACCGTCGCTGACGCGCGCCAGCAGCTTGCCGTCGGCGGGGTTGGTCACCTTGAAGCTCTTGCCGCCGGAAGGATCAGTGAACCTGCCGCCGATGAAGTGGCCGAAGCCCGCATTGTGGGACTCAAGCCAGGCGGCGACGTGTTCGGCGCCCTCGGGGGCCGGCCCGTAGTCCATGCTCTGCAAAATGTCCTTGATGTGCGCCATGATCGTCTCTCAGGCCATAGGATGACGGTAGGTGGCCGAATAGCGGCCGGTGACGAAATGTTCGAGCTGCCGCTCGATGTCGGCGAGCATAGAACTTGCGCCGATGCGGAAAAGATCGGGCTCGAGCCATGGCCGGCCGAGTTCCTCCTTCATCAGGAAAAGCCAGTTGAGGGCATCCTTGGCGGTCTTCAGGCCACCCGCGGGCTTGAAGCCGATCCGCCAGCCGGTTTCCTCGCAATAGTCGCGCAGCGCACGGATCATCACCAGGCTGACCGGCAGCGTCGCGTTGACGTCCTCCTTGCCGGTCGAGGTCTTGATGAAGTCGGCGCCCGCCTGCATCGACACCATGGACGCCTTGTAGACGTTGCGCAGCGTCTTCAGGTCGCCTGTCGCGAGGATTGCCTTGAGATGCGCCTCGCCACAGGCCTCGCGCATCGCCGCGACCTCGTCGTAGAGCGCCTGCCATTCCTGGTCGAACACCAGCGCGCGGTTGATGACGATGTCGATCTCGCCGGCGCCCTCGCCGACCGCATAGCGGATTTCGGCAAGCCGCTGCGGCAGCGGCGTCAGCCCTGTCGGAAAACCTGTTGCAACCGAGGCGACCGGAATGCCCGAGCCTTCAAGCGCCTTGACGGCGGCGGGAACCATGGTCGGATAGACGCAAACCGCGCCCACCTTCGGAGGGGCGTCCTCCAGGCCGAGCCCTTTCAGCAGCGCATCGCTGAGCGGCCGCATCGCCTTGGCGCAGAGGCGCCGCACGCGGCCGGGAGTATCGTCGCCCGCCAGCGAGGTCAGGTCGATGCAGGTCAGCGCCTTCACCAGCCAGGCCGCCTGGTATTCCTTTTTGACGGTGCGCCTTGTCGGCAGGGTTGCCGCACGGCGTTCGACCGCGCTGAGATTGACCTGGACAGCCTCGAAGGCGTCGGGGCGCAGCGCGATCCCGGCGTTGCGGTTCGTGTTGCGAAGCATTTCGGGCTCAGAAACTGCCGCGACGGCTGACCTCTTCATCTCTGATCCTCCGCACCGACAAAAGAGGTGTGCCGGCATTTTTATGTTACAATCGAAACATTATGTTGCAATCGTCTCATATCGACCTTACGACTGTCAAGGTTGATTGCGTGCCGGAGGTGCCGTGAGCAGGACAGGATTGCGTAACGCCCGGCTCGACCGGCTGGCCGCTTTGCTTGGGGGGCACAGCCACCTCAAGCTCGGCGCCGTCGCCGAGGAACTCGGCGTCTCCGAGATGACAGTGAGACGCGACGTGATGGAATCGGGCGGGCGCTTCGCTTGCCTCGGCGGCCATGTCATCGGCGCGCACAACGACGTCGCCGGGGACTATGTGCTGGCGAGGGAGAGCGACCACCATGCAGCGGCCAAGGAAAGAGCGTGCGCCAGGGCGGCAGCCCTGATCGAGGATGACGATACGATCTTCATCGATTGCGGCACGACCATGCCGCATCTGGCCGCGCTCATTCCGGCCGAACTTCGGCTGACAGCTGTGTGCTATTCCCTCAATGTCGCCGAAATTCTCAGCCGCCGCCAGAACACGCGGCTGATTCTTCTCGGTGGGCTTTTCCACCCGGCCGCAGCCTCGTTCTCCGGCGAGACTGCCTTGGCCGAACTGATGCGCATCAACATCAACAGGGCCTTCCTCTCGGCCGGCGGCGTCGATGACGAGCGCGGCGTCACCTGTTCCCATTTCCACGAAGTGCCGGTGAAACAGGCGGCTATCGCGCGCGCCGTCCATTCGCATCTGGTTGTGGATGCGAGCAAGTTCGGCAAGGTTCGCGCCGCCCATTTCGCGGAACGAGCGACGTTCACGTCGGTTGTTTCGGACAGGGATTGAGCCACCCTATTCGTCGTATTGATTTGGAAACGACCGAGCTGCTCGCTGCACTTCCATCGACCTTATCTATCCAGAGATTTCGCCGTAGCCGCGCTTTCCTAGTTATATTCCATCGGATATATCGGTATGGCAGGCATCGCTTGCGCCTGCCATCGATATGGCGATCGGATCACGGGAGAGTTTCATGCGGAAGAGAAGTACCGGAACAGGATTGGCGGCGGCGATCGGCGGGCTTGCAGTCATGCTGCTTGCAGCCACACCAGCCGCCATGGCGCAGGAGAAACTGACGGTCTTCGCGGCAGCGAGCCTGAAGAATGCGCTCGACGCCGTCAACGCCGCCTGCGAGGCCGAAGTCGGCCAGCAGGCCACGGTTTCCTACGCCGCGAGTTCCGCGCTCGCCAAGCAGATCGAGGAAGGCGCGCCAGCCGACGTCTTCATGTCGGCCGACCTCGACTGGATGAAATATCTCGCCGACAAGAACCTCATCAAGGCCGACACCGAAACCAAACTGCTAGGCAACCAGATCGTGCTTGTAGCACCGGCGGACTCGCAAGCCGAAGCCAAGATCGAGAACGGATTCGACCTTGCCGGCCTGCTCGGTGACGGCAAGCTGGCCATGGGCGACGTCAAGGCGGTGCCGGCCGGCAAATATGGCAAGGCGGCGCTGGAATCGCTCGGCGTCTGGCCTTCCGTCGAAGGCAAGGTGGCGCAAGCCGAGAATGTGCGCGCCGCGCTGAAGCTGGTCTCGACAGGAGAGGCGGCGCTCGGCATCGTCTACCAGACCGACGCCAACGCCGAAAAAGGCGTCAAGGTCGTTGGCGTCTTCCCGGAGGACTCGCATCCGCCGATCATCTACCCGGTCGCCCAGACAGCGGGTTCAAAGGACGCCGAGACGCCGGCATTCCTGAAGTGCCTGCAATCGGCTAAAGCCAAGGAACTCTTCGAGGCGCAGGGATTCACTGTTCTGGCGCCGATGGTGTCGAACTAGGACAAGCTCACGCATGCAGTGGCTGCTGGACCTCACTCCCGACGAATGGAATGCGGTCCGGCTGTCGATCCGCGTCGCCACGGTGGCGACGATCTGCAGCCTGCCGCCCGGCATAACGATCGCACTGCTGCTGGCGCGCGGACGCTTCTGGGGCAAGGCCGTGCTCAACGGACTTGTCCATCTGCCGCTCATCCTGCCGCCCGTGGTGACCGGTTATCTTCTCCTCCTCACCTTCGGCAAGCGCGGGCCGGCAGGCGCATTCCTCGACCAGTATTTCGGCATCGTCTTTTCCTTCCGGTGGACAGGTGCTGCGCTTGCCTGCGGGATCATGGCGTTTCCGCTGATGGTTCGCGCCATCCGCCTGTCGATAGAGGCGGTTGACACCCGGCTGGAAGCCGCAGCTGGAACGCTTGGCGCCAGCCCCATCTGGGTGTTCGGCACGATCACGTTGCCGCTGATCGTGCCCGGCATCCTTGCCGGCATGATCCTGTGCTTTGCCAAGGCGATGGGCGAGTTCGGCGCCACCATCACCTTCGTGTCGAACATCCCGGGCGAGACGCAGACGCTGCCCTCCGCCATCTACACCTACACGCAGGTCCCCGGCGGCGACGCGTGCGCACTGCGCCTCACGATCATCTCGATCGTCATAGCCATGGCGGCTCTGGTCGCCTCGGAAGTGCTGGCCCGGCGCGTCGGGCGGAGGCTTGACGTCGAATGAGCCTTTCGGTCGACATCCGCCACCGCCTCGGCGCGTTTTCGCTGGAGGGAGCCTTCACCACCAGCGGTCGCCTGACTGCGCTGTTCGGTCCGTCCGGTTCGGGCAAGACCACGCTGGTCAATCTGATCGGCGGACTGTTGCGACCGGACGCTGGCAGGATCGCCGCCGAGGATCGCGTGCTGGTTGATACGTCCAGGGGCATCTTTGTCGCGAAATACCGGCGCCGCATCGGCTACGTCTTCCAGGATGCGCGCCTGTTCCCGCATATGACGGTCGCCCAGAACCTACGCTACGGCCGGTTTTTCACGCCGGCCTCAGAGCGCTATGGCGACATCGAGGGCGTAGTCGAGCTGCTCGGCATCGGTCATCTGCTCGAGCGCAGGCCGGGTTCGCTGTCGGGCGGCGAGAAGCAGAGGGTAGCGATCGGCCGAGCCCTGATCGCCAGCCCTAGGCTGATCCTGATGGACGAGCCGCTTGCCTCGCTCGACGACCGGCGCAAGGCCGAGATCATGCCCTATATCGAAAGGCTGCGCGACGAGACGAAGGTCCCCATCGTCTATGTCAGCCACTCGATCGCCGAGGTGGCGCGTCTGGCGACCGACATGGTCGTTCTCGATACGGGCCGGGTTGCGGCATCGGGCCCGACGACCGAAATCCTGCAGCGCCTCGACCTGCTGCCCGAAGAGGAGCGTGCAGAGGGCGGAACGGTCGTGGACATGGCGGTTGTCGGCAAGGACGAGACTTTCGGCATGTCGACGCTGGCCTCCGGCGCCGGAGAGATCCAGGTTGCAGGTCTCGACGCGCAGCCGGGCACAATCATACGCGTCCGTATCCGCGCACGCGACGTCATCGTCGCCACCGAGAAGCCGCGCGGCATCAGCGCGCTGAACATTCTTCCTGGCAAGGTCATCGCCGTCAGCGCGGGCGACGGCCCCTTCTCCGACGTGCAGATGGATTGCAACGGCCAGACCGTGACCGCCCGCATTACAAGGCAGTCGGCCAGCCAGCTCGGCCTTGCGCCAGGTCTCGAAGTGTTCGCGGTCGTCAAGTCGGTGACCTTCGACCGCAGCAACATCGCGCGCACCAACACGGGGGAACTGGCGGCGCCGGCTTCGACATCCGTGGACAACGTCAGCTAGAGTGCCGAGCCCAAGAAATCGCGCCAAGCCAGGAGCAGGACCTATGCCGTCCCTTAGCCTCAGGATAAATCTCGACCCGGCAGGCCGGATCGGCCCAGGCAAGATCGAGCTTCTCGAGCAGATCGCCGCTTTCGGCTCAATCTCGGCCGCAGCGCGCAACATGGAGATGTCCTACAAGCGCGCTTGGGATCTTGTCGAAGAGATGAACCAGCTGTTCGGCAAGCCGGTCGTATCCGCCCAGACCGGTGGACGCCGCGGCGGCGGAGCGCAATTGACGCAGGTCGGGCTGGCGATCGTCAGCCGCTTCCGGGCGATCGAGCTTGCCGCCGGAACGGTGGCCGAGAAGCATATCGAAGCGCTGCAGGCCGAAATCGCCGCGGCTTGATACGCGGCAGACAGCTTCAACCTGGCGGCCGCAGTGCCCCACACAAACGAAAAGAGCATTTCCGGAAAAACCGGAAATGCTCTGATGGGTTGCCAGCGTTCAGGGAGGGGAGGAACGCCGGCCTCATCGACGGCCGGGAGGAGGAAGCCGACGAGATCTCGTGGTTAGCGCCCGATGCGGGCGACGCCGTGGATTTCGCCGCGGGTAATGCCGAGGTCGTTCAATTCACGGTTGGACAGGCGGCTCAGCTCATTCACGGTATCGCGATAGCGGCGCCAGTTGCGGAAGTTGCGGATCAGGTTCATTTTCGTGCTCTCTTTTCTCAGCGTCTTTGGGCTGTTCTCGTTACAACGCCGAGATAATGATCATCACGTGCCTATTAAATAGCCGCTTTTGCATAGCTTTTATGCAAACTCGGCATAGCCGGTTAATGAGTCTTGCGCCGGGTGCAGATCAGGAGTGGAAGGCGGCCGGCACTTTTAGGGCTGCGACCGCGTCGGCCAAAACCTCGGCCGGGTCCTTGCTGGCATCGATCGTCGCTGCATTCTCATCGGCCGCGGGCGGGTGAAGGTCGGCGTACTGGCTGTCGATCAGGCTGGCGGGCATGAAATGGCCCTTGCGGGCGGCAACGCGGGCGGCGGCCGTGTCACGATCGATTGCAAGATAGACGAAACGGATATCGCGGCTGGCCAGCCTAAGCCGGTCGCGGTAGATACGCTTGAGCGCCGAGCAGGTGACGACCAGCGTCTCGCCGGCCCGCTCCGCATCGGAAATCTCGATAGCGATTGCGTCGAGCCAGCCCCAGCGATCCTCGTCCCGCAAAGGCATTCCGGCGGACATGCGGTTGATGTTTTCAGGCGGATGGAAACGATCGGCTTCGGCAAAACGCGCGCCGATCGCCTCGGCCAGGGCCGCCCCGATCACGGACTTTCCCGAGCCGCTCACCCCCATGACGATGACAATCAGCGGGCTGGGGGCGACGGCGCCCGTGTCCAGGTCCATTCGACGTCACCGGCTCGCCGGCGCGCGGCCGTAAAGCAGCAGCATCGCCACGATCACGACGCCGTAGATGATCTGGCGGCCGGCTTCCGGCATCTGCATCACGGAGAGGATCGACTGCAGCAGGGTGATCAGGATGACGCCCGCGACGGTCCCGAGGTAGGACCCGCGTCCGCCCAGGATTGAGGTGCCGCCCAGCACGACGGCAGCGATCGCCGGCAGGAGATAGGCGTCGCCCATCGACTGCGCGGCCTTCGAGGCGTAGCCGGCCAGAAGCACGCCGCCGAATGCCGACAACCCACCCGACACTGCAAAGGCAATCATCACGACGCGGCGCGTATCGATGCCCGACAGATAGGCAGCGCGCTCACGGTTGCCTATGCCGTACACGGCGCGCCCGAAGGTCGTGCGGGTCAGCGCGAAGACCATCGCCGCACCGATTACCGCCCAGATCAGCACTGCGTTGGGTACGCCCGGGATCGCGAAGCCGGTGGCGAGGTAGCGCATGGCGCCGGTTGCAGAATCCTGCGGCGAGAAGCCGCCGGTATAGACAACCATCAACCCTTGCGCGACCGCGTTGGTGGCAAGCGTTATGATCATCGACGGAATGCGCAGATAGGCGACGCCGATACCGTTGACCACGCCGATCATGACTCCGCAGAAAATGCCGAACGGAATCGCAAGAAAGACCCCCATCGGGCCATAGGCCGCCGCGGCGCAAGCCATCATAGCGCCTGCCGCCACCGACCACGGCACGGACAGGTCGATCTGACCGAGCAGGATGACCAGCATCATACCAGTCGCGATGACGCCAAGGAACGAAGCGACCTTGAGCTGCTGGAGCAGATATTCGGGCGACAGGAAGCTGCGCGAATAGATGCTGCCAACCAGCAGCAGAATGATGATGCAGGCAAAGGCAGTCACCACCGCCGGATCCGACCGGCGGATGAAGCTTGGCATCTTGCTGGCGATGCGGTCCATCCCGGTGTCGCTCATAGAAACCACTCCAGGCGATTGCGCACGCGAAACAGCGCGAAGGCGCCGAGACTGACCGCGACCAGCAGGATGACGCCCTGGAACAGGGGCTGCCACAGCGGGTCGAAGTCGAAGACGAACAGGAGGTCGCCGATGGTGCGGAAGGCGAGCGCGCCAAAGATGGCGCCGATGGCGCTGCCGCGACCGCCAAAAAGCGAGACGCCACCCAGAACGACCGCCGCGATCGAAAACAGCGTGTAGGCGTTGCCGCTCGCAAAGGCCGCGTCGCCCGTATAGGTGAAAAAGGTCAGGAACAGTCCGCCAATCGCCGACAGCAATCCGGCCAGCACATAGGCCGCGAATTTGCCACGGCGGATCGGTACGCCGGACATGTAGGCTGCAGTCTCCGACGATCCTGCCGCATAGGCCGCGCGACCGTATACGGACCGGCTGAACGGCACCCACACGACCAGAACAACGGCCAGCAGAGCCACGAGGCTTGCAGGCAGGAAGCCGAACAGACGGCCGGTCAGCGCATCGGCAAGACGCTCGTTGACCGAGCCACCGGGAAACGGCCGCAACAGAAGGGCGATGCCGAAAAATATGGCGCCTGTGGCGATCGTCGCCACGATCGGCTGCAGCCGGCCATAGATCACGATCGCGCCGTTGAGCGCGCCACACAGAAGCCCGACCGCCAGCACCACGACAACGCCGAAGGCGGTTTCGACCGGCGAGCCGACCACAAGCCATGACGCGACGCAGTTGGTCAGAAGAAAGATCATGCCCACCGAAAGGTCGATGCCTGCCGTGATCACCACGAGGGTCTGGTCCATCGCCACGAAGGCAAGCAGGACGCCCTTGTTGGACGCCGTCTGGACGACGTTCGCCGTGAACCCCGCCTGGTGGTTCGACGTATAGAGGATGAACATCGCGACGAATATGCCAAAGGCGAGCAACGTGCCCCGCTGTTCGGCAAGCCAATAGCGCCAATCCTTCACGCGTGCGCCCCCTGCTTCATGCCTGCATTGTCGTCCTGAATGTTGAGCGCGCTGGCGATCAGTGCGTGCTCGGTAATCTCCGGCCCGACCAGTTCGCGCTTCACCGCGCCATCATAGAGAACGAGGACACGGTCGCAGCAGCCGACCAGTTCGTCGTAGTCGGTGGAGTAGAAGACTATCGCCGCGCCGGCGTCGGCGAGTTTACGCAGCAGCTGATAGATTTCCTGCTTGGTGCCTACGTCGATGCCGCGTGTCGGGTCGTTGAGAAGGATGATCCTGGGCTGCCGCATCAGCCATTTGGCAATGACCACCTTCTGCTGATTGCCGCCCGACAGCGCACCGACCGGGATATCCAGCCCGGCAGTCTTGATGGCGAGAAGCTTGATCATGTCGTCGATCATGGCCTGCTCTGCGTTGCGGTCGACGATGCCGCCCCTGGACAGGCGATCGAGCGCCGCGAATGAAAGGTTTTCGCGAACCGTCATCGGCAGCATCAGCCCCTCGGTCTTACGGTCCTCCGGGATCAGCGCCATGCCGACCTTGTCGGCCTTGGCATCTGCCGGGCTCCCCAGCGCGACCGGCTTTCCGTCGACCAGCATCTGGCCGGTCAGGCCGCGTAGCACGCCAAAGCAGGCAAGCAGCAATTCGCGCTGACCCTGGCCGTCCAGCCCGCCGAGCCCGACGACCTCGCCTGCCCGCACCGAAAACGAAATGTCGTTCAGCCGGTCCGTCCAGCCCAGATTGCGGCACTCCAGCACCGCCGGTCTGTCACTTGAGGGCAGCGGCGTCTTCGGGGGGAAGATATGGCTGTACTCGCGGCCGATCATCAGTTCGACGACCTCGTTGTCGGTCTTCGTGCCGGCGGCGTAGGTTGCCACGTTGCGACCGTTGCGAAAGACGGTGCATTCGTCGGCGAGCTCCGCGATCTCGTGCATCCGGTGCGAGATGTAGAGCAGCGCCAGCCCCTCTTCGCGCAGCCGCTTCAGGACTGCGAAGACCTTTGCCACGTCGGCCGCCGTCAGCGCTGACGTGGCCTCGTCGAGGATCAGGATGCGCGGCTTGCGCGCCAGTGCCTTGGCAATCTCGACCATCTGGCGGCGAGACAGCGGCAGGTCCTTGACCAGGGCGGACGGGTGGATATCTGACGCGCCGGCCCGCGCAAGCGCGGCCTCGGCCAGCCTGCGTTGCGCGCGGCGGTCGATCATGCCGAACCGCGTAGGCGGATTGGAGATGATAATGTTGTCGGCCACGCTGAGTTCGGGGATCAGCGACAGTTCCTGGAAGATGCAGACGATCCCGGCATCATTGGCCGCTGCAGGCGACGAGAAGGTCACCGCGCGGCCTTGCATGGTCATTGTGCCCTCGTCGGGCGCGACCACGCCGGCCATGATCTTGATAAGCGTCGACTTGCCGGCGCCGTTTTCGCCCAGGATGGCGTGGATACGGCCGGGCATAACCGACAGTTCCGCCTTTTCCAGCGCGCGCACGCCGCCGTATCGTTTCGATACGCCCTCCATTCGAAAGAGCGGAACCGCACCGTCCATCGGCCCCTCCCAGAGCGTCATTGAGCGATCGGCGCTGCGGGATTTCCGCAGCGCCGATCAGCAGTAGGACTACTGGTTTTCCTGGGTCTGCCCCATGATTTCCTGCGCCGTGAAGTTGATGCCGCAGGTCGGGAAGGAGTTGCCCACAAAGAAGTTGTCGGACTGGTCGGGGAAGAAGTCAGTCCCTTCCTTGAAGTTCGGGTCTTCGACAATTGCCAGCGGCAGCTTGACCGACTGCGGAATGACCTGACCTTCAAGCGCCGCGATGGCCGTCTTGATGGCCACTGCGACCTGTGCCGGACCCGTGCCCGCCGACGAGCACTTCAGCCCCTCCGCAGAGAACTTGGCGCAGAATTTGCGGAACCCGTTTTCGGTCTCGCCGCCGAACGGCACGAAGGGATGCTTGGCGTCCATCATCGCCTGCACGACGCCGGTGTCGCCGCCCTGCGCGGTGATGCCCACGAACGGACCGCTCGTAGCGATGGCGTCGGCGGCTGCCTTCTGCGCCACGCCGTCATCCCACTTGCCGACCACTTCGGTAACTTCCCAATTCTTGCCGGACGCAGCGAACGCCTCATGGATGCCGTTGTGGCGGTCGGTGTCGACCGACGTGCCGGCAACGCCACGCACTTCAAGGACCTTGCCGCCGTCGGGAATGTGCTTGATCAGCCAGTCGCCCCACAGCGTGCCGAGGCCCTTCTGGTCGACGTTGACGTTGATTGCGTCCTTGGTGTCCAGGATGTTGTCGAAGGCAACCAGTACGACACCGGCTTCCTTGGCGCGCTTGATGACCGGCGCGAAGGCCGTCGGGTTCTGCGCGTTCACGACGATCGCGTCATAGCCGGAATCGATGAAGTTGTTGATCGCGGAGATCTGCGCCGGCACGTCCTCGCCTGTCGAGACGACCTTGAATTCCTTCAGCTTTGCCGCGACTTCCGGCTGCGCTGCATAGGCCTTCGCGGTCTGGATCATCTGGATGCGCCAGGTGTTGGCGATATAGCCGTTGGCCAGAGCGATTCGATACGGCCCTTCCTTCTTCGGGAATTTGAAGAACTGCGTGTCGGCAGCCCATGGTGCGAAGCATTCAGGATCGGCCGCCGGTCCGGCAACCACTTCGGGTTGAGCCATCACCGACGACGACAAGAGCATGAAGGCAGAGGCGGCGAGAACGCCGCTAACGACGGACTTAATCATTTAATTCCTCCCGGTTGAAGTTCTTGCATTTCGTAGTTGCCGGAGCTGGTCTTGCGTCCGGCGCGGACCGCTCTCCCTAGGCCCGCCGCTGTTGACCGTCCTCCCAGAGGCCAACTGCTTTTGACAGATTTATCAGACAAATCGGTTTTATCAAGCCGTCAGTCCAACTGCCCGAGCAGAGCGATGGTAGCGCTACCAGAAATCGCTGTAAAGCTGGATTCCGTCGCGTAAGGAGCGGCCTTCAGAGACGGTTCGTGCTGTCGCGCAGTTTCAGTTCAAAGCCAATGTCGACGATCGGGTTCTTCAGCCGCATTCCAGCGATCGCCTCGCGCGCCATGACGACGGCCTGACGGCCGATCTCGTAGCGGTGCGTCCTGACGCTGGTGACCGAGGGGTAGGCAATCTGCATCATGTCGAAGTCGTTGAAACCGCAGATGCCGATCCTATCAGGCACCGCGATCGAGGCGCGATGGCACTCGAAAAGCACCCCGAGCGCCAGATCATCATTGTTGCAGAACACACCATCGAGCGACGGCATCTTGGCGAGCGCGCCCCTGAAAAGGTCGCTCCCGAGCGTCACGCTGGAGGGCACCGGAGTGGTGGTGATCAGGTCCGGGTCGAACAGCCTGGCTGCTTCCATCGCCGCGCGGTAGCCCGCGAGGCGGCGCTGCGAACGCGGGTCCATGCGCGCGCCGAGGCGCTGGCTGAGGAAGAGCTGCAGCAGCCTGACCTCCTCGACCGCCGAATAGTGGGTGTTGCCGAGCTGGACCCTGAAATGTGTGTCCGACAGGCTGTCATAGACGCCGCGGACGACTTCGGCGAAGACGTTGTTGGTCAGCGACGGCACCAGCACCCCGAACACTTCGGCGCGCGCCGAAGCAAGCGCTCTGGCGTTGGGGTCCGGCACATAGTCGAGCTCATCGACGGCGCGCTGGATCTGCTGACGCAGGCTCTCCGACACGCGCTCCGGCTCGCGAAGCGCACGCGAGACCGTGATCGCGCCTACCCCTGCGAGCCGCGCGACGTCGGCAATGGTCGGCCGGCCGCCGCCGCGGCGAGCGCGCGGCGGCTTCACGCCCGCCCGCCCGACGGCTGATCAATCTCAACGCCGCAATGTCGCAATGTCCAAGCTCACCTGAAGACAATCCCGCGTACCTATAGCGCGCGCGGCGGCCTTTGCCACCCGCTGCGGGCATCGCGCTATTTGTGTTCCGAGCGGTAGGAGCCATCCCAATCGGCCGGTGGTGGGACCACGCGATATGCGTCGAGCCGGCGCCTGTACTCGGCATAGACTTTCCGCAAACCTTCCGGGGCCAGAGAGACCAGTCGGTCGAGATCGCCCGACGCCTCGTCAAAACGTTGCGCCCGGAAGCTCGCGATAAATCCGTCGTGCAGGCGCTTGTATTCCAGGAATTCCGCCTGCTCGGCGCGGTCGCGGTCGCCCACAAGCGTGTAGACGAGCGTCGCCTCGTCGCGGCCGACGACCATCACCTTGTCGATCTCCAGCATCGCAAGCCCCGCGACCTCGCGCGCCGTGCTTTCGGCGACGAGATTGCTGACGCCATACTGTTTCGTCAGGCTCTCGATCCTCGACCCGACATTCACGCTGTCGCCGATCGCCGAATAGTCGAAGCGCTGCCTGGAGCCGAGATTGCCGACGCAACAAATGCCGCTGTTAAGGCCGACGCCGATGCTGACAGGCTTTTCCAGGGACTTGTTGAGCTCGCCAAGCGCATCCAGCATCCTGAGCACGCTTTCGCAGGCGCGCTGCCTGTGGTCGGGCACGTCGAGCGGCGCGTTCCAGAACGCCATGATGGCGTCGCCGATATACTTGTCGATGGTCGCGCCGCTCTCCATCAGGACATCGGTCATCGGCGTCAGGAAGTTGTTCAGGAACACCGTCAGTTGGGTCGGCTCCATCGTTTCCGAGATGGAGGTGAACGAACGGATGTCGCAAAACAGGATGGTCAGCTCGCGGTTCTCGCCGCCCAGCACCAGCGCATCCGGGTTCTCGACAAGCTGCTCGACCATATGGGGCGACAAATAGTGCCCGAAGGCGGTGCGGATATAGCGGCTTTCGCTTTCGCTGAGCAGCAGCCTCACTCCGGATGCGACGCCATAGACCAGTAGGCTGGTCTGCGCCGGCAGGATGGGCGACAGAAGGAGGTCGTAGTTGGCGAACGCCAGCCAACCGAGCCCAACGCTTCCGGCGAGCGCGACGATTGCGACGACCACGTTGGCGAATGTGGACAGCACGGGCAGGAAGGCAAGGACGATCAGGCCGAAGCCGATCGCGAACACCACTTCCAGGCCGATTGCCCAGTCTGGGCGACTGAGGAACTTGCCGCTGATGATCTGGTCGACGATTTCCGCATGGACGAGAACGCCGGGGAACCCTGCCTTCAGCGGCGTCGAGACGAGATCGCGCAAGCCGACCGCCGACGTCCCGACGAGGACGATCCGTCCCGCGATCTGGCTGGCCAGTTCGGGGTCGGGATCCTCAAGCAGCCGGTAGGCCGGTATCTGCTGCGAGGTCGGCTGACGCGTGTAATACACCCAGATGCGGCCGTCCGGTCCGGTCGGCACCTCCACATCGCCGACCTTGAGCGCGGTCATGCCCGGTTGCCCGGTATCGAACTCGCCGCTTGCACCAGTGCTCTTCACGACGATGGTGGAAGCGCCCTGCGCTATCCGCAGCGCCTCCACCGACAGCGCCGGATAGAAGTTCTCGCCCTGACGCGAAACAAGCGGGATCTGCCTCACCACGCCGTCCTCGGCGGGCGGAAAGGAGAACACGCCAAGTCCGGGCGCGGCCTCGTCAAGGATAGCCAGGTTGCGCACCGCCCCGGGAAAGGCCGGCAGATACTCCGCCGGACTGTCGCCGGCGAACGCGAAGCCAGCTTTCGGCGGCGGCGCGGGAGTCACAAGGCCGTCAGACAGCACGAGGCCCGCAACAACCGGTGATTGGGCAAAGCTGCGTGCAAGCGCCTTGTCGTGGTCAAGATCGCCCGACGCTGCCGGATAGGTGACCTGGAAACCCTGCCTTTCAAGCTGCGAAACGGCAAGCGCCGGCGACGTCCGGTCCGGCTCGGAAAACACGATGTCGAGGCCGATCGCGGCTGCCCCATCCTGCGTCAGCCGGTCGATGATCGCGGCAACAACCGTGCGCGACCATGGCCATTGCCCGAGCCGGCGAATGCTCTCGTCGTCAATATCGACGACTGCGACGGCACTATCGGCCTGCGGGCGCGGGCGCAGCTTTTGATAGGCGTCGAATACCAGGGAATTGAGCCGGTCGAGCGGACTGAACGGCGAATAGGCAGCAGCGATGACGAGTGCGATGACCGCCAAGCCGGCGGTCCAGATTGCCAGACGGCGTCTGCGTCGCGCGGCATGCAGAAGACGACTGAGGAAAGCGCGCATTCCCGAACACCTCTATGCGCGCATACAGTTGCCGTGGCCTGCCCGGCGAGGCAAGCGGGAAGTGAATTCACCGGCGGCCGCCGGCGCAACAATGCCGATACAAGCCGCTCCGAGGGCAACATAGTACCGATACAGCCATGCATCATCGTGCGACCGATGGGGCAAGGCGCCGATCGCGCGCCGGGCTTTTTGCGCCAAACAAACCGACCCGGAACGTCCGCCAATGCATGGGAACAGCACCAAGACCGCCGCAACCGTCCTGTCGGCGCTGCTCTGCACACAGGGGTTCCTGTGCGCGGCAAGCGTGACGGTAGTTATGCTGCGCGACCACCTGCATGCCAAGCCAGCTATCGTGTCGGTCTCCTCGACGCCCGACGCCAGGCGCGTGAACTGACGTGGACGCGCGCGTCGATTCAATCCTGCTCCCGCATGGGTGGATCGAAGCGGTATCCGGACCCGCGTATCGTCGCGATGCTTTCCGTATCGAGCTTGCGCCGCAGTCTGACAATCCGGGAATCGATCGACCGGTCGAACGCCTCCGCGCTCTCGGCGGGCGCGGCGGCCATGATATCGTCCCGCGAGAGAACCTTGCGGGGATTGGCGATAAACAGCCTGAGCAGCGCCACCTGTCCCGGCGAAAGCTGTTCCTCGCCGCCGGACCGGTGCATGACCAGCGCCGCCTTCAGATCGACCGTCGCATTCTCAAGCACCACCAGTTCGCGCCGTCCCTTGCCGCGCCTGGCCAGTATGCCGCCGAGGCGAGCCGCCAGTTCGCGCAACACAACCGGCCCGGGCACGATGTCGGCCGCGCCGAGTTCCAGCGCCAGCACCCTGTCTATGAGGTCCGCGCGTCCCGAGACAATCACGAAGCTAGGACCGTTCTCTCCGGCGTATCGTCTCAGGAGATCGAGCCCGGCACTCGGCGGAAAGCCCTCGCCGACAACCGCCACGTCGACATCTCCGACCGCAAGCAGCGACCCGGCCATCCATTCCTCGCTCGTCTCGCGCACTTCGTAG
The DNA here is from genome assembly GCA_026400435.1 of Hyphomicrobiales bacterium. Classification (GTDB taxonomy): domain Bacteria; phylum Pseudomonadota; class Alphaproteobacteria; order Rhizobiales; family Rhizobiaceae; genus Mesorhizobium_K. The sequence continues at coordinate 44,718 of JAPLOZ010000028.1, read as the reverse complement.
CCGCGCCGTTCGAGATAGTCGGCAAGACTGTCGTGCGGGTCCTGCGGGAGACAGATGAGCACCACTACCGGCCTTGCACCCATGCTCAAGAACCCCGTTTCCCGATTTCGAAATGAACGCCCAAATCAAGGCTGGACATCATGTTTATACCCAATCTACTTTCTTCCGCCGATAGCGGAGGCGTGATTTCCCTGCCGACACGGATTGCCATCGTCGAGGACGAGCCAGATCTGCGCGACGCGGTCGCCGAATATCTTGCTGCCAACGGCTATGAGGTTGCGACCGCGCAGAGCGCCGACGCCATGCGCCAGATGGTGAAGACCGAAACCTTCCATCTGGCGATCCTCGATATCGCCATGCCGGGAGAGGACGGACTGTCGCTGGGGCGCTGGCTTCGCCAGCAGGGTCCGATCGGGCTTATCTACGCAACGGCCGCCGGCTCCCCGATCGACCGCATCGTCGGGCTGGAGCTTGGCGCCGACGACTATGTCGTCAAGCCCTACGAGCTGCGCGAGCTGCTTGCGCGCGTCCGCAGCGTACTGCGCCGCGTGCCGCGCCTGCCGGAGACGCCCGGTCCGGCGAGCAAACCGCCCGAGGGCGAGCGCCGCGTCATCGCCTTCGGAGATTTCCGCGCCGACCTGGACGGACGTATGGTGACGCGACGCGGAGGGGCGATCCTTGAACTAGCCAAGAGCGAATTCGACGTTCTCGAAGTTTTCCTGACCCGCACCAACCGTCTGCTGAGCCGTGCAGCGATCTCGGATGCGATCGGGTTCGACGAAGACCCTGAATCGTCTCGCGCGGTCGATATCCGCATCATGCGCCTGCGCAAGAAGATCGAAGACGATCCTTCGAACCCTAAATTCCTGCGCACGGTGCGCGGCGAGGGCTATATTTTCTCCTTGCCGGACGCGACTTCCCGTTGACCGGATGGAGCCGGTGGCGTTGAAGGGGCCGGCATGATCGACACGCAGCCGCCCAGCACCGACTTCGACATTGCCGAGCCAGGCTGCTCCGTGGCTGCGGCACGCATCGTTCGGCGGCTGCACGAAACCGCCGAATGGCAGCGCATCATCGACGAGGTAGTCGAACTCTTCGCGAAATCGCTCGGCTGCCACCGCGCCATCCTGTTTCGTCTGCGCGAACTGCCGGACGAGGGTTTCGCGCAGTCGATCGCGGCCTACTGGGAAGATGCGACGCTGCTTGCCGGCGCCGGACGCCCCAAGGTGATCGTACAATCGGTAGTCAATGCCGACCCGCTGCTCAGCAGGCTGGCGGAGGAGGTGCGACAGGGCAAGATGTTTGCCGGAAGAACACGCGAGATCAGCGGCTACCTGCGGCAGGATTTCGAGGACCAGAAGGTCAAGTCCTTCCTCTCGGTAACCGTTTTTGCCAACGGCAATCTATGGGGCACTTTCGCCGTCAACGACTGCACCGTGGAGCGTCGCTGGACGGACGAGGAAAAGGCTGCCGCCGAGATCGTTGCGATGGCGATCGGCGCGGCCATCGAGCGCTCGTTGTCTGAAGCGCATGTCAGCGAAATCATCCGCCAGACCATGCTGCAGGCTTCGCTCGACGCCATCATCGTGATCGACGAGACCGCAAGCATCGTCGAGTTCAACCCGGCAGCCGAACGGATGTTCGGGTTCAAACGCAGCGAAATCCTGGGCAAGGACCTGATCGACACCATCGTGCCGAGCTTCTACCGCAAAGGCTACGCGACCGGGGCGCAGTACATGTCCGGACGCGGCGCGCCGATGGTCGGGCAGCGGATGGAGACGGTGACGCAGACGGCCAGCGGCGAGGTGTTTCCGATCGAACTGACGGTGACGGAGATGCACGTCGCGGACCGGCGCTTCTTCTTCGGTTCGATGCGCGACCTGCGCGAAAAGCGGCACGCGGAGGAGGAGATCAACCGGCAGCGCGAACGCCTGCACCAGAACGAGAAGATGGCGGCGATGGGTTCGCTGCTCGCCGGCGTCTCGCACGAACTCAACAACCCGCTGGCGGTGGTTGTGGCGCAATCGACGCTGCTCCACGAATTCGCGCCCGATGCGCAGACCAAGCTGCGCGCCGAAAAGGTGCGCGCCGCCGCGGAGCGGTGCGGACGCATCGTGAAGAGTTTCCTTGGCATGGTGCGGCTGCACCCAACGATTCCGGCAGAAACAGATCTCAACAACGCGGTGCGGGCGGCGCTCGAGGTGACCGCCTACGGCGTGCGCTCGAGCGGCATTGCCATCAGCACCGACTTCGTGCCGGGATCGGTGCCGGTCATGGCGGACGCCGACCACATCACCCAGGTCGCTGCCAACTTTCTGATCAACAGCCAGCATGCGCTGGCCGCACAGAGCGGCGAGCGCAAGATCAGCGTAAGGACGTTTCGCGTCAGCGACAGGATCGTCGGCTTCGCCGTCGAGGACACTGGCCCCGGCATACCGCTGGCGATCCGCCATCGCATCTTCGATTCTTATTTCACGACAAAGCCAGTCGGCGTCGGCACCGGCATAGGGCTCTCCATCTCCAAGGCGATCGTCGAGCGGCACAAGGGCTCCGTCCGCTTCGAGGAAGTGGCGCCGCATGGCGCGCGCTTTGTCGTGGAGTTGCCGGCTTTTGTCGGATCGCGCGCCGACGTTGTCGCGCAGGACACGCGGTCGACGGGCCTGCGCCAAGCTCTGATCATCGACGACGAACCCGATGTCGCATCGTCCCTCTCCGACATCCTCGAACTGATGGGCATCAAGTCGCGGATCGTCACGGCCTGGAGTTCGGCGGCTGCTGCGCTTGACGAATTCTCGCCGGATATCATTTTCAGCGATCTGCGCATGCCGGAGGCGAGCGGCATCACGATCTTGCGCGAACTGACGTCGGTGCGTCCCGAACTGGCCCGCCGCTTCGTGTTGGTGACCGGCGACATGGTGGGCGCCCGTGCCGAAATCGGCGGGCTGGCACCGTATGAGCGCCCGCTAGTCCTGGAAAAGCCGTTCAGTACTCTGGATGTGCGCAGCGCGCTGGCCGCCGTCAACGACCAGACGTCGCTGGTTCCCTGAAGGACGCGCAAAAAAAACCCGCCTGCAGGGAGCGGCGGGGTTTTGAGTTTGCGCAGGAGGATGCGCTGGGAACAGGCTTTCGTGCGCGGACGCCTAGGCGCCGGCGATGACTCGAACGACGCGACCGGCGTGGCGGCCGGAATCCTTGGCTATCGTCGCCAGGCATCCGGGCGTTTGAGCGCCCCAGGCTTGGCCACCGCAGGTAAGGTCGATTTCCGACATCCCGACATTCTTGGCCGCTTGCGCAGCCACCGATGGCGACACGAAGTGGTTTTCCGATGCATCTCCCGGCATCGCCGCAACCTCAAACGTGGCGAAGGCAGCGCCAGCGGGCGGAACCAGCGCCATCGAGGCAAGGCATGCCGTTGCGACCACGACGAACACAGTCATCGGATGATCTGCCGCGTGCTGGCGAAGGGCAATCCTTTGAAGGTTCCAGCGACGTTCGCGCCTGTTGAGGTACCGATCGAATTCATTGTGCACGATGGCAGACATGGACATGGCCCCGTGGAGATCTCAATGCATACAACGTTGTTAAGGCGCTTTTGTTTCGGCCCGATGTTGCCGTTTCATGACTGAGTATCGACCAGACTTTCCCCATTTCCCGCCAAAAGCAGTCATAGCTCAGGCTTTGTGGCTCTGGGAAATCGAGCTAAGCCTATGAAAGAACTAGCAAATGCCGGCGAAGGTTTGATGGTGTTGGTTTGATGTTTTCCGTCTGCACGCGAATTCCGGCGAGGACCCGCGGCAGCGGGCTAGCGCGACGCCTCCAGGACGTCGGCCCATTCGGGATGCGAGCGAAACTCCCGCGCGACATAGCCGCAAAGCGGGGTAATCCAGAAGCCGTCGCGGCGCGCCACTTCGACGATGTGGCCGACCAGTTTCAGCGCAAGGCCGCGACCGCGATAGCGTGGCGGCACCCAACTGTAGTCGATGACGATGTGGTTCGGCGCGGTCTCGACGAAGGTGACCCGGGCAGGGTCGCTGTCCGGCAGCGACAGACGGTACGCGCCGCGCTCCCCCTGCCGCTCCAGCGTGATCTCCTGGCCCGCGCCGCTCATCGCATCCTCCCCTTCACCGTTCTTCGCACCTATTTCTTCAGCACGTCCGCCCATTCCGGGTGGCGGCGGAACTGCGCAGCGGCGAACGGACAAAGCGGGATGATCGTCCTGCCGGCCGCGCGGGCGTCCTCAACCGCCCGGGTGACTAGCCGAAGTCCCGCGCCCTGCCCCCTGAAGGCGTCCGGAACCTCGGTGTGATCGATGATGATTTGGTGCTCGCCGATTGTCGTGAAGGTCATCTCGGCTACGGCTCCTGCCGGCGTCCGAATGAAGTACCTACCTTTCGAACCCCAGTCATCGAAGTGGATTTCGGGTTCTTCGCTCATCCCTGCGCTCCCGCTCGCGCGGCGAGGAAGCCCCTCGACGCGCCGATCTCGTTCTCCCTGATTTCGTGTCCGCCTTCGTGCCAGTCAAGGGCCGCGTCGGCGCCATCCTTCCGCAGGTGCGCAACGAGACGCGACGTCAGATCCGGCGGACAGATCGGATCGCGACGGCCGGCCGTAACCAGCACGTGCTTTCCGGCGAGGCTGCCTTTGACGGCGGGCTCGAACGGAATGAGCGGATGCATCAGCACCGAACGGTCGAACAGGGCCGGCTCGGCGAAAATGATCGACGCCAGGATATTGGCCCCGTTAGAATAGCCAAGACCGAACACGGCGGACGGCTTGGCGGCCTCTACATGGGCGCGCACGAAGCCCGCCATCTTGGCGGTTGCCCGCGCCAGATCGACCATATCGTACACGCCTTCGCCGGTGCGGCGAAAGAAGCGCGCCGCACCGTGTTCCGACACATCGCCGCGTGGCGACACGATGGTCGCCTGGGGCAACAGTTCGCGAGCCAGGCCGGGGAACTGGTTTTCGTCGCCGCCCGTGCCGTGAAAGGTAAAGAGCAGCGGGCTGCCCGGCGAACCGGGCAGCAGCTTATGGACATATGCGTTCGTCGACATCGCGGTCTCCAGTCAATTGCCCAAATCAGTTACCAAGCGGCTGAAGGTGCTTCTCTAGATAGTCGCGCAGATGCGCGTGCTGGCTGGGAAGTTTCAGCGCTTCGCCGAGATGGGCGGTGTCCTCGTCTCGGTCGAATCCCGGCTCGTTCGTCGCGACCTCGAACAGCACGCCGCCCGGCGTGCGGAAATAGATCGCCCAGAAGTAGTCGCGGTCGATCACCGGGGTCACCTGATACCCCGTGTCCATCAAGGCCTTGCGGACTTCGAGCTGCCTGGCGCGATTCTCCACGGCAAAGGCGATATGATGCACCGAGCCCGCGCCAAGATCCGCGAAGTTCGCACCTGGCAGAGTCTCGATGTCGATGATGTCGGCGCCATTGCCGCCCTTGATCGCCAGACGCTTTACATTGCCCGACTGATCAACGTTCTCGTAGCCCATGAACTTCAGCAGTTCTTCCGTGGCTCCACCGTCGCGCAGCCGAAGCGACGCCGAATGGAACCCGCGGATAGCCTGGTCCGTAGGCACGCCACCCTTTGCCCAGGGGGCACGATCGTCCTTCGCCTCGACAAGTGCGAAGCCGTCGCCATCGGGACCGGAGAAGTGCAGCCGGTTCTCGCCGAAGCTGGTCTCGGGCTCGAGATCGGCGACACCCTGCTTTTCGAAGCGCTCCTTCCAGTAGCCAAGCGAACCCTCCGGTACGGCAAAGACGGTCGTGCCGACTTCGCCGACGCCCGGCCGGCCCTTGCCGATGTTCGGGAACGGAAAGTAGGTCATGACGCTGCCGGGCGTACCCAGTTCGTCCGCGTAGTAGAGATGATAGACGTCGGGCGCGTCGAAATTGACCGTCTTCTTGACGCGGCGCAGGCCGAGCTTCTCGGTGAAAAAGACGTTGTTCTGGCGCGCATCCTTGGCCATCGAAGTGACGTGGTGCAGGCCTTTGATCTGGTCGAGCATTTTCGGGCTCCTTTTGCTGCGGCGACACGCCGTTTTCTCGTGAACCCAATGTTGTCCATCGGATCGTTCACATCCAGTGGCCTTCAATAGCAAAGTCTGTTCTCAAAGCGTGAACAATAGCTGCTTCGATCATCATTGGTGCCAGCCACGGGCACTTGCAAGGCGGAGGGAATTCCGTTCCATGGCGGTGCTTGAAAAACAGGTGAGGGTCGCGTGGCGCGCACGAAGCAGAACATCCTCCTCATTACCTGCGACCAGTGGCGCGGCGACTGCCTGTCGGCAGCCGGGCATCCGGTGGTGCGAACGCCAAACAGCGACGCGCTCGCCCGCGAGGGCGTACTGTTCCGCAGACATTATGGCGGCGCGGCGCCCTGCTCCCCGGCGCGGGCGTGCCTCTACACAGGCCTCTACCAGATGAACAACCGGGTCTGCCGAAACGGCAGCCCGCTTGACCAGCGTCATGGCAACATCGCGCTTGCAGCGCGCGCTCTCGGCTACGATCCGACTCTGTTCGGCTACACGGACGTCTCGCCCGACCCCCGCTACTTGCCGCCCGGCGACCCGCTGCTGCGCAGCTATGAGGGCGTCCTGCCCGGCTTCACGGTGCGCCAGGCGCTGCCCGAGCACCAGAGGCAGTGGCTATCCTGGCTGGCTGAGCACGGCGTCGACTCTTCCGCCGGCTATCCAGACATCCACCGGCCGGCAACAGGAACCGGCAAGGCGGTGACCAACGCGCCACCCGTCTATGCCGCGCAGGAAACGCCAACCGCCTTTCTCGCCGGCGAGTTCATCCGCTGGCTTGGCGAGCAGAAGGCCGGGCCCGCCTGGTTCGCGCACGTGTCTTTCATCAGTCCGCACCCGCCTTTCGTCGTGCCGGAGCCATACAACACACTCTATCAGCCGGACGACGGTCCGGACTTCCAGCGCGGTCGCAACTGGCGCAGCGAGGCCGCGCATCCCTATCTCGACTATGCGATCGGCAGGCAGAAGACGTCGAAATTCTTGCCCGGGATGAAGGGCAAGGTGCGCGACTTCGGCGACGCCGACTTCCGCGCTATCCGCGCGCTCTACTACGGCATGATTTCGGAGATGGATGCGCAGTTGGGCCGCATCTGGGAGGCGATCAGGCAGGCAGGCGCATGGGACAACACCATGATCGTTCTGACATCCGACCACGCCGAGATGATGGGCGATCATTTCATGCTCGGCAAAGGCGGCTTTTTCGACCAGAGTTTCCATATCCCGCTGATTGTCCGCGATCCCCGCCTGCGCCAGAACGCGGGCACCTCGGTCGACAAATTCACCGAAGCCGTCGACGTGATGCCGACGCTGCTGGACCTGCTCGGCGCCGAGATACCGGCCCACCTCGACGGCCGGTCCCTGACGCCGTTTCTTCGCGGCAAGGAACCTTCCGACTGGCGCGACGCCGCGCATTGGGAGTTTGACTTCCGCTCGATCGAGAAAGGCTCGGCCGAACGGCACTTCGGCCTGAAACCGCAACAGTGCAATCTTTCCGTCATTCGCGGTGAAAAGTGGAAATACGTCCACTTCGGCGGCGGACTGCCGCCGCTGCTGTTTGATCTGGAGTCCGATCCCGGCGAATTGCAGAACGTCGCCGACGATCCGGACTTTCTGTCCGTGAGGCTGGAATACGCGGAACGGCTGCTCGGGTGGCGAGCCGAACATCTCGACCAGTCCCTAGCCCTGTCCTCTTTAACCGACAGCGGTGTCGTCGGAAGCCCGGCGGCACTGCCACGCATATAGACAAAAAAGCCCGCGCCTTGCGACGCGGGCTCCATCAAACCGATCGATTGACCGATTACTGGGTGGTGATCACGCGCTGCGTGTCACGCTTCTCGGCATAGGTACCCTTGTCATAAGCAGCAGCGGCGTCGAGCTGCTCCTTGGTGAAGGTCGTGTACAGGTACTTGTTGCCGTCCTTGTCGGCCATGAAGGCCAAGTTGTCGCTGCCGATCGCGACTTCCTTTTCGCCAATTCCGAGGAAGCCGCCGACATCGACGAGATAGGCGTCGATCTTGCCGTCGGCGGTCAGAAGGACATCGCCGATTTCGCCGACATTCGCGTCGTCAGCACCATAGACGGTCGTACCGACAAGATCCTCGGCGCGCATTTCGGCAGCCGGCATTTCCTTGAGCGTCGACCTGTCGATCGCCGCCGTGGTCGTGGTGTCGGTCGCAGCCGTCGGCGCGACCGGGTTGGCGGGGGCGGTGTTCTGAGCCGCCTGATCCATCGGTTCCTGGCCAGCAGGCGCGGTTACGGCCGGATCAGTCGCTGCGGCGGCCCGCGTCGGCTCATAGGCGCTACGGTCGAAGGCAGCCTGCTGCTCGAGCTGCTCCTTGGTGGTCGGAGCGACCAGCCAGCGATCGCCATCCTTCTCTGCCCAGTCGAGCTGGGCGAAATCGACGGCGACGTTCTTTTCGCCGATTCCGAGGAAGCCGCCGACGCCGATCACGACGGCCTCGATGTTGCCGTTGGCGCCGATGACGATGTCGTTCACGTCACCGATGTGCTGGGCGTCGTCCCCGGTACCGTTATAGACGGTCTCGCCGATAATCTGCGTGGCTAGGTGACCATCGGGCGCCACAACCGCACCCTGTGTTTGCATGGCCGGTTCCTGGGGAGCGGTCGCCGTCGCCTCCTGGGCGAAGGCTCCTGACGCGATGAGGGTGGCGACCGCCGTGCTGGCGAATAGGTTGCGCATCATGTTAAGATCTCCTTGTCGTGATTTCGCAAATGATTTCATGTCTCTGTCGCGCCGGCCTTGCTCGTTTCGGGGGAGGGTCGGCGCGACTTCGCAACAGCACAACGTCGCTTCAGCAATTACGTTCCGATTTTTAAGTCGAAACAACCAGCGGCATATCCAAAATTGTGCTGTGATTTCCGTTATTTAGATCGTGCTGATATGAGCCGGGCTCGGCCCATGGCAGCCCTCCGCTAATGTCTCGCCAAAGTCAGTGGGCTGTGGCTGGCGTCTCAGTTGCGCCAGGTTGCGTGGCGCTCTGCGTAGCGATGGATTCGCCGTAAAACTCGAGTCCGAACCAGGCGATGGCAGCCAGCGCCAGCCCGATCACCAGAACAAGCAGTACCCGCTTTCCCGACCTGCCCTGCTTTGCCCGGTTGGCAGAAATTTGCTCGACCATATGTTTTCCCTTCAATGCCCTTGGCGTCCTGATCTTGCCAATGCATCGAAGGTTTGAGAGTTCCGCAAAACGGCGACGAAACGTCCCGGCTACTGTTCGGTCGATCCTGGATCGGGTTTGGGGCGGGTGTTTTCGCGATAGATCGCATACCCGATCACCGCGAGAGCCGGCACGACCAGAGCGCCGATGCCGGCCCGGCTACGCAGCAGGCCCGGCAATACCGCGAGGGCGGCCGCGATCCCGACTGCCGCCATATCGGATTTGCGCCGCTCGGCTGCCTGGCGCGCCCTGGCGCCGGCCACTACGCGATGGATCACAAGAATGGCGACGGCCACTACAATGAAGCCGCCGCCGATCCACAAGGCGGCCTCGATGGGGCCAAGGCGGCGGGCAAGCCACATAAAGAAGGCGCCAAGCAGGAAGCCGAGGCCGCAGATGCCGGCCATGCCGGCCAACACATATGCGATCGCCGCCACGCGCGCCCTGCGGATGGCCAACGCCGTCTCGCCAGACGCCAGACCTGCGATCAGCGAAGCCAGCATCGGCTAGCGCCGCGCAATCAGGGCAAACAGGAATCCGACGCCGGCGGCGATGGCCAGGGACGTCAAGGGCTTTTCGCGCACGGAGGTCAAAACCTGCTCTTCAACGTCGCGCGCGCTCGCCCGCAACTCTTCGAGCTTGGCTTCGCCTTGCGCCTTCAGCGCTTCGGCCCCGAACGCGGCGGCGCGTCGCGCAGCGCCATAACCGTGTTCGCCTGTTTCCTGCATCTGCTTGACCAGCGTCTCCAGGTCCGCCCTGAGCAGTTTGATATCGGCTTCGAGATCCGAGATGTCCTTCGTACCGGGCTTGCCGGTTGTTGCCGTTGCCATGGCTTCACTCCTTGCTGTTGCGGCCCTCAACGCCACGTCGAAGACGAAGTTCCGCCGGGAGCGGTGGAATGTCAAAGGGCGTTTTTTGCCATTTGCTGCTTCCCGGGCCGCCAAACCTCCGGCCGCCGTCGGCGGACCCCTTGACCATACATTGGTCAGGTGCATTTTAGCATGTCATTTTTTAATGACACCGGCGGCGTTAACCGTCATGAGTGCCAAAAATCCCAGGAGAAAAATACCAGTTGTCCGGCATTCTTGAAGGCTTGAACATACTCGTGCTCGAGGACGAGCTGCTCATAGCGATGGACGTGGAGCAGCTTTGTCTTGACCATGGGGCATCTGCAGTCGTCGTCGCCAGAAGGCTCGATGAGATCGGCGGCGAAACCGACTTTCACGCTGCCGTCGTGGACGTCATGCTGGACGGTGTTTCGACGCTGGACTTCGCCGAGCGGCTGCGCGACGCCGGCAAGCCCTTCATCTTCGCTTCCGGCTATACTGACAACATCGAGGTCGCCACGCGCTTCCCAGGCGTCGCCATGGTAGGCAAGCCGTATTCGGGCAACGATCTGGTGGAAGCTGTCGCAGCCGCGTGCGGCCGCGTCGCAGCCTAGGCTGCGCTTGAACCCATCACTTGTGACGAAATGGCGTCGGGGCCGAACTCCGCCTCGCCCGATATCTGCAAGATGTCTTGCAGTCGCGTGCGGGCGCGGCTCACGCGGCTCTTGATCGTGCCAACGGCGCAATCACAAATCTCGGCGGCCTCCTCATAGGAGAAGCCCGACGCGCCGATCAGGATTATCGCCTCGCGCTGGTCTTCCGGCAATTGTTCGAGGGCGGCTCTGAAATCCTTGAGGTCCAATTGGCCATGTTGGCTGGGGTGCACAGCCAGCCTGGCCGTCATAATCCCGTCAGAATCCTGCACCTCGCGACCGCGCTTGCGCATTTGCGAATAGAATTCGTTGCGCAAGATGGTGAACAGCCAAGCTTTTAAATTGGTTCCCGGCTGGAAACTCTCGTGCTTGTCCCAGGCCTTGACGAGCGTCTCCTGAACCAGATCGTCCGCCTTGTCGGCGTTCTGGGACAGCGAGACGCCAAACGCCCTGAGGCTTGGAATGGCCGCGAGCAGATCGGCCTTGAAGGCTGCGGAAACCGCCATGCCGTCAATCCTTCTTCTTGGCAGGTTCGGCGTCCGCGAGTTGCGATAGCAGGGCTGCGAACCTGTCCGGCACCTCGTCCGAGACGAGGTCGTCGTAGTACTGCTTGAGCTTGCGTCCGATCTCGGAGTTCGTCCCCAAGGGGTCGGCTTGCCCGCGCTTCTGGGGCGCGGCTGCAGGAGGATCTTGTCTTGCCATGTGTTTGCTGCCTGTCTTTTCCGGTCTGGCGTTAACGCAAATCGACGCCGTTCCGGCCCCTACCCGTTGCCCGTCAGCGCCCAAACGCGCGCTTCTTCGTTTGGTTCCATGGCCGCTGGTTTTTTTTGGAACCTTTCATTCCAGGTCGCGTTGTTGCACACGGGTTTCCAATTTAATCGCTCGATACGTCATTTGAGGGAGACGGTAACAATGAGTCTATCCGCAACGATTGCGCCACATTTGCCATTTCTAAGAAGGTTTTCGCGGGCAGTGTCCGGTTCTCAGCATAGCGGCGATGCGCTCGTGGCGGCGATGCTTGAGGCAATTATCGCTGACACCAGCATCTTTCCAGAGGCTTCCAGCGATCGCATCGCGCTCTACAAGCTTTTCGCCAGCCTGTTTACCTCGGTGTCGATACGGGTGCCTCATGAGCAGGCGCCCAGTGCGTGGGAGCAACGGACCGCGGCCAACCTGGGCGCGCTTGCGCCATTGCCGCGGCAGGCTTTCCTGCTCATTGCCGTCGAGGGATTCTCGCATGCGCAGGCGGCAGAAATCCTTGACAAGACGGATGGCGCGTTCGCCGATCTTCTCGCCGAGGCCAGCAGTGAGATTTCGCGCCAGGTCGCGACCGACATTCTCATTATCGAGGACGAGCCGCTAATCGCCATGGACATCGAGCAGATGGTCGAAAGTCTCGGCCACCGCGTCGTCGGGACTGCCCGCACCCACACCGAGGCGACGGCGCTGTTCAGGACCTCGCACCCGAGGATGATCCTGGCGGATATTCAGCTTGCCGACGGCAGCTCGGGGATCGACGCCGTCAATGAAATCCTGAATTCGACCTCCTTGCCGGTCATCTTCATCACGGCATTTCCGGAGCGGCTGCTGACTGGCGAACGTCCGGAGCCGGCGTTCCTCGTCACCAAGCCGTTCAATCCCGACATGGTGAAGGCGCTAATCTCTCAGGCGCTGTTCTTCGATCGACAGGCGAAAGTTGCTGCCTAGCGCCGTGACTCTGTTACGAAAGGGCCGCCACATGGCGGCCTTTTCATTTTGGATAGCGGAACAAACGGGTTGTTGCGTCGTTCTCCAGACAGCCAATTCAAGGAGTTTGACAATGCTTTATTGGGCGCTTGTTTTTCTTGTCGTCGCCATCATCGCCGGCGCTCTCGGCTTTGGCGGCATAGCCGGGACATCCGCGGGCATCGCACAGATCCTGTTTTTCGTCTTTCTGGCATTCCTGGTCATCTCGCTGCTCGCCGGATTCTTCCGACGCGCTTGACGCGTCATGGCGTCGGACCCAGGCATTGAATCCGGGAGCCGCACCCCTCAATCGGCTTTCGGTAGCCGCCGGGCAGCGCTTTCCAACGGAGCGCTGTCCGGCGGGACTTCGGCGGCGAGGGGCTCGGTTACGTTTCGCTTGAAGAGACCACAACTCGAGAACTCGAGAAAATTGGGTATGGCGCAGTTGACGCCGTAACCGGCAACAGAATGGGGGGAGAAAGACGAGTCGGGGATGAGCGCACCGAAGCGAGACAGGGGGGCCGAGACTGCCGACGGACTGCTGCGCGCATTGCGCAACACAAACGTATCTGTGTTTCACCAGGATTTGGCCATGCGGGTGTCATGGGCCCACAACGTGCCCGCCTCGTGGAACGAGGGCAACATCGTAGGCCTGGTCGACAGCGACTTCCTCCCGGCCGAATCCGCCAGAATCGCATCCGCCGCGAAACAGGCTGTGTTGGCGGGCGAGCCGCAGCAAAGATTTGAAATCCACGTCGACCGTCGCTCCGCTCGCGAGGGCGAACACTGGTTCGACTTCTGGATAGACGCAGACGTTTCCGACACCGGCGAAATCCGCGGGACAGTGGCCACGGCGGTGGAAATTACCGAGCAGAAACAGCGCGAACAGACCTTGCGCGTACTGCTGCGCGAAGTGAGCCACAGGTCACGCAATCTGTTAGCCATCATCCAGGGCATCGCGAACCAGACCGGGCGCTATTCGTCGAACATCGACGGTTTCCTGCTACGCTTTCGCGGTCGTCTGCAGTCGCTCGCGTCGTCGCAGGATCTGGTGACCTCCTCGAACTGGCGCGGGGCGGACCTGTGGGAACTCATTCTTGGCCAGGCAACGCGCTATGTTCCAGTGCCGCGCAGGTCCATAAGAATTGAGGGCGAGCGGTTATGGCTCAATCCCAACGCCGCTCTCCATGTCGGTCTGGCGATGCATGAACTGATCGCCAATTCGGTGAGCTATGGAGCGCTGTCGGAGCCCGACGCAATCGTTACGGTCGGCGCATATCAGGACCGCAGCCCTGAACGGCCGCCTGCCCTGGTGCTGACGTGGCGGGAATTGGTCGACGCCTCCCACCGAGGCCCTGACGCCGCCGGCATGGAAAAACGCTTCGGCAGCGTGGCGCTCGAAAAGATCGTGCCGGCGTCGCTGAACGGAACGGCGTCGCTCGTCCTCGAAAACGGCGCGCTCGAGTATCGGCTCGTCATCCCCGCCGGCAGCTTCGAGGCGGTCTAGCCGCCTGTGTTGCCGTGGGAACCTTACCCAGCATCGCCTCGTTTAGCAGCCGGGGACGCAGTCGAGGTTGCCGCGATGGAACATATAGCCGCGTTGCTTCTGGTCGTCGGCTGTTCGGATGATATGCTTCAATGTCGCGAATTGCCGGCCGCGAACGCTGTCTATGAGACAGCCGAGGATTGCGAGCGCAGCTTCAGCCGACCATCAGCTTTTTCGTTACCAGACATCCCCAGGTTTACGGCCAGTGCGTTGGTGTCGACCCCGCCATCGAGGACGAGGACGTCGACCTCGTCTGGGAAGTGCGGCCCGACGGAACCCTCGTCGCCATGATAGAGATGTCCGAGGTGATGGTTGCATCAGGGCCGGAAAACCGCGAAAAAGACTATCTTAGGCAAGAATGATTTCAGGCGCGCAAAAACCGCCATTGCGTGCTATTTGACCGGCGGGACGACTAAAATAACGAGGAGCCTCATATGAAAAAGACTATTCTTGCATTGGCTGCCGTGATGGCATTGGCCGGCTGCACTACCGCTGAAAACGACGCCAGCGTGGGCGCGCTGGGCGGCGCCGTGATCGGCGGGCTCGCGACAGGCGATGCTGGTGGCGCGATCATCGGCGGCGTCGTCGGCGCGGCTTCCGGCGTGCTGATCGGCAAGGCGACGCGCACTGGCTGGTGCCGTTATCGCGACAGCCACGGCCGCATCTATGAGGCCCGCTGCCGCTAAGCAGCATCAGCGGCGCAATTTGTCGCCGCACTTACGCTAAAGAGCTATTCCGGCCTTCAGCCGGAGTAGCTTTTTATTGTCTGGGCTGTTGCGAAAAGCGCGCGGGATGCGATCTGGCTGCCCGAGCCTGCCTGTTTGGCGGCAGGCAGACGCGTTGTCAGGCAGCCAGTGAGCCGGCGCCCGGGCCAGGTACCGCGCCGGGCGGGCATTTTCCCAGAATGATCATGCCGAGCACTTCGTCTGGAGTGACGTCGCTGGTCTTGGCCGTGCCCACCACCTGACCGTTCTTCATCACACAGACGCGGTCGGCCAGATCGAACACGTCGTGGATGTCGTGGCTGATGAGGAATATGCCAATGCCCTCGGCCTTCAGCTGCTTGACCAGTTCGCCGACCTGCGCGGTTTCCTGGGGTCCAAGTGCTGCCGTCGGTTCGTCCATGATCAGGATGCGCGCGTTGAAATGGATGGCGCGGGCAATCGCAACCGACTGGCGCTGGCCGCCCGACAGCTTGACGACCGGCTCCTTGAAGCGCTGGAACCTCGGGTTGAGTCGACCCATGACCTTGCGCGCCTCGGCTTCCATGGAGACGTCGTCGAGCGTGCCCCAGCGCGTACGCAACTCGCGGCCCAGGAAAAGGTTGGCTGCCGCGTCCACGTTGTCGGCGAGAGCCAGCGTCTGGTAGATCGTTTCGATGCCGTATTTTTTCGCGTCGCGCGGGTTGTTGATTTCGGCTTTCTCGCCGGCGATATAGATGTCGCCGTTGTCGCGCTTGTAGGCGCCGGACAGGATCTTGATGAGCGTCGATTTGCCCGCCCCGTTGTGGCCGAGCAGCCCGACGACCTCGCCGGGAAACAGGTCGATCGAGGCGCGGTCGACGGCGCGAATGCCGCCGAATGCGATCGAGATGTCCTTGAGGTCGACCAGCGGAACGCGAGCGTCAGTGCTTTCCATTGCAGCCTCCTACTTGACCCGCCGGCGGTAAACCTGGTCAACAAAAACGGCCGTCACCAGCACGGTGCCGACGACCATGTCCTTGTACGCGGATTCGAAATTCAGCAGTGTCATGCCCGACTGCAGGGACTGCATCAGAAGTGCGCCAAGCATCGCACCGTAGATGGTGCCTACGCCGCCGGCGAGCGCCGTGCCGCCGATCACCACGGCCGCGATCACGTAGAGTTCGTTGAACTGGCCAAGCGAGTTAGTGGCGGCGTCGAGCCGGGCCGACGTTATGATCGCCGAGATGGCGACCAGAATACCCATCAGCATGAACACCTTGACGGTCAGCCACCGGGTGTTGATGCCGGACAGGTCCGCCGCTTCCGGATTGCCGCCGGTGGCATAGACATAGCGGCCAAAACGGGTCCGTTTCGAAATGAAGCTCATCGCAAAACCCACCGCCAAGGCAATCAGAACCGGGATCGCATAGCCGGTGTAGAAGATCAGCCCGTCAACGCAGCGCACCACGGCCTCGCCGGCCATGCATATCGCATCGCCGTTCTTGTCCTCAATGCCGGGAGGAATCGCCAGACCGTTGTCCTTTGCATAGTTCTCGATGACCTTCGGCGCCCACGGGTAGGAATTGACCACCGCAGTCGCGCCAAGAATGGCAATGCTGCCGACCAGGCCGAGAAATACCTCGGCCCACACTGGCCGTTGCGGGAAGTTGACCCGCCGGCGCTCGCGCCTGCCGTTAAGCAGGCCAAGCACCACCAGTCCGCACGCCAGTATGGCGACGACCCAACTCCAGAAAGGACCAATCGAGGCCAATGGTCCATTGCCGCCGATAAGCTTGAACGTTTTGTCCATCGGAGCCACGGTCTCGCCCCGGATGAGCGCCCAGGCGACGCCGCTGTAGGCGATCAGGCCACCCAACGTGACGATGAAGGCCGGAATGCCGGCATAGGCCGTTAGCAACCCGTTGAAGCCACCTATGATGGCGCCAAGCGCGATGCCGCACACGACGGCGATGATCCAGATGTACTCGTTGCCGACGCCGAGCCACGGTCCAAGCTTGAATACTTGCAGGACGCCGATCGCGACCGCGATGGTGGAGAGCATCGAGCCGACCGAAAGGTCGAGCTGCCGCATCACGATCAGCAGCACCATGCCGGTGGACATGATGGCGATCGACGACGTCTGGACGAGCAGCGTCCACAGATTGCGCGGTGTGAGAAAGGAACCGCCGAACAGGCCGACATTCGGCCGCAGGATTCCGCTGTAGATGTCGAACCCCGCCCACACGACCATCAGCGCGGCGATCATTCCAATCATGCGCGAGTCAATTTCGGTGGCGCGAAAGAACCGCGATACCGCGCCTTCTTCCGCCATCGCCGCCACCTGGTTCGTGTCGGACGGTGAACTCATGGCTGTCGTCTCCCCGGCAGGCTCTTTTTGTGGTCTTCTTATGAAGTAGCCGCGCCACCCTTCAGGATGGCGCGGCTATCTTGTGTCAGTTCAATGCGTCTGGCAACGGATCAGTTGCAGGCGGCAACCGAGCCGGCGGCCACGCCGGCGCAAGCTTCTTCCTTGCTGATCCAGCCGGCCGTGATCACGTCGGCAAGGTTGTCCTTGGTGATCGGGTTCGGAGCGAGCAGGATCGAGTTCATCTCGATGCCCTTCTTGCCTTCCTTGAACTTCTGCACGCCAGGAAGCGCGTCGATGGCAGTGCCTTCAGCCAGGGCGACGGCGGCTTCGCCGGCAACCTTGCCCAGAGCGCGCGAGTCTTTCCAGACCGACACCAACTGGGTGCCGAGGGCAACGCGGTTCAGCGCGGCCTTGTCGCCGTCCTGGCCGGTCACCGGAACCGAGCCGGCAAGGCCCTGTGCCTCAAGCGCGGCAACGACGCCGCCGGCCATGCCGTCGTTTTCGGAAACGACTGCATCAATGGCGTTGTTGTTCGAGGTCAGGCACTGCTCCATGTTCTTCTGGGCGCCATCCGGCTTCCAGCCATCGGTGAAGGTTTCGCAGACATTCTTGATCTTGCCGGAGTCGAGACCGTCCTTGAGAACCTCGGTGATGCCTTCGAACAGGAAGGTTGCGTTCGGGTCGCCCTTGTCGCCCTTGATGAAGGCGAAGTTGCCTTCGCTCTTGCCCTTCTCGAGCATGGTCTTGGCCATCAGGCGGCCAACACCCACGTTGTCGAAGGTGACATAGAGAGCCGACGGATCCTCGAACTGCACGTCATAGGCGATCGACTTGATGCCGGCGTCGCTGATCTGCTTGATCGAGGGCAGAATGGCGTCGGAATCAAATGCGACGATCAGGATGACGTCGACCTTCTGGCTGATCAGGCCTTCAATGTCAGCGGCCTGCTTCTGCGCCGAGCCCTGGGCATCAGTGGAGATGTACTTGTCGCCGGCAGCTTCGACGACTGCCTTGATGGCGGCTTCGTCGGTCTTCCAGCGCTCTTCCTGGAAGGTCTTCCAGGAGACGGCGATGGTCTTGTCCTTGGCCGAGGCCACACCGGCAAACGCCAGTGACATGGCTACACCCGCCGCAAAGGCGGTCGCTAATTTCATCATGACTTTCCTCCCATGCGCAGCAATGCGCGATAATTTTCGGCCTTCACACCGAGCGAGACTTTTTTCGGGCCTCGAAAAAATACTGGCTGAACGCCCACTTTCTGTCAATATCGATTTCGGAGGTTCCGGTCCAGCGTGAGGACCGGGAGAAACTGTGCTTGGCAAGCCGGCCGCAAGGCTGTTTTGTCGGGCGGCACCGTGTCGCCGACGGCGGCGGGGCGGAGGAGGATACAAGGAAATGTCGGCAGGAATCCGCCACGACGACCTGCGGCGGCGAAATCGCGCCCTCGTCATCGCCGCAGTGCGGCGCTCAGGGCTGCCCTCCCGCACCGAGATCGCCTCGACCACCGGCCTCAGCCACTCGACGATATCGGCCATCTCGTCCGACCTGATTGCCGAAGGCATGCTTGCCGAAACGAAAGCCGGCGAACATGCGACGGCGCGGCGCGGTCGACCGCAGGTCGCGCTGACGCTCAACCCGAAGGCGGCGACCGTGATCGTCGCCGTGTTGTCGCTGAACTGCCTGTCGGCCGCCATCATCGACTACTGCGGCGAACCGGTCGCCGAAGAGCAGCGCGCCTTCTCTACAGCGACGATGTCCAAGCACGAACTCGTCCTTGAATGCATCGCCATGCTGCGAAGGCTGATGGCGGGCATGTCGCCTGGTGCGCCAAAGCCGCTGCGCATCGTGCTGGCGGTCCAGGGCATTTCGGACGCCGCCGCCCGCGTCATGCTGTGGTCGCCGATTACGCCGCACCGCGACATCGCTTTCGCCGATGTACTAGAGGGCGAACTCGCCATCCCGACAACTGTCGAGAATGACTGCAACATGATGGCAATAGCGCTGCGCTGGCGCGATCCCGCGCGCTACCGCGACAATTTCATCGCAATCCTGCTGTCGCACGGCATCGGCATGGGCCTCGTGATCAAGGGTGAACTCTTCACCGGAACACAATCGTCGGGCGGCGAGTTCGGCCACATGATCCACCGTCCTGGCGGCGCGCTCTGCCGCTGCGGCCGGCGCGGCTGCGTCGAAGCCTACGCCGGCGACTACGCGATCTGGCGCAACGCGCATCTGAAAAACGAGGACTCGCCACCGGAAGACGCCGTGACCAACACCGACATGCAGGCGCTGGCCGAGCGCGCGCGTGCCGGCGAGGGACCTGAACGCGAGGCTTACCGGAAGGCCGGCACGGCGATCGGCTATGGCGTCGGCAGCCTGTTTGCGTTGATTGACCCCGCACCGATCGCCTTCGTGGGCGGCGGCGCGGCCGCATTCGACCTGCTCGAGCCCTCGATCCGCACGGCACTGGCGCGAACCGCCGGCGGTCAGCATTCGGACGCCATCTCCTTTGACACCATTCCCGCCGAACTGCCTCTGATACGGCAGGGTTGCGCCATGCGGGCGCTGGTCTTCGTCGATCAGGAAATCTTCGCGGCCGGGCCCCAGGCTGTCCAGGAATCGCGAATTGCCGTTGCGTGACGGCAGCCGGTTCAGGCTTGTCGGCTGAAACGCCCTATGCCGGGTCGAAGGGCGCGGGGGCAGCGTCGCGCTTGAGAATGTAGAAGCGGCCGGCTTCGACCGGCTGCCACGCGCTGGCCGTGCCGTCTGGCCAGGTCACCCTCGCCTCAGCCGAAGCAATGTCGCCAAGGCCGAAATGCCACCATCCTGTTCGGCCACCCGCATGGCCGCCGCCGACCGTGATCTCGCGGCGCATGACGGGCCTGCCTTCGCAGCGGATCTCGATCCACGAACCTACAGCGTCGCGGTTGGGCGCCGGCTGATCGAGCTTCACCTCTATCCAGTGGCCGGCATTGGCGCTGGCGTTGCGCCAGATCTGCGCCGGGGAATTACGGTTGACCACCACCATGTCGATCAGCCCGTCGAGATTGAAATCGGCGAGCGCGGCGCCCCTCGCCTGCTCGACGGAAGCGACCCCTGCCTTGTCTGCGGCTTCCGCGAATTTTCCGTCCGGGAGCTGCAGCAGCAGATTGTTTGGATCCTTCATCGCGAAGTCGGGCATGTCCCAGACATTGCCCTTGGCTATGAACAGGTCGACGAGGCCGTCATTGTTGACGTCCTCGAACTGGGTATGCCAGGCGGTGCTGGGCCGCAGGTCGTCGCCCTTGTAGGGCCGATGCGCCGTCACGCCCCTGGGATAGGCGACGTCGGCATAGGATGGCTTGGGCGGCCTGCCGTCCGTGGGGACCGCCGCCAGGGTCTGCAGCTTGTTGTCGGCCATGCTGGTCAGGAAATAATCCGGATAGCCGTCGAAGTTGAGGTCGTAGCTGGCGATGCCCATGCCCCAGATGCGCAGATACTTCCAGCCTTCCTCGGCGGTGTAGAGAAGCGGAGCCTTGCCCGGCTCGACCTTCCACATCTGTTCCTGGCCGCCTTCGTAATATTCGCGGTCGTTGGAGACACGTAGCGACGGCGTGCCGGACCTGTTCCAGTCGGTGAACAGCATCGACAGCGGGCAGAAACTCGGCTTCAGCGCGAGCGGGGCAGCGAACTTCAGCGCTCCTGCCGCCGGACGCAGCAGCCAGTTGTCGGTGCAGGAGCCCCAGGGCGAGATTTCCTCGGTGCGGTCGATGTAGCTGCCGACCGCGACGGTCGGCCAGTCGGCGCCCTTCTCCCAGGTGGCGGCAAGCGAGGTCCACCATGAATCGCCGCCGGTCAGGCCCCACGCCTCGTTGGCGCGCGCGAACCGGCAACCGCCAAGCCCGCGCATGGCGACGTTCTCGCCGACGCGCAGCAGCACGATATCCATGATCCCGTCGCTGTCGACGTCAAGCGGATAGGCGCCGGTGACCTTGTCCAGTTCGAGGCCGCTCTGCTCGGCCACGAACTTGAGCGCTCCGCCCCGCTTGCTCGCATTGCGATAGAATCTGGCCGGCTGCTCGCCGCCGGCCAGAAGCAGTTCGGGGTAGCCGTCGTCGTTGCAGTCGAAGGAGGCAGCGCCGCCGCCGACCATGTATTCCCACTCGCCCTTGTAAACGCTGTCGATGCCGGCGCTTGCCGTTTCCTCGACGAACTTCGGAATTTCCGTCGCAGGAACCGGGGTCGCCGGGGCGGCTGCGGGAGTCTCCGCGGCAAGCGCGGCGACGAGCGCGGCAAACGGAAGCGTGGCGGCCAATGCGAAGGACGAGACGGCGCGCATGATCATTTCCTCGTCTTCAGCGCGTTGGCGTATGATCCGATGCACCGCCCCTGCGCGAGGCCGTCAACGATTGCGGATTGGAAATGGATGCCGCCATAGAGCCGCGAGATGCCGGCCTCGTCCGCCGCCTCGTGGAAACTCTTGAACTTGCGCGGGTTGCGACCGTCCGGCGAGCCCGTCTTGTCTTCGAAGACATAGCCATCGCCAAAGAACGCCGTCAGCACCGCATCCATGGCGCCGGACACCGTGGAGTGGCCGCTCGGATATTCAGGGAAAGGCGGCGTGTTGAGGAGCGGCTCCCATTTGGGGTCGATGACCTTCTTGATGTAGGTGACCGGCCGCACGAGATTGTAGGTGAACTTCTCGTGCCAGCAGCCGACAAAGGCGTCCGACATGGCGATGCCCATGCGCGCCAGGAGGTCCACATTGTCTTCCAGCGACAGGTCGGCGTTCTGCGCGACCTGCAGGGCGATCGACACCCAATGGCCCGGCGGCGTCATCGAAAGCATCGGGTCGTCCGACCAGAAGCGCGCGATTGCCTTTTGTTCCGCCGTCGTGCTGTTGCCGGTCTCGTAAACCTCGACAGCCTCACGGTAGAATTGCGAGTCGTGTTCGGTGCTGTACGGCGGATTGCCCGGCGTCCGGCAGATCGCGCCCGCCGGAACGGCGAAAGTGCGGTTGTCTCCCCAACCAGGCAGCAGCGGCATCTGCTGCTGGCGGATGGCGCTGGTCGGCACCCATTTGTCGTCGCCCTTGGGCAAATCGAGCTTTTCGGGGAAACCCATGTTGTCGATGACCGCGCCGCCGTCGCCGAGCGACCAGTCATGGATGATGGCGGCCATCGCCTTGCCAAAGGCCTCGCTGCGCGCCACGACATCCGCCGGCACGCCCTCGACGGACTGCGCCCGCCACTTCTTCTGCGCCGCTCTTATCGCGCGCTGGCCGGTCGGACCGGTGTTGCCGAAATAGTAGACGATCGCGTCGGACATCGCGGCCATGATGACGGTCGTCTCGTCATAGGTGGCCCCGGGCTCGCGCGCCGGCACGGCTTCGAACCCGTGCAACTGGCCCACCAGCGACACTAGATTGTCCGAGCCGCCGACTGCAGACTCGAACGCGGTGACGCCGAGATAGCCGAATGAGCGGCTGGCGACAGGCGGCGAATAGGTAGCCGTGTGCCGGACCAGTTCGTTCATCAAGTAGTACCAGTCGCGCAGCATCTCCTGCGGCGAAGGGCGTTCGGCGGCGTCGGCCGGCAGCATAACGCACCACGCCAGCACAGCGATGCAGCATACCGCAACCGCGCGGCCCCATGAACGCATTGAGAACCTCCCTCAAGCGCCCTTTTCTATATTTATTTCGACGCTCGCAATAAGATGCACCGGATGCGCCGCAACGGCAAGAGTTGGTCGCGCCGGTCCGCCTATGCTGGAGGGTCTAGTCTTCGCGGATTGCGTATCCGGCGCCGCGTATGGTGCGGATGACATCGGGCATGCGGCCGTTGTTGACCGCCTTGCGCAGCCGGCCGACATGCACGTCGACGGTGCGTTCGTCGATATAGATGGTTTCGCCCCAGACATTGTCGAGCAACTGGCCGCGCGAGAAGACGCGGCCCGGATGACGCATCATGAATTCGAGCAGCCGGAACTCGGTCGGCCCGAGCTTGATCTCGTTCTTCTTGCGATAGACGCGGTGCGCCTCCCGGTCGAGCATGATATCGCCGACCTTGAGCACCGAAGACAATACCTCCGGCCGTGCGCGACGCAGCAGCGCCTTCACGCGCGCCATGAACTCGGGCGTCGAGAACGGCTTTACCAGATAGTCGTCGGCGCCCGTCGAGAGACCCCTGACTCGGTCGCTCTCCTCACCGCGCGCGGTCAGCATGATGATCGGCAGGCGCTGCGTTTCGGGGCGCATTCTGAGACGGCGGCACAGCTCGATCCCGGAAGTGCCCGGGATCATCCAGTCCAGCACAAGCAGATCGGGCGCATGTTCCTGCAGCCTGATCTCCGCCTCGTCCCCACGCGTGATGACTTCAACCTGGTAGCCTTCGGCCTCCAGATTGTAGCGCAGGAGGACGCCGAGTGGCTCTTCGTCCTCCACCACCATGATTCTCGGCGCGATCATCCTGCGATGGCTCCAGCCGTCCGCCTATTGCGCCAGAACCGACAGCGCGGTTTCGTCGAGTTTCGGGCGGTTGACCGGCAACTGGTCGCCAGTCAGGACGTAATAGGCGTTTTCGGCGATGTTGGTCACGTGGTCGCCGATGCGCTCCAGGTTCTTCGCGCAGAACAGGAGATGCGTGCAAGCCGTAATGTTGCGCGGGTCTTCCATCATGTAGGTGAGAAGTTCACGAAACACCGAGGTATATTTCACGTCGATCTTCTCGTCGTCCATGCGCAGCACGCGCAGCCCGTCGGCATCGCGCGCCACATAGCGTTCGATCACGCCATGCACCTGCTCGAGCACCAGTTCGGCCATTGCGTCAATGCCGTGCGAGAGGTTGCGCGGGGCGGCGCCGACGCCCACCGCATTGACGCGCTTGGCGATATTCTTGGCGAGGTCGCCGATCCGCTCGAGGTCGCCCGCCATGCGGATAGAGCCGACCACGGCGCGCAGGTCCTGGGCCATCGGCTGGCGCTTGGCGATCAACGTGATGGCGCCGTCGTCGAGTTCGCGCTGGCGCGCGTCCATGATCGTATCGTCGGAGATGACACGCTGCGCCAGAGCATTGTCGGACGACAGCAGCGCCCGGATCGAGGCGGCGACCATCGAACCGGACAGATCGCTCATGTCGCGTATGAGCCGCTGGATGTGATCGAGTTCCTCGTCGAAGGAGGTGACGGTATGTTCGCCCATGAGCGGAGCCTTTCGGGTTCCTGATGTCTGCGGCGCGCGGCCAAATCAGCCGAAGCGGCCGGTGATGTAGTCCTGGGTGCGCTTATCGTCGGGGTTGGTGAACATCTTCTCGGTCGGTCCCTCTTCCACCAGATAGCCGAGGTGGAACATGGCCGTACGCTGCGAGACGCGCGCCGCCTGCTGCATGGAGTGCGTCACGATGACGATGGTATAGTTTGAGCGCAGTTCGTCGATCAGTTCCTCGACCTTGGCGGTCGCGATCGGATCGAGCGCCGAACACGGCTCGTCCATCAGGATGACCTCGGGCGACACCGCGATTGCGCGCGCAATGCACAGGCGCTGCTGCTGGCCGCCGGACAGGCCGGTGCCGGACTCATGCAGGCGGTCCTTGACCTCGTTCCAGAGCGCCGCCTTCTTCAGGCTCGACTCGACGACCGCATCCAGCTGCGCCTTGCCCTTGGCAAGCCCGTGGATGCGCGGACCGTAGGAGACGTTCTCGTAGATCGACTTGGGGAACGGGTTCGGCTTCTGGAACACCATTCCGACGCGGGCGCGAAGTTCCACGACGTCGATCGACTTGTCGTAGATGTCCTCACCGTCGAGCGTGATCTCGCCGGTGACGCGCGCCGCGTCGATCGTGTCGTTCATCCGGTTGAGGCAGCGCAGGAAGGTCGACTTGCCGCAGCCCGACGGGCCGATCAGCGCGGTCACCTGGTTCTGGCGGACATTGAGGTCCACGTCGAACAGCGCCTGCTTTTCACCATAGAAGACGCCGACCTTCTTGCCGCGCATCTTGACGACTTCATTCGTGTTGCCGGTCATTGTCCCGCTCACTGCGTCTTCGATTGCTTTTTCGGTCATGATATTCATTTGGTTCACCCCTACCAGCGTCGTTCGAAGCGTCGCCGCAAAACAATTGCCGTGATGTTCATGGCCATCAGGAAGATCAGAAGGATGATGATGGCGCCCGACATGCGTTCGACGAAAGCGCGTTCGGCCTCGTTTGCCCACATATAGATCTGTACCGGCAGCGCCGTCGCCGGATCGAACGGTGTCTTGGGATAGTCGGCCACGAAGGCGACCATGCCGATCAGCAGCAGCGGCGCGGTTTCGCCGAGCGCGCGCGCCAGGCCGATGATGGTGCCGGTCAGGATGCCAGGCGCGGCCAGCGGCAGGATGTGCTGGAACACCATCTGCATCTTGGATGCGCCAAGACCGAGCGCCGCCGAGCGGATCGACGGCGGCACAGCGGCGAGTGCCGCGCGGGTCGCGATGATGATGGTAGGCAGCGTCATCAGCGTCAGCACCAGACCGCCGACGAAGGCGGCCGAACGCGGCAGCCCAAGGAAGTTGATGAATACCGCAAGGCCGAGCAGACCAAAGACGATCGACGGCACCGCCGCGAGGTTGTTGATGTTAACCTCGATGATGTCGGTGAGCCTGTTCTTCTTGGCGAACTCCTCGAGATAGATCGACGCGGCGACGCCGATCGGCAGCGCAAGCACCAGCACGATCAGCATCATGTAGAGCGAGCCGATGATGGCGACGCCCATTCCCGATGTTTCCGGGCGGCTCGACGCGCCGTAGGTGAACAGGCCGGTGTTGAAATGCTCCGCCATGGAACCATCGGCCTTGAGCTGGTTCATCCAGGCGACCTGCTGGTCGGATACCTTGCGGCGCTCTTGCCCGACGGCGAGGTCGATCTGCCCCTTGAAGGCGGAATCGAGGTTGGCCGATGCGAGCACGGCGACGTCGCGCGTGGTGCCGATCACCGCCGGATCGTCGATCACGATCTTGCGCAGCTGCGCGCGCACGCCATCCGAGAGGAAGCCTTTCAGCTTGCCGATCATCGGCTTGTCATCCGGACTGATGCCGAGTTTGGCGATGAGCGCGCTCTCGACGAGCTTCGGATAGTTGGCCGCGACCAGCACGTTGGGGTCGGTCGCCCGCTTGTCCTGGGGATCGATGACCTGCGCGTCGAAGGTGATCGGCAGCGTCACGGTCGTCTGCCAGAAGGCAGTGTAGCCCTTGGAGAAGATCGTGATCAGCATAACGGCCAGGAAGATCAGGCAGACCGAGATGGCGAGCATGCCATAGATGCGGAAGCGGCGTTCGGCGGCGTAGCGCTGCTTGAGGCCGATGTCGCGGCGCGGGCGCGCGACAGCAATGCCAGCGGAGCCCAGTGCGATGTCGCTCATTCGTACTGCTCCCGGTATTTGCGCACTATGTAGAGGGCGAAGATGTTCATGACCAGCGTCACGAAGAAGAGCGTGATGCCGAGCGCGAAGGCCACCAGCGTCTGCGGCGAGTTGAATTCCAGATCGCCTGTCAGCTGGTTGACGATCTTGACCGTGATGGTCGTCATCGCCTCGAACGGGTTGAGCGTCAGGTTGGCCGCGACGCCCGCCGCTAGGACCACGATCATGGTCTCGCCGATCGCCCGCGATGCGGTCAGCAGGATGGCGCCGACGATACCTGGCAGCGCCGCAGGCAAGATGACACGCTTGATCGTCTCGGAGCGGGTAGCGCCGAGCCCCAGCGAACCGTCGCGCATGGCGCGCGGCACCGCGGTGATGATGTCGTCAGACAGCGAGGACACGACTGGAATGAGCATCACGCCCATCACGAGGCCGGCGGTGAAGATCGACTGCGCCTGGATGAAGGGCGAGCCCCCCGCGAGCGCCGCGCTGAGATCGCGCAGGAACGGTCCGAGCGTGACCAGCGCGAAGATGCCGTACACGATTGTCGGTATGCCGGCGAGCAGCTCCAGCGCCGGCTTGACCACAGCACGGACTTTCGACGGCGCGTATTCGGACATGTAGACAGCCGACATCAGTCCCACGGGCACGGCGACCAGCATCGCGACAAAGGCGATGTAGAGGGTGCCGGCGAGCAGCGGGATCAGGCCGAACTGGCCCTCGGAGGCGCCGGCGCCGGCCGCCGCGAAGCGCGGATCCCATACGATGCCGAAGAAGAAGTTGCTGAGCGGTACGCGCTCGAAGAAGCTGATCGTCTGGAACAGCATCGAAAGCACGATCCCGACGGTGGTCAGGATGGCAATCATCGACGCTCCCATCAGGCCCCAAAGCATCAGCCGCTCGACCTTGTTGCGGGCGCGTGACCGCTCTGCGACCGACCTGATCCCGTATATCGCGCCGATGACGGCCAGGACGAAGGCGATGATCGCGCCGATCATCCCGAGCCGATCGCGGGTACGATCTGCGTCAAGCGCGATCGGGATCATGTAGTCCTGGGTTTCGGTTGCCAGCGCGACGCCCTTGGCGATCAGCATCGGCTGCAGGTCGGCGAACGTGGTCGGCAGGTTGTCGAGCTGTGCCGGGTCGAGCCGGCGAAGGCCGCTGGCCAGGCTTTTCACCAGGCCGATGGCCAGCGAGCGGCTGGCGATCGGACTGTCGGCGGTCTGTTCGGGGAGCTGCGCGACGATGTGGCGCTCCATATAGACCGACGTGCCGAGAAGCCAGACGATAAAGACGAGGGTTGCCGGCAGCGTCGCCGCCAGGAATGCCCACCAGCCGTGATAGTGCGCACGCGAATGTGGACGAACTTTTCCACTGTCGAGCGCCGCGCCGCGCTGCCTCGCGACGATGAAGGCAACAGCGCCGATCGCGACAATGATTGCCAACACGAGCAGGACGGACATCTCGAACTCTCCGGAACAGTGCTGCGCGAGCTATGGACGGTTGTCAGGCCGTCAGGAAAAAGGGACGCGGCCGTGCCGCGCCCCTCACCTTGTTCGTTACATGGTCTTTCCGGCGGCGAAGGCGTCGCGCTGTGCCTGACGCTCGGCTTCGGGAGCCGCGACCAGGCCGTAGCCGGCGAGCGGGCCTTCCGGGCCGATCATCTGGTCGTCAAGGAAGAATTCGACATATTCCTTGAGGCCCGGGATAACCCCGAGGTGCGCCTTCTTGACGTAGAAGAACAGCGGACGGGAAACCGGATATTCGCCCTTGGCAATCGTCTCGGTCGAGGGAACGACGCCACCGACGGTCGCTACCTTCAGCTTGTCGGCGTTGTTTTCATAGAAAGCGAGGCCGAACACGCCAACGCCGGTCTTGTTGCTGTCGATGCGCGACAGCGTCTCGGAATAGTCGCCGTCGATGTCGACCGCCTTGCCATCCTTGCGAACCGCGACGCACTTGGCGCGCACGGCCTTGTCGTCGCCGCCGCCAGCCTTGATGACGTCCTGGGCGCCGGTGTTCTTGCAGCCGGCCACCAGCAGCTTGTCTTCAAACACTTCGCGGGTGCCGTGCTTCTCGCCGGGAATGTAGGCGGTGATGTCCCAGTCGGGCAGGCTGGGGTTGACCTGGCTCCACTTGGTGTTCGGGTTCGCGACGATCTTGCCGTCCACGATGATTTCGGCGGCGAGCGCCTTGTAGACGTCGTCGGCGGTCAGGGCCCAGTCGGGTCCGGCGATGTCGGTCGCGAACACGATGCCGTCATAGCCGATCTTCACTTCTTCGACTTCCTTGACGCCGGCGTCGACGCAGGACTTCAACTCGTCGTCCTTCATCTTGCGCGAGGAGTTGGCGATGTCGATCGTGTTTTCGCCGACGCCCTTGCAGAATTCCTTGATGCCCGCGCCCGACCCGCCGGATTCGACAACCGGGGTCTTGAAGTTGGTGAAGGTCTCGCCGAAGGTTTCGGCGACGATCTTGGCGTAAGGCAGCACGGTCGAAGAACCTGCCACCTGGATCTGGTCGCGCGCAGCGGCATAGCCGACCGACGCGGCAAGCGCGAGGGCCGCAGCCGACGCGGTGAGGATTGCTTTTTTCATCTAGCCTGCTCCTGTTCGGAAACTTCTCAAGGGCGCATTCGTCGGCGCCCGGTGAGGCAATAGCCGCCGACTATTACAGTTGGATGACAGTTTGATGTCAGCCAGATAACGCTTGCGGTGCAGATTTGCCGGCTAATCTAAACGGCGGCGCGCGCTTGCGGCTTGCCGCAGCGGGTATGCCTAACGATAACAGGGATTTGGGATCGGTTCGCAGCCGGCGCCGCGCTGGCGAGCGGGTGTTCTTCGTGCCGATCGAACCACGCACAATAGACGGCAAGAAAAAATCGGACGGGAGGCGACGCCTGAAATCGGGGATGTGGCCCGCCCAAGTCTCGCCGAAAACAGTGTCCCGTTGGGGAATGACACTGCTTTTTATTCGGCGGTCGCAACCCCCGTCCGCTGAACCGGAACGAACGCGGTATGGTTAATCCGCTCGTACGTGCAGGGTATATGGTGTGATCGCGCTATAGCGCCGGACGCATCAACCTGCGTCGCGGTTCTGCTGCAGCGACTCGGCAATCCAGCGTTCCAGCTTGTCCATCAAGGCTTTGGGGCTGATCGGCTTGGACAGATAGTCGTCCATGCCGGCCTCAAGGCAGCGCTCGCGATCGCCTTTCAGCGCATGCGCCGTCACGCCGATGATCGGAATGTGGTGGCCGGTGCCTGCTTCGGCATTCCTGAGGGCGACGGTTGCTTCCAGCCCGCCCATCTCGGGCATCGAAACGTCCATCAGGATGACGCGCGGGTTGGTCTCGGCGAACGCCTTCAGCGCGAGCCGACCATTGCCGACGATCTGGAAGCTGTAGTCGCTCTCGCTCAGTATCTGGGTGAAGACGAGCTGGTTCACTTCGTTGTCCTCGGCCACCAGTATGTCGGTGCGATGGCCGCCTGATGACGATGCGTCGAAGTCCGCCGCGGTCGCGGCGCGCGCGTTCTGCCGTGTCGCGGCCAGGGCCTTCCTGCCGCCGGCACCGGGAGCCGCGTCAAGAGCGTCGAACTGATTCGTGGCTCGGCGCTTCTGGATGGCGGCGACTATCGTCTCTAGCAGCAGGGAAGAACGCGCGGGCTTGAGCAACTGCGCCTCGATCGACAACTCGCGATAGCTCCAGCCCGAAAGGGATTGGTCCACTGAAGTCAGCATTACGATCGGCGTTTCGGCTACCTCCGGCGTTGCCCGCACAATGCGCGCCATTTCGCCGCCGGTCATGCCGGGCATCTGGTAGTCGAGCACGATGCAGTCGACCTCGATGCCCTGATGGGCCGCCGCCAGCAGGACCTGGAGGCCCTCCTCTCCGCTGCGGGCCGCGCAGGCGTCGAACGTCCACGACGCCATCTGCTCCGAAAGGATCGAGCGGTTGACGTCGTTGTCGTCGACGATCAGGACGCGTGCGCCAGTGACGTCCAAAGGCGTGGCGCGCATCGGTGACTCGGCAGCGGCCGGCAGCGTCACCGTGAACCAGAAGGTCGAACCCCTGCCCTCGTCGCTGTCCACTCCAATCTCGCCGCCCATCAGCGCCACGAGCCTGGACGTGATTGCAAGACCAAGCCCGGTACCCTCATGTCGCCGCGTCGACGATGCATCGACCTGGCTGAACTTTTCGAAGACCGAGCCCAGCTTGTCGGCCGGGATGCCTATGCCGGTGTCGGCCACGGCAATCCGGATCCTGGTGCCCCCTTGTGCCGGCTCGCCGCTGGCGTCCACCAGGACATGGCCGGCGTCGGTGAATTTCACCGCATTGCCGATCAGGTTGGTGATGATCTGCCGCAGCCTCCCGACATCGCCGATGTAGCTGTGCCCAAGGCCAGGCTGCACGCGAACGATCAGCTCGAGATCCTTTTCCTTGGCGCGCGTTGAAACCAGCGCGGCGACATCTTCGATCGCCTCGGCAAGCGCGAACGGAGCCGGATCCAGCACAAGCTGGCCGGCGTCGATTTTGGAGAAATCGAGAATGTCGTTGATGATCGTCAGCAAGGCATTGCCCGACTTGACGATGATCTCGGTGAAGGTCTTCTGCTTCGGATCGAGGTCCGAGCGCGC
The DNA here is from genome assembly GCA_026400435.1 of Hyphomicrobiales bacterium. Lineage (GTDB taxonomy): Bacteria > Pseudomonadota > Alphaproteobacteria > Rhizobiales > Rhizobiaceae > Mesorhizobium_K. The sequence goes on along the minus strand of JAPLOZ010000028.1, from coordinate 13,697 downwards.
CAGAAGCTCGGCCATGCCGAGCACACCGTTCATCGGCGTGCGAATTTCGTGGCTCATGTTGGCCAGGAACTCGGATTTGGCGCGATCCGCCAGCACCGCCCGGCGCTGCGCCTCCCGCAGCTCCTTTTCGCGCTCCTTCTGCTCCGTCACGTCGATCGTCGACCCCAGCAGGAAGAGGGTGCCGTCGGATGCAATCATCGAGCCCTTGCGCGCCATCTGGTAGCGCACGCTGCCGTCGACGGACGTCGCGGTTTCCTCGACCTCGAGGCTCCCGCCGGTCCGCAGGATCGCGCGATCTCCCTCCATGAAGGCAATGCCGTCTTCGCCGGACACTTCGATGTCGGTCTTGCCGATCGCCTCTTCGTAGGGAACGCCGGTCAGCTGGGTCCAGTACTTGTTGACATAGAACAGCCGCAGATCATCCCGCTTGGCGTAGATCGCGACCGGGACGTTGTCGATGAGGCTGCGAAATATCTCGTTCTGGCGCTGGCTCTCCTGGAGCCTGGCCTCGCGCGCCTTCAATTCGGTGATGTCGGTGCTGGAGCCGATCAGATGAACCGCGCCGTCGCTGGCCACGAGCCGGCTCTTCCTTGCGATGAGGTGGCGCATGCTGCCGTCGCGGTGCGTCAGCGTCTCCTCGATCTCGTTTGCGATGCCGCTGTGCAAAACGGCCTGGTCGCGCTCCGAAAAGCCCTCTCCTTCGCCGGCGAAGAATGCCCTGTCGTTCCGGCCGGAAGCCTGTTCCTTGGAGATGCCGGTCAGGTCCGTCCACGCCTTGTTGACAAACTCGAAGCTGAGATCGTCCGACTTGACGTAGGCGGCAACCGGCAGTTCGTCGAGCACGTGGCGATACAGCTCGGTCTTGCGCATGCTTCGGCGGAGCGCCCTCTCGCGTTCCTTGAGCTCGGTGACATCTACCCTGACCCCGATGAAGGTGCCGTCCCCGGTCCGCGTGTCGGTCACCTGGAACCAGCGGCCGTCCGGATTGAGTCGTTCGAACGCGTTGTGCCTCGACTCGTGGCGCGCCATGTAGGCGTCGAGCCATGCATTTGGATCAGCGTCGTAGAGGCTGTCGATGTCAGGGTCGCCACTCGACCGGAAATAGCCGAAGTCGCGGCCGGAGAGGATCGCGTCGCGGAAGGTTTGCCCGGTCTGCCAGACCGGCTGCAAGCCGGGCAGCGAATCCTGCAATATCTTATTGGCGAGGACAAAACGGTCGTCTCTGTCGTAGATCACGACGCCGGCCGGAAGCGATTCAAGCACGTCGGCGAGGCGCTGATGTGCCTCTTGCGCCTCGGTCTCGCGCCGCTTCATCTCCGTGGTGTCGAAAACGAAACAGGCCACATAGCGCCGGTCGCCGCCCAGATCGACGCGGTGCTTGCGCACCGCCCTGAAGCGTTGCACGCCTTCAGTCTCGTACGCCTCTTCGGTCTCGTAGGGTTCGCCGCTATCTAGCACCCGCCGTTCGGACTGCTCGAACTCGGCGACTTTTTCGGCTGGAAAGAACTGGCTCCCGGACTTGCCGATCATGAATTCCGGCGACTTGCCGAACATCTCCGCGAAAGCCTGGTTGGCGATGACATAGTTCAGGTTCTCGTCCTTGACGAAGATCGGTTCCTGCATCGCATGCAGCACGGACTCTGCGAGCCGCGAACGCTCAAGCGCCGCCTCGAAGGGCGCGACGAGCGCCGTCACGTTGCGGCCGGTACCGCGATAGCCGATGAAGACGCCGTCCGCGCCGAAACGCGCAAACCCGGATATCGATACCCAGCGGCAGTGCGCGCCGCCGGCGGTGAATTCATAGACGAATTCGCGGAATGGCCTGCGTGCCTGAAGATCGTCGAGATGCGCTTGCGAAGCGGCGCTGTCCGCGGTCTTCAGGAAGTCGAAGCGAAACCGTCCAAGCACCTTGTCGGCGCACACGCCGGTACACGCCTCATAGGTTTCCGAGAGCCAAGAAAAGCGCAGCTCGGCGTCGGTCTCCCAGATCCAGTCGGCGCCAGACTGGGCGAGTTCGAACATCTCGCCGCACGAAAACTCGCGCTGCCCGCAGGGCGCCGACCCGCGCGCGCGTACAAACGACCTGTAGGAACCGCCGCCGGCGGCGTCTTCGCGCTCCGCCATATGTTCCACCCCGGGCAACGGCGTTTCGCCGCAGCTTCCTCCGCGGAATCTGCGCCAGAAGCATTAAGGATTGGCTAACCATAAATTGCCCGCCGGAAGCGGATTCGCTCGCACGCCTTACTTCCTATACCCTGAGCTTGCCGATTCCGGCACGAGGAAGCCAGATGCTGATCCGATACGGCTACGAGATCACGCTGACCTGCCAGCAGTCGACCGCCTTGGTGTGTCTTCTCTCAGTGCACGAGGACCGCGCCGCCGACATCAGGGCGCCTGAAACGACCTTCACCAACCCAGAGGTACCGGTATCGACCTACCGCGATATGTTCGGGAACCGTTGCCGCCGGCTCGTGGCGCCTCCCGGCGACCTTACAATGTGGGGCGATGCGACCATCGAGGACGACGGCAAGCTGGACAGGGTATCGCCAGACGCTCGGGAAATGCAGGTCCCGGAATTGCCCGACGCGACTCTGGTTTACCTGATGGGCAGCCGCTACTGCGAGACCGACCGCCTGAGCCAGATCGCCTGGGATCTGTTCGGGACAACGCCGTCGGGCTGGGGCCGAGTGCAGGCGATCTGCGACTTCGTCCACAACCACATCCGCTTCGACTATCAGCAGGCAAGGTCGACGCGCACCGCGTTCGACGCCTACAACGAACGGGTTGGCGTCTGCCGCGACTTCGCGCATCTGGCGGTCGCCTTCTGCCGCTGCCTCAACATACCTGCCCGCTACGTCAACGGCCACCTCGGCGACATCGGCGTGCCAGTCGTCGATCCGATGGACTTCAGCGCGTGGATGGAGGTCTTTCTCGATGGCGAATGGCATACGTTCGATCCGCGCAACAATGTGCGCCGGATCGGCCGCATCGTTGTCGCACGCGGTCGCGACGCCACCGACATCCCGCTGGTCAACTCGTTCGGGCCGCACATCCTTAAGGGGTTTCGTGTCTGGACCTACGAGGTGCCTGCGCTGCCTTAGGCTGCATCAAGCCTTGCCAGCGGCAGGACGCCGGACGGTCGACCGCCGACGTTTCGCCATGGTGTGTTCAGCCGCCGTGCCAGGCGGCTTAGATCAAAGCCGCTGGCTATGCGTGCGAGCACCTTTTTGCCCCGACACGCCGGCTTGGCCGTCGGTCAATTTGGCATCGCTATCGCCATCGTCGTCGTCGCCATCGGCACTGTCGCCGTCGTCTGCTCCACCGTCATCGTCACTTTCGCCGTCGCTATGGCCATCGTGGTCGGATTCGCCATCGCCATCGCTGTCGTGATCCGATTCGCCGTCGCCATCGCCACCGCCGTCATGATCCGACTCGCCACCGCCGTCATGGTCCGACTCGCCACCGCCGTCATGATCCGATTCGCCACCGCCTTCATGATCGCCACCTTCGGCGAGCGCAATGCTGGCAGAGAGGCCCGGCGCGGAAGCGTCGATCGTGAACTGGTAAGGCGCCGTGGCCAGCGCGATCGTTGCGGTTGCCCTCAAAAGAGCAAGCGTTATTCGTTTGCGCGACAACGTATTCATTGCTGATCCCTCCATCAGTGAGGCACGCGGCCTCGAGCCAGCAGGCCTTCAAGCCACCGCAGTCCTGCCTTTGGGAGAGGCTACGCGGGGATTCTTGGGTTTCGGTTACGGCAAACCGTACATTTGGATCCATTGGCGATGTGCGAAGCCGTCAGGCAGGAGTAACGGTGACCGGCTGCAAGCAGGTATCTTGAAAGCCAGAATGCAATCACCTGGTACGCCCAAGGGGATCAGCGGTTCAGCATTATTTGCAAGTGCTTAAGCTGTCCAACCGCTTGATTGCGCGGGATTTAAGGTATTGTGCCTTTTTTCCATTTGTCCAACCAGGTCCAGCTTGCGGCAGGACGGGACACTCAGGGCTCAGGATCGAACGGCCGGAATGGGGCCGTAGGCGGTCGGTCCGGTTTTGGACACGACACGGCCAAAGCCGCCGTTCCGAAGTGAAGGGCCAGCTGGCGATAGCACTGATGGTCGGACGAGGTCGGCGTGCTCCATCAGTGACGGTTTGTCGAAGCGGGACCATCGGGGGCGCGCCGTCCAGCCCTCGGATCGCAGCATCGCCGTGTTAGGCAATAGCCGTAGCAGCCGTATCGAGAAGCGAGCCGGATGATGTCGTCGTTCAACGCCTCTTCAACGGGCCGATCGTTGATCTGATTTCGCTGGGTCGAACGATGCTGGCCGAGGACCTTGCAGGCAAGGCGCGCTTCGAGCGGGGAACTTCGGCACGACATGGTCGACGCAGCGACGGCGGCAGGCGGGGCTTAGAAGTTTCCCGAAGCAGTGCGCCGTTTCCCGAGCCATGCACAATCAAAGATAAGGGTTTGGATGACGACGAGATCGGCTCTCGCGCATTAAACCGAATCCAGGGTAGCTAGTGCGCGGCCCTTGGCCGCGAGGCCGTCGAGCAGGTTCATCGGAAGCGCAGGGCCGGCGAATCGTCGCGCGGCATCGCGTTGTTCCGCATAGGCCGCAATCGACGCTATCGTTCTCACGTCTAGTACGCCTGTTACGGGACCGTCATAGAGACCGGCACCCACAAGTCATTCTTGAACTTGTCGCGTCAGAGATTCCGATGGCGGTTGCCCGCGCCAAAGCGGTACCGGCTGCTCGTCGAGTGATGTGAATGGTTGGTCTGTGAAAACGCTTCGAACAATAGCCCCTTTAGAAGAGAACCTAGTCGATTGACTTTGTTTTACTATCTATCTTGCCATGGGTCATCGTTGGACGCGACGCGAGACGCCTCCTCAAACAGCTATTGCCAAACAATTACAATAGGATACGCGAGACGAGTGGTGGGGTCATTGTTCGAAGTGTATTCACACTCCAGCGTGTAGCGCGCCCGCTCCATTCCCTTCATATCCGTTCCTCCAAAACTGATGATACACATTCAGCCTTTGGGAGACGTTCTTCGGGGGCTAGGTCAGCCGGTTGTTTGGGCCCCCAGATGGCCAGAAGCCCGCTGGCGTGAAGAAGTGTTGGTGGCAAAGCAGTTTGGTGCTTGCATCAAACATGTCAACGGCAGACCTCTACAAGCGACGTGGTGGCAGCAGTCAAAGTCTCTAGTGGAACGAATTTGACATTCGCATCCCATCTGACATCCTGCGGACTGAACGAATGTCAAATTCAAAGTTCCACTAGCATCATATGCTTTCTAGTTGTTCTTTGATTCTGAATTAACCCCAGGGGCCGGTATCAGCGGGATGCGAATGTCAGAATCGGACAACTAGGCCGCACATTGGCGCCGGAGGGGTGACGGTTCACGGAAAGATTGCGTTGGAAAGACGCACAGGATTTCGGTTTGGCAAAAAAAGTAATCGCACACGTAATCGGCGGACTCGGCAACCAGCTCTTTCAGTATGCGACGGCGCGGGCAGTGGCGTTTCGATACGGAGCCGAACTCATATTGGACCTTCGGCATTTCCGGGAGAACCAATTTCGCGCGTTCGGCCTCGATCATTTCATGGTGCGCTACAAAACGGACGACGAAATCCTTCCACCCCGTCGTCACGATAGCAGACTGCGTTACCACATCTGGCGTCGCTTGAGGCTGTCGCCGCGCAAGATACGTGAGCACGACCGGGTGTTGGACACGCTTATGCGAGCGCCGCAGTCCGACATATATCTGGAAGGCTATTGGCAGTCCGAAAGCTATTTCAAGGATGTGGAACGCGAAATCCGCCGGGAACTGCGGTTCGCAAATCCTCCGCATCCGGAAAATCAGTGCTATCTCGACGCGATCAAAGCCAGCCCTGCAGTCTCGCTTCACATACGGCGTGGCGACTACCTACTGCCCGAGTTTCAAACACAATTCGGCTCCTGTTCACTCGACTATTATCAAAACGCGATCACGCGCATTGCCACCTGGGCGAACATCGATCCGGTCGTCTATGTGTTCTCTGACGACCTAGACTGGGCGCGCGACAATTTAAGCCTTGGCTTCCAGACTCGCCTGATCGGACACAACGGTCCTGACAAGCCTCAAGAAGACCTTCGCCTCATGAGCTCATGCCGTCATCACGTGATAGCCAACTCGACCTTTTCCTGGTGGGGCGCTTGGCTTAACCCCTCGCCGGACAAAATCGTCGTTGCACCCAAGCGCTGGTTTGCCGATCAATCCCTCAGCCATGCCGAAAGAACGCCGCCTTCATGGCACCGTTTAGACAATTGACGAACCTCAGGAGCTCGGTCGATCAGCACGATGATCTGACGTTTGGGAAGACGCAAGGACGAAGGGTTGGAAGATGCTGGGTCGTGAATTTATGTCTGGGCCGACGCCGAATGGTGCCGAAATACTATACAGCTCCACATTGTGAAGAGGATGGCGATTTGAACTTGCTCCTGGAGAACGTCTCCCAAGGCTGAATGTGTGCCATCAGTTTTGGAGGAACGGATATGACGGGAATGGTGCCGGCGCGCTACATGCTGGAGTTCAAGCAAGAGGCTGTTCGGCTGGCGCCAGGCGGTCAATCGCTCTCCTCGGTTGCGAGGGGACTTGGCGTCTCGGCGCAATCGATTGATAACTGGGTGAAGGCGGAAGCCGTCGGGGGCCTGAAGGGCCAAGGGCAAGCCGGTGAATGCAGATCAGATGGAGATTGCACGGCTGAAGGCGGAACTGGTGAAGACGCGAATGGAGCGCGACATCCTAAATGACCGTCGCTGGACCGCAGCCCGTCTGTGCCCGGTAGAAACACCTGCTACTCTCGCGGGCGGAGGGGAGTTGCCGATGGCTTATTGGTGGCGTCTTACCCCGTGGCACATGGGCCGATGACCGCGACTGCTCGCAAGATTGCGGTCCTGTGTAACAACACCCTGCGGTTCGGCATGATCTATCGTGATCCTGGCGCCATAGCTTACGACGAGCGGCACCGAGGCCGTGTCTTGGCCAATTTACAGCGCCGCGCCAAGACGCTCGGATATTCCCTGGCGCCCATGCCGGATGCCGATTGTGTTTCTTAGGAAGCGGTGGTGAATTTTGCGAGGGAGTCGCGGTGAGATACGCCTTTATCGAGCGATATGAACAGGTCTGGCCGATCACGACGCAATGCCGGGTTGCCATGTACGAGCGCATGACGCGCCAGCTGGTGATCGATGGATTGGCATCAGTTCTACAACCACCGCCGCCTTCATTCGACGCTGGATATCTCAGCCCCATGAACTTCTAGAAGACGTGGGCTGTTGAGAAAAAGCAGCTTGCCGGGGAGTAAAGGAACGCAGCATAATGACCACGCCAAGGGAGACGCTAAGCTGGGGCAAGTTCAATTTGCTAAGGGTGGAGTATGAAGGGCTACGTCCTAACTATCGATCCCCCGGCCGGTCCGCGTCGCGAAAGCATCGTTGCTGAACTCTCCCGAGCCCCGTTCCCGTGGGAGTTTGTGGAGGGCGTACGCAAGGATGATCAGTCCTTGTCGTGGCTCTACTCGCCGCTCAAGAACTTGCTCTTCTGCAAGCGGTCGCTGGCCCCCGCCGAGATCGCTTGTTATGCGGGTCACCGCCTGATATGGCAAAGGATCGTTGCCTCCCCAGATCCGTATGGGCTTGTGTTCGAAGACGATGCGGGAATACCCGACTGGGCAGCCTTCGGTCGCGCCTTGGAAGATGTCGTAGGGTACGACTATGTTAAATTTTTCGATTTCGCTCCAAAGTCCGTTGCGCTCAGCAAGACGGTCGGTTCCACCGAACTTGTGATGCACCGCATGATCGCTTCCGGAGCCGTGTGTTATCTGATTTCCAGATCGGCTGCGCAACGTCTTCTTTCGCGCAAGAATATCTACCGCGCCGCAGACGAAGACATATCCCGCGCCTGGGAATTTGGATTTGACGTATGGTCAGTCTGGCCCAATCCAGTGGTGGAAAAACACTTCTGTTCCAACATCAGCGAGGGCCGGCAACCGAAGGAGCGAAATGTTCTGCGGTCGCTTTACGGGAACATCCTCCAGGCACACAAGCAGATACGGATGGCATCCGTAATCAGACGTGGACGCTGAATTCCGGCGACGAAAACGATTGTTATCCGCTCGATAGGTGATCGAGCTAGTAGATCTAGGGTAAGAATTTGAGGTGAGCAGATGGGTCTCAAGCGTTGGTTAGGTCTGCGCAAACCACCGCAGCCTCCGAAAATTGTGTCCGCTTTGTCCGGCCTAGCCGGTGGCCGGCCGCCCCTGCGATATCAGCACGTCAACCTGACGCAGCTTCGCTACAATCTCTTCTTCAGTGTGCCGTTTCCTCGCCATCTCGTCTCTCCTCAATCGGCTCGAAGCCAAACTCAATTGAGGACCACTTCAATGGGGGCAGACCACGGTCAGACTAAACGTGTTGCGACGATCATATATCAGTTGAACCCATATTCGCATTTATGACGTTTTTGCCCTTTATCTGTGCAGTAGCATAGGGCAGTTTTCTAAGTCAGTTGCCTGTAGTCCAGCGAGGCAATGCGGAAGCGACCAGCAAAACGATTGCGGAACATGCATATGGGATTCAAGACCTTGCTCGGGCTAAAGAAAACAACACTCCTACCGACACTGTCATCGTCGCCGCCATCAGATTCTTTGCCCGAAGCGCCCTTCGCGTCTGCGTTCAGACATCTGCGGAGCTTTTCCCAGCTACAACAGGACTTCTGGGTTCTTTCGGAGACGAGAAATTTGCGGGATGGGTTTTTCGTGGAGATTGGCGCTTTTGACGGGGTCACGCTGAGCAACACGTACTTGCTCGAAAAAGAATTCGGGTGGACTGGTCTTTTGGCCGAACCAAACCCGCATCTCAGCGGGCCTATACGTTCCGTTCGTAGCGCGCAGCTTTGCGCATCTCCGATTGACAATGTCAGCGGCAAGGAGGTGACGATGCTATTCGTTCGCGACGCGCCTGAGTTCTCCGCGATGGCCGACAACGCGCATGGCGACATGCACGCGAAGAGGAGAGAAATAAACGAAAAGCTACAGCAAACAACGATTTCGTTGAACGACTTTCTGGGACAGTTCGATGCTCCTAGGCAGATCGATTTCATCAGCATCGACACCGAGGGAAACGAACTTAGTATTCTGTCGACATTCGATTTCGACTGCTTCGATGTCCGGCTGTTTTGCGTCGAACACAACTGGACAAGCGCGGAAGGAGAGATCGATCGAATCATGAACTTCTGCGGTTATGAGCGCGTTCATCGTGAATGGTCCAAATGGGACGCATGGTATCGAAAGCGGTGAGGCAGATGTTGTCCTGGTTGCGGGCCAAACCACTTCCAGAGAATGCCGACTGCTCGCGCGCCATCGCCAAAATGAAGCGGCGCTCCTCGATTCCAGGTGTTACCTACGCCGGCAAGACGGACGGTGGCGGCGCGCAGATTCACGCAGTGATGTCCGCGATCTTGTTTGCGGATGCGATCGGATCGAACCAGTCGTCGAAGAGATAGATCGCTGTCTCGGCCTCGGGCTGAAATGCATCGGGCTGCGTGGTGGTGCTCGTCATGGCGTAGTCTCCTATCCGGCGCATGCTGGACCCGTTCGGGTTGAAGCGGAGACGGAGACTACGCCACCACAATTCCAAACCAACTTCGCGACGGCACCTCGAATAGCGACCGCTATTCCATCGTCCCGCCTCCAAGTCACGACAGGAAGAGTGAATCACGACATCGCTAAGCACGCGAGGTTAACGCGGGTGTCCAGCTCATCTATAACGCTTGCTCCGCGATCTCCTCAACGCATAGTATATCTCTTTAAAGGAGGGGACGTTTCTACTTTTTCTATTGCGCCGTAGCCAGCTGGCGTATTCCCTTCGAAGGGAGCGATCCTCTACTATAAGTTCGTTGGAATTATAGTCGAAATGCAGTTCTTTGCAGGACATCTCTTTGCCTTGAAGAGTCCCGAGGGCATCACGTCTGACAGCATGGGGCAAAGTACGGTTTATCTCTTCATTATACTCCAAGCGGAACATTTGCGAGATTTGGCCATTTCTCTTCGAAAAAACGCCAAGGGGCCATGTGGCCATATATGGCGTTTTGAGCATCGCCATTCGCCGCCACAAGTTCCAGTCACCGGCATAACGGAAGCCCGAGAAAGTGCCGTTTCCTCCCGCTGCCTCCCAGAGAGAGCCATGGAAAAAAGTACCTTCCTGCTGTATGAAATTCCAGTGAACCCCATCACAAAGACCCTTTGCGATGATCTCTTTTGAAACGCCTCGTTGCCCAAATCCGGCTGGAACATCATTCTCGAAAATTGCCGTAGAGCCCGTTACCCATGCATCACTCGAAAATCTCCTATCTGCCGACATCCTTGCGAGCAATCCGAAGGTGCCCGGCATGAGAATGTCGTCTGCATTCAACCAACCGAACCACTCAGAGGCCTCAACGGCCAGGGCATCATATCCAGAGCTGATCGCGGCGTACATTCCAGAATCATGTCCGCTGCTGTTGGTCAATTCCAAGCCACGGCACGAAAGTGGAAACCTCGAATCGTGAATGATGCGCTGCCATCTCGCAATGAGGTCCGATGTTCCGTCCGATGATCCGCCGTCTTGAATATGATATCGGATACCGAAATCTCCTGATTGGCTTATAATGCTTAGAATTGTCCTGTTGATTGTCGCTGCCATGTTTAAGCATGGAGTGACTATTTTGATGACGGGATAGTTATTCTCTATAGTCATGTGAAATGCTTTCTCTGGGAATGTATCTGTCGCTGTTCAAACTCTGAAGTGAGCGGCGTTGCCCGCCTCGAGCCTGTCCGTCGTCAGATAAATTGCGACTTTGGGAAGCCTGATTTACTGGAGGATCTGTTTCATCTGGGTTGACACTTTAAGCGGCTGTTTTGCGAAGAAGCAAGCGCCGCCGTTCGATGGTCCTTCGCTTGTTCTGACCTGAGACCCTGAACTTCCTCCAGATTTGAGTAGAGGCTATCCCACGAAAGGACGGACGGAATGAAGCGCTCACGGTTTACGGAAGAACCGATCATCGGGATGCTGCGGGAGCAGGAGGCGGGGATGAAGACCGCCGACGTCTGCCGCAAGCACGGCATATCGGAAGCGACGTTCTACAAGTTCAAGGCAAAGTATGGCGGCATGGACGTCTCTGACGCCCGGAAGCTGAAGGCCCTGGAGGAAGAGAATGCCCGGCTGAAGAAGCGGCTCGACGTCGCCTCGATCGATTGTACGGCCACAACCGTCCGAGTGCGAAGGTCATTTGGCAGCAGGATCGCGAGGATCTTACCTCCCAGCTCCTGCGACGGAGGTGAACGCCTATCCCGCGGCGGATCCACATCACATCGGGAACACCCCGCGATGGCAGCTTTCAGGAAACACGGGAGTGTCTCTCTTCGGCCGAAATGAGGCGCGTTGTTGACTGGCAACTCTGGGGCGGGGAGACAAAGGGCTGCTTCCAGCACTAGGGGACCACTAAGCCGACCTTAGCGTCCAATATAGCGCGGACTGATTGCGCCATCACTGCACTTTCGCTGCCTCGAACACGAACCGGCGGCACGCGCTCGCGCTTTGGGCCGAGCGGCTTCATTCCCATTGCGCGAGGTCAGCCTGGTGCGGCCTTGGTTCGTTCTGCATCGCACGACTTGACGTGGATCAGGTTGGGGTTGTCTTTGAGCTCCGCCACGGTCGCGCAGGCCCTGAGCCCAGCCTTTCGTGCGCCTTCTGCAACAAGTTCGGTCTCGTGCACCCCGTTGACCGACCACTTGGTGAGAAACTTCTCTGCGGTCCAATCGGGGTCCTCTTTCAACACCTCGGCAGCAGCTTGCTTCGCCTCGTCCGGCTGGTTCAGGTAACCATGCAACATGGCTAGAAAGGATCTCTCATTTATCGACGGACCCGTCACAAGCTTTACATACTTTAGCGACTTATCGAACTGTTCTTGAAAGAAGTATGCCCAGTAAAGACCATAATTATACCAATTCGGGTAATGAGGATTCAGCAAAACCGCTCGCTCCGAGAGGCGGACTGCCCGTGCAGAATCGCTGGCAGCGATGTTCATGGCAATCAGCGCAAGAGTGTCGGCGTCGTTTGGCGCAAGGGCTTCCGCCCTTTCGAATTCGACAAGTGCTTGAGCCCACTCACCATTCCAAGCAAGTGCCTGGCCGAGAGCGCCATGGGCTTCATTGTTGTTGGGATCGAGCTCGACGGCTTTTTGGGCAGCCTCCATCTGCTTTGACAGTGTCTGCTCAGGAGATTCAGCAAAGCCATACCCGACCATAAGACTATACACGTAGGCCAATCCGACGTAGGCCCGCGCCATCTGCGGATCGAGTTCGATAGCCTTCTGGAACAGCTTCTCACCTTCGATCAACCCATCCTTGGTGATACCCCCCACCGGGGTAAGGGCCGCCGCATCGGCCATCAAATAAGTGTCATAGGCCGTCAGACTGTTGGGCGGCTTGTGTTGGGCGAGTTTAAATTGCGATTTGCGAATGACACCGACCTGGGACCCCAAGGTATTTGCGATCTTCGCAGTGACGTCGCTCTGCACCGCGAAGATATCTTCGTCCGGCCGGTCGTAGCGCTCGGACCAAAGATCGGCGCCTGTGGTAGCGTCAACAAGCTGCGCCCTGATGCGAACGCGATCGCCCATCGCCTGCAGGCTACCAGTGAGAACATACCTCACGCCCAGATCCGCGCCGACCTGGCGGACGTCCGCTGACTTGCCCTTGTAAACGTCGCTCGAGTGGCGTGCGATCACGAGAACGTGGTCAGCTTGGGAGAGATCGGTGATGATGTCCTCTGTTATCCCTTCAGCGATCCTTTCCCATTGGGGATCATCGCCGATGTTGTCGAACGGCAGGACGGCAATCGACGCTTCGTCGAAAGCCGCGCCCGATGATTTCCACCATCCCTGAAAGCCAAGAACGGTGCCGGCAGTCACTGCCACAAAGACAGCCAACCCCGCCGGCATCAGCCATCTATTGCGCAAGCGCGGAGCTTTGATCAGGCGGCGCCGAGGCTGGCCATGCAGATTCACCCGGTAGACCGCCACGGGCTCGACGATGTTCTTCACACGCTGCTCGCCCATGGCCTCGAACCCGAACGCGAGCTTCTTTTCCACCTCCTTCGCGACCTTGCCGGAGACGTAGATGCCGCCGGGCTCCGCGATCTGCTCCAGGCGGGCGGCTATGTTGACCCCTTCGCCAAAGCGGTCGTCGCCCTCGACGATCACTTCGCCGAGATTGATGCCGATCCGCACCTGGAAGCGCTGATCCTCGGGAACGGCCTCGTTGCGCTCTGCAATTCCCTTTTGCACCGCCACGGCGCATTCGACGGCGTCCACGACGCTAGAGAACTCAGCCAGCAGACCGTCGCCCATGAGCTTGAAGATATAGCCATGGTGGCGGGCAATCTCGGGTTCGAATATTTCCTTACGGCCGGCCTTAATACGCTCGAACGTGCCCTGTTCGTCCTTCTCCATTAGAGCGGAGTAGCCGACGACGTCTGCAGCAAGAATGGCAGCGAGCTTCCGGTCCATGACCGCCTCCCCCATACCTGAATAGCATCAAACTGGGCGAGTGATTGGTATCACAATCTCAAAAACAGCGCATTGGGGATGCTGGCTTCACGTGCCAAATCAGCCAG
>JAPLOZ010000085.1 GCA_026400435.1 Hyphomicrobiales bacterium | reverse complement strand
AAGGGATCGATCATGCGGCTCGGCGCCAACGAAGTGGTGGAGGTCGCCACCGTTTCGACTGGCTCGCTCGGCCTCGATATCGCGCTTGGCGTCGGCGGCCTGCCGCGCGGGCGCATCGTCGAGATCTACGGACCGGAAAGCTCGGGCAAGACGACGCTGGCGCTCCATGTCATCGCTGAAGCCCAGAAGAGCGGCGGCGTCGGCGCCTTCGTGGACGCCGAACACGCCCTCGATCCGGTCTATGCCGGCAAGCTCGGCGTTGATCTCGACGACCTGCTGGTCTCCCAGCAAGATACCGGCGAACAGGCCCTCGAAATTGCTGACACGCTGGTCCGTTCCGGCGCCATCGACGTGCTGGTGATCGACTCGGTCGCCGCCCTCACGCCGCGCGCCGAACTCGAAGGCGAGATGGGCGATTCGCTTCCCGGCCTGCAGGCCCGCCTGATGAGCCAGGCCCTGCGCAAGCTCACCGCCTCGGTCTCCAAGTCGAAGACCATGGTGATCTTCATCAACCAGATCCGCATGAAGATCGGCGTGATGTACGGCTCGCCGGAGACGACCACCGGCGGCAACGCGCTGAAATTCTATGCCTCGGTTCGTCTCGACATCCGCCGCATCGGTGCGATCAAGGAGCGCGAGGAGGTTGTCGGCAACCAGACCCGCGTCAAGGTGGTGAAGAACAAGCTGGCACCGCCTTTCAAGCAGGTCGAGTTCGACATCATGTACGGCGAGGGCGTGTCCAAGACGGGCGAACTCGTCGACCTCGGCGTCAAGGCCGGCGTGGTCGAGAAGTCGGGCGCCTGGTTCTCCTACAATTCGCAGCGCCTCGGCCAGGGGCGCGAGAATGCAAAACTGTTCCTGCGCGACAATCCCGATACGGCGCGCGAGATCGAATTGGTGCTCAGGCAAAATGCCGGCCTGATTGCGGAAAAATTCCTCGAGAACGCCTCGCGCGAGGAATTCGACGACGACGACGCCGCGGCCGGCGGCGTGTAGCCGCCCGACCTTTTCCTGCCCATCGACCGCCGGCTGACGCCGGCGGTTTTGCGTTGTTGGGGGGCTCCGTCACGCTTTGCCATCCCGGGGATCAAGCCCAGGGATGGCGACGGGAAGGCGACGGATGAGGGGTATTCGTCAGGCTGGGCCACCCCTCATCAGTCTCGGCGCTTTGCGCCGATCCAGCTTCTCCCTCGAGGGGAGAAGGAAGGGCCTGCACCGTGAATACACGTTTGCCCCAACCCGTTGATGTCATTCAATTTTGCAGATTTTCCACCCCATTTCATCCCCACCGGTGTCACCTCCCGCATAATTCGCGACACCGCCCTCGTGGGAGCCCTGGTGCGCACCGGGTATCAGGGGAGGGCGGCGGCGCCGGATCGGCTGCGCTAACGGTGGCGTTGCTGGGTGATGAGCCCCGAGATCCGGGCCCTGACCGAGGTCGCGCGGTGCATTGGCGCTGCGTCCCCTTCAGGTAGGGCAAGAACGCCGGCGGTGCGCGGGAACCGCGCCACGTATTGATTATGAAAGGCGACGGCCCGTGCCCCGCTTCCCGACTTCTTCTCCCGGCGGCGAGAAGCGTTCGTTGAAATGGCCAGACGCATCGGCGGGCGTGGCAACGATGTGGCGCGACCGTCGGCGATTGGCTGGCTCCATGCGTGTTTCTGGACAGCCCCAAGGCGCGCCGCTAAAAGGCCTGAACCCAATTCCGGCGGTTTGCGCCGGCGCATCGAAAGACATCTGCATGAGTGGCGTCAACGAGATCCGGTCGACCTTCCTCGACTATTTCAGGAAGCACGGGCACGAGGTCGTGGCCTCCAGTCCGCTCGTGCCGCGCAACGACCCGACCCTGATGTTCACCAATGCCGGCATGGTGCAGTTCAAGAACGTCTTCACCGGACTGGAATCCCGCCCCTATTCGCGCGCCACGACCGCCCAAAAGAGCGTGCGCGCCGGCGGCAAGCACAATGACCTCGACAACGTGGGCTACACGGCGCGCCATCTCACCTTCTTCGAGATGCTCGGCAATTTTTCCTTCGGCGACTATTTCAAGGAACGCGCGATCGAACTCGCGTGGAACCTGATCACCAGGGATTTCGGCCTGCCGAAGGACAAGCTGCTCGTCACCGTCTATCACACCGACGACGACGCGGCCTTGCTCTGGAAGAAGATCGCGGGCTTTTCGGACGATCGCATCATCCGCATCCCGACATCGGACAATTTCTGGGCGATGGGCGACACCGGTCCGTGCGGTCCGTGCTCGGAAATCTTCATCGACCGCGGCGAGCATATCTGGGGCGGTCCTCCCGGCAGCCCCGAGGAGGACGGCGACCGCTTCCTGGAATTCTGGAACCTCGTCTTCATGCAGTATGAGCAGGTAACGAAAGCCGAGCGCGTCGACCTGCCGCGCCCGTCGATCGACACCGGCATGGGGCTCGAGCGCATGGCCTCGATCCTGCAGGGCGTCGACAGCGTGTTCGAGACCGACCTATTCCGCCATTTGATCGACTTTACGGCTTCCACGCTCGGCCGCGCCCCCGACGCCGACACTGTCGCGTCCTACCGCATCATTGCCGACCATCTGCGCTCGTGCTGTTTCCTGGTCGCCGACGGTGTGCTGCCGTCCAACGAGGGTCGCGGCTATGTGCTGCGGCGCATCATGCGCCGCGCCATGCGCCACGCGCAGTTGCTTGGCGCGGCTGACCCGTTGATGTGGCGGCTGGTGCCGGCGCTGTTGCGCGAGATGGGCCAGGCCTATCCCGAGCTTGTGCGGGGCGAGGCGCTTATCACCGAGACGCTGAGGCTTGAGGAGACCCGCTTCAGGAAGACGCTGGCGCGCGGCCTAGGCCTGCTTGCCGAGGCGACCGACACGCTAGGCGCTGGCGACATGCTGGACGGCGAGACCGCTTTCAAGCTCTACGACACCTACGGTTTCCCGCTCGACCTGACGCAGGATGCGCTGCGCCAGCGCAGCATCTCGGTCAATCTCGACGGTTTCCAGGACGCGATGGAACGGCAGAAGGCAGAGGCGCGCAAGAGCTGGGCCGGCTCCGGCGACGCCGCCACCGAGACGGTGTGGTTTGCCGTGCGCGAGAAGACCGGCGCCACCGAGTTCCTGGGCTACGACACGGAAGCTGCCGAAGGCATCGTGCTTTCCCTGGTCAAGGACGGCGCGGTTATAGACCAGGCCGGCCTGGGCGAAGACATCGCGGTTGTCGTCAACCAGACGCCGTTCTACGGCGAATCCGGCGGCCAGATGGGCGACACCGGGACGATTGCGGGCGAGGGGTTTTCGATCGCCGTGACCGACACGCAGAAGAAGGCCGACGGGCTGTTCGTGCATCTTGGCAAGGTGACGAAGGGGGCGGTGAAAATCGGCGCCGCCGTCGAGTTGAAGGTCGACCATGCGCGCCGCGCGCGGCTGCGCGCCAACCATTCGGCGACGCACCTCATCCACGAGGCGCTGCGCGAGGTGCTGGGCACCCATGTTGCGCAGAAGGGTTCGCTGGTCGCGCCCGAGCGGCTGCGTTTCGACATCTCGCATAACAAGCCGATTTCGGCTGATGAGCTTGAGGAAGTCGAACGCATGGCAAACGAGATTGTCGTCCAGAACAGTCCGGTCACGACGCGGCTGATGTCGGTCGACGACGCAATCGCGGAAGGCGCGATGGCGCTGTTTGGCGAGAAGTATGGCGACGAGGTGCGCGTCGTTTCGATGGGCACCGGCCTGCATGGCGCAAAAGCCAACCGGCCCTACTCGGTCGAGCTTTGCGGCGGCACGCATGTCGGCGCGACCGGCGACATCGGTCTGGTCCGCGTTGTGTCGGACGGCGCGGTCGCGGCAGGCGTGCGCCGCATCGAGGCGCTCACCGGCGAGGCTGCTCGCAAGCATCTCGACGAGCAGGACCGTCGCCTGAAGTCGGTCGCCGCGGCGTTGAAGGTGGCGCCCGGCGATGTGCTCGCCCGGGTCGAGGCGCTTGTCGACGAGCGCAAAAAGCTCGAGCGCGAACTGGCTGACGCGCGCAAGAAGCTGGCGCTTGGTGGCGGTGCTGCCGGCGGCGCGGCGGCGGCGAGTGAAAACGAGGTCGTCGCGGGCGTCGGCTTCCTCGGCAAGTCGGTTACGGGCGTTGCGCCCAAGGACCTCAAGTCGCTCGCCGATGCAGGCAAGACGTCGCTCGGCTCCGGCGTCGTGGTGTTGGTCGGCGCTGGCGATGACGGCAAGGCCAGCGTCGTCGTTGGCGTCACCGACGATCTGACCAAGCGCTTCAGCGCGGTCGATCTGGTGCGCGTGGCATCTGCGGCACTTGGCGGGCAGGGCGGCGGCGGTCGGCCCGACATGGCGCAGGCAGGCGGCCCCGATGCGACAAAGGCCGCCGATGCAATCGCGGCGGTCAGGGCGGCGCTCGAAGCCGCCGTCTAGGCGAAGCCCCTGCCGCCGGTGTAGGCGCCGAGCATCTGGCGCCACAGGACGTCGAGGAGGTTGCTGTCGCGCTTGCGGTGCAGGTGCACGGTCTGCCTGTAGGGCAGGCCGTCGGGCTGGGTATCCCACTGGCCGAACTGCGAAGGATCCGGGAAGACCGGAATGCCTTCCTTGTGGGCGAGAATGGTCAGGATCGACTGGTCGTGCCGGTGGTCGCGGAATGTCTGGAGGTCAGGCAGGCCATGGATGTTCGGCTGGTCGGTCAGGGCCGCCTCGTTCGCCATCGCCAGGCACAGCTTGTTGAGGAATGCCCGCGCTTGCGGGCCAGCGCGGTAGAGCTGCATCCCCGCCCAGAGCTGCGGCAGGTTCCAGAACTCGGGCGTGTCGGCATCGAGTTCGATGAAGCAGTCGCGCTTCGTCCAGATTTTTTGTGGACCGTAGGTCGCCGTACCGAACAGGCAAACGGGATTCTGCGCCGTAAGAGCAAGCAACGGCGCCGGGTCCGCGATGAAGGTCAGCGCGATGTCGGTGTAAAGGACAGGGGTGCCATCAGGCACCGCATTCATCGCGTCGAGAAGGATGAACGGCTTCCACAGCCAGTAACCTGCGCCGCGTTTGGCCGAAAGGATCCTCGCATACCGCTGGCGCAGATCGGCTACCGGGTGGCTCTCCGGACCATAGATCCTGGTATCAAGCCCGAAGCGTCCGGCGCTGCGCCGGAGGATGCGCGCGGCCTGCGAAAGGTTCGCCGTTGCATAGCTGACGTGGACCGGCGGCAGGGAGGTCGCGTCCATTGCCGCCTGGCACTCAGGCCATCGCCTTCTTGAGGTTCTCGTCGATCTTGTCGAGGAAGCCTGACGTCGACAGCCAGGGCTGGTCGGGTCCGATCAGCAGCGACAGGTCCTTGGTCATGTAGCCGGATTCCACGGTCTGGATGCAGACCTTCTCCAGTGTCTCGGCAAAGGTCCGGAGCCTCGCGTTGTCGTCGAGCTTGGCACGGTGCGCGAGGCCACGCGTCCACGCGAAGATCGAAGCGATCGAGTTGGTCGAAGTCTCCTCGCCCTTCTGGTGCTGGCGGAAGTGGCGCGTCACGGTGCCGTGCGCGGCTTCCGCCTCGACGGTCTTGCCGTCGGGCGTCATCAGCACGGAGGTCATCAGGCCGAGCGAGCCGAAGCCCTGCGCAACCGTGTCGGACTGCACGTCGCCGTCGTAGTTCTTGCAGGCCCAGACGTAGCCGCCCGACCATTTCAGCGCCGAGGCGACCATGTCGTCGATCAGCCGGTGTTCGTACCAGATCTTCTTCGCCTTGAACTCGGTCTGGAACTCCTTCTCGTAAACCTCCTGGAATATGTCCTTGAAGCGGCCGTCATAGGCCTTGAGGATCGTGTTCTTCGTGGACAGATACACCGGATAATTGCGCAGCAGCCCGTAGTTCAGCGAGGCGCGCGCGAACTCGCGGATCGACTCGTCCAGATTGTACATGGCCATCGCGACGCCAGACCCCGGTGCGTCGTAAACCTCGTGTTCGATGACCTTGCCGTCCTCGCCGACGAACTTAATGGTCAGCTTGCCCTTGCCGGGGAACCTGAAGTCGGTTGCCCGATACTGGTCGCCGAAGGCGTGGCGCCCGACGATGATCGGCTGCGTCCAGCCCGGCACCAGCCGCGGCACGTTCTTCATAATGATCGGCTCGCGGAAGATGGTGCCGCCGAGAATGTTGCGGATCGTCCCGTTGGTCGACTTCCACATCTTTTTCAGCTTGAATTCCTCGACGCGCGCCTCGTCGGGAGTGATGGTCGCGCATTTCACGCCGACGCCGTATTTGTTGATGGCGTTAGCCGCGTCGATCGTCACCTGGTCGTCGGTGGCGTCGCGGTTCTCCATACCGAGGTCGTAGTACTTCAAGTCGATGTCGAGATACGGGTGGATCAGCTTGTCCTTGATGAACTGCCAGATGATGCGGGTCATCTCGTCGCCGTCGAGTTCCACGACGGGATTGTCCACCTTGATCTTCGCCATGCTGCTGCCTCGTTTCGGGAATTGAGCGGATCGGTCCGCAGTCGGTGTCCGGGAGTAGTTGCCCTATAGCAAAGCGGTCCGAGGCGCGCAAACGCTACGGATGCGCCATTTCAGCCCGCCGCCAGCGAGGCCATGCACCAGCGTTTTTCTTTTTTGCCGATCTGTGTCAGGAAGCGCTTGAAACAGCAGGAACCACATATGGACGGCGACAGTGCGGCGCGATCCTCCGCCACCGGCCCGGCGATCATCCTGGTCGAGCCGCAATTGGGCGAGAACATCGGCATGGTTGCCCGTGCGATGGCCAATTTCGGCCTGTCGGAACTGCGGCTGGTCAATCCGCGCGACGGCTGGCCTAGCGACAAGGCGCGCGCCGCCGCCAGCCGCGCCGACCACGTGATCGACGGCGCGGTGCTGTTCGACGACCTGCGTGCGGCTCTGGCCGACCTCAACTTTGTCTATGCGACGACGGCGCGAGAGCGCGACGGCTTCAAGCAGGTGCGCGGGCCTGTCGAGGCAGGCAGGGTGCTGAGGTCGCGATGCGGGGCAGGCGAGCGCACCGGCATCATGTTCGGACGTGAGCGTTTTGGCCTCTACAACGAGGAAGTGGCGCTCGCCGATGAGATCGTGACGTTCCCGATCAATCCCGAGTACGCATCGCTCAATATCGCGCAGGCGGTCCTGCTGATGTCGTACGAGTGGATGAAGTCCGGTCTTGAGAACGAGACGGACACCGCGTTTGCATCGCCCGATGTCAGCCCCGCCGAGAAGCGGCATATCCACGGACTGCTCGATCACCTTGAGGCGGCGCTTGATGCGCGCGGCTATTTTCGCCCGCTGGCCAAGAAGCCCAAGATGCTGGACAACATGCGCGCCGTGCTGACGAGGCCCGGCTTTGCGGAAGCGGAGATCAAGGTGCTGCGCGGCATTGTTTCGTCGCTCGACTATTTCTCGCCACGTTCGCCGCGCGGTGAAGGTTATCCGGAGCGCAAGGCCGATGCCGACCGCGCCGCGCATGACGACGGTGACTATCGCCGCAAACCTGCGCCGATCGAGAAGGTGCGCGGCGATGGCTGACCGCCCGATCCTGATGTTCGATTCCGGGATCGGTGGCCTGACGGTGCTGCGCGAGGCGCGCGTGCTGATGCCTGACCGCCGGTTTGTCTATGTGGCCGACGATGCCGGCTTTCCCTATGGCGCGTGGGAGGAGCCGGCGTTGCGGCAGCGCGTTCTGGAGCTTTTTGCAGGCCTGCTCGATCGCTTTGATCCCGAGATTTCCGTGATCGCCTGCAACACCGCTTCGACCGTTGTGATGGATGCCCTGCGCGAACGGTTTGTCGACCATCCCTTCGTCGGCACGGTTCCGGCGATCAAGCCCGCCGCCGAACGGACCCGGTCGGGACTGGTTTCGGTCCTCGGCACGCCGGGCACCGTCAAGCGGCAATATACACGCGACCTGATCAGGCAATGGGCCAGCAAGTGCCATGTCCGCCTGGTTGGCAGCGACAGCCTGGCTGCGCTGGCCGAAACCTATATGCGCGAGGGCTTTGTCGATGAGGAGGCCGTGCGCGCCGAGATTGCTCCCTGCTTCATCGAGAAGGACGGCGCGCGAACCGACATCGTCGTGCTCGCCTGCACGCACTACCCCTTTCTCGTCAACCGCATGCGCAAGACAGCGCCGTGGCCGGTCGACTGGCTCGACCCGGCCGAGGCTATCGCGCGCCGCGCCCTGTCCCTGCTTGCAGAAATCAGGCCGGCAGTCGAAGGCAACAGGCGGCTTGATGGACCGGACCTCGCCGTATTCACATCCGGCAAAGCGGATTTCGCCACCCGCCGGCTGATGCAGGGATTTGGCCTGTCGGTTTCCTGACGCGTCCCGGGAACGGAATGCCGCCTGTACTGTTTTTCCGGACCACCAGACGGAGAAGGTCCGATGCCGGCAAGATCGAAAGCACAGCAGATGGCCGCGGGCGCAGCCCTTTCGGCCAAGCGCGGCGAGACGAAGAAGAAGGATCTCAAGGGCGCGTCCAAGGAAATGTACACGTCCATGAACGAAAAGCAGCTTGAGGAATTCGCCGAGACCAAACGAAAGGGCTTGCCGCAAAAGAAATCCGAGGACTGATAGGTCCTTGTCGCGCATGGCGTTGTTGACATTCCATGCAGTCTCGCCTATCCACCCGCCAGCGCCGGGCCGAAAGGTCCGGCGGTGGTTTTTTGTGGTTCGCGAGACCGGACTGAAAGCCTCTCACACTTTTCCTGGTCTTGCGAACTAACGTGTCCCGTGGGTTTTTACGCAAAGCGTGCGTGGAAAATCCTGTCAGGCTTCGAAAAAGGAGGCCAGAGGAGGGCGCGTTTCCTTCACCCGGAACATCAGGTTTCGGGTGTATCGTTTTGAAAGGGAATGCGATGAGCAAGCGCGAATCCGCGAAGTACAAGATCGACCGTCGCCTTGGCGAAAACATCTGGGGTCGCCCCAAGTCTCCGGTCAACAAGCGTGAATACGGCCCCGGCCAGCACGGCCAGCGCCGCAAGGGCAAGCTTTCCGACTTCGGCCTGCAGCTTCGTGCCAAGCAGAAGCTGAAGGGTCACTACGGCGACGTTTCGGAAAAGCAGTTCCGCAAGATTTATGAGGAAGCCGATCGCCGCAAGGGCGACACCTCCGAGAACCTGATCGGCCTGCTGGAGGCCCGTCTCGACGCGGTCGTATATCGCGCCAAGTTCGTTCCGACGATCTTCGCCGCGCGCCAGTTCATCAACCATGGCCACGTCAATGTGAACGGCCGCCGCACCAACATCGCCTCGTTCCGCTGCAAGGCCGGCGACGTGATCGAAGTGCGCGAAAAGTCGAAGCAACTGGTGATCGTTCTGGAGTCCGTCCAGCTCGCCGAGCGCGATGTGCCGGACTACATCGACGTCGATCACAACAAGATGGTTGCTACCTTCGCCCGCGTTCCGGGTCTGGCCGACGTGCCGTTCGCGGTGCAGATGGAACCGAACCTGGTGGTCGAGTTCTACTCGCGCTAACCAGTTCGGCGCATCATCCTTGCAGACGAGGCCGCCTTCGGGCGGCCTTTTCTTTGCGGCGCTGCTCCGCTATTCGGGGCGCAACGAGGAACCCGCTCGATGAACGTGATGCCGGAGCCTGTTGCCGTCCCGTCCGAGGGGGCCGGGCACGCGATGTTCCAGGACGTACCGTCCTCGGTCGGTTTCAACAAGCTGCGCAAGCGGCTGGTGCGCCAGACGCGCGAGGCCATAGAACAGTTTGCCATGGTCAATCCGGGCGATCGCTGGCTGGTTGCGCTGTCGGGCGGCAAGGACTCCTACGGCCTGCTCGCCATCCTGCTCGATCTGAAATGGCGCGGCCTGCTGCCGGTCGATCTGCTGGCCTGCAATCTCGACCAGGGGCAACCGAATTTTCCAAAGCACATCCTGCCCGAATTCCTCACGCGGCATGGCGTCGTGCACCGCATCGAATACCGCGACACCTATTCGGTGGTCACCGACACGATCGCGGAGGGCAAAACCTATTGCTCGCTCTGCTCGCGGCTCAGGCGCGGCAATCTCTATCGGATTGCGCGGGAGGAGGGCTGTTCATCGCTGGTGCTTGGCCACCACCGCGAGGACATCCTTGAGACGTTCTTCATGAACCTCTTCCACGGCGGCAGGCTGGCGGCGATGCCGCCCAAGCTGCTCAACGACGAGGGCGATCTGCTGGTGTTAAGACCGCTGAGCTTCTGCGCCGAAGCCGATCTCGAGAAATTCGCTGAGGCAATGCGGTTCCCGATCATCCCCTGCGATCTCTGCGGCAGCCAGGACGGGCTGCAGCGCAACGCCATGAAGGCGATGCTGGCGGATATTGAGGCCCGCATGCCCGGCCGCAAGGACACCATGATGCGGGCGCTCGCGAATGCGCGGCCGTCACACCTGCTGGACCGGACGCTCTTCGATTTTACCGGACTTGCCGCCGGCGGCCAGCTCAACCGGTGACTTTTGGCTGACTGTGTGCGTGGAACAGCTTGCCGCGTTCAGCTATGAGCACGAAAATCAGGGCTGCGATCGATACGCTGCAGAAGCCCGCCGCGAGCGGTGTCGTGGTGCCGTCGAAAAGCTGGCCGATCGTGGCGCCGATCAGCCCACCGCCCACCGTTTGCGTAAAGCCCTGGACCGACGACGCGGTTCCGGCGAGGTGGCCTAGCGGCTCCATGGCGATCGAATTGAAGTTCGAGCCGATCCAGCCGAACTGCAGCATCGCCGCGGCGAACAACGGTACGAAGACATAGATCGGCAGCTGCCCGAACAACGAAAGGACGAACCAGACGGTTGTCACCGCAATGAAGCCGACCAGCGCGCCGTGCGACAGCTTGCGCATGCCGAAGCGCCCGACAAGGCGGGAATTGACGAATGAGGAGACGGCCATCATGCCGGCGACGCAGGCGAATATGACCGGGAACCAGACTCCGAGACCGTATATGCCCACATAGACCTGCTGCGCAGAATTGATGAAGCCGAACAATGCGCCGAAGATCGCCGTGGTCGCCAGCATGTAGCAGAGCGAAATGCGATTGGTCAGAACGATGCGGAAGCCGTCGAAGATCGTGCGCAGGTTGAAGGCACGCCGGTACTGGGGATGCAGCGTCTCCGGAAGGCGGATCGCTGCCCAGACGGTGAAGAGCAAGGCGATCAGCGCCATGATCACGAATATCGTATGCCATTCGGAAAAAAGCATGACGACCTGGCCGATGCCTGGCGCAACCACCGGTATGACCATGAAAACCATGAACACCAGCGACATGACCTCCGCCATGGCGCGGCCGCCGAACACATCGCGGATGATCGAGACGGTGATGACACGGGTTGCCGCCGCGCCGAGCCCCTGAAGGAACCGCAGGACAAGCAGCGTGGTAAAGCTGGGCGCGAAGGCGCAGCCGAGCGCCGCGGCTACATAGACGGCAAGCCCGAACAGCAGGGGCGGGCGCCGACCGAATCGATCCGAAAGCGGTCCATAGAAGAGCTGGGCGAGGCCGAAGGCTGCGATGTAGGCCGAGATAACATATTGCCGGTGGTTTTCGTTCTCGACGCCCAGGCTGGCGCCGATCTGCTGAAGGCCGGGCAGCATGATGTCGATGGCCAGAGCGTTGAGTGCCATCAGGGCGGCAGCAAGCGCGATGAGCTCCCAGCGTGGAATGCTCAGCTTGAAAGTCTTTGCTGCGGGTGCGGGGTGCTGATCCATGCGTCAATTCCAATTGAAAAAGAAATGCGCCGGATGCCGGCGCATTCAATGGCAGACGCCCCCAAATCGATGCACGAAAGTGGTGTAAGGTCAGGCAGCCTTTACGGTCACGCCCTTTTCGCCGAACAGCGACTGCAACTCGCCCGACTGGAACATCTCGCGGATGATGTCGCAGCCTCCGACGAACTCGCCCTTCAGGTACAACTGCGGAATGGTTGGCCAGTTGGAGTAGTCCTTGATGCCCTGACGCAGGTCGTTTGAAGTGAGGATGTTCACGCCCTTATAGTCTACGCCGAGATAATCGAGGATCTGCACGACCTGTCCCGAGAAGCCGCACTGCGGGAAGCCGGGGGTGCCTTTCATGAACAGCACCACGTCGTTGCCCTTGACCTCGCTGTCGATGTATTCGCTGATTCCTGTCATCGCTGATCCTTTCATGCCCGTGGGAGTCGGGCTCGAAACATGACAATCAAATAAACCCACTGGCGACCCGAAACAAGACGCGAACGGGTTGCAAGGCTGCAAACGCGGATCGCCGTGACCCCGCCAGTTTCACAAAGAGTGCCAGCGATACATCATGAAAAGATGGTTCTGGACGGTTCTTTTCATCGCGACGGCCGCAGCCCTGCTTGCTTGGTGGTGGAGGCGGCCGATGCCGCCACCTGAACTGAAGAAGCCGCCGGAGTACCTGCCTGAAACCTGCCGGGAAATGGCTTTCGAGGCGGTTCCCTACATTGTCTGCGAGGTCTATCTTGACGGGTACGACTTGGCACTTCGCCGCGCCGACGCTACAGGCAAGCCCTTCGGCGGCCTAGCTGCCCTTGCGGCAGTCGAGCCGTTCGTCTTTGCTATGAATGCCGGCATGTATCACGAGGACATGACGCCGGTCGGGCTCCATGTCGAGGACGGCGTGGAACAATCTCCGCTCAACCGCTCGGACGCGCCGGGCAACTTCTTCATGAAGCCGAACGGGGTCTTCTACGTCGATGAGAGCGGCAATGCCGGCGTGCTCGAAACGACCGCCTACGCCGCCAGTGGAATCAGGCCGAAGCTGGCAACGCAGTCTGGCCCGATGCTGGTGATCGACGGCAAACTGCATCCGCGCTTCGAGGAGAATGGCGCCTCGCGCTACATCCGGAACGGCGTCGGCACGAACGGCGGCAGGCATGTGGTCTTTGCGATCTCGCGCCAACCCGTCAGCCTTGGCAGCTTCGCGCGGCTGTTTCGCGATTCGCTCGGCATCAGGAACGCTCTGTTTTTCGACGGAGCGATTTCGGCGCTGCACGACGGCAAGAAGTATCTGGTCGGCGGCGGCTATCCGGCCGGGCCGATACTTGCGGTCAGGGTGAAGCCGGCAGCGGAGGGTCAGTAAGCGCGCTGCTTGGCCTTGGAGCGCGTCCTGACCGTGCTCTTGCGGCTGGTCTGGCGCTTGGCGGGCGATGACTTGGCGGTTTTGCGCTTGGCGGCAGAGGTGGTTGCCGTTCCCTTACGTCGCTTGGCGCGCTTGCTCGACGGCTTCTTCAGGAGGTCCTGAAGCACATCGACCACGACGCCTTTGACGAAATCACTAATCGCCGACATCGCTCAGTCCGGTACGCTGGTCTGGAGGGCGAGCGCATGCAGGACGCCGCCCATGTTGCCCTGCAGCGCATTGTAGACCATCTGGTGCTGCTGGACGCGGCTCTTGCCGCGAAAGCTTTCGGCGACGACTTCAGCCGCATAGTGGTCGCCGTCGCCGGCGAGGTCGCGGATCGTGACCCTGGCGTCCGGAATGCCTTCCTTGATCAGTTTCTCGATCTCGTGCGCATCCATCGCCATGCAAAAGGTCTCCGCTTACTTGCCGTCCATGAAACCAGGGAACCAGGCTTCATGGGCCGACTTCAGGTCGGCTACCGGTATCGCACGCGAATTTCCGAGTTTCAATTCCGAGCCGCCCGTGGAGCCAATCCACGGCGCATGGATGCCAAGCGCCTTTGCTTCGTTCCAGAGCGCGACCATATCCTCGCCTTGCGGATCGAGCTTCACCGCAACGAGATAACGCGCCTGATCCTCGCCAAAGAAGACGGGGATCGGGTCCGCATCGACAAGTCCAGGTACGGTCGCGCCGATGCCGGACGCCATCGCCATTTCCGCCAGCGCGACCGCCAGGCCACCATCCGAAACGTCGTGGACGGCTGTCGCGACGCCATCGCGGACCAGCTTGCGCACGAAGTCGCCCACGCGCTTCTCGTGCGCCAGATCCACCGGCGGCGGCGGGCCGTCGGTGCGATCGTGGATGTCGCGCATGTAGATCGACTGGGCGAGATGCGTGCCCCAGTCGGCCGGACAGCCGACGAGCAGGATGGCCTCGCCCCCACGCGCAAAACCGACGCGCGCCATCTTCGACCAGTCAGGCAGCAGGCCGACGCCGCCGATGGTGGGGGTAGGCAGGATGCCCTGGCCGTTGGTCTCGTTGTAGAGCGAGACGTTGCCGGAGACGATCGGGAACCCGAGCGCTCGGCAGGCCTCGCCGATGCCTTTGATGGCCATCACCAGCTGGCCCATGATCTCGGGCCTTTCGGGATTGCCGAAATTGAGGTTGTCGGTGGCAGCCAGCGGGTCGGCGCCGGTCGCGGTCAGGTTGCGCCAGCATTCGGCGACCGCCTGCTTGCCGCCTTCAAAGGGGTCCGCCTCGCAATAGCGCGGCGTGACGTCCGACGAGAACGCCAGCGCCTTGGTGGCATGGCCGTCGACGCGCACCACGCCGGCGTCGCCGCCCGGCAGTTGCAGCGAATTGCCCTGGATCAGCGTGTCGTACTGCTCCCACACCCAGCGGCGGCTTGAGAGGTCGGGTCCGCCGAGCATCTTCAACAGCGCGTCGGCCACGTCGGCCTGCGGAATGTCACTGGGCGCGAGCGGCTCGCGCTTCTTCGGCTCGACCCATGGCCGGTCATATTCGGGCGCCTTGTCGCCAAGATCCTTGATCGGCAGTTGGCGGCCTCGGCGCCCTCGTGCAGGACGCGGAAGCGCAGATCGTCCGTCGTATGGCCGACGATCGCGAAGTCGAGACCCCATTTGACGAAGATCGCCTCGGCTTGCTTTTCCTTTTCCGGGCGCAGCACCATCAGCATGCGCTCCTGGCTCTCGGAGAGCATCATCTCGTAGGCGCTCATGCGCTCCTCGCGCACCGGCACCTTGTCGAGGTCGAGCTCGATGCCGAGATCGCCCTTGGCGCCCATCTCCACGGCCGAGCAGGTCAGTCCCGCTGCGCCCATGTCCTGGATCGCAATGACAGCCCCGGACGCCATCAGCTCGAGGCACGCTTCCAGCAGGCACTTTTCGGTGAAGGGATCGCCGACCTGAACGGTCGGCCGCTTCTCCTCGATCTTGTCGTCGAATTCGGCGGACGCCATTGTTGCGCCGCCGACGCCGTCGCGGCCGGTCTTGGCCCCGAGGTAGACCACCGGCAGCCCGACGCCCTTGGCTTCGGACAGGAAGATGGCGTTGCTCTTTGCGATACCAGCTGCGAAGGCATTGACCAGGATATTGCCATTGTAGCGGGCGTCGAAATTGACCTCGCCGCCGACAGTCGGCACGCCGAAGGCGTTTCCATAGCCGCCGACGCCGGCGACCACGCCCGCGACCAGGTGCTTTGTCTTGGGGTGATCTGGGGCGCCAAAACGCAATGCATTCATCGTGGCGATCGGCCGTGCGCCCATGGTGAAGACGTCGCGCAGGATACCGCCCACGCCCGTTGCCGCGCCCTGGTACGGCTCGATGTAGGAGGGGTGGTTGTGGCTCTCCATCTTGAAGACGACGCAGTCGCCATCGCCGATGTCGACGACGCCGGCGTTTTCACCCGGGCCCTGGATGACCTGCGGGCCCGTTGTCGGCAACGTGCGCAGCCACTTCTTGGAGGATTTATAGGAGCAGTGCTCGTTCCACATGGCCGAGAAGATGCCGAGCTCCGTGTAGCTCGGCTCGCGGCCGATGAGATCGAGGATGCGCTGGTATTTGTCCGGCTTCAGCCCGTGCGCCTTGATGAGGTCGGGGGTAATGGCGGCGGTGGCGTGAGCAGTCATCGTTTGCTGTCGGCTCCGAAAGAAACGGGGAGAGGCGCGCCGGGCATCCATAGCCCAAGCGCGCGCCGGCTCATACCGCACTGCGAAGAAAAATGCAGCCTTTGCGCCGATAATCTACAGGTCAGTCGCGGATGGGTTCATGAGAGTTGGTATTGCTCGGCCAATTCGCCGACGGCGCGACCTGCTTGCAGGGCCGCCCAGGTTGCACTCCCGCGATCAGGCGGCCGCGCCGCAACTGGCGTCGCCCGATTTCCAGCGGCCGATATCGCTGCCGACGCGCGACCCGTTCGGGCCGTCCATCATGGGGCCGAACACCTCGACCTGATTTGACTGGCCGCGCGCCTGAACGACCAGCAGCGGTTTGCCACCGTAATTGTTCTTCGGAACAAGCAGGAAGCGCGGCGTGCCGCCGAAATTGTTCAACTCGTTGGCCATGCTGTAATTCTTGAATGCCGGATCCTTGCTGGCGATCCAGCATTTGTGGGCGGCTATAGCGACCTGTTCCATGACGCGAAGCGATGCGCTCTTGCCCGACCCGCCGGGATTTGCCGGCTGCTTGTCCGACTGGCAGGCCGAGAGCGCGATCAGCGAGGCCGTAAGGCCGGCGACGGCTAAGATGGTTCTTGTCATGCGTCCTCTCGAATCGCCCAGCTTGCCAGGCATGGTGGCTCAGCGCTGCGCGAATGGGAATTGTTGTTTCAGGCGGCTGCGCGCGAAGTCATGCCGAGCGCGCTTTCAAACAAGGCGCGGCCGTCGGAACCGCCATGCGCGGCCTCGATCAGGTTTTCCGGATGCGGCATGAGGCCAAGGACATTGCCGCCGGCATTGATGATGCCTGCGATGTCGTTGATCGAGCCGTTCGGATTGGTGCCCTCGGCATAGCGGAAGACGACCTGTCCCCCGCCCTCGATGCGGTTCAACGTTTCGGCGTCGGCGAAATAGTTGCCGTCATGGTGGGCCACCGGCGCCCGGATGATCTGGCCGGGCGCATAATTGCGCGTGAAGGCGGTGTTGGCATTGGCGACCTGCAACTTCACTTCGCGGCAGACGAACTTCAGCGAGGTGTTGCGCATCAGCGCGCCGGGCAGCAGTCCGGCCTCGACGAGAATCTGGAAGCCGTTGCAGACGCCGACGACCTGCACGCCCTTTGCCGCCTTTTCGGCGATGGCGCGCATCACCGGCATGCGGGCGGCGATGGCTCCGCAGCGCAGATAGTCGCCGAACGAGAAGCCGCCGGGAATAGCGATGAGGTCCACGTCGGGGATTTCGGTGTCCGTCTGCCAAACGGTGACGGGCGCCTTGCCGGAAATCTTGGTCAGCGCCGCGATCATGTCGCGGTCGCGGTTGAGGCCTGGAAGGAGGACTACGGCTGATCTCATGAGCGGTGCGAGTCGCAATGGGTGAACGTCACCTTGCGCTGATTACCCGAAAGCGCCGCGGATCGCGAGCGCTATCGCCAAAGATCCTCGAAAAGTTCGCGGATGCGCGCAGCGCTACTGCGCGGGCCTGACGGCGAGGTTCTTATCGGTGCTGCCAAGCGTGCCTGGAATATGCGCCCAGGCGGGCCGCTCGAACAGGAATTCGCCCACCTTGAACCGCTTGATCAGGAGATAGAACACGACCGGCGCGGCCAAGGATACCGCAAGGACCACCACGCTGAGCGCGCTTGTCCCGGTGAGGATTCCCGACTTCATCGCAATGATGCGCACAGCCGACATTGGCAGCGTGAAGGACAGATAGACGACGATGGAGTGCTCGCCCAGCCAGCGCAGCCAGTTCGTATAGGGCAGTCGCATCAGCAGGGAGCCAAGCACGCACAGCGCGATCGAGCCGGCGACGGCGAGCACCAGATGCAGCGGCGGGAAGGCGGCGAGCCCCATATGCATCTCCATCGGCTCCGGATGACCGTCCGGCCAGAAGACAAGGAAGGCTTCGGCAAGCGCCCAGATCGCCAGCGCACCCCACGCGAGCGCAGGCCGCCGGGAAGCGGCGTCGACGATCTGGAACACATAGCGCGAGCCGGCGTAGCCGAGATAGAAGAAGACGAAATGGGCGCAGAACTGGGTGACCGCGTAGCTCGGCGATTCGATCTGCGCCATCTGCAGCGCCGCAGCAACCGCGATTACCAGCCAATGCGGCAGCTTTGCCTGCCAGGCGAGCTTCGTCACGAAGCTGAAGACCGCGAGCATGTAGATGAACCACAGCACCCCGTATGGCTGGACGATGGCGAAAGCGATGCCGGAAAACACGCCGGGGATGTCGCGTCCGGCGATGCCGACCTTCAGCACATAGTCGATCGCGACCCACAGGAAGTAAAAGTACAGATAGTGGACGACCCGGCGGTCGGCATAGCGCCGCCATTCGCGCTGGATGACCTGCGACAGGAAAAGCCCCGAAATCAGGAAGAACTCAGGCATCCGGAAGGGTGTGGCGAAGCCAATGACGTAGTGGAGCACGCCCACTTCGCCGGTATATTTGCCGACATTGTAGGCTGCGTACATCATCACGACGAGGATGATCGACAGCCCCTTGGCGGCGTCGACCCAATCGTACCGGCGTGCTTCGCTCATCGTCTCGCTCGCATTTGCTTGTGCCCGGAATCTATCGGGAAAGCGCGCAAACTGCGTTAAGCGATAAGGTAAAGATTGAGCCTACGGCCGGGATTTAAGTGGATGGAAGGGTTATGGCGTAGTTTTCGATGACGGTGTTGGTCAGCAGCTTCTCGCACATCGCCTTGAGTTCGGCTTCGGCCTTCGCCTTGTCCGTCGCCTGCAATTCCAGGTCAAACACCTTGCCCTGGCGGACCGAGCCCACACCGTCGAAGCCCAGACCCGTCAGGGCATGCTCGATCGCCTTGCCCTGCGGGTCGAGCACGCCGTTCTTGAGTGTCACGGTGACGCGGGCTTTTATCACGCTGGAAACGCTCCGTTTCGTCTGGAATCAGTGCGGCTTGCCGCGGCGGCCGTCGCCCGAAGCGACCAGCACCGGGCCGGTCGGGCGCGGCGGCTCGTTCTCGTTCATGATGCCGAGGCGACGCGCCACTTCCTGGTAGGCCTCGACAAGACCGCCCATGTCGCGCCGGAACCGGTCCTTGTCGAGCTTGTCCTGCGTCGCCACGTCCCAGAGGCGGCAGGAGTCGGGGGAGATCTCGTCGGCGACCACGATGCGCATCATGTCGCCTTCGTAGAGCCGGCCGCATTCGATCTTGAAGTCGACAAGCTGGATGCCGACGCCCAGGAAGAGACCGGAAAGGAAGTCGTTGACGCGGATGGCGAGCGCCATGATGTCGTCGATTTCCTGCGGGCTCGCCCAGCCGAATGCTGTGATGTGCTCTTCCGAGACCATTGGATCGTCGAGCGCGTCGGCCTTGTAGTAGAATTCGATGATCGACCGCGGCAGCACGGTGCCTTCCTCGATGCCGAGGCGCTTGGAGAGCGAACCGGCCGCGACGTTGCGCACCACCACCTCGAGCGGGATTATCTCGACTTCCTTGATGAGCTGCTCGCGCATGTTGAGGCGGCGGATGAAGTGGGTCGGGATTCCCATCTTGTTCAGATGGTTGAAAATGTGCTCGGAGATGCGATTGTTCAGCACACCTTTGCCGTCGACGACTTCATGTTTCTTTTTATTGAACGCCGTTGCGTCATCCTTGAAAAACTGGATCAGCGTGCCGGGCTCCGGTCCCTCATAGAGGATCTTGGCCTTGCCTTCGTAGATTCGGCGGCGGTTTTTCATCGGATTTCCTGGATTTCTCGGGCCGGCGGCTACAACCGAACGGCCGGACGAAAATAGTGTCTCGACCGCATGGTTCAATGCCGGTCTATCCGAATCGCCCCACTTGCTCAATCAGCAATCGGGCCGATCAACCGCTTTCCGCAGCGAAATACCGCACCGCAGCATCCTTGACCCGTATTGACCCCGGCGCGACCTTTTGGTTTGTGCAGTCAGCCACCATATCCGGTCTGACGACCGCCACCCATCCGGAGGATTTAGATGAGCGACTTTTCAGACCGCGAAAAGGGATTCGAGCGCAAATTCGCGCTCGATGAGGAACAGCGGTTCAAGGCGACGGCCCGGCGCAACAAGCTGCTCGGCCTTTGGGCGGCGGAAAAGATGGGCAAGACGGGTCCTGACGCCGACGCCTATTCCAAGGAGGTCGTCGCGTCGGATTTTCTCGAAGCGGGCGATGACGACGTGCTGCGCAAGGTCAAGGCGGACCTCGATGCCGCCGGCGTCGAGCAGTCCGAGCACCAGATACGTCGCACCATGGACGAACTGATGGCCAAGGCCATCGAGCAGATCAAGAGCTGAAGCCGGCTGTTCCGGCCGACCGGAACCGCCCGAGAGGGCGGTTTTTCTTTGAAAGCAGGCGGGCGAGCGCCGAAAGGTGAAGCGGATGTCATTGGAAAGTCGGTTGGCCGCGGGCGAAACGGTGTGCAGCGCGTGGTCGGGGGTGCCCGATGCGCTGACGGTCGAACTCCTTGCGGCGCAAGGGTTCGACGCGGTGACGCTGGACATGCAGCACGGCGGCCACAACGAAGACAGCGTGCTGCGCTCGATCGTTCCGGTGTTGCGTGCGCAAAAGCCGGCACTGGTGAGAATTCCGGTCGGGCGTTTCGACATGGCGAGCCGCGCGCTGGATTTCGGCGCCGAGGCGGTGATCGCCCCGATGGTCAACTCGATCGAGGACGCGCGGCGCTTCGGCGCCGCGATGAAATACCCGCCTGTCGGAGAGCGCTCGTGGGGACCGACCTATGGCTTTCCACGCTACGGCAAGGGCGATCACGCCCAGTGGCTGCGCGAGAGCAACAAGCGCACGCTCTCCTTCGCCATGATCGAGACGCGTGCCGCAGTCGCAATCCTCGACGGCATTCTGGCCACGCCCGGTATCGACGCGATATTTCTCGGCCCGTCCGATTTCTCGATCGCCTGGACCAACGGCGAACGCATCAACGCGACGCTCGAGGACATGATGGAGGCGGTGGGGCAGATCGCCGGCCGCGCGCGCGCGGCTGGCAAATATGCCGGCATCTATGTGATCGACCCCAAGCTTGCCGGCCGCTTCGTCGCCATGGGCTACCAGTTTCTGGCGATGGGCTCGGAGCAGACCGTCATGAAACTAGGATCGGATGCTTTGCTGACCGCGGTGCGCGCGTCGCTAGGCCAGTAGGCTTGTTGCCCGCCTGTATCAGCGCGTGGTTCTGCGGACATCGGGATGCAGCGTCTTGCCGAGGATGTTGTCGTCGCGCCCGATGACGTGCGCGCCGGAACCCACAAGCAGCGGGTCTGGGGTCTCGACCACCCGAGCGTTCTTGTTGGGGTAGGGCAGTGCGTTCAGGAAATGGCGCATGCAATTCAGACGGGCGCGCTTCTTGTCGTCAGACTTGATGATGGTCCACGGCGCATCGGCCGTGTCGGTAAAGAAGAACATCGCCTCCTTCGCCTCTGTGTAGTCGTCCCATTTGCCAAGCGACGCCTTGTCGATAGGCGACAGCTTCCATTGCTTGAGCGGGTCGGTCTCGCGCTGCGCAAAACGCCGTATCTGCTCCTCGCGGGTTACCGAGAACCAGTACTTGAAGAGCTTGATGCCTGAACGAACCATCATGCGCTCGACGTCGGGACATTCGCGCATGAACTCGAGATAGTCGTTTGGCGTGCAAAACCCCATGACGCGTTCGACACCGGCCCGATTGTACCACGAGCGGTCGAACAGGACGATTTCCCCGCCGGCGGGCAGGTGCTCGATGTATCGCTGGAAATACCAAAGGGTGCGTTCGCGGTCGGTCGGCTTTTCCAGGGCCACGACCCGCGCGCCTCTCGGGTTCAGGTGTTCCATGAACCTCTTGATGGTGCCGCCCTTGCCGGCCGCGTCACGTCCTTCGAACAAAATAACAATCTTCTGACCGGTGTCCTTGACCCAGTTCTGCGCCTTGAGCAGTTCCGTTTGCAACTTGACCATGTGGACAAGGTACTGCGCATTGCGGATTCCGGTCTTGTAGGGGTACTCGCCGGTTTCAAACGCGTGGCGTATCGCCTCGGGATTGTGACGAAGCGACTTCAGGTCGAGCGACGTCCGCACGACATCGGTTGGCTGCGGCGTGGCAGCGGGTTCGGGCGCCGCGACCGGCTGCCTGAATGTAGACTTACCATCGGCGACAGGCTCGGTGTCCATGTGTCCTCCGGAGGCTCCAGCTCCTTCAGAACCTTAGGTGGCTCACCACCGGCCGCGTTGACATGCGTCAAAGACCGGTCAGGAACTTCGCGAACGTCAGCGAACCTTCCGGCCACGGCCCGTGACCGGATTCCGCATTGAGATGGCCCACCTCGCCGGCGTCGATGAACAGCGAGCCCCATGCCGCGGCAATGTCTTCCGCGACCTCGAACGTGCTGTAGGGATCGTTGCGGCTGGCCACCACGATTGACGCAAATGGCAGTGGATCGCGCGGGTAGGGGCCGAACGTCATCAGATGCTTGGGACGGATTGCCGGATTGGCCACATCGGGCGGCGCTACGAAGAAGCCGCCCACTACGGGCTTCCTGAACTGCGGCAGCGCCTGGATGGCCGTCGCGACGCCGAGCGAGTGCGCCACGAGCACAACGGGGCGTTCGGCCGCGTTGACGGCTTGCGCGACCCTGGCAGTCCATTCTTCGCGAACGGGCTTTGACCATTCGGCCTGCTCGACGCGGCGCGCGGTCGAGAGCTTGGACTCCCAGCGTGACTGCCAGTGGTCGGGGCCGGAATTGGTGTAGCCGGGTACGATCAGGATGTCGGTATCTTTGGCTTTCATGGCAGCGCATGTAGCGAGCGGAAATCCGCTGCGCAACCGTGCTCGTCGTCAAAGATTAGCGAACACGGTGTTCCACAGTGTCGATCTTGTGTGAACGACAAAATAGGCGGATTGATTGGCGGTATAGCCTCGGGGTCGTGCATTGATTTGGCGGCGGTGGCAGAGGAGCAGGACATGAGCGACCTTCCATTCGCGGCGACGACGCCGGTCAGCGTAGCCCAGGTCGGCCTCAAGGCGCGCGACGCCAAGGCTGTTGCCGACTTCTACAGCGCGATTGTCGGCCTGGAGCAATTGTCCGCCGAAGGCGAGACAATCGTGCTTGGCGCCGGGAACAGGCCGCTGCTGGTGATCGAAGGCGACAAGGCTGCAAGGCCGGACGATGCGCGCACCGCAGGGCTGTTTCATACCGCCTTCCTGCTGCCGTCGCGCGCCGACCTTGGCCGCTGGATCAACTTTGCGGCCGCGCGGCAGATTGCCATCGACGGGGCTTCGGACCATCTGGTCAGCGAAGCGCTCTACCTGACTGACCCCGAGGGCAACGGCATTGAAATCTATGCCGACCGGCTGCCGGCTGAGTGGCAGTGGAACGGCAGCCAGATCGCGATGGCGACCCAGCGCATGGATATTGCCGGCGTGCGCGGTTCCGTGCCGCAGGGGGACGCTGGCTGGACAGGTGCGCCGGAGAATTCGATTGTCGGCCATGTCCATCTGAGGGTGGGCGACGCCCAGGCCGCCGAAGAGTGGTGGAACAGGACGCAAGGGTTCGACACGGTCGCCAAGTACGGCCCGCAGGCGGTGTTCCTGTCGAGCGGCGGGTACCACCATCACATCGGCGCCAATACTTGGCAGAGCGGCGGCGCGGGCGCACGCGAGAAAGGCAGAAGCGGCCTGGCTTGGGTGGAACTGCGTTCGGCTATTGCGAGCCAACCGGCCAGCTACTCCGATCCGTGGGGAACGGAAATCAGGATTGTCCCGGGCACGCCGGGGTGAGGCAAACCACCGCTTACTGGCGGCTCACATCTATTTTGCTTCGATGATAAGCGCCGGAACCTGCGCTTCAACCTGCGACCCGGTGCCCAAAGCCTGCACATAGTCGCTGGCAACGATGAGCATGACGAAAGCCATGCTGGCAGCTAGTGCGCCCATCGCGAACCAGCCAGCCCGGCTGGAGGCCTGCGGTCCTGGAGTGTGAAGCGACATAATTGCTGTTCCTTGGTGGCTGTCGCTCCACAACGCCACCATGTGGCCGCGGTTCCACGGCTCGCGCTATGCGCCGGCTTTCTCGAGAAGCCTGCCGAGCAGCAAAAGGCCGTCCGGCCAGAGACCAAGCTTTGCTTCATTGCCCATGTGGCCGAGGTCGCCGGCGTCGGCGAAATCCGAGCCCCAGGCGGCGGCGCATTCCCTCGCCCTTGCAAAAGTGACCCGTGGATCGGTGCGGCTGGCAACGACCATCGAAGGGAAGGGCAGGCGCTGCATCGGCATCGGGGCGAAGGGGCGGATCAGGTCGAACGACGGATCGGGGTCCTCGACGTTGGACGCCGCGACAAGAAACGCGGCGGCGACCTTCGCAAGTTGTGTGTCGTTTGCGTGCTGAGCCCATTTGACCGTTGTCGCGACAGCCAGCGAATGCCCCAGGATGACGACGCGCCTTGGCGCGCCAGCCACGGCGGCATCGAGCCGGGCAATCCAGTCTTCCGGGTCGGGCTTTTCCCAATTCGCCTGGAGGACCCGGCTGGAGTTTGGAAAAGCGTGGCACCAGTGCGACAGCCAGTGGTCGGGCTTGCTGTTGCCACGGCCCGGAACGGCGAGGAAATCGAAAGCCGCGTCGGTCGCGATCATTCAGGCGGCTCCGAATACCCGGCGGAAGATCGTGTTGACATGCTTGGTGTGGTAGCCAAGGTCGAACTTCTCGCGGATCTCGGCCTCCGGAAGCGCAGCCGTGACCTCGGAGTCGGCAAGGAGTTCTTCAAGGAAATCGGCACCTTGCTCCCACACCTTCATCGCGTTTCTCTGGACGAGCCGGTAGGCGTCCTCGCGGCTCACGCCAGCCTGCGTAAGGGCGAGCAGCACACGCTGGGAGTGCACCAGCCCACGGAACTTGTTCATGTTCTTAAGCATGTTGTCTGGATAGACGACGAGCTTTTCGATGACCCCGGTCAGCCGCGCGAGCGCAAAATCCAGGGTTATCGTGGCATCGGGAGCGATCATGCGCTCCACGGAAGAATGCGAGATATCGCGCTCATGCCAGAGCGCGACGTTTTCCATTGCCGGCATCGCGTATGAACGGACCATCCGGGCAAGCCCGGTCAGGTTTTCGGTAAGCACCGGATTGCGCTTGTGCGGCATGGCCGACGAGCCCTTCTGGCCCGGCGAGAAATACTCCTCCGCTTCCAGCACTTCCGTGCGCTGAAGGTGACGGATCTCTGTCGCAAGGCGCTCGACGGAAGAAGCGATGACGCCGAGGGTTGCGAAGTACATGGCATGCCGGTCGCGGGGGATGACCTGCGTGGAGACCGGCTCGGGCTTGAGGCCGAGC
Organism: Hyphomicrobiales bacterium; assembly: GCA_026400435.1. Taxonomy (GTDB): domain Bacteria; phylum Pseudomonadota; class Alphaproteobacteria; order Rhizobiales; family Rhizobiaceae; genus Mesorhizobium_K. The sequence continues at coordinate 131,668 of JAPLOZ010000085.1, read as the reverse complement.
TTTGCTGCGACATGCTCCTCGACATACGGATCGATGTTGGCAAAGGTCCCTATTGCGCCTGAAATGGCGCAGGTCGCGATGTCCTCGCGCGCCCGCACCAGCCGTTCCCGGGCACGCGCAAATTCGGCGTAGGCGAGGGCCAGCTTGACGCCGAATGTGGTCGGCTCGGCGTGGATGCCGTGGCTGCGACCGATGGTGATAGTGTCCTTGTGCTCGAAGGCGCGCTTCCTGAGCGCCGCAAGCAAGCCGTCGAGATCGGCGAGCATGATGTCGCTCGCCCGCGCCAGTTGAACGGCAAGGCAGGTGTCGAGCACGTCGGAAGACGTCATGCCCTGGTGGATGAATCGCGCATCGGGGCCAACGAATTCGGCCAGGTGGGTGAGGAATGCGATGACGTCGTGCTTGGTCACACGCTCGATCTCGTCGATCTTGTCGATGTCGAACGTGGCCGCGCCGCCCTTTTCCCAGATTGTGCGGGCGGCTTCCTTGGGGATTACGCCGATTTCGGCCAAGGCGTCGCAGGCATGGGCCTCGATCTCGAACCAGATGCGAAACCGCGTCTCTGGCGACCAGATGGCGACCATTTCCGGGCGCGAATAGCGTGGGATCATCTCGCGGCTGTCCTGTCGTGACTTGTACCAGCGCTCACTAACAGAGGCGGACGGAATGCTCAACGCGCGCAGCAAGCGCCACGTTGACAACGATTACCCGAATTCCCGCGGCAAAGCCCCAATGTTGGTGCTCCATTGGTCCATGATGCATCCAATTGAAGCCGCACGCGTTGTGTTGGAAAGTTAAAATGGAGGCCGAAATGGCTGGCAAGATTCAGGAAAAGATGGAAGTCATCGGGGCAGATGGTGTCCATGTCGGCACTGTCGATCGCGTCGAGGGCGATCGCATCAAGCTGACGAAGAGGGACAGCGGGGAGGGCTCCCACCGGGGCCACCACCACACTGTTCCCATGTCGCTGGTCGCCGAGATAGAGGGTGACACGGTGAGGTTATCGGCCAACGCCGACGTTGCCGTGACCTTCGAGGAAGAAGAGCGCGGCGCGTAGGACAAACCGTCAGCCGCGCCGCGACGACCACACCGGAAGCAAGTCGTTTGGTTCTGGCGTCGCGGCGAAAACCCCTCGCGCAATAGCCCTGGCCATGGTCGCGCCGGCGGCGGCGTAGAGGTCGATCGCCTCGTCGCCCGACAGCACCTTGCCGCTCGCGCCAGTCGCCAGCGCGAACACGAGGTCCCCGTCGGCCGGGGTATGGGTCGGCCAGATCGACCGGGAGAAGCCGTCGTGCGACGCGATTGCGAGCCGCTTTGCGGCGGCGGGAGTGAGGATGGCGTCCGTTGCGACAACCGCGACGGTGGTGCTGGCCAGCTTGTCCCGGAATTTCAGCAGGATGCGTCGAGCGTCTGCCGGGATCGGGGACGGATAGCCGTGGCCGCCGAACTCGTCGCCGATCTCGAATGGCGAAGCCCAGAAATGGCGCGTGCGACCCACGGTGACAGACCCTGTCGCATTGACCGCCGCAAGGGCACCGATGTGAACCCCGCTGTCGAGCATTGTCGACGCTGACCCTAACCCACCTTTGAGGCCGGCAGTCAACGCACCTGACCCAGCGCCTGCCGTGCCGATCTCGAAGTCGGGAGCGGCCCTCTGCAGGGCCTCATATCCCATCTCGCGATAGGGCGGGTAGCGGCCCCAGTTCTTGTCGCCGCCGTTGGCCAGATCGAACAGGATCGCCGCGGGGATGATCGGGATGGTGTTTCCACGCACCTGGAAACCGACGCCTTGTTCGCGCAGCCCCGCCTGAACCCCGGACGCGGCGTCCAGCCCGAAGGCGGAGCCGCCCGCTAGCACAACTGCATTCACGGTATCGACGGAATTATGTGGCTCCAGCAGGTCGGTTTCGCGCGTTCCAGGTGCGCCGCCAAGCACCTGCACGCCTGCAACCGCAGGGCTATCGCAAAGAACGACAGTCACGCCCGATTTCAGCCGGTCGTCGGCAACGTTGCCGACGCGAAGACCCATCACATCGGTTATCAGGTTGCGGGGGCCGGTAACAAACATCAGGGAACCGTGACTTCCGAGAAATTCGTGCCGTCGGTACGATACAAGCGGTAGGGGTTCTGGGTGAGATCGCCCTTGTCGTCGAAACGGATGTTGCCGATCGCGGTGGCGAAGTCCCGCCCCTTGAGGTCAGCTGGCGGAAGCCCTGTCCCATTAAGGGCCGCATAAGCCACCTCGACCGCCGCATAGGCTGGCAGCACGTATCCCCGAGCCAGCAATTGCCGGTCGGCGAATGCTTTCGCCACCTCCGGCACGGCAAGGTCAGACCACTCGGGAAGCGCGACCATCAATGTGCCGGCGGCAAGCGGAATATCGCCTTGCGAGCGCAGCGTCTCACCGCCCGCGACCGTCAATCCAGCCTGCAACTGCGCGGCGTCGCGGCCGATGATGGCGATGTCATCGCGTTCGCCGGCGGCAAAGACATGCGTTGCTCCGGCCCTCTGGAGGCGGCCGACAAGGCCGATCTGGTTGTCGAGCTGCGGCCGGAAGGTGTCGACGAAAACAGGGGACAGTCCTACCTGCCCGGATGCGGCGCGCAGGCTTTCGGACAACTCCCGTCCATAGATTGTGCCGTCGTCGACCAGCGCGAAGAGCTCTTTTTGCCAGAGCCGGGTAAGCAGCCGGCCCGCCGCTTCGTGTTCGCTGTCGGCGCGAGGTCCAAGGCGATAGACGAGCCAGCCGGTGTGTGTCTTGCGGTCGGTCAGGCTGTCGGTGCGTACGCCCACCGCGATGGTCGGGATATTGGCTTGCTTGAGAATCGGCAGCGCCGCCTCGATCGCCTCGCCACAAAGGAAGCCGACGACGATCTGCACGCCTGCAGCCACCAGCTCGCGCGCCGCCCTGGCGCCTCCGTCAGCCGTGCAGCCGTCATCCGCGACGCTCAGCTGGACAGACAGCCGCTCGGCCGCCACGCTGGCGCCGGTCCGCATCTGCTGACCAAGGATTGCCGATGGGCCGGTAAGCGGCGCGGCCAACCCGACCGAGACCTGCGCATCGGCCTTGCCGGCGAGCATCAGCGCGGTGAGAACGCAGAGGGTTCCGATCGGAAGTCGCATGCTGCGCGGTGATTCTCCTCTCGCGGTGAGCATTGGACCGACCGGCCATGCCCGGCAAGACGTAAAGCCAGCCCAGCCATGGCGCAACAAACGAATTCCGCAGTCTTTGACCGCCCGAGCCTGCTTGTGAGCTTTGACCTGCGGCCATATATAGTCATTCAGGAACCGGTCCGGGAATTGCATGTGCTGAAGAAGAACGAAGTCGGGCCGCAAACCTATCGCGATGCAATGGCCCGTTTTGCGGGCGCCGTGCACGTCGTTACCACTGACGGGCCGGCGGGCCTGCGTGGCACGACCATCATCGCGGCGTGTTCGGTCTCCGATTCGCCGCCGACCGTTCTGGTCTGTCTTAACCGCGAAAACACCAAGAACGACGTTTTCACCAAGAACGGCAATTTCGCGCTCAACACACTGTCGCGTCACCAGCAGGCGCTTGCCGAAGGATTTTCGGGCCTGACCGGACTGCCCCCCGAGGAGCGGTTTTCGCTTGCCAAATGGGATCGCATTTCAACGGGCGCTCCGACACTGATCGGCGGGCTTGCCGTGTTCGACTGCGAGATCATCGACACCAAGGACCATGCCACGCATCGCATCCTGTTCGGCCAGGTGACCGGCATCCGTATCGACGACGCGGTGCATCCTTTGATCTATTTCGAACGGCGCTACCGCGACTTCTGATCCTGCCAGCGGTCGCGCCGCTTGTGGCGCCGGGCCGGAGCCGGGTAAGGTCCGGCTGCGGAGGAATTTCATGGAAAGCATCGCCCCTCTGGATGACGTGCGCGATCCGCTGATCATAGCCGAGGGCTGGGTCGACGAAGGCAGGCACGTAGCCATTGCAACCGTCGTCGAGACATGGGGCTCGGCGCCGCGTCCGGTCGGCAGCCATCTCGTCATCGACGCGCAAGGCAATTTCGAGGGATCGGTTTCCGGCGGCTGCGTCGAAGGCGCCGTGGTGACCGAGGCGATCGACGTGATAGCCTCGGGTGCGGCGAAGATGCTGGAATTCGGCGTTGCCGATGAAACGGCATGGCGGGTCGGCCTCTCCTGCGGCGGCCGCATCAAAGTTTATGTCGAGAAACTCTGCTGAGGCGGTTCGAAGACATGGACATCGCCGCGCTGAAAGCAATGAATGAAGAACGTCGGGCACGCAGGGCCGCGGTCATGGTCACCGATCTCGACGATGGCACCACGACGCTGATGCGCGAAAATGCCGGGGCCGGCGGGGAGCTTGGCCGGGCGCTCGCAAAAGCGTTCGCTACCGGCAACTCGGCTGCCGTCGAGGCGGATGGCCGGCGATTGCTTCTCAATACGCATCTTCCAAGGCCGCGATTGGTGGTGATCGGCGCTGTGCATATCAGCCAGGCGCTGGCGCCGATGGCCCGGATCGCCGGCTATCCCGTCGAGGTAATCGACCCGCGCACGGCCTTCGCAAGCGCCGACCGGTTTGGCGATGTGGAGCTTTACGCCGACTGGCCAGAAACAGTCCTGAAGGAGAGGCCGCTCGATGCGTATTGCGCGCTTGCCGCGGTCACCCACGACCCCAAGATCGACGACTTTGCTCTCAAGGCGGCGCTCGACGCCGGCTGCTTTTACGTCGGTGCGCTTGGCAGTCGCAAGACGCACGCCAAGCGCGTCGAGCGGTTGCTTGAAATGGGTGCGACGGCGGACGCAATTGCCCGGATTTCGGCGCCGATCGGCCTGGACATCGGCGCGGCCAGCCCGGCTGAAATCGCGGTAGCCGTGCTGGCGCAAGTGGTGCGCGCGTTTCGCACGCGCGGCGCGACTGCCGATGCAGCCCGGCCGGCGAAGGGCGAGGCGGCATGAAATTCGGTCCGGTGCAGGTCCGTGATGCCGTCGGCGCAATTCTCGCGCATGCCACAGAAGCCGGCGAATGCCGCTTCCCGAAGGCCCACCGGCTGACCGCGGACGATGTCGGACAATTGACGCAGGCCGGCGTGCGGGACGTGGTCGTAGCGGTCCTTTCGCCGGGCGATCTCGACGAGAACGCGGCGGCCGGCAAGCTGGTGGCCGGCATGCGCTTTGCCGGGGTCGAGGCAAAGCCCGCAGCGACCGGACGCGTCAACCTGCATGCGGCTTCGGCTGGCGTTTTCACGGTCGACAAGGGCCTGGTCGACGCGCTGAATGCGATCGATCCCGCCATGACGCTGGCGACCCTGGCCGACATGAAGCATGTCGACAAGGGCGACATGGTCGCCACGATGAAGATCATACCGTTCGCGGTGCCAGGCGAATTGGTGACGAGGGCCGTCGCGCTTCTGGCGCGTGCCGAGATTTTCACGGTCCATCCGTATCGGGCGGCGTCGGTGGCCCTTGTCCAGACGGTTCTTCCCGGCGTGAAGGGGAGCGTACTTGCGAAAACCGCTCGCGTGATCGCCAGTCGCCTGGCCCGCTGCGGAAGCGGTCTCAGCGAAGAACTGCATATACCGCACGACGCAACGGCCTTGTCAGAGGCGCTCGCCGACCTTGCCGCGCGCAGCGACCTGGTCGTGGTGTTCGGCGCGTCCGCGCTTTGCGATCGCGAAGATGTGATCCCGGCAGCGATCGAGTTGGCCGGCGGCGAGGTGCTGCGAGCCGGTATGCCGGTCGATCCCGGCAACCTCCTGGTTCTCGGCCGGCTCGGACGGACGCCGGTCGTCGGCGCGCCGGGCTGCGCGCGCAGCCCGAAGGAGAACGGGTTCGACTGGGTTCTGGAAAGGCTGTTGGCCGGAGTTGACGTGTCGTCCGGCGATATCGCCTCAATGGGCGTCGGCGGCCTTCTCATGGAAATTCCCACCCGCCCGCAGCCGCGCGACAGCAGGCAGCGCGCAGGCGGCGAAAGGGTCGAAGCCGTCGTGCTGGCCGCTGGTCGCTCGACAAGGATGGGCGGGCCCAACAAGCTGATGGCGCATTTCGACGGAAAGCCGCTGATCCGCCAGACCGTCGACCATGCTCGGGCGTCAGGCGCGCGCGGCGTGCTTGTGGTGACCGGACACCAGCCAGCCCGCATCAGGGCGGCGCTTGACGCACTCGACGTGCGATTCGTGCACAACGCGGACTTTGCATCCGGGCTGGCGAGCTCGCTCAAGGCCGGGATCGCGGCCGTCGGGGACGATGCCGATGGCGCCCTGATCCTGCTTGGCGACATGCCGGCTGTTTCCTCTCAAGTCATGAACCGGCTGCTGTCGGCGTTCCGCGAGGCCGACGGCCGGGCGATCGTCCGTGCGACCCATGATGGCCGGCGCGGCAATCCCGTGCTGCTGCCACGCGCTCTGTTTGGGGCTGTCTCGCAGCTGCATGGCGACACCGGCGCCCGTCACCTCGTCGAGGCAGGTATGATGCCCGTTGTCGACATCGAGGTCGGGGAGGGCGCCATGATCGATGTCGACACGCGCGAGGCGCTTGAACGCGCCGGCGGCGTCATCCAGGACTGATCGATGCGTTTTTGTGTGACCATGCTTGCCTGCCTTGCCTCGTTCGCGGTCGGGCAGGCCCGCGCCGAGGCGCTCAAACCTTTCAAGGACGAGCTTTTCGCCTATCCCGCCATCCTGTCGTCGGAGAATGGCGGCGCCTATATCGTCGTCGACTACAGCGAAGCGCGCGACATCAACCAGCGCGATCAGGTGCCCGAACGCCGCGTGCGGGGGAACTATGTTTCGACCGGTGTGCGCAAGCTGCAAAAAGATCTGTCGCTGGAAACCGGCGCCGGGACCGTCAAGCACGTCGCTGTCGGCAGCACCGATGGCGCGCGGTTCATAACGATCTACCTGCACGGCCAGGGCGGCAGCCGCAAGCAGGGCGTCGACGACTTCACGTTTGGCGGAAATTTCAACCGCATCAAGAACCTGATGGCGGCGAACGGCGGTCTGTATCTATCGCCGGACTTTACTGATTTCGGCGAGAAGGGCGCGGCCGAGATCGCCGCGCTGATCGACCACTACGCCGCAAAGTCGCCGGGCGCGAAAATCTTTGTCGCATGCGGTTCGATGGGCGGCATGCTGTGCTGGCAGCTTGCCGCCAACGGCGACGTTGCGGGCCGTCTGTCGGGACTCCTGTTGCTTGGTTCGCTCTGGGACGACACGTTTCTCTCAAGCGCGGCTTTCAAAGCGAAGGTACCGGTATTTTTTGGCCAGGGCAGCCGGGATCCCGTGTTTCCAATCGCATCGCAGGAGGCGTTCTATCGCTCGATCGTCGCGAAATCGGGGAACTACCCGGCGCGTTTCGTACGGTTCGAGACGGGAACGCACGGTACGCCGATCCGGATGACGGACTGGCGGGAAACACTGAACTGGATGATCTCGGCGCCACGGTAGAGCGGATCGCACCTGGGCAAGGCTGCCGCTGTCGCGCCGCGCTAGTCGGCGCCTTCGACATCTGTGACCGAGTTGCCGTCTGTCGCGAGAACCTCGACGTCCTGATTTCGCCCGCCAACGACGGTGAAATCGCGCTGGTATATGCGCTCCTTGTTCTTGGCGATGATGGTGTAGTCGCCTTCCGCCAGCACCAGCGAGGCGAAGGCACCCACCATCTCGCGCACCGGATCACCGGAGCCTGAGAGGATCGACCAGGATGTGTCTGCAATAGCCTCGCCGCCCGGCTCGCGCACCAGCTTCATCGTCAACTCCGCGGCGTGGTGCTCGACGGTTGCCTCGGTGAGCTTGCCCGCCTCGACGCGGATATCGGAACGGATGACGGCGTTCACCGTGCCATAGGTCGAAACCACATGGTACGTGCCGGAATTGAGGCGCACGATCGCGTTGGGGCTGACATCGGGGATGATCAGCGCCCGCTCGCCATTTGCGTCCGAATCGGCTTCGTAGATCGAGAACTTCAGCTTTGCGGGCGGGATGCGAACGCCTCCGGCAAGCACTGCGTCGAGCTTCAGTCCCCCAGCGTCAAGAACCAGGTTCTCGCTCTTGCTGTCGCGGCCCACCGTGATGCGCTTGGTCGCCCCGGCACGCCCGTAAGAAGCATGGACGAGATAGCCGCCTGGCGCCAAATTGAAGACGCTTGTGCCGCCATGCGAGGAGGCGACGAGCGGCAACTTCCCATCAGGTCCGGGTTCCTGGGCGAACACGCGCCAGACAAGACCGCGCGAAATGTCCTGACCTTCCTCGGTCAACTTAGCCGAAAGCGTGATCTCGCCACCGCCTGCCATGGCAAGCGGAGTCGAGGAATCGCCGGCTGGCGCGAAGCTCGAGATGGACGGAAGCTGCAACTGCGCCGCCGCGTCATCGCTCTCCTGCGCATTGACGAAAACGGGCTGCGTCACCAACGCCACTGCGCCAGCAAGTGCCAGAAAAAGACGGAAAACCCCTCCAGTCATGCTTGCGTTGAACCCCAACGCGATGGCAATTTCAAGGCCAATTCGCCGGCATGCAGCCGGCGAAGCCAAAGTCGCCGCAGGCAAGCGCCGCTCCAGCCAGCAAAACGGAGAACAAGCAGTGGCGCAGACCACCATCGAATTTCTTTTGACGCGCAACTCCGCGCCTATCCAAGACCTCAAGGCGCCTGGCCCAACCGATTCGCAAATCGAGACGATCCTGACCGCGGCAAGCCGCGTGCCAGACCATGGCCGGCTCGCTCCCTGGCGCTTCATCCTCTACAGGGGTGCTGCGCGCGAAAAGGTCGGCGAAAAATTGGCTGAACTCGCGCAACAGCGTGAAGGTCCGCTGACCGAAGGTAGGCGCAATCAGGAACTCACACGCTTCTCCCGGGCGCCACTGGTGATCGGCGTCGTCTCCAGCCCCAAGGAGAACCAGAAGATTCCGCAATGGGAGATGTTCCTCTCGGGCGGCGCTGCGGCGATGAACCTGATACTTGCCGCCAATGCGCTGGGCTACGGAAGCAACTGGATCACCAACTGGTACTCGGACGTGCCTGAGGGGCGGGCGCTGCTCGGAATCGCGCCGCATGAACGTGTCGTCGGCTTCGTGCATATCGGCAGCTATGACGGCAGCACTCCCGAACGGCCGAGGCCCGACGTCGGTTCGCTCTACCAGGACTACTCCGGTCCCTGGCAGGGCTGACGCCGCGAGCAAGTTCTAGCGATCGGTGCTGGCCTTCGGCGCACGCGCAAGGAGCCGCTCGGCGCGCTTGAGATGCGGTATGTCGTACATCCGCCCGTCAATGCCGACGACCCCCGGATTGCCCAGGGCAGCGAAGGTTTCGACCAGCGCCCTGGCATGGGCAACGGCTTCGGGCGAAGGCGTGAAAACCTCGTTTATCACCGCAACCTGCGCCGGGTGGATGGCAAGCTTTCCGGTGAACCCGTCGCGCTCAGCCTCTACGCATTCGGCGCGCAGGCCATCGAGGTTCCTGAAATCGACATAGACGGTGTCGATCGCCGCCACGTCGCAGGATGAAGCTGTGAGCAGCGTGAGGGAGCGCGCAAGCCGGAACACATCTGTGTACCTGCCATGCTCGTCCCTGTTGGCGCGCGCGCCGATCGCTGCCGAGAGGTCTTCCGCTCCCCATGTGACTCCAGCGATCCTTGGGCTGGAGTTCGCATAGGTCGCGGTCGACAACACGGCGAGGCCGGTTTCGCTGACGATCGGGATGACCCGGATGCCGCCGTCGGGGAGACCGCTGGCAATTTCGGCGACGCGCAGCTTGGCCGAAAGCTGCTGCATGTCGGCTCCGCCCTGCGCCTTGGGCAACATGATACCGTGCGGACGGGCCGCAACGACCGCTGCCAGATCGTCGTCCGCCAACCCGCTCGCCAGGTCGTTGATCCTGACATAGATACGGCATGCACCCCCGCTATTGGCGCGGATCGCTTCGGGCGCGAGACGCCTTGCGTCGGGCTTGTTGTGCTGCGCGACCGAGTCCTCCAGGTCGATGATGACGACATCGGCTCCGGCTGCGAACCCCTTTTCCAGCTTCCGCTCGGAGTCTCCAGGAATGAACAGCAGCGAACGCATCAGGCGGCCCTTGTCTTGGCAATCATGGCCTGCCGGATGCATTTTGCCACGAGGTCGCCCTTCTGGTTGTAGGCACGGTGTTCGAACTCAACGATGCCCCGGTCCGCCCGGGATTTCGATTCGCGCACCGACAGCACCTCGGTCTCGACCCGGATCGTGTCGCCATGAAACACCGGCTTGGGAAACACCGTCTCCGTCATGCCGAGGTTGGCGAGGGTCGTACCCATCGTCGTGTCATGCACCGAAATGCCGATCATCAACCCCAGCGTGAACAACGAATTGACGAGCGGCTTGCCCCATTCGCTTCTGGAGGCGAAGTCGAAGTCGATGTGCAGCGGCTGGGGATTGAGGGTCATCGTCGAAAACAGCATGTTGTCGCCTTCGGTGACCGTCTTGGTCAGGGCGTGACGGAACACGTGCCCGACCTGGAACTCCTCCAGATACAACCCAGCCATGCGAGCCTCCTTCACGTTGCGGCAGGGAATAAGTCCCGCACTCGTCTTGCGCAAGCGGGTTAAGGAACATGGTGAACCAATCGTAAACTATTTCTGCCTACCGTCGGGACTCAAGGCCAAGAGGGGTTGGCTTGAAATCTTGGGCGCGGATTTGATGGTTGTTTCGCATTTCCTGAAGTGGGTGAACACCGCCAAGGTGAACGAGCGCGCGGCTGCAGCCGGAGCGCTTGCCCGGGCCTATGTCACGCATGATCTGCCGTTCGAAGACCGCTGTGGTGCGGAGGCCGCGTTGACGCTGCTTCTGGACGACCCGTCGGCCAAGGTTCGCCAGGCTATGGCCGAAGCGCTGGCGCTGTCGCGCCATGCACCCGTTCAGGTCATCGGGGCGCTTGCTGCCGATCAGCCGGAGGTTGCGGGTGTGGTGCTGGCGCGATCCCCGCTTCTCAGCGACGCCGACCTGATTGAAATTCTGGAATCTGGAATCAAGTCCACGCAGGTCCTGATCGCCGATCGACCGGCCGTGTCGATGGAACTGTCGGCGGCCATCGCGGAGATCGGCGAGGCCCAAGCCTGCCTGGTCCTTGTGGCGAACGGCGGTGCGCGGATCGCAGCGTTGTCCTTCCGCCGCATGGCCGAGCGTCATGGCCATGTCGCGGCCCTGCGCGAGGCGCTGATCGCCGACCGTCGGCTGCCCGCCGACAGCCGGCACATGCTGCTGGTCAAGCTTGGCGAAGCGCTGAAGGGTTCGCCGCTGGTTGTGGCGCTGATGGGGCCGTCGCGGGCCGACCGGATGCTGAAAGACGCCTGCATGCGAGCATCGCTCACGCTGATCGATGGAACGGATGCAGAGGACATCGCAGCGCTGATCACGCACCTGCGTATGCGCGGCGACCTGACGGCAAGCTTCATCATCCGCGCGCTTGCCCATGGCAAGGTCGATTTCTTCGGTTCGGTGCTCGTCGCGCTCACCGGCAAGTCCCAGGAACGTGTGCGCGCGCTGCTCGCGACGGGCGGCGATGTCGCCCTTTCGGCGGTATTCCGCGGCGCCGGGATCGCGCAGCCGGTCCATGCCATCCTTATCCGAGCGCTCAAGGTGTGGCGCGAGGTCGCCAACGGCAAACGCGTCGCCGGCGCCCAGGAAGTATCCTGGCTGATGCTCAAGGAACTCGGCGGGCAGGAGGCGGACGGCGACATCGCCGCTTTGCTGAAGTCGATCCACCTCGACGCGCTGCGCGAAAACGCCCGCGGGCACGCTCTGGCGATAGCCGCCGCCTGATCGGCTCTACGCGCCCGAGACCGGCCCATCCTCCACTGTCACGACCTGGTCCATGGGAATATCGTGTGGCTGCGGGTGTATGGTGGCGACGCGCTGCATGGCGTAGCCGACACCGATGACCAGCGGCTTTTGTGCCAGCGAGGCAAGGGTGCGGTCGAAAAAGCCGCCGCCATATCCCAGCCTGTAGTTCAGCGGATCGACGCAGACCAGCGGCGCGATCACGATGTCTGGAACAACCGGCGGTCCCTCGGCTGGCACCGGGATATTCCAGACGCCTTTTTCGAGCGTGTCGCCGGGCCTGTAGGCGCGGAAGAGCAAGGGTTGCGCCTTTGCCACCACCACCGGCAACGCTGGCGTGCCGCCGCGCTCGACGACGCCTGCCATCCATGGGCGCAGGTCCGGCTCGCCGCGAAACGGCCAGTACAGACTGATGACGCGCCCCCGGACATCACCGACGATGCCGTCGAGGCGTTCGCCGATCCGCACCGACAAGGCGTTGCGCGCCTCGGCAGGTATCGCCAGCCTTGCCGCGATCAGGCGCTCCCGCTCTGCCTTGCGCCAGCGCGCGACGTCGGGCCAGGAGGGCGCACCGGCGGCACCGGCGGATACAGCATCGTCGTTCATGTCCGGCTCCGGGGCAGAAGGCGCCAGCAGAACCCTGAGCAGCAGCGAGGGCTTGCGCATTTGCGACGTCGGGTCTTGCGTTCGAGAAGCGCGCGGGATTTGTGTTGGTCCAGTTTTGTTGAACGTCTGGCACGACAGAACGGGTTGCCTCGACATCGCGGCCGGCGCCTGCTAATCGAGCCGCGCTGTTTCTGGAAACGCATGCCGGTTGGTAGTCCGGCGATCCCGCACCGGGATCCGAAGCTCTCGCTTGAGGCGAGGTCCACAGCCGAACTCGAAAGGTGCGCATCAGGCCGCGACGCGCGGTTGTGCTGCCTTTCGACATGGCGTTCGAAAGAGGTGGATCGCATGGACAAGGCCGTCGGACAGGGAACCGTTGAGGGTTTCAGGGCGCCGCCCATCAGCGAGAAAGAAAAGAACGCCATCATCGGCGGCGTGCTGCTGTCGATGCTGCTGGCGGCGCTCGACCAGACGATCGTGGCACCCGCCATGCCGACCATCGCCGGCGCGCTTGGCCATGCCGAGTACCTGCCGTGGGTCGTGACCGGCTACCTGCTGACGGCGACCGCGCTGGCGCCGCTCTACGGCAAGATCTCGGACATTTACGGCCGCCGGCCGACGATCTATGCTGCCATTCTCATCTTCCTGTCCGGCTCGGTGGTTGCCGCGATCGCCCCCAACATGCTGACGCTAGTCATCGGCCGGGCGATCCAGGGCATGGGCGGCGGCGGCCTCTTCGCGCTGGCGCAGACTGTCATCGGCGATCTCGTGCCACCGCGCGAGCGCGCGCGCTATGCGGCCTGGATATCCGGAACCTGGGCTGTCGCCAGCATTGCCGGGCCGCTGCTCGGCGGTACGTTCGCGGAACACCTGCACTGGTCGCTGATATTCTGGATCAACATTCCGCTCGGCCTGCTTGCGATGGCGATCATCAACAATCCGCTGAAGAAGTTGCCTGTCGCGGGACGGCATCACAGCATCGACGCACTGGGCGCGGTGCTACTGATTGCGGCGACGGCGCTCCTCTTGCTGGCGCTGAACTGGGGCGGCAGCACCTATCCCTGGGTGTCGCGAGAAATTGGCGGACTACTGGCCGCTTCTGCCGTTTTCTGGGCGGCATTCGCATTTCGCCTGATGCGGGCGGCCGAGCCGCTGATTTCGCTGGAGGTCCTTGGCAATCGCATCGTGCTTGCCGGCACGCTCTCGATGTTCGCTCTGCAGGCCGCCAACGTCGGCCTTGCCGTCTTTCTGCCGGTTTACCTGCAGTCGGTCCTTGGGCTGGACGCCAGCGCCTCCGGCATCGCGATGCTTGGCCTGCTGCTCGGCACCGTGGCTGGCGCAACCTTCAGCGGCCGCGCCATTCCGCGGTTCGTCCACTACAAGCGCATCGCGATGGTGGGGGCTTTGTTCAGCGTTGCCTGCATGGTCCTGTTTGCGCTCCTCGCCGCCAGCGCCTCGCTGCTGGTTGTCGAACTGCTGACGATCTGCATCGGGCTCGGGGCGGGCACGACGTTTCCGGTCTGCACGGTGTCCGTCCAGAATGCCGTCGACAAGGCGCATCTCGGCGTTGCAACCGGCGTGCTGACCTTCCTGCGCTCGCTGGGCAGCGCGCTCGGCGTTGCGATGCTGGGGGCGGTTGCGCTTGGCTACGGCCTGCCGCTCGGCGGCGAGGCGCTGCGCGTCGGCGCGCATGTCACCACCGCCGAGCCGTTCGCCATGATCTATCTGGTTTGCGCCGTGATGACGCTGCTGGCTTTCGTCACGCTCTGGATGATGCCCGAAAAGACGCTGCGCGGTCATGCGCCGGAAGGCGCCGCGCAGCCGGAATAGCCAATTCGGGAACGGCGAGACGCGATTGCGCGTTGCGTTCCATTCTTTATGGGCCGATATCTCGTCCCAAGGGAGAGCATGCCAATGCGTTACGTCATCGGAATATGCCTCGTTGCCGGGTTCCTCGTGTGGGACGTCGCTTACAATGACGGCCGCTATATCGAATCAGGCGTGATGGAACTGAAACGGCTGACGGCCATGGTCGGCGCGTAAATACGTCACGGTTGACCTCGGCGCGCCCAAGACACAAAAGACGCCCTCGCGAGAGTTTGCTCGCGCCAAAACGGGTCCCGTTCGCAGGGATCGTCCTCCCGGAGGCGGATTTGATACGGCATATCGTGTTTTTCAGCGCCAAGCGGCGCGATGACATCGAAACGATCCGCCAGGGGCTGCTGGCGCTCGGCACCATCCCGCATTCGACCGTGTTCGAGGTGTCTTTGAATACGCAGGTCGACCCGCTGTCGGACGAGATCGACATCGTTGTCTATGCCGAATTTCCCGACGTCGAAGCACTCGCCGCCTACAAGGCTCACCCGACCTATGCCGCTACCACCGCGCGCGTGCGCCCGCTCCGGGAACTCAGGTTTTCGGCGGATGTGGTGGCGGGGTAGGGGCCACTTGCTAGGCGTGGAGATTTAACGCCCGGGGATGAAGCGGCCGCTTCAGAGAACCTTGACCTGAGGTGCGGATTCTCGTCCGGGGCGGGGACGGGATTCGCAGGAGTAAACGCCGCCTCTATATAAATTTCCCCAGGCGAGGGAGCTGTCATTCGCCTGGGGAGATCTTGTATCTGCGTCCGGCATCAACCGGGTGAACTCCCATCGTTTGCAATCGATGGGAGCAGTCCGGTCAATGGTTGCGACCGCTGCCGGCTTCCACCAAGTCCCGCATAACGGCGTCGAGATTGAACGACGCAGGCTTCTGGCGCGGCGGATACTTGACGAAGTTTTCGATCTGCTGGCCCACTATGGCCTGCATCATATATATGATGTACGCGTGGGAAATGAGCCAGTCCCAATAGGTGTTCGAGTTCTCGTCAGCACGCTCGAAGGGATCGCGACGCAGGTGGAACAACTTCGGTGCGCGCAGCTTCACGAACGGTTCCATCCAGCATGCAAGCTGTTTGGCGCGTTGCTCCATCAGCACCGCCTTCCAGTCTTGCATCCGTATCGCCAAGACGTCGCCGTCGTCGCTGATGTAGAAGAAGAAATTCCGCGGACTCTCCTTCACCTCTCCCTTTAGATAAGGCAGCATGTTGAAACCGTCGATGTGGACCTTGAAAGTCTTCTCGCCGGCCTTGTGACCGTTCAGAAGCTTCTCCTTGATGTCCGGCTCGCCGGCCGCCTCGAGGAAAGTTGCCAGCCAATCCTGATGGCTGAAGATGCCGTTGAGTACCGTTCCTGCCTTGAAGTGGCCGGGCCAGCGCACGAAGCAGGGCACCCGCCAGCCGCCTTCCCAGTTGGTGTTCTTCTCGGAGCGGAACGGCGTGATGCCGGCATCCGGCCAAGTGTTGTAGTGCACGCCATTGTCGGTCGAATACATGACGATGGTGTCTTCGGCGATGCCCAGCGCATCGAGCTTGTCCAGCAAGAGGCCGATGTTCTCGTCGTGCGCGACCATCACGTCGTTGTAGTCGCCCTGACCACCGCTTTTGCCCTTGTGCTTGTCGGGGCAGTGGGTGCGGAAGTGCATCGCCGTGGTGTTGTACCAGAGGAAAAATGGCGCATCGGCCTCATGCGCTTCGTCGATGAAGCGCAGGGCCTGCTCAGTCACCTCGTCGTCGATGGTTTCCATGCGCTTCTTGGTCAGCGGTCCGGTGTCCTTGATCGTTTGCCCGCCCTTGCCGTCGGCCTTGCAATGCAAAACTCCACGCGGTCCAAATCTCTCCTTGAACGCGGGGTCTTTCGGATAATCGGGATCCTCGGGCTCTTCTTCCGCGTTCAGGTGATAAAGATTGCCGAAGAACTCATCAAAGCCGTGCATTGTCGGCAGATGCTCGTCGCGGTCGCCGAAATGGTTCTTTCCGAACTGGCCGGTGATGTAGCCCAGAGGCTTCAGCAACTCGGCCACGGTCGGGTCTTCGGCTTGAATACCGTTGGTGGCGCCGGGCATCCCAACCTTGGTAAGCCCGGTACGAATCGGGTTCTGGCCGGTGATGAATGCGGCGCGGCCCGCAGTGCAACTCTGCTGGGCGTAGTAGTCGGTGAAGGCCACGCCTTCATTCCCAACCCGGTCAATATTTGGGGTGCGATAGCCCATCTGCCCGCGGCTGTTATAACTAATGTTCCACCAGCCCACATCGTCGCCCCACAGGATCACAATGTTTGGTTTCTTCGCTACCATCGCGAACTCCTCTCGTCGCTGAAACTAACCGCCGCCTTGTGGAGCAGCACAATTTTGAAATTACAGTTTCTAATATACCGCGTCTACGGCTCCATCCGCCGCACTCGCGCGATTCATCCTGCCAGTTAGCCCTATCGCCGCGGCAGAAGTGGAACTTCATGCCGCCGCCTAAGGGGCAGCGGCGATAGGGTCACGCTTCGCATCCTGGTCCCAAGCCACGCCATCGTTTTGGATGCACAATTCATACGGGGCGGCGAAGTAGACGCGCCGCGACTTTATACTTTGGTAGGCGCCGAACTGTCTGGTTGCTGGGCCAGCCACTTGTTGGCTGCGTCGACAGCCACGTTCAGCCCTGCGCCGAGTTGTGGCGTCGCCATGAAGACATTCTCGTGGCCGATGAGTTCGATCACCTTGGTCTTCACCAACTGATCGCGAACGAGGGGATCAACGCCGACCAGCATCAGTTTGCTTTGTTTTTTCTGCAGCGCCTGGCAATAGCGCTGAAGCACAATCATGAAGGTGCTGCCGATCTCGCTCTTGCCGCGCAGGTTGATAGCCACCACGGCGTGGGTGGCGTTGTCGACCCGCGGCAGCATCTCTTCCATGTTCTTGGCGGCGGCAAAGAACGTGCTGCCGTAGATATGCAAGAGTGTGAGCTGGTGACTGGGCAGATGGTCGGGCGCTGGCTGTTCGAGCGGAAAGCCCTGCGGTTGCAAGATCCATTGAGTGACGGAGACTTTGTTCGATTGGCGAACGGTATTGAGCAAGATGCTCAGAGCCACACCGAACATGACCGCATATTGTAGCGGTATGACCAACGTGGAGACGAATGTCACGATCATGACAAGCCTTGGTATCAGGCCTGTCTTCCAGGTCATCACCGCCTGTGCCGTACGGAGACCATCGAAGCCGGCGACGATCAGCAACGCGGCCAGCGCGGGCATGGGAACCCGTTCCACCAAGGGCCCTGCCAGCAACACGATCAGGCCAACAAACAAGCCGACGAAAATATTACCCCAGCGCGATCGGGCTCCGGCACTCACGATAAGCGCTGTGCCCGAGACCGACCCACCCGCCGGAATGCCGCTGACCAGGCCGGTGGCCAGGTTCGCTGCACCCTGAGCGAGGAAATCGCGCGACACGTCAGGGTAGTGGCCATCGGGGTTGGGTGTGCCTTGGCTGACGCCTGCGCCTTGGACAAGCCCGATGATTGCAATGGACAGGGCCGGTAGCAAAAGCGACAGGATCAGCGACAACTGAGGTAGCACCAGTTGGGGCAACTCACGCGGGATGGCCGAAATGTGACCAACTGTTGGGACGACGGTGAAGTTGGCGCCTGTGGGTAGCGCTGCGAGGGTCAACAGAAACAACAGGGCTGTTGCCACGGCAATGGCGATGATGAACGCGAAGCGACGCAAGGTCTTTTGCTGAAGCAAACCCACCATCAGAACGAGCGTGAATATGCCGATGGCGGTGACCGGCAAGTTGATCCGACCGATGTTCAGGAACAGGTCCAG
Source organism: Hyphomicrobiales bacterium (assembly GCA_026400435.1). GTDB lineage: Bacteria > Pseudomonadota > Alphaproteobacteria > Rhizobiales > Rhizobiaceae > Mesorhizobium_K. The sequence goes on along the minus strand of JAPLOZ010000085.1, from coordinate 113,580 downwards.
CGCCTGTGTCACGCGGTTCGAGAAGCTGCTATGGTAGCCTGTCAGGTCGCTCAACTGGCCAAGGATGATGAGCGCGCCCACGCCGTTAAGAAAACCGGTCATCACAGCGTTGGACACGAAACGGATCAGGAAGCCCAACCTGAACAAACCAGCCAACAACTGGATGATCCCCACCAGCAGCACCAATACAACCAGCGCCTCGGCCCTCTGGGCAGCTGGAAACTCCAACAGCACCACCCCGGCGGCCACGGACAGTGCGCCGGTGGCCGACACGTTCATAAAGACCGAACTGGAAAAGAGAGCTGCGACCGGCGAAGCGATCATCAACGTATAGATGCCGAACACCGGGTTGACGGTGGCCAGCAGCGCGTGGCCCATCGCCTGCGGCACGTGGACCACGGAGAAGGTGAGTGCGGTCATCAAGTCGGACGCGAGGTTTCTGCGTTCTGGCATCAGGCGGAGAGCCGCCACACGAAACTTTTCCATGTGCGTCATCTTTCTCATTACGTGGATGCTGTTTCGCAGTTTTACCGTCTGCCGCCTGCAGCTTTATCGCCGACCCACGACCGTGCAATTCGCGCAATGAGGCCACGCAGCAGCACGTAGGGCACGAAAGCCAGCAGGAACGCGATGATTACCGCCTCGGCGGGATGGAAGGTTTTAAACTCAATGATCTGGTAGGCCGTATCTATAGCCAAACCCAGCAGAATGATTCGCGACGTGGCGAAAAGAGACTCTTTCAGCCGGGCGCCGCGCTCGGTCGGATTGGTCAGCACCGTCCAAAGAAATGGAGCGCGTCCCGTACGCGCATCGCGGATGCCATCGCGCAGCGCGCCAAGCGTCGCCATGGCGGGCTGAAGGACGAAGCGAAATACAAACGGCCCATCCGGACGGTAGAGCATGTTGTGCCCAATGCGTGTCAAGACATCGCCCGACAAGCCGTACACCACGAGGCCGAAGATGACAGCAGCGACCGACAGAGCGACGACGAGGCGCGCCTGAACGATCTGTGATTTCGAAGGTGTTTCGGCCATTGCTCGGAGAACTTCGCTGATCGGCGAGAGCATGACGCGATGCATCGCGGCCACGGACGCTGACAAAGGTACGCTCCCCCCGGTTCCGTAGCATAGGGACTGGCTTCGTTCCATATGCTGACGCGGATTTGTGAAAGGCTGATGGCGACTGGACGAACACAAACCGCATGGTGCATGCGGCCGCGTCGGGCGAACGGGACGATCTGATCGACCGCCGGGACCGCAACCGGCGCGCTGAACCTGGGCGCACGCTGAAGCGCACGGCTTTCGGGTGCTGCGCTGCTGGAACGACGAAGTGATGCGCGATCTGGATTCAGTCTGCGAGACGATTATTGCGTTCGTGCGGGACCCGAATTTGCAACCTTGGCGATGATGGGCGGCGACGCTGGTGAGAGCCCTCCCTTCTCCCCTTGAGGGAGAAGGTCGATCGGCGCGCCAGCGCCGGGACGGATGAGGGTACTCCGCGCCACGCACCCCTCATCCGACCTCCCCCTCGACGGGCTCGGGGTCGGCCACCTTCTCCCCCAAAGGGGGGAAGGGAGGGTGCCCGTTCCGGACCGCAGCGTCGCTGCGCTCCCTGCTTCGCCCTGGGATGACGAAGGCAGAAGTAGAAAGAACATCGGCCCGATCCTAGGACCGGGCCGAGGTTTTTACGTTCCAGCTGTCAGTTGTGTCTCAGCTACACCCTGACGTCGCCCCACACGTATCGCACTTCTCGCAGGTGCCGTTCCGCACCATCGTGAAGTTGTGGCACTCGGAGCATTCGTTGCCGGTGTAGCCCTGCATCACCGCCTGGGCGCGGCGCTGGTTGGCCAGCGCCTTGGCTTCGGCGGCTTCCTGCGCGGCGGTGTCGGTGAAAAGCGCCGACGTGGCGTCGGCCTCGTCCTCGGCGATATCCTCCTGCAGTTCCTTCACACGCTCCTCGTAGTCGCGCTTGAAGGCCACGGCCTCGTCATTGTCGGCGCGCACCCCCTGCACGGCCGCCGTCGCCAGGGCCCGGACGTTGGAGCCGGAGAAGGCGGTCGGCGCGGATCGCACCGGGCCCGACGGCTGTCCGCCAAACCCCTTGGGGTCATTGGACTGACCGGCGCCCGACACCAGCTTGACCGGCGAGGCGCCGCGCATCAGCCCCTTGGAGAAGGGAGTCGCCTTGCCCTCGGTGATGCCACGGCCAAGTGCCGTGTTGTCGAAGTTCGACTGGTCGACATGGGCGAGGTCGTGGCGCTCCAGGTAGGAGACGGCGAGCTCGCGGAAGATGTAGTCGAGGATCGAGGTCGCGTTCTTGATGGCGTCGTTGCCCTGCACCATGCCGGCCGGCTCGAATTTTGTGAAGGTGAAGGCCTCGACATACTCATCGAGCGGCACGCCGTATTGCAGGCCGAGCGAGATGGCGATGGCGAAGTTGTTCATCATCGCACGGAAGGCGGCGCCCTCCTTGTGCATGTCGATGAAGATCTCGCCGAGCCGCCCGTCGTCGAACTCGCCGGTGCGCAGATAGACCTTGTGGCCGCCGACGATCGCCTTCTGGGTGTAGCCCTTGCGGCGGTTCGGCAGTTTTTCGCGGTCGCGGTAGAGACGCTCGATGACGCGCTCGACGATCTTTTCGGTGACCTGCACGGCGCGCGCGGCAGCGGGTGCTGCGACCAGCGCCTCGATGGCGTCGTCCTCGTCATCCTCCTCGTCTGATATGAGCGAGGAGTTCAACGGCTGCGACAGTTTCGAGCCGTCGCGGTAGAGCGCGTTGGCCTTGAGCGCCAGCTTCCAGGACAGCATGTAGGCGTTCTTGCAATCCTCGACCGTCGCCTCGTTGGGCATGTTGATGGTCTTGGAGATGGCGCCCGAAATGAAGGGCTGCGCGGCCGCCATCATGCGGATGTGGCTCTCGACCGAGAGGTAGCGCTTGCCGATCTTGCCGCAGGGATTGGCGCAGTCGAACACCGGCAGGTGCTCGTCCTTCAGGAAGGGCGCGCCCTCGAGCGTCATGGCGCCGCAGACGTGGATGTTGGCGGCCTCGATGTCCTTCTTGGAGAAGCCCAGCGCCGGCAGCATCTCGAAGGAGAAGTCGCCGAGCTGCTCGTCGGTGAAGCCGAACGTCTCCTTCACCCAGTCGGCGCCGAGCGTCCACTGGTTGAACACGAACTTGATGTCGAAGGCCGAGCCGAGCGCTGCGTTGACCGCCGCGATCTTGTCGTCGGAAAAGCCCTTGGCCTTGAGCGAACCGGGGTTGATGCCTGGCGCCTGGTTGAGGTTGCCGTGGCCGACGGCATAGGCCTCGATCTCGGCGATCTGCGCCTCGCTGTAGCCAAGCGTGCGCAGCGCCTCGGGCACCGCGCGGTTGATGATCTTGAAGTAGCCGCCGCCGGCGAGCTTCTTGAACTTGACCAGCGCGAAGTCCGGCTCGATGCCGGTCGTGTCGCAATCCATGACGAGACCGATCGTGCCGGTCGGCGCGATCACGGTCGACTGCGCATTGCGGTAGCCGTGCTCCTCGCCAAGCTCGATGGCGCGGTCCCATGCCGCCTTGGCGTGCTCGCCGAGTTCCTTCTGCTTGAGGTCGGCATGCACCAGCGGCACCGGGTTGACGGCGAGCTTCTCGTAGCCGTCCTTCTGGCCATAGGCTGCGCGGCGATGGTTGCGCATGACGCGCAGCATCGCGTTGGCGTTGCGGTCATAGTTCGGGAAGGCGCCGAGTTCGGCCGCCATTTCGGCCGACGTCGCATAGGACACGCCTGTCATGATGGCGGTGAGCGCTGCGCCGATGGCGCGGCCCTCGTCGGAATCATAGGGGATGCCGGAGGTCATCAAGAGGCCGCCAATGTTGGCGTAGCCGAGGCCGAGCGTGCGGTACTCGTAGGAAAGCTTGGCGATCTCCTTGGACGGGAACTGCGCCATCATCACCGAGATTTCGAGCACCATCGTCCACAACCGCACGGTGTGCTCGTAGGCGGCGATGTCGATCGTGCCGTCCGCGTTGCGGTAGGGCAGCAGGTTGATGGAGGCGAGGTTGCAGGCCGTGTCGTCAAGGAACATGTATTCCGAGCACGGATTGGATCCCCGGATCTGGCCACCAGCCGGAGACGTGTGCCAGTCGTTCATCGTGGTGTTGAAGTGCAGGCCCGGATCGGCCGAGGCCCAGGCGGCGTAACCGATCTTCTCCCACAGATCGCGGGCCTTGAGCGTCTTCATCGTCTTGCCGTCCTTGCGGGCGGTCAGCTTCCAGTCGCCGTCGGTCTCGACCGCGCGCAAAAAGTTGTCCTTGAGCGAGATCGAGTTGTTGGAGTTCTGGCCGGACACGGTGAGGTAGGCCTCCGAATCCCAGTCGGTGTCGTAGGTCTTGAAGTCGATCGACGTGTAACCCTGCCTGGCGAACTGGATGACGCGCCGGACATAGTTTTCCGGCACGCCGTCCCGCTTGGCGTCCTTGATGGCGCGCTTCAGCGCCGGGTTCTTGTTGGGGTCGTAGCAGTCGCCGTCCGGGCCGTCGCAATTCACGCAGGCCTTCATCACCGCGGCCATGTGCTTCTTGACGATCTTCGAGCCGGTGACCAGCGAGGCCACCTTCTGCTCCTCGTTGACCTTCCAGTCGATGAACGCCTCGATATCGGGGTGGTCGGCATCGACGATGACCATCTTGGCGGCGCGGCGCGTCGTGCCGCCCGACTTGATGGCGCCCGCCGCGCGGTCGCCGATCTTGAGGAACGACATCAGGCCGGACGAGCGGCCGCCGCCGGAGAGCTTTTCGCCTTCGCCGCGCAGGAAGGAGAAGTTGGAGCCGGTGCCGGAGCCGTATTTGAACAGCCGCGCCTCGCGCACCCACAAATCCATGATGCCGCCTTCGTTGACGAGGTCGTCGCCGACCGACTGGATGAAGCAGGCATGCGGCTGCGGATGCTCGTAGGCCGACTTGGACTTGGTCAGCTTGCCGGTGAAGGGATCGACGTAATGGTGGCCCTGGCCGGGGCCGTCGATGCCGTAAGCCCAGTGCAGGCCGGTGTTGAACCACTGCGGCGAGTTCGGCGCGACGCGCTGGGTGGCGAGCATGTAGGAGAGTTCGTCCATGAAGGCCTGCGCGTCGTCCTCGGACTTGAAGTAGCCGCCTTTCCAGCCCCAGTAGGTCCAGGTTCCGGCCAGCCGCGTGAACACCTGGCGGGCATCGGTTTCGGAACCGAAGCGCTCGGCCTCTGGCAGTTCTGCAAGTGCGGCCTCGTCGGGAACCGAGCGCCACAGGAAGGAGGGCACGTCGTTCTCCTCGACCTTCTTCAGGCGCGCGGGCACGCCGGCCTTGCGGAAGTACTTCTGCGCGAGGATGTCGGCGGCGACCTGGGAGAACTGCACAGGGACATCGATGTCGGCGAGGCGGAACACCACCGAGCCGTCGGGATTCTTGATCTCCGAGAGCGCCTTGCGGAATTCGATGTCCTGATATGCAGACTGTCCTGCCTTGGTGAAGCGCCGCTCGATCTGCATGGTCCCGTGTCCCTTTTATCTACATATAGCGTCTTGGGAGGCTGGTGTCCGCCTCAATCCCGCCAGACGCGGTTCCGCATCGCCGCCGTCCCATGACGGCGGCCCACTCGTTCCTTCGCCCCAGTCCAGCCCGGTCATGACCAACCCCTTGAGGGACTTTGGTTTTTGACCTTCGAAAGGCTCGGCCAACGCGTCTCGATACTGAAAACGTTCCGAATCCTCGATCGGAAGAAGGCACATTATCTAGTGTCGAGTATGGCCGCAAACACTAAATATAGTGTTAACAGACTCTTTTTAACACCCCGACACTTTGTATTTCCCACCCCTCATGCAATGCAAAAGGCAAGCCTCTCGGAGGTCCCGAAAACCGGAACCGAGCGCTACAAACCCACCAAATCTGGAAACTTTCAACCGGTCCGGAATTCTTCCGGCCACGCCCGCAACAGGAGCGCATGATCCATAAAAGGCGACTCGTTGGAAGCCGTCAAGGATTCGTTTGTGTAACTTTTAAGACCCTCAATATGTTGTGTGTCGACCATGTGGATAATGGGGAGGAATTGGCCCTCGCGGATGGTCGCGCGGTCAGCGGCGCGAGCGAATCTCTCGCCGGCTGGGGCACAACCCGCTCACGAAATCGTCAACGCGGTCCCCCTGACGCTGTGCAACTTCGAATCCCTATCTGCGTGTCTCCGGTCAGGAGAGATTGAACATGACAGCCAACCCACCCGATACCGGGAATGCCCATACCGTGGCCCCCACGAAAGGCGATACCATGTCGTGGCGATTGAACCTCGTTGCGGCATCGCTCAGCGCTGCCTGCGTGTTTGCGGCTTCGTTGTGCAGCAGCGCCGCCCTGGCGATGATGAGCGAACGAGACCTCGACGACCTGGGCCTGCTGCCGACGGAAGTCAGGTCGGAGTTTCCGTCTGTCGCGATCGGGGCTTGATTGCTTCGAGGTCGGATGTGATCCTTCGCACCGGGTATCGCAGCACCAGCAGAACAAGGACAAACCCCGATGGCGACGCGCGGATTCACCGGAAGGGGAGGCGGATCGGAAGCGACGCAGGAACGGCTGCCGCCGGGGCAGTTCCTCGAGAGCGGATTTCCGGTCCTGTCGGCCGGCCCGACGCCGCGCATCCAGCCTGACAAATGGACCTTTACGCTCAAGGATGGCATCAGGCCGGTCAAGAGCTGGACATGGGCGGAGTTCAACGACCTGCCGCAGTCAAAGATGACGCGCGACATCCATTGCGTGACGACCTGGTCGAAATTCGACACCGCCTGGCGGGGCGTGCTGGTGGATGACATCCTCGCCGACGCGGGCATCGAAGCGCCAACCGGCTTTACCCTCGCGCACAGTTTCGATGGTTACACCACCAACGTGCCGACCGAGGATCTTGTCGGGGGCAGGGCGATGGTCGCGCTGGCCTACGAGGGCAAGCCGATCACGCCGGACCATGGCGGGCCTGCCAGACTGCTGGTGCCGCATCTTTATTTCTGGAAGTCGGCCAAGTGGATAAACGGGCTGCAGTTCACCCAGAAGGACGAGCTCGGCTTCTGGGAACTGCGCGGCTACCACCGCTATGGCGACCCGTGGCGCGAACAGCGCTACACGAACGACTAGCCAGATGCGCTGGCAGACCGCGGTCGTCACCGGGATCGTGCGGCGCTCGGCTGTTGTGTCGAGCTTCATTTTCCGGCTGCCCGAACTCACGCCCTTCATTGCGGGCCAACATGTCAGCGTGCGGTTGACCGCACCCGATGGCTACCGGGCGCAGCGCAGCTACTCCATTGCCTCGGCGCCGGCCGGCAGCGACTACCTGGAACTGGCCATCGAGAAGCTGGAAAACGGCGAGGTGTCTCCCTTCTTCCACGACGTGGTGGTGGTCGGCGACGAGATCGAGGTTTCGGAACCGATCGGCGGGCACTTCGTCTGGACGCCTGAAGATGCTGGTCCGGTGCTGCTGGTCGGGGGAGGTTCGGGCATTGTGCCGTTCATCTCGATGGCACGGCAGCGCGCGCTGGTCGCATCGACGGCGCCGATGGTGCTTCTGTTTTCGGCGCGCACATCCGGCGATCTGCTTTTCCGCGAAGAATTGATGGCGCTGGCCGAAAAGCGGGACGGCTTCGAACTCGTATCGACGCTGACGCGCGATGCCGCGCCGCCCGAAGGGGTGCTCACGGGCCGCATCGGTGCTGCGACGATCGCCAATGCGCTCGGCCGGCTGCCAGCCAAGCCCCGCCGGGTCTATGTCTGTGGTTCCAATCCGTTCGTGGAGAACGCCACACAGCACGCGATCGACGCCGGCGTGGAGCCGACGATGATTGCGACCGAACGGTATGGTGTCTGAGGCGCCGGCCTAGGCCGCGAACCTGCGCGGGTTGGCGCCGAAGGCGGCAACCACTTTGCAGAGGTCGGGTTCGCTCAGCATGCGCGTCGCCTCGGCGACGGCCACCCACTTGCGCTTGCGCTGCCGGCGTTCCTTCCACTTTTCGGCGACGCCGTCGACCTCGAGCGGATAGACGAGGACCTCGCACGCGATCTGCTCGCCGGAAGACAACCCCTTGACGTAGAAGTAGCGTCCTGCCTGACGCGTGGCGATGGCACCAGAAATGCCGGCTTCCTCACCGGCCTCGCGCGCCGCGGCATCGTGCAACTGTTCGGTTCCTTCCGGCCAGCCCTTGGGCAGAACCCAGCGACCGCTTGCGCGGCTCGTGATCAGCATGATCTCGACGCCGGATTCGGTCATGCGCCAGGGCAATGCCGCAACTTGAAGTCGGCACGGCGCCTTGCCGAAAAGCCGGCGCACCCGTTCCATAAGATGGTTGGTCGTCAAGGTATTCATATGCACCGACGGGCGAAGGCCCTTTGCTCCGATTCGTTTGCCGCGTTAGTAATCTTAAGGCTAATTGTCGAGAACAAAAGTACAAATTGTATTTTTGCACTCAACGCCACAGCTTCGCTCCAGCCTCGTATCAAGCCCAGAATTGAGCACGATTCGTCCGCTGAAGTGTGACACCTGCCTATGAAAGCGCAGGAAAGTGTGGGCTCAGCCGGCGTGGTCGTCGGCGATCGGCTTCTGGTAGGTGAAGCCCATGTCCCAAGGAAAATAGATCCACGTGTCCTGACTGACCTCGGTGACGAAGGTGTCGACAAGGGGGCGGCCCTTGGGCTTTGCATAGACGGTCGCGAAATGTGCTTTCGGCAGCATCGCGCGGACGACGCCGGCTGTCTTGCCGGTGTCCGTCAGGTCGTCGACGATGAGCACGCCCGCCCCGTCATCCGCCAGAAGCGACGGTGTGACTTCCTTGAGGACGGCGAGTTGCCCCTGGGAGGCATAGTCGTGGTACGACGCCACGCACACAGTCTCGATCACGCGGATGCCAAGTTCGCGCGAGATGATCGCGGCGGGGACCAGTCCGCCGCGGGTGATGCAGACAATTGCCTTCCATCCTCCGTTGACGCCCGCGAGCCGCCAAGCGAGCGCGCGCGCATCGCGGTGAAACTGATCCCAGGAGACGGGGAAAGCTTTTTCGGGAAGCGACATTGGCTGCACTCCAAATGGTACGGAATGCACCCGCAATTAGCTGGTGCTCATATTGCTTGGCAAGTCCTTGGCGCCCGCAGCACCGATGCAGACTGGCAACCGGCGCGGTTCAGCGCGAAAGGAAGGCGGTCACCGGCATCGAGTGCAGCACCGTGCGCGTCACGCCCCCGAACAAAAGCTGCTTCAGCCAGGAATGGCTGTATGCGCCGAGAACGAGAAGGTCTGCACCGGTATCGGATATGCGCTTGCGGATCACGTCGTCGGTGGCAAGTCCGCCCGACGCTTCGCTGTGGACAGTGACGGTCGCGCCATGGCGTTCGAGCGCTGCGGCTATGTCGCCTCCGGGCTCCGAGCTCTCCAGGCTGTCGGGCGGATCGATGACAAGGATCTCGGTGCTTTCGGCATCGAGAATGAACGGCAACGCGTCGAACGTCGCGCGCGCCGCCTCGCGGCTGCCGTTCCAGGCGACGATGACCTTCCGGAAGGTCGCGAGCGATGGCCCCTCTCGGGGGGTGACAAGCACCGGCCGGCCAGCTTCGTAGAGAAGCGCGTCGACATCGGGGGAAGCGCCGTCTTCGCCGCCCTGGGCGGCGACGACGAGGTCGCAACTGCGCGCGCTGGCTACTCCCGAATGCGCGCTGTCGCCGGAAAAGCTTTCCAGGCTGCGCCATTGAGCCGCCACGCCGGCGCGGGCCGTGCGCTGGCGAAAGATCGCCTCGATCGCGTGCGAGCGCTCCTCGTTGACCTCGGTCGAGGCCTGGATGAACTCGGCATCGGGGAAGCCGATGGTCGAGGAATAGGGGATCGGCAGCGCCTCGGCATGCAGGCCGATCAGATACGCATCGAAACGCGACGCCAATGCGCCTGCGCAATCGCTGACGCGTTGGGCATCCTCAGCACTCTGGATGATGGCGAGAATGGTCTTGAATGGCATGGCTTTCTCCCGGCGAACAGCGAACGGCGCGGTTCAGCGCCAGATGTAGCGGTTCCCTGCAACTGCGCCAAGCGGCAGAGGTCGCATTGACGCAGCTGGTTAGGTTATTGCGCCTCGGCAAGCCCCGCAACCATGGCCTCGATGGCCTGTCTCGCGGCATCGAGCGCTTCCCGCGAGCGGGCCCGAACCACGAGGTCGGTGCGGAAAGTGCCGTCGAGATATTTTGGGTAGGAACCGATGATCGTCTCGGGATGGGCCTTCTGAATTTCCGCCAGCGGTCCGCCGATGATGCCTTCGCCATGCGGGCAGGGGACCGTGGCGGACAGCAGCTTGGCGCCTGTCCTGAGCGTCGGAACGACATTGTCGAGCATGGCCTGAAATATGGACGGCACTCCGGCCATGACGTGAACGTTGCCGATACGAAAGCCCGGTGCGACCGAAACGGGGTTGTCGATGTGGGCTGCTCCGACCGGCATGCGGGCCATCCGCTTGCGCGCGTCGTTGAACTCTATTCCACGCGCATCATAGCTGTTGGCCAAGAGGGCCATCGCCTTTTCGTCGTAGTCGCAAGGCACGCCGAACGCCTTGGCGACCGAATCCGCGGTGATGTCATCGTGCGTGGGGCCAATCCCGCCGGTGGTGAAGACGTAGTCGTAGCGGTTGCGCAGCGCATTTACAGTTGCGGCGATCTCGTCTTCCTCGTCGGCCACGACACGCACTTCCTTGAGGTCGATGCCGATGGCGGTCATGATGTCGGCAAGGTGTCCGATGTTCTTGTCCTTGGTGCGGCCGGACAGGATTTCATCGCCGATCACGATCATTGCTGCAGTGACGACGTTGGGCATGGCGGCGACCTCCAGGATGCGGCTGTCAGATAGCGCGACGGGCGCATGGCCGCAACGTCACGCGAAACTGTGAACGATCTGTCGGCATACCGGCGGTTTCCATGCAACGCTGCAGCCGCTATCTGAAGTCGGATCGGCGCCATGACGCGCGCCCTGCACTTGTTGAAGCCAAGGAGAGACGCAATGGCCAAGATTCTCGTACTCTACTATTCCAGCTGGGGGCATATGGAACAGATGGCCAAGGCCGCCGCGGAGGGCGCCAGGGAGACCGGCGCAGAAGTGACGATCAAGCGGGTCAAGGAACTGGTGCCCGAGGACGTCGCGAAGGCCGCATACTACAAGCTGGACCAGGACGCACCGATTGCCGATCCGCTGGAACTCGACCAGTACGACGGCTTCATCTTCGGCATCTCGACGCGTTTTGGCCTGATGGCTGCGCAGTTGAAGAACTTCTTTGACAAGACCGGGCCGCTCTGGGCCAAGGGTGCCCTGATCAACAAGGTCGCGACTGTCATGTCCTCTACCGCCACGCAGCACGGCGGCCAGGAACTCGCCATCCTCACCACGCAGGCTTCCCTCCAGCATCACGGCCTGATCATCGTGCCGCTTTCCTATGCGTATCCCGGCCAGTCCGGCGTCGACGTCGTGCGCGGCGGTTCGCCCTATGGCATGACCACGCTCTCGGATTCGGACGGCTCGCGGCAGCCGTCGGCGCAGGAACTCGAAGGCGCGAAGTTCCAGGGCAAGCGTCTCGCGGAGATCACCAACAAGCTGCACGGCTGATAGCCTGCTCTGCGATGAAGGGCGGCTGAAACACGCCGCCCTTTTTTTGCTAGCGACGAAGTCTTGCCCAGCAATTTGAACGCGCTAGTCTGACGTTGAAACTGTTTCCGGGGCATCATGGCATCCGTCGTCGGCTGGACATTCAGCATCGTCTTTCTTGGCGCCTTTCTGGTGGTCGGCTACTACGTTCTGGCGACGCGACGGATCGCAGCGCGCGCCGAACGACTGGTGCCGCCGGCAGGCAGGTTCGTTGAGATCGGCGGCAACCGCATCCACTACGTCGACAGGGGCGAGGGCAGGCCGATCGTCTTCGTGCACGGGCTTGGCGGCCAGCTGCACCACTTTCTCCACCCAACCTTTCCGCTGTTGCCCGACCATCGGCTGATCGCGCTCGACCGGCCGGGGTCCGGCTACTCGGTTCGCGCCCCCGGCGCCACCGCAAGGCTGCCCGTGCAGGCCGGCATCGTCGCCGACTTCATCAAGCATCTCGGGCTGGAACGGCCGCTCCTCGTGGGCCATTCGCTCGGCGGAGCGGTCGCGCTGACCGTGGCGTTGAACCACCCTGATTCTATCTCTGGCGTCCTGGCGCTCGCTCCCTTGACGCATATGGAGTCCGAGATACGGGCGGAGTTCAAGGGCCTCTACATCAAGTCGAGGCTCAAGCGGTGGCTGATCTCGCATACGACGGCCATTCCGACCGCGCTCAAATGTGCGCCGCAAACGCTCGATTTCGTTTTCGGCCCCCAGAAATGGCCGGAAGACTATATCATAGCCGGCGGCGGCACGCTGGGACTGAGGCCAAGCCATTTCTTTGCGACGGCCAGCGACGTCGTGGCGATCGAGGAAGATCTCGGCGCGATCGAAAAGCGCTACGGCGAGATGGTCATGCCGGCTGCGATGATGTTCGGTTCGGCCGACCGCGTACTCGACCCCCGCAGGCACGGACTGCCGATGCGCGAAAAGATCGCCGACCTCGACTTCGAACTGATCGATGGGCAGGGGCACATGCTGCAGTTCATGGCCAAGGAGCGGGTGATCGCAATGATCAAGCGAACCGCCGAGCGCGCCGAGCGGTTTCGCTAGCCCTTACTATTGCCATGCGTTGAATGGTCGTCTTCTGAGGGCGATGCGAGCGCGACTTCTCGGGCCAGACCGTCGAGCCGACTGCGATAAATACGCTCGAGAATTTCGCATGCCGCCCTTGCGCGGCCTTCGCTGCGTCCCTTCAGAAGGTTACTCCCGAGGCTTGCAGGCGCTGCGGCAAGGTCATCCCAGACCATCCAGCTTCCTGGCAATTCTTCGACGCAGTGGAACCGCAAACCGGGGTACTCCATCGCCAAGCCCGATGACGAGGTCAACGGCCGGAGCGTGGAAGGGTTTCGTAACCCGTGCCCAAGTGGTTGATCAAACCTTACCGGCTACTTCAGGAGTGCGATCTCGGGATAGCTCTCGGCTAGCCGACCATTGGCCGAAGCCTGTCCGATATGCTCGAGTACCTGTCCAAAACGTCCCAGCAGCCTGGCGCGACGGCGACGCTTCGATGGCGGAGCGCCAGCTGTCGATGAATTCCCGTTCGACGCCGCGCTGGTCCGGGAACCAGGGTTTCTTGCCGGTGAAGTGGCGGATGAACGGCCGCTTCTTCATAAGATCGCCGTTCAGGGATACCGCGTTCCAGCGCCAGTCGAGCACCTGCCACTTACCCTGGAAAGCCACGTTGAGCGCATCCTGGTCGTGATCGACACACAGGTCGCGATGTTTTGAAGCAAACGCCCGGGCGACCTCCAACTGACCCGCGGCCCGGACCGCCCCGAGGTCCAAAAGCAACACACCGGCGTTGAAGTAGGGCGATCCAGGCGGCAGCGACAGACGCGAACGGAACGAGACGTCAGCCAGGTGCCTCCAGTCATAGGCTGCCATGATTGGAGCGCTGGTCAGCCCGACGGACAGAAGGCTCCATGGATCCGCGACGACCGAGACATCGCTGTCGACATACAGAACCCGATCATAGGGATTGATCTCCGGGATCTGGTCGATGAAAAGCCGGATGTAGGTGGCCCTGCTCTGCCACGCGCCGGTGCTGAAGTTGCTGCCTTCAAGCAGATGCGAGGCGTCGGCAAGAATGAGTTCCGGGCAATAGGCCTTGCCCTCCTTCAGCCGTTGTTCCGTCACGCCGTCATGGATGAGGACAACCGGGAGCGGCCTGGCGGCGCGCGCGATAGCCTGTTTCGCGGCGATGCAGGCGAAGGGAAAATACCTGTCGTCTGCGGCGAGCACGAGAGCGGATGTGTGATTCATACAGGCTGCTTAGCAAATTCCCCGACCGCGGCGAACGATAAACGGGCGTCCGCGTCGATTGCCGGGTTCCCGCGCAAGTTGACAGGTCCGATCGGTTGGGGCACTCCATATGCCGATCCGAGGAGGCTGTGATGAAGCGCGCATATTCGAGACCAGTCTTGACCAAACAGCAGAAGCTGGCTGCCGTGACGGCGTTTGTCCAAAGCCCGGTAGTAGTACCCGACTTGCCCTGAAGAGAGCCCGCGCCTGTCGATTTGGCGCATCTTTCGTCTCACAGCCTGACAATTCGCTGCCTATTGCTGTCGACGGGCTTTGGAAGCGCAGCCAAAGTCATGATGCGCGCTAGCTTGGCGGTCTTGTTCGACTTCAGCAGCACAACGCTCGGCGTCAGAGACGCAAGATATTCGGCAGCCTGCTCATGGGTGTCGATAGCGACGACGTTGCGGAATCCCTGAGCGGCCACCTTGCGGGCGTTGCTTGCGGCGGGGCCAAATCCCACGACATGGTCGGCAAGCCCGCTGGCGCGGCGCAACAGCTTGCGGTAGAGGCTGCTCTTGTCGTTGCGCGTGTCCGATATTTCACCGAGCACGAACACAAGCGGCTTTGCCTGGATGCTCGGCAGATCGTCGAGAAGCTTCTCGACCTGCCAATGCGGCGCCTTTCTGGTGTCCGCCAGGTAGGTGTGGCGGTCGATGCCGTAGTGGACGCTCATGCGTTGGTCGAACGGCTCAAGCGTTGCCAGACTGTCGATTGCGCGAGCAAGGTCTCCTCCGACGGCGTGAATGACCGCCAGCGCCGCAAGCACCGAATGGAGCGCAACCGTTCCGACAAAGCGGGTTTGGACGTTGAAAACCGTTTCGTTGACGATCAAGTCAAAGGTCAGCCTGCGCGGCCAGACCGCCGCGACATTGACCGCCCGCAGTTCAACCCCGTCACCAACGCCAAACAGGACAACCCTGCCTGGCGCGAGGTCGGCCATGGCGCGCACCCGCGGATCATCGCCATTGAGACAGGCTATGCCGCGCGGCTTCAGCCCGGATACAAGGCTTGCCTTCTCGGCTGCTATTGCGGCGAGATAGCGGTCGCTAACGGGAACCTCGCCGTCCCCCTTCACGATCACATCCCTGAAGTTCGAGAAGTGGTCATGACCAACAGCGGTGACTACCGCCACGTCGGGCCTTACGATCGATGCTATGCCTGCAATGTTGCCTGGGGTGTCGCCAGAAATTTCCTGGATCATGAAATCGACCCGGTGGTCGAGGTGCGCCAGGAAGCGGATTACTCCCCTTGCGAGGTTGTTGCGCACGACAGCATACGTGCTCCCCTCGCTTTTCAGCAATTCTCCCGCGAGAAAGGTTGTGGTCGTTTTGCCACAGCTTCCGGTTACGCCGATATACCTGCCGCAGCGCCGGCGCATGTAGCGGGCGCGCACACGGACCCATTGCGTCTGCAGCACACTGACAAGCTGGCGCAAGCGCTTGTTGTGCAACTTTGACAGTCGGCTCTTCCGTTTGCGAGATGGCATGTTGCGGCCATTTCCCTTCGTAAAGCACAATCGTCGTTTCGCGTTGCAGGGCAGGTGCTGTCGCAACCGATACGTGTTCCGAAAGTTGCATGTCGCCCAAAAAAAGCAAGGCTGGCCAGGCTTGTCCTGCGATACCCCTCGTGCGGACGCCGGGAATCGAACCCGGATGACCGAAGCCGAGGGATTTTAAGTCCCTTGCGTCTACCAGTTCCGCCACGTCCGCGCGGCATGTCTTTTCAGCCGTCCGATACCGCGCGTCAAGACAAGCCGGACAGGCAGGGCGGCAAGACGCCGCCCTGCCCAGTCTCGCGTCATCCTATTTCGCGTCGATGAAGTCGGTCACCGATTTGGTGTATTCATCGGGCGCCTGCAGCATCGCGAAATGGCTGGCATTGGGCAGGATGATCAACTTCGCGCCGGGGATTGCCGAAGCCATGTATTCGGTATGCTCGCGCTTGATCGCCTCGTCATGGTCTCCAGCGACAATGGCGATCGGCGTGGTAATCGTGGCGAGCTGCTCCTTCGTCCAGTTCGGCTGGCTCGCCCACATATGGCTGATCTGCTCCAGGAAGGCGTCGTATTCTCCAGGCGTCTTGGACATCCTGGCGTAGTCCTTGCCCGAACGTTCGATGTAGGCGCCGAAAGTCTTGTTGGTCTCGACGCCCGGATCGACGCCGTCGGTGGTGACGTTGGCGGCCTGCGCATAAAGCTTGGTCAGGCGCTCGGGATGATTAAGCGCGATGTCGATGCCGATGATGCCGCCGTCGCTCCAGCCGACCAAGGCGGTCTTGTCGACCTTGAGATAGTCGAGCAGCGCCAGGTAGTCCGACGCCATGAGGTCATAGCCGAAAGGCTGCGCGTCGCGCGTCGAGCGACCGTGGCCGCGGCTGTCGGCGACGATCACCTTATGGGTCTTGGAAAGTTCGGCGACCTGGCTGGCCCAGATGTCGGCATGACCGAGCCCGCCATGGATCAGCAGCACGGGATCGCCGGCGCCAAAGGTGGCATAGTACATCTCGATGCCGTTGACCTTGGCGTAGCCGGTTTCGGCGGCGGCCGGCATCGGAGCCGGTTCCGGCAGTGTCTCCCAGCGTTCCTCGGCGGAGACAGCACCGGCGACCAGCGTGAACGCGACTGCAAAGGCGGACATATTCCACAAATGGCCCATTCGTTCTCTCCAACGGTTTGCAGGCGCATTGAACGTCCGGGTCCGGTGCATGTCAACGAACGAAAAACTCAAGGTAGGGCCGGAATGCAGGTCGTACGGAATTGCCGTAACGCGGTGTCACAGCGTCGGCAATCTGTCACATCAGCGATGTAGAACGAACGCGGAAATACCTCACGAATGTCGACCGAGCGGAGCACATTGTGCTGGCCGATCGACGCCCTCATGCCCGGAGTCCCGACGAATGCCCAGCAATACCTCCCGCACAGGTCGGATCATGAAGAGTGTCGCGTTGCCGCTTGTCCTGGCGACGACGCCAGTCTGGACGACGGCCGCGTTTGGCGAAGGAATCCCCAAGATTGAGTGGGAACTTTCCAATGGCGGCAAGGTGAGAATCTACGGGCAGATTAATATGGGCCTTCTCGTCTATGACGACGGCTATGAAACCAATGGTTATGCGCCTGTCGACAACGACAATTCGAGCTCTCGCATCGGCGTAACCTACGACCAGGGCCTCGAAAACGACTGGAAAATTGGCGCGGCGCTGGAAGTTGAATATCCCGCCTACTCGACAAATACGATCAGCGTCACGAACGACGAACCGGACTGGACGTGGCAAGACAAGTATTTTCGCAAGATCGAAGCTTACATCAGCAACGACTCGTACGGAAAGCTGTCGGTCGGCCAGGGCTCCATGGCGTCCGATACGACGGCCGAAGTCGACCTGTCGGGGACGACGGTGATCGCCTATTCCAAGGTCCAGGCCACGGCTGGCGGACAGCTCTTCCGCGATTCGGACACCGCTGCTTTTGGACCCGCCGTGAAGTCGGCCTTCAACAACTACGATGGACTGAGCCGCAAGGTTCGCATTCGCTACGACACGCCGAAGATGGCGGGTTTTGTCGTCAGCGCCTCCTACGGTGAGGACCTGCTCGCCGACAGCGAAACGCCTCTGGCCGACATAGCGCTCAAATATGAAAACAAGTTCGACGGCTTCAAGGTGCAGGGCGCAATTGCGTACGCATGGCAGGAGAACGATGTCGAGATCGTCGACGGCTCGGCGTCGATCCTGCACGAAGCCTCGGGCATCAACTTCACGGTCGCTGCCGGTTCCCAGGACAATGGCAGCAGAATCGGGACCTATGTCTATGGCAAGGTCGGACTGCTGCGCGACTTCGTCGAGTCCGGTCCGACGGCCTTCGCCGTGGACTATTACTACGGGGAGGACATCGCCGCGCTCGACTCGACCAGCCAGTCATTCGGCGTCGCCGTCGTGCAGAATATCAAGGATTACAATACGGATCTCTATCTGACCTACCGCCGCTACGCATACGACACGACCAAGGCGGACTTCGAGGATGGAGACGCTGTGCTCGCCGGCGTCCGCATTAAATTCTGACGCAACGCCGCTTCAGCCGCATGGCGGACCGGCCGCTCCCGCTCGAAGACCGAGCGGCTGAGCGGCCGACGCCAGTTCAAGGAACAACTGGTCAAATCCTCCCCGTCTTGGCATCCTGCCTCAACGGGAGTCTGCCATGTCGCGCAAACATACGACCTTCGAGAAGCCTCTTGCATGGCCGGCCATGGCGACCATTCTGGTCGACGTGGCGATGGGTCGAAAGCACGCCGACCTAGTGGTTCGCAACGGCCGCTGGGTCAACGTGCATTCGGGCGAGATCATCCCGGGCACCGACATCGCCATCGTCGGCGGCCGCTTCGCCTATTGCGGGCCGGACGCCAGCCACGCGATCGGGCCGCGAACGACCGTGGTGGAAGCGCAAGGGCGCTATCTAGTCCCCGGTCTCTGCGACGGCCACATGCATGTCGAGAGTGGAATGGTGACGGTCACGGAATTCTGCCGCGCGGTCATCCCGCACGGCACGACCTCGATGTTCATCGATCCGCACGAGATTGCCAATGTGCTTGGCCTGCCAGGCGTCCGGCTGATGCATGACGAGGCGCTTGCGATGCCCGTCAACGTGCATGTGCAGATGCCGTCCTGCGTGCCGTCCGCGCCGGGGCTCGAAACGCCCGGTGCAATCCTTGGCGTTGCGGAGGTTGCCGAGTCGATGACGTGGGAAAACATCATAGGGCTCGGCGAGGTGATGAATTTTCCGGGCGTCGCGGCGAACGACGCCAAGATGGTCGGCGAGATTGCCGCTACAATGAAGGCCGGCAAGACGGTCGGCGGACACTATGCTTCGCCCGACCTCGGACTGCCTTTCGCAGGCTATGTCGCCGGCGGCCCGCAGGACGATCATGAGGGAACGCGCGCATCCGACGCGATAGCGCGCGTCCGGCAAGGGATGAAGGCGATGCTCAGGCTTGGCTCGGCCTGGTACGATGTCGCCGAGCAGGTGAAGGCGGTGACGGAGGAGGGCATAGACCCGAGAAACCTCATCCTCTGCACCGACGACAGCCATTCGGGCACGCTGGTCAACGAGGGCCACATGGACCGCGTGCTGCGCCATGCCATCGCGCAGGGACTGAAGCCCGTCACCGCGATACAGATGGCGACGCTCAACACGGCGCAGCATTTCGGACTGGAACGCGAGATAGGCTCTATCGCGCCGGGACGGCAGGCCGATTTCCTGATCGTCACGGATCTTTCCCAGATCACGATCGATCAGGTCTATGCACGAGGCGTGCTGGTGGCGGAGGCGGGGAGGCTGGTCATCGACATCCCGCCTTACGACTATCCGGCGAGCGCGAAAAACACGGTCCATGTCGGCCGGACGATCGACGCCAAGGACTTCGACATTGTCGCACCCGCAGGCGCCAACGAGGTGCGGGCGCGTGTCATCGGCGTGGTGGAGAACCAGGCGCCGACCAGGGCACTGGAAGCAGACCTGCCGGTCGAGGAGGGCTTGGTCGCGATGGACCGGCAGAACGATGTCTGCCAGATCGCAATCGTCGAACGCCACAAAGGGACGGGCAAGGTCGTCAACGCGCTGGTCTCCGGTTTTGGCTACAAGGAAGACTGCGCGCTTGCCTCGACGGTTGCGCATGACAGCCACCACATGATCGTGGTTGGCACCAACAAGCGGGACATGGCGCTGGCTGCGAACCGCCTGGCGGAAGTCGGCGGCGGCGTGGTGCTGTTTTCGAATGGCAAGGAGCTGGCCCTGGTCGAGATGCCCATCGCCGGACTGATGTCGGACGAACGCGCCGAGATCGTCGCGGCGAAGGCAGGCCGCCTGACCGAAGCCATGCGCGCCTGTGGTTGCACGCTCAACAACGCCTACATGCAGCACTCGCTGCTGGCGCTGGTGGTCATTCCCGAGCTCCGGATTTCGGACGTGGGTCTGGTCGACGTCAGGACCTTCGAGAAGGTCGAACTGTTTATCTAGACGGGCGGCTGGCCTATCCGCCGGCGCCGAGGGTCAGGATACGGAACGGCGTCGTGACGATGATCGACGCGGCCTGGCCAAGCCCGTTGCCAAGTTCACCAATCCGTTCGTTTGTTTGCTCTGGGGTGGGCTGCAGGCTTTCCGGGAGCCGGAGCCGCTCGCCGAGCAGTTGGACGAGCACGGGATTGTCGGCAAATTTCGCATGGTTCAGCTTGTCGCCTGACTCGACGGTGCTCAGGTCGACCACGGTCACGCCGAGTGCGGCGAGTTCGTCCGCGTTTGCGTCGTCGCCGACGCGCGCCTGCTTGCCCGCGATGAGGCTGGAGAAGCGCAGCGCCTTGTCGTCGGCGGACAGCAGCACGACGAACGGCTTGTCGGGCTTGCCGTAGCGCATCATCTGCTTCTTGAAGATATCGACATCGATGTCGGGCGACGCCAGCACTACATAGCCGAGCTTGCCGTCGAGATCGCGGTTTTTGGCGATGGCGAGCTGGCGCAGCGTCTCCATGGCAAGCCAGTTGCCCATCGAATGCGCAATGATATCGATGCTCTTGATGCGCGGCGATTTAGAAAGCATGACAAGGGTCGCCTCGAGATCGTCGCGCGCCGCCGTGCTGCTGTCCTTGTCATAGACATAATCGCGGGTCTTTGCCCCAGACGCCCAGGAAAACAGGACGGGCGTTCCGGGATAGCCGGTGTCCTGTGCAATCTGGGTGAGGCGATAGACGCCGTCGTCGAAGCCGGTGTTGTAGCCGTGGATGAATACCAGAACGCGCTCGCCCTCGTCGGCGACGGCGGCTGTGAATGCGGGGCCGGACTTATAGATCGTAAGGTTGACTGCCGCGAAGTCCTTCGCCGGATCGCCGGGCTCGCCATCCTTGGCGCGCTCGATCCTGCCGATTTCGTGGTCCTTGGGGACCGTCATGCCCACCCGGGCGAAAGACAGCCCCTCCGACCGATCGCGCCCGAAGACAATCTGCTGGTCGTCCGACTTCAGCCGGGTCGTGGCGACGAAGATATCGTGCTTGGCCTTGACCCCGGCCGGGGTCGGCGCGCCGGGATCTGCGGCAAGCAGCTCGTGCTTGCGCTCTGTAGTGCATCCGCCGAGCGCGATTGCGACAAGTACGAAAACGATCAGCCTGGAACGCACGCGAGTACTCCGGCGCCGACCCCTCGGGCGCTGGTCAGAACGGATAGGGCCAGAAACCCTGCGGGTCCAGCTTAAAGTGTCGGCGGCCGCTACAGGCGGCCGACGGCCCTAGGTTCCGCTGTTCAGCATGTTGATGCGGTCGGTCACGTCACGGTCGCTTGCGAAGCCATCGTCCTCGCGCAGCCGCCGGCCGAGCAGCTTGACCAGAGCCGGATTGTCGGCAAACTTCGTATGGTTGAGGCTGTCGCCTCCCTTCTCATGCGAAAGGTCGACCACGATCACGCCCAGGTCGGACAGATCTGCTGCATTCGCGTAGTCGCCGACGCGCGGTTTGTTGCCGGCCAGGATGCCGGAAAGTTGGAGCGCCCGGTCGTCCGCCGAAAGCATCAGGAAGAACGGACGGGTGGGCTTTCCATAGCGCCGCATCTGGCTGCGAAAGACGTCGACGTCGATGTCCGGGGAGGCCAGTACGACATCGCCGAGCTTGCCGCCGAGATCGCGGTCGCCCGAGAGTGCGAGCTGGCGCAGCGTCTCCATAGTTACCCATGTTCCCATGGAATGCGCGACGATGTCTATGCGGCGCGCGCCCGACTGGGCGAGCAGCCTCAGCGTCACTTCAAGCTGGTCGCGCGCAACGCTGGCGCTCTCGCGGTCGTAGACATAGTCCCTGGTGTTGCCGCCCGACGCCCATGAAAACAGCACTGGCGTACCGGGGTAGCCGGAGTCATGTGCAATCTGGGTTGCGCGGTAAACGGCGCTGTCGAAAGAGGTGTTGTAGCCATGCACGAATACCATGACGCGGCCGCCGCGCGCGGCGATGTCGGCGCTCAGCGCGGACGAGAATTGCGGCTGCGCTTCATAGGCGACTACATCCGTCGCGGTGAAGAACTTGAGGGGATCGTCGGCCTTGCCGGGTTTCTTGCGTTCGATCTGGCCCGTCTTGTGGGATTTGGGGACCGTGACGTTGACACGCGCGAAGTTGAGCTTGGGCGAACGCGAATTGCCGAATACCTTGGCGTCGGCCGAAGCCTCGCGCGTCGTCGCCACGAAAATCGAATGATTGCCGGCGATCTCGGTCACGGCGACGGGGATGGCGCTCGTACCCACCAGATCGGTGGCCTGGTCATTCGTCATGCACCCCGCGCCAAGAAGCGCGACCGCGAGCATCAGTAGTCTCGGTTTCAACACAAGTCCGGTACCTTGGCCGTGAGGCTCTCGTTTCTGCTGACCCTTCCCGACCGTCCGATCAAGGCATTAGCAAGGCACCGCAGCGATAAACCATCCCGGCGGCGCCCGACTGCCGTTACGTTGTTGCACTAAGGCCAAAACGGCGTCCGGGAAGAAGCGGTTTCGGAATTGGACAATCGTGGTACTTCGGCGGTGTCTGGACGAGCCGGTGGCCTGAAATGCCGGGATATGCGATAGCGCGAGGCGTGGCAGGGCCGCGTCACGCGGGCAACAATGCGGTGGATGGCGCAATGACGACTTTCGCGGAGCAGGTTTCGAAGGCAGCCGCAGCCATGCACGCGCTGTTTCCTGTGACGCCGCTGCAGCACAACGACTACCTTTCAAAGAAATACGGCGCCCATGTCCTGCTGAAACGCGAGGACCTCACGCCTGTGCGCTCCTACAAGATTCGCGGCGCCTTCAACTTCTTCCGCAAGGCGCTCGCGGCCGGCAACGATGCCGACCTGTTCGTCTGTGCTTCGGCGGGCAACCATGCCCAGGGCTTCGCCTTCGTGTGCCGGCACTTCGGCAAGAAGGGCGTCGTATATATGCCCGTCACCACCCCGCAGCAGAAGATCGACAAGACCAGGCTGTTTGGCGGGGAGTTCGTCGAGATCAGGCTGTTCGGCGACTTCTTCGACGATTGCTACCGGGCGTCGCTGGAATTCGCCGCGGCGAGCGGCGCGCACATGGTGCCACCTTTCGATCACAAGGACGTCATCGAGGGACAGGCGACGGTGGCATGGGAGATCGCCGACCAGATGCCGGGAGGCCGCAATCCCGACATGATGGTGCTACCGGTGGGCGGCGGTGGGCTGTCGGCTGGCGTGACGCAGTATTTCGGCCAGATCGGCAGAGAGATGCGTTTCGTATTTTGCGAACCCGCGGGAGCGCCGAGCCTCGCGCACAGTCTCGTGGCAGGGCGGCGGGTCAAGCTCGACAGCGTCGACAATTTCGTCGACGGGGCAGCGGTGGCCGAGATCGGCCGCGAGCCGTTTCGCCACCTCAAGGATTTTCCAACCGATTCAGTGCGGCTGGTGCCCGAGAACCGGCTCTGCGCCACGATGATAGAGATGCTCAACGTCGAAGGCGTCGTGCTGGAGCCTGCGGGTGCGCTGGCCATTGATGCGCTGAAGGATTTTCAGCGCAAGGACATTCGCGGCAAGACCATCGTCTGCGTCGTTTCAGGCGGCAATTTCGACTTCGAGCGGCTGCCCGACGTCAAGGAGCGCGCGCTGCGCTTCGAGGGGTTGAAGAAATATTTCGTCTTCCGCTTCCCGCAGCGGCCGGGCGCGCTGCGCGATTTCCTCGACCTTCTTGGACCCGACGACGACATCGCCAGATTCGAATACCTGAAGAAGTCGGCGCGCAATTTCGGCTCGGTGCTGATAGGCATCGAAACCAAGGACCGCCGCAATTTCGATGTGCTGGCGAAGCGCTTCCATGCGGCGGGCTGGGCCTACCAGGATATCACCGACAACGATACGATCGCCGGTCTGGTGATATAAGGTCCGACTCTACGACGGCCTGGCGCAACCATGCGCACGCCTGCGAGGCGGATTGGCTGCGCACCGGCCGCGGTCAGGGATCACCAGCTTCCGGTATTGGCCATCGACGCCCAGGGTTCCGCCTTGTCGAGCGCGCTGCCTTTTTGCAGCAGCTCGAAGGAGATGCCATCGGGCGATTTCACAAAGGCCATGTGGCCGTCGCGCGGTGGCCGGTTTATGGTCACGCCGGCCTCCATGAGGCGCTTGCAGGTAGCGTAAATGTCGTCGACCTCGTAGGCCAGGTGACCGAAATTGCGCCCGCCCTTGTAGTCTTCCGTGTCCCAGTTGTAGGTCAGTTCGAGCAGCGGCGCCTTCGCATTGATGCCCGTCTGCTCGTCCTCTGGCGCGGCCAGGAAGATCAGTGTGAAGCGCCCTTGCTCGTTTTCCATGCGGCGGACCTCCTTGAGGCCGAGTTTTCTCACATAGAAGTCGAGCGACTCGTCGATGTCCTTCACGCGGACCATGGTGTGCAGATAGCGCATGTTGCTTCCTTGCGGTTTCGACAGGTGGCGGAAGATAGGGCGGCACGCTCCGCTCGGCAACCGAGACGGCGGCTGTTGCGCGTTGAGGGGAAAAGGCCTCTATCGCGAGGCATGATGCCAGAGACGAAGCCTTTGTCGGGGACGACGGCGGCGACGTTGGTGGCATTGAGGTTGCGGGCGCCATCAAGTGGTTTGATGTCGCAAAGGGTTATGGGTTCATCCTTCCCGACGGCAGCGACATCGGCGACGTTTTGATCCACGTGACCTGCCTCAGGCGGGACGGGTTCCAGACTGCACTCGAAGGGTCTCGCGTCGTTTGCCTTGTCAAGCGCGGCGACCGCGGACTCCAGGCATTTCGGGTG
Source organism: Hyphomicrobiales bacterium (assembly GCA_026400435.1). GTDB lineage: Bacteria > Pseudomonadota > Alphaproteobacteria > Rhizobiales > Rhizobiaceae > Mesorhizobium_K. The sequence goes on along the minus strand of JAPLOZ010000085.1, from coordinate 88,866 downwards.
CTGTCGATGGACAACTCGACCGCCGTGCATCCAGCCGAGATGCAGGACCAGCGCACGCATGTCGTGGTGACGCCGGAGAGCGGGCTCGAGCGCGCGCTCGTCAAGTGGTTCAACCGTACAAAAGGTTTCGGCTTCCTCACGCGCGGCGACGGCACCGAGGATATCTTCGTGCACATGGAGACGCTGCGGCGCTATGGCCTGACCGAATTGCGGCCGGGTCAGGTCGTTCTGGTGCGCTTCGGGCGCGGCGACAAGGGCCTTATGGCCGCCGAAATACACCCCGACATTGGCACTTTGCCGGTCGCGCACTGATACGTTGCCGCGGCCCTCGTCGGCATGGGCTGAGGACCGCTGAATGATCCGCAAAATAGTGCTAGCCATCGTGGCCGTCGTCGTCGTGGTTGCAGGCCTCGGCGTGTATCTGGGTATGCCGCAGTCGGCGGCGGACCAGTCCATGCGCTTGCCTGTCGATCCTGCGCCGCTGGTGGTAGAGACCAAGTCGGGCGAACGCTCCTTCACGATAGAGATCGCCGACGACCCGAGCGAGCGCTCGGCCGGTCTGATGTTTCGCGACGCCATGGACGATGACCATGGCATGCTGTTCGTGTTCCCTGACAGCAAGCTGCTCGGCTTCTGGATGAAGAACACGCCGATGCCGCTCGACCTCGTCTTCATCGGCGATGACGGCAAGGTCAAGGATATTCTGCCCGGCGAGCCTTTCTCGGAAGCATTGATCGCGCCGGGGGAGCCGACCCGCTTTGTCCTCGAGTTGAAGCGCGGAACGGCGGAAAAAAGCGGCATTGCCGATGGCGACGTCCTGCATCACCCAACGATTGACGCGGTTGCCGGAACGGCCAATGGCGGGTAGCCATGGGGGCCATGGTAAGGCGGGTCGAACGTGGTTTCGGTGCTGAAGGGTATTGCCGGCGCAATGCAGAGCTTTTTCCATGAAGGTTTCGATCTCGCCTACATCGACATGCAACCCTCGCGGGACGCCGAACCGATCCTGCTTATCCACGGCTTCGCCTCAACCCATATGGTCAACTGGGTGTCGCCGGGCTGGGTGAAAGCGCTGACTGACGCCGGCTATCGCACGGTTGCGTTCGACAACCGAGGCCACGGCGCTTCCACCAAGAGCTATGCACCGGCCGACTACACGCCGCGGAAGATGGCTGGCGACGGGTCGGCGTTGCTCGACCACCTGGGCATCCGCAGCGCCCATGTGATGGGGTATTCGATGGGCGCGCGCATCGCCGCGTTTCTGGCGCTCGCCGAACCGCAAAAGGTTGCGACCCTTGTGTTAGGCGGGCTGGGCAGCGGGCTGGTCGAGGGCGTTGGCGACTGGGACCCGATCGCCGCCGCGCTGATTGCCGAGGATACGGCCAGCATAACCGATCGACGCGGCAAGGCGTTCCGCGCGTTCGCCGATCAGACGAAAAGCGACCGGCGCGCTTTGGCGGCCTGTATCTCCGCATCGCGGTCGGAGCTCACCGAGGCCGAGGTTGCCCGCATCACCCAGCCGACGCTGGTGGCGGTCGGCACCAGGGACGACATCGGCGGTTCGCCTGACGAACTGGCCGGCCTGATGCCGAACGCCACCAGCTTTTCCATCGCTGGCCGCGACCACATGCTCGCGGTCGGCGACAAGACATTCAAGCAGCGCGTGATCGAATTTCTCGGTCATCATCCGATAGCACCATAGGGGCGTCCTGGAGGATGTGGACGGCGCCGTCGAAACAGGGCTGGGAGGTGCGTCAACGCTTGACGCCCATTGCGCCGCAACATATTGAACCGGAGCGCGACAAGCGGCGAGGCCTCGTGGCGGAGTGGTTACGCAGAGGACTGCAAATCCTTGCACCCCGGTTCGATTCCGGGCGAGGCCTCCACTTCGCTGACGGGGTCGGAGTGGGCTCTGCCTGCCGCCGGGCGCGGAATTCAGGGGCGCGGTTTGCGCGCAAGGTCCGGGCGTGACGATGATGACAGCCGATTTCTCCGATCTCCGCGTGAAGATGGTCGATGGCCAGATTCGGACGACCGATGTCACGAGCCTGCCGCTTCTGACAGCCATGCTGGAAGTGCCGCGGGAGGCCTTCGTACCGGACAGCCGCAAGCCGGTTGCCTACATCGATGAAGACATTCTCATCTCCGAACAGGGCGGGCGATATCTGATGAAGCCGTCGCCGTTCGCCAAGATGGCCCAACTCGCCGAGGTCGGCGAACAGGACACGGTGCTGGTTGTCGGCGGCGGAACCGGCTATGCGGCTGCAGTGTTGTCACGGCTGGCAAAATCCGTCGTGGCGCTGGAAAGCGATGCAGCGCTCGCCGCTGATTCGGCGGCGACGATTTCGGGGCTCGGGTATGACAACGTGTCGGTCGTTTGCGCCCCCTTGCGTGGCGGACACGCGCAGGGCGAACCCTACGATGTGATTTTTGTCGCAGGCAGCGTCGATGAACTGCCTGAAACGCTGACCGACCAGCTTGCCGAGGGCGGACGGCTGGTTGCGGCCGAGGGGCGCGGCAATGCAGGCGTGGCGCGGCTTTATCTCAAGTCGAACGGTGTCGTGACGGGTCGCGTAGCGTTCAATGCGGCAGTTAAGCCACTACCGGGATTTGAACGGGCAGCTGCATTCGTTTTCTGATTGCTGGCTCTTGCACGAGCAGGCCAGCCATGATGCTTTAGCGGAACGGTTTGACCGGTTGCGGTGCAGATCTGACGTGACCGTGCGGAAGCAAGGGCCGGACGCTGGCGTGAGTTCCCAAAAGACCATGCGGCGCTCGAATTGGCCAGCCGCTCCCGCGAAGACAATGTGGGTTATGTGTCGTTGGTAGCACGCAAAGTACTGGCCGCCGCGCTGCTTGCGGCAACCGCGCTGTCTTCCACGTCGGCGTCGGCAGAATCGCTTTTTGGCGCGCTCGCCAAAGCCTATCAGTTGAATTCGACGCTGAACTACGATCGCGCCGGCGCGCGTGTCACCGACGAAAACGTGCCGATTGCCAAGTCGGGATGGCGCCCGACGGTCGCGGGCTCCGGCACGATCGACTACACGTCGACCAAGGAAAGCACGCGCCTGACCACCGGATCGTTCGGCGTTCAGATCAACCAGATGCTGTTCGACGGATTCCAGACCACCAACAACGTTCGTTCCGCGGAGGCTCAGGTTCAGGCGTCGTTCGAGAGCCTGCGCAACCAGGAACAGAATACGCTATTCGACGCGGCCAGCGCGTACATGGATGTCATCCGCGACCGCCAGATCGCCGTGCTCACCGAACAGAATCTGCAGTTCCTGACCGAGCAATCGCGCGCGGCGCGATCACGATTCGAAGTAGGCGAAGGCACCCGCACCGACGTCGCGCAGGCCGACGCCAGCAGGTCGGCCGCCGTAGCGCAACTTGCGGCGGCGCGCGCGCAGGCAGAGGTCAGCGAGGCGACCTACCGGCAGGTTATTGGGGATGCGCCCGGTAAGCTGCAGCCAGGCAAGCCGCTGGCCAAGATGCTGCCGAAGAACATCGATTCGGCCGTCGCGATTGCAGCGGACGACCACCCGGCCATCATTGCGACCGAGCATCTCGTCGATGCCGCCGCTTTCGCCGTCAAGTCCAGCGAAGGCGCCTTGTTGCCGCAGGTTTCGGCTTCTGCCGGCGTCCAGCGCAACTATCGCAATACGGAAGCCAACGGGCTGCCGGGCGTCGGCAGCACCGCCGACGGAACGTATGATTCGGCGACGATCGGCGCTACTCTGACCATCCCCATCTACACGGGCGGGCGCGTGTCTGGTCTCGTGCGCCAGTCCAAGGAGTCGCTGGGACAGGCACGCATACAAGTCGATGTCAGCCGCGACCAGGTACGTCAGGCGGTCGTCTCGGCATGGACCCAATACATTGCTGCCCAGCAGAGCGTCATCGCCAACCGCGAACAGGTCGCGGCGCAGCAGCTGGCCCTGAACGGCGTCATCGAAGAACGCAATGTCGGCCAGCGAACCACGCTTGACGTGCTCGATTCCCAGGCCGACGTCATTACCGCCCAGATCAGCCTGGTCAGCGCGCAGCGCGATGTCGTGGTGGCAAGCTACGCGATCGTCTCGGCCATTGGCGCGCTGTCCGCCGAGCGCCTTGGACTGAATGTCACTGTCCACAGGCCTCAAGAGCACTATGACGCGGTCAAGAACAAATGGGGTGGCCTCAAGACCCCAGACGGCCGCTGATAGCGGCAGGGACAGGTCACCGAGGTTGTTCGCAGCAGCAATCTGTTGAAATCCTTGAGACTCTCAGTTTGGGGATTCTCCAAACCGTTTCCCTCCGCTACGATTTGGCCAATGATTCGAATGGCCCAGGAATATTGGGCCTGAAATCACAGGGGCGGCGGACGTGACCATGCCACAAGCAAGCAGCGCGCAGCGCGAACCTTCGATGGAAGAGATTCTGGCCTCGATCCGAAAGATCATCGAGGACAATGATAGCGGCCGTGGTCCAGCCAAGGAGGCCGATCGCGCAACTCCGCCGTCCGAACGGACCGTCATCGAAGTAGACGCATTCCGCGGCGAATTGCGCACCCACGCCGCCGATGCGTTGGATGGGACGTCGGCGCCGCGCGAAACTCCGGCCAGGAAGCCGACGCTGGCCGACATCCAGGCACAGATCGCCGCGGAAGCGGTCGCAATGCCGTCCCGGTGGACCGAACCTGGACCGGCAAAGGCCGCGCCAACTGAACAGCCTGTCGCGCAAATTCCCGCGCTCGATCGCTCTCTGGCTGAACGCGGGAGCTATGAGCGCTCTCCGGACGACATCCGCAAAGCGATCGAAAACTCACGCGCTGCGCGGGAAGACGCCCGGGCACTGCTGGGCATTCCCGAACCGGCGAACACGACCCGGCCACCCGCGGCATCCGCAAACGAAGCGCAGCGGCAGGGCGTATCGGTCGGCGAGCGATACACCAGCGACGACCGGCAACTCGCGTCGGAAGGCTTGGCGCTGGAAACGGTCGCGTCCAGGCCCGCGTTGCTTTCGGAACGGGTCGAGCGGCAGGTCACGGCCTCCTTCAGCGAGCTGTCCGAAGCTTTCGCAGCCCGCAGCCGCAAGACCTTCGACGAGATGGCCGAAGAAATGATCGAGCCGCTGCTGCGCGACTGGATGGAGAACAACCTCCCGACGTTAGTCGAGAGGCTTGTGCGCGAGGAGATCGAACGTGTCGCGCGCGGCGCGCAGTAGCCGCATTCCACCGCCGATCCAGACGCCGCCAAAGGGGCGGCGTTTTTGCTTCTGGAACCACGCAAGGACGCCGCAAGGTTGACTTGCCTGCAGCCTTCCGGTTTACCCGTCGCAAAAATCCGGACAGCGCAGCCAATGCTTGAAAAGACCTACGACGCCAAGACCGTCGAGCCGAAGATCGCGAAAATCTGGGAACAGGCGGACGCGTTCGCGGCGGGCGCCGGCGCTCAACCGGACGCCGAGCCGTTCACGATCGTCATCCCGCCGCCCAACGTCACCGGCTCGCTGCACATGGGCCACGCGCTCAACAACACTCTGCAGGACATTCTCGTCCGCTTCGAACGCATGCGCGGCAAGAACGTCCTGTGGCAGCCCGGCATGGACCACGCCGGCATCGCGACCCAGATGGTCGTCGAACGCCAGCTCATGGAAAAGCAGATCCATCGCCGCGACCTGACCCGCGAGCAGTTCGTCGACAAGATCTGGGAGTGGAAGGCCGAGTCCGGCGGCATGATCTTCAACCAGCTCAAGCGGCTTGGCGCATCGGCGGACTGGTCGCGCGAACGCTTCACAATGGATGAAGGCCTGTCCCGGGCGGTGCTCGAGGTGTTTGTAACACTTTACAAGGAAGGCCTGATCTACCGGGGGAAGCGACTGGTCAACTGGGACCCGGAGTTTGAAACGGCGATTTCCGACCTGGAAGTGGAAAACCGCGAAGTCGACGGCCACATGTGGCATTTCAAATATCCGCTGGCCGGCGGAGAGACCTACACCTACGTCGAGAAGGACGCAGACGGGAAGGTCGTGTTCACTGAAGAACGCGACTACATTGCAATTGCCACGACCCGGCCTGAAACCATGCTTGGCGATGGCGCTGTCGCCGTCCACCCGGACGATGAACGCTACCGGCCAATCGTCGGCAAGCTCTGTGAAATCCCAGTTGGCCCGAAGGCGCATCGCCGGCTGATACCTATTATCACTGACGAATATCCCGATCCGGCCTTCGGCTCGGGCGCGGTGAAAATCACTGGCGCGCATGATTTCAACGATTACCAGGTAGCCAAGCGCAATGGCATCCCGCTCTACCGCCTGATGGATAACCTGGCCCGGATGCGCGCCGACGGAGAGCCTTACGCGTACTACGCGGAACAGGCGATGCGGATAGCGAAGTCCGGCGAGATGCAGGGCGAAAGCGAGATCGACGAGATCAATCTAGTCCCTGACGACTATCGCGGGCTCGATAGATACGAAGCACGCAAGCGCATCGTCGAAGCCATCAACGCCGACGGTCTTGCAGTGACGAGGCCCGACGCGGACGGCAATCCCGTTCCTTATGTCGAGAAGAAGAAGATCATGCAGCCGTTCGGCGACCGGTCCGGCGTCGTCATCGAACCGATGCTGACCGACCAATGGTTCGCCGACGCGAAGACGCTGGCGCAGCCTGCGATCGCTTCGGTTCGCGAAGGGCGCACGAAGTTTGTGCCGAAAAATTGGGAAAAGACCTATTTCGACTGGATGGAGAACATCGAGCCCTGGTGCATCTCGCGTCAGCTCTGGTGGGGCCACCAGATCCCGGCGTGGTACGGGCCGGACGGGCGCGTATTCGTGGAGAAGACGGAAGAGGAAGCACTCGGCGCCGCCGTCGAATATTATCTAGCGCTTGAGGGGCCGTGGAAGGCCTGGGTCGAGGACAAGCTCGAGAACTTCAAGCCGGGCGAGATTCTCGTCCGCGACGAGGACGTGCTCGACACCTGGTTCTCGTCGGCGCTGTGGCCGTTTTCGACGCTCGGATGGCCGGACCAGACCCCGGAATTGAAGACATACTACCAGACGGACGTGCTGGTTACCGGCTTCGACATCATCTTTTTCTGGGTCGCCCGCATGATGATGATGGGCCTGCATTTCATGGGCGAGGAGCCGTTCCACACGGTTTACGTGCATGCGCTGGTTCGCGACAAGAACGGCGCCAAGATGTCGAAGTCGAAAGGCAACGTCATCGATCCGCTGGATCTGATCGACGAATATGGCGCCGATGCTCTGCGCTTCACCCTTACCATCATGGCTGCCCAGGGCAGGGACGTGAAGCTCGACCCCGCACGCATCGCCGGGTACCGCAATTTCGGCACCAAGCTTTGGAATGCCACGCGTTTCGCCGAGATGAACGGCGTCGCACGCAATGACGAGTTCTGGCTGAACGACGCGAAGCTCACAGTCAATCGCTGGATCCTGACCGAGCTGACACGGGCGGCCGGCGAGATCACCGATGGCATAACGTCCTACAGGTTCAACGAAGCTGGCGCGGCTGCCTACCGTTTTGTCTGGAACTTCGTCTGCGACTGGTATGTCGAACTGCTGAAGCCGGTGTTCATGGGCGAGGACGAGGCGGCAAAAGCCGAGAGTCGCGCGGTCATGGCCTTCGTTCTCGACGAGATCTACAAGTTGCTCCATCCCATGATGCCGTTCATGACCGAGGAACTCTGGGCGCAGACAGCGCCCGAAGGCGAGCAACGCTCTTCGTTGCTTTGCCATGCGGCCTGGCCGACGCCCGACTTCGAGGATGACGGCGCGGCCGGCGAGATCAATTGGCTGATCGACCTCGTTTCCGGCATACGTTCCGTGCGTTCGGAGATGAATGTGCCGCCAGCGGCGATCGCGCCATTGGTTCTGGTGGGTGCGAACGAAACTTCGCGCGAGCGCGTGTTGCGCCACGAGGCTGCGCTGAAGCGGCTCGCCCGCGTCGGCGACATCAGCCATGCCGCGGCCGCGCCGCAGGCGTCCGCTCAGTTCGTTATCGCCGAGGCCACCGCCTGCCTGCCGCTCGGAGCGCTGATCGACCTCAAGGCTGAAGCGGCGCGGCTGCAAAAGGAACTCGCAAAGGTGACCGAGGAGATCGCCCGGCTTCAAAACAAGCTGGGGAACCAAAAATTCGTCGCCAACGCGCGCGAGGACGTGGTTGCGGCCGAGCGCGAGAAGCTGGACGAGTATCGCGAGGCACAAGCCAAACTGGATACAGCCCTATCGCGTGTTCGTAGCGGAACCTGACAGGCTGCAACCTAACGCTGCATCTGGTATGCGGGCTGCCGATATGCCGCAGCGTGAAGTCTTCATGGTGCCAATTTTTCGCTACGATGTTGCCATAATGTAACAGGCAGGTGAATGCGCGCCGGTTTGCGCCAGCCGCCCAGTACAGTGTGCGGTTTTCAAGTAAAAAACTGGACAAAATGGAACTTTATGCTGGGAATCTGCCGACCATTTCGTGTCGCTCCCGCAGCAATTTGCGCTTGTGCGAAACCAAGCGCGCCCTGCCTTCCAATTTGGCAGTTGCACGGAATCAGCGAAATCACTTTAGCTTGGACGTGCACTTGTGGGAGGCATCAATGAACCGGCTTTATGCCAATGCGTTTGTCGCGGGATGCTCGGTCGTCTTTGCCTTGAGCCAGGCTCAGGCGGGCGGGTTCAATCGCGGCGTTGCCAACCTCGACGGGCTTTATGGCGATACGCAGCTCGGCATGTTTGCAGGCGTTACCTATGTGTCGCCGCAGCGCTCCTACGACACAATATCGGGTGTCGTCGTTGTAGGCGGGACGCCCACGCCGTTCAGCCAGGGCGTGGAAGAGTTCGCCAACGACTACACAGTTCCATATGCTTCCGTAGGTGGACGCATAGTCGGCGATTTGAATTGCGTCGGCTCCTACACGCAGCCCTTTGGTGCCGATTCCGAATACTCAGGCGCGGTGACGTTCCATACCGCGAGCCAGACGCTCAAGACCAATGAATACGGGCTGACCTGCGCGTATGGTTTCGACATGCCTAAAGGCAGGCTTTCCGTCATCGGCGGAGGTTTTTACGAGACCGTGGACTACAGCCAGGCGAGAAACTTCACACTGGCGTTCGGCGTGCCGGGTGACAGTAACGTCGATCTGACGTCCAACGCCCTCGGCTACAGGCTCGGCATTGGATACGAAATCCCGGAATATGCGCTCAAGGCACAGCTTCTCTATCGGTCGCAAACCAATCACGATGCTTCCGGCAACTATTCCAACACGCCATTCCGCACATTGGCAATCGCTCAGGGCATCAATCCTGTCGTGGCAAATGCGCTGTATGGAAACGCCATGAGCGCCCCTGCGAGCGCCGACGCCTCATTGCCGGCAATCGTCGACTTTACGGTGCAAAGCGGCATTGCCGAAGGATGGCTTGCGTTCGGGTCGATCAAATGGACCGACTGGAGCGTGCTGGAGGACATTGTGGTCTTTGAGGGTATTCGCGGCCAGGCTTTCTCGACGACCCGCTTCTTCTTCGAGGACGGCTGGACGGTGACCGGCGGCGTCGGGCATCGCTTCAACCCCAGCCTTGCCGGCTCGCTGTCGCTCACCTGGGACAAGGGTGTGAGCACCGGCTGGGATACGCTGACCGACAGCTGGACGTTCGCCGGCGGCGTTGCCTATGACGTCAACAGCAACATCCAGATCCGCGGTGGCGGCGCAGCCATCTACTTTACAGAGGGAACGAAGTCTCAAGTGGCAAGCCCCATCGATTATACAGCCACATCGCCAGCCGAGTGGGGCTATGCGTTTTCACTCAGCGCTTCCGCAAAATTCTGAGGCGGCAGGCTAGCTCGCCAAAAAGCCCGGCTTTGCCGGGCTTTTTTCTTGAGCGGGGGCCAGTGTTGCATCCACGCTACGCTGGCGGCCAGATCAGTTTTTGTGACGTTTTGGCAACACTCCTTAAACATCCCATGCGGTAAGGTTCACACTGCAAGACTTGCCGCGTTCCCGCCATAAACCCGGCGCACCCGGAGTGCCTGTGCGGGCGTCGGCAAATAGATCAGACGGCCGAACGGGAAGAACGCCGCTAGTTGAACGGCAAGGAAAAGAATGGACGCCGGAGTAATCGCACAGGTATTCGTGCCTAACCTCGCCGGGGCTGAACAGCCCGAATGCGGGCAGTGCGGGTCCATCGTTTCGTCGATTTTTGCAGGCGCTATTTCGCCCGTTGCGGGTCGCACTTTGGCCGAAAAGAGCATGCATCCTGGATGTCATGACGAAGACAGGCCCGGTCGGGTTGACGCCGACGGCGCGTCGCGCGTGATGGCCGATATTGAACTGGCGGATCAGGACAAGAGATTGAAGCGGCGCGGAACCGGTTGGCGGTATCGCGCGACGGGAAAATGCGCGCGCAACATCGAAACGGTCCGCTCGGCGGCGACCGAGCTTACGGGGAGCGCAAAAGAAACACGGCTATGCGTACATTAGGTCTGGTCAGGGTCTGCATGTTTGGCGTTGCATTTGCCTCGGCTTCGGCCGCCGGCCTGAGCGCGGCGCTGGCGTTTGACGACAAGGTCTTCGACGAGGGCGGCCTGAAAGCCGAATCGAGCCCTTGGGCCGTGTTCCAGTTCGGCTATTCCGCCTATCAGAGCGGACATAAGGACCAGGCGGCCGAGGCATATCGTTTCGCAGCGGAGAAGGGCCAGATAGGCGCGACCTGGAAGCTTGCCAGGATGTATGCGTCGGGCGACGGCGTGGCGCGCGACGACTACGAGGCGTTCAAGTTCTTTTCCGAGATCGTCGAGCAGGATGTCGAGCCGGGCAGCCGCGACGAGAGCTACGTTTCGGATGCGTTGGTCGCTCTGGGCGGCTACATGAAGACGGGTATCAAGGGGACGCCGGTTCGCGCCGATCCCGTTGCGGCGCAGGAATACTACATGCGCGCCGCAGCCAATTACCGAAATCCGAGCGCCCAGTTCGAAATGGGCAACATGTTCCTCAATGGCGAAGGCGGCGTGAAGGCCAGCGTCCGGCAGGCGGGCCGCTGGTTCCAACTGGCTGCCGAGAAGGGGCACGCCGGTGCACAGGCGACGCTTGGCAACCTGCTTTTCGAGAGCGGCAAGGTGGTGCGGGGCCTGGCGATGATGACCGCGGCTCTGGAACGCGCTTCCCCCGCCGACCAGCCCTGGATACGCGGCATGCAGGAAGAAGCTTTCTCGCTTGCCGGTGAGGCCGACCGCCGTACCGCCATCGCGCTGGCGCAGGACATCCTCGTCAAAGGTTCCGCCGACAGCCAGTAGCGCAAGCGTCGGTCACCGCCTGCGGCCTTAAACAGGCTGTGCCCGCCCCCTATTTCCACTCGACCAATCGGCGCCGTTCCTGAACAATGGAACGGACAACAGGTTTCTGAGTCTTGGAACGGGTGCAATGACAAGCGAAAGGCCGCCGCGCGATCCGATATTGCGCGAAGCGATGGCGAGGACAGCCCCGGCGGAGCAGGCGGGGCGTCCCTTCGTGCATCTGCGCGTGCACTCGGCCTATTCGCTGCTCGAAGGTGCGCTGAAGCTCGACAAGGTCGTCCAGCATGCCGTCAAGGACGCTGCGCCGGCAATCGCTGTCACCGACAGCAACAACCTGTTCGGCGCGCTGGAGTTCGCGCAGAAGGCGGTGAAGGAGGGCGTGCAGCCCATCATAGGCTGCCAGCTCGACATTGCATTTGGAGACGAAAATCAGGATTCCAGCCGGAGTTACCAGAAGCGGCAGGGACCGGAGGTCTTTCCTCTGGTGCTGATAGCCGCCAACGAGGCTGGCTACGCAAATCTCGTGCGGCTTGTCAGCCGCGCCTATCTGGAAAACGGACCGGGCGACCCCGTTCATGTCTCGCTCGAATGGCTGGCACGTTTTGCCGCCGGTCTCATCTGCCTGACAGGCGGCCCGCGCGGCGCGATCGGATCGGCTCTCAGGACCGACCACCCCGCGCTCGCCGAGAGCCGCCTGCTTACGCTGAAGCGCATTTTCGGCGACCGGCTCTACGTCGAACTGGAACGCGTCGCCGGCTACGACCGCATGGTCGAGGCAAAGACACTAGACCTCGCCTACGCCCATGACTTGCCGCTTGTCGCAACCAACGAGGCCTTCTTTCTCGATCGCGACGACTACGAGGCGCATGACGCGCTGATCGCCATTGCCGAAGGGTCGGTGATCGCCGCCGACGACCGGCGCCGGCTGGCAACCGACAATTTTTTGAAGAGCCAACGGCAGATGGCGTCGTTGTTTGACGATTTGCCTGAGGCGATTGACAACACGATAGAGATCGCGCGCCGCTGCTCTTACTATCCCAGGAACCGCAACCCGATCCTGCCGCGCTTTACCGCCGGCGACATCGCCGACGCCGAAGCAGCGGTCAGGGCCGAAGCAGCCGAATTGTCGAGGCAGGCGCGCGAAGGCCTGGTCGCGCGGCTCGCGGCTTACGGGCCGACGCCCGGCTTCACCGTGGATCAGTATCGCGACCGCCTGGAGTTCGAGCTCGGCATCATCGAGCGCATGAAGTATCCGGGCTACTTCCTCATCGTTGCCGACTTTATCCAGTGGGCCAAGGCGCATGGGATTCCGGTCGGACCGGGACGCGGTTCGGGCGCCGGCTCCCTGGTTGCCTGGGCGACGACCATCACCGATATCGATCCGTTGCGCTTCTCCCTGCTCTTCGAGCGCTTCCTCAATCCCGACCGCGTGTCGATGCCCGACTTCGACATCGACTTCTGCCAGGACCGCCGCGACGAGGTGATCCGTTATGTGCAGGAAAAATACGGTCGCGACCAGGTCGCGCAGATCATAACGTTTGGTACGCTGCAGGCGCGCGCCGTGTTGCGCGACGTCGGCCGCGTGCTCCAGATGCCCTACGGGCAGGTTGACCGCCTTTGCAAGATGGTGCCGCAGAACCCTGCCAATCCGGTGACGCTCGCCAAGGCTATCGAGAGCGAGCCGCGGTTTGCCGAGGAGTCGGGGAGGGAACCGGCGGTCCAGACCCTCCTCGACATGGCCCAGAAGCTCGAGGGGCTCTACCGGCACGCTTCGACGCACGCGGCGGGCATAGTGATCGGCGACCGTCCGCTTTCGGAACTGGTGCCGATGTACCGCGACCCGCGCTCCGACATGCCGGTCACCCAGTTCAACATGAAATATGTCGAGCAGGCCGGGCTGGTGAAGTTCGACTTCCTTGGCCTCAAGACCCTGACGGTTCTCGACCGAGCGGTGAAGCTGATCAGGCGGCGCAGCATCGAGATCGATCTTGCGCACATCCCACTCGACGACGAGAAGACCTATTCCATGCTTTCGCGCGGCGAGGTGGTCGGCATCTTCCAGGTGGAAAGTGCGGGCATGCGCAAGGCGCTGGTAGGCATGAGGCCCGACCGCATCGAGGACATCATCGCGCTGGTTGCGCTCTATCGCCCCGGCCCGATGGAGAACATCCCAACCTACAACGCCCGCAAGCACGGCGAGGAGGAGATAGCCTCCATCCATCCCTCCATCGACCATTTGCTCAAGGAGACGCAAGGGGTCATCGTCTATCAGGAGCAGGTCATGCAGATAGCCCAGGAGCTGTCTGGCTATTCGCTCGGCGAAGCCGACCTGCTGCGCCGCGCCATGGGCAAGAAGATCCGCGCCGAGATGGACGCGCAGCGGGCGCGTTTCGTCGAGGGCGCGGTCAGGAACGGTCTGTCAAAGCCGCAGTCGGATTTCATCTTCGACCTACTGGCGAAATTCGCCGACTACGGCTTCAACAAGTCGCATGCTGCGGCATACGCCGTGGTTTCCTATCAGACTGCCTATCTGAAGGCCCACTATCCGGTCGAGTTCCTGGCGGCATCTATGACGCTCGACATGGGCAATACCGACAAGCTGGCCGACTTCCGGCAAGACGCGCTGCGGCTTGGCATCGATGTCGTTGCGCCGTCGGTCAAGACCAGCTTCCGGGATTTCGAGGTCGGCGAAAACAAGATTTTCTATTCGCTGGCGGCGTTGAAGGGCGTCGGCGACGCGGCCGTCGAGCACATCGTCGCCAAGCGCAAGGAGACGCCTTTCTCCAGCCTTGAGGATTTCTGCGAGCGTGTCGATCCAAAGATCGTCGGCAAGCGGGTGCTTGAAACCTTGATCATGGCCGGAGCGCTCGACTGCTTCGGCCACGACCGCGCAGCCATGATCGCCGGGCTCGACAGGATGATGGGCCTTGCAGCGCGCGCCTATGAGGATGCTGCACTCGGCATGACCGACATGTTCGGCGGCTCGGCTGCAAGCCAGCAGAAACTGCATCTGCCCGTAACCGAACCGTGGCTGCCCGCAGACCGGCTCCATCGGGAGTTTCAGGTGGTTGGTTTCTATCTGTCGGCGCACCCGCTGGACGATTATCGCGCCGCATTGAAGAAGATGCGCGTGCAGAACTGGAGCGAGTTCTCCGCCGCCGTGAAGCAGGGCGCGACGGCCGGTCGGCTCGCCGGCACCGTCACCTCCAAGCAGGAACGCAAGACACGCACCGGCAACAAGATGGGCGTCGTGAACTTCTCCGACACGTCTGGCCAGTACGAGGCCGTGCTGTTCTCCGAAGGGCTGGCGCAATACCGCGACATGCTGGAGCCCGGCAAATCGCTGGTGATCACTGTCTCGGCGGAAGACCGCCCGGAAGGCGTCAACCTGCGCATCCAGACGGTGCAATCGCTCGAGGACGTGGCCGGGCAGGCGCAGAAGGCGCTGCGCATCTATGTCAGGGACCCGACGCCGGTCGGCATTCTGGCCACACAGCTTTCGACAAAAGGCGAGGGGCACGTGAGCTTCATCGTGATCAAGGAGGGCGCTGCCGGGGAAGTCGAGATCGAACTGCCCGATCGCTACCGCATATCGCCGCAGATCGCGTCTGCCATGCGCGCCGTGCCGGGCGTCGTCGAAGTTGAGCTAGTATAGTCCAGGCATTTGGCCGCCACGCGCTGTCCGGTTTGCCGGTTGCGGGTGGAGGGAGGGTGATCGTTCGTGGCGAATGAAGGCTCCGACAACAAGCCGCTGACCGGCATCGCCAGGCTGCGCGATGTCCTGCGTCGCCTCTATCACGGGCGGTCGCCGTCGGCCGTCAGGTTCCAGATAGCTGTAATCCTCATCGATCTCGCCATCATCGCGTTCTTTGTCGCGACGCCGGTCATCTCCGGAACGCGATCGTTCCTGTGGATCGACTATGCCGTGGCCGCGCTGGTGGCTCTCGATATCGTGGCAAGGCTGCTTGCCTCGACGGATATGCTGAGGCTGCTGCGCCAGCCTGCATCATGGGTGGACTTGTTCATCCTCGCAACGTTGCTGTTTCCACAGGCGCTGGCCAATCTCGGCTTCCTGCGCATCCTCAGGCTGTGGTCGCTGGCGCAAAGCCGAGCCCTTTGGCATCCGCTCGAAAAGCGCGGACTGCTCGCCTGGCGCGAGCCGATCGTGGCGGTCGTCAACCTCCTGACGTTCCTGTTCATCGCCACGGGCTTTATCTACACATTCTTCTTCATCGACGGGGCAGGGTTCGAGGGCTATGTCGATGCGCTCTATTTCACCGTAGCGACCATCACGACGACCGGCTTCGGCGACATCACGCTTCCTGGCATCGCCGGCAAGCTGACTTCCATCGTCACCATGATCATCGGCATCTCGCTGTTCGTGAAACTCGCGCAGGCGGTGTTCCGGCCCAGCAAGGTGTATTACGAATGCGAGCATTGCGGGCTGCGCAGGCACGAGCCCGACGCCGTCCACTGCAAGGCCTGCGGCAACCTGTTGAAGATCCCCGACGATGGAGTTTCCTAGAAGCACTCCAACCGTCAGGAGGTCGCCAGCTCCGGTTCGCGTGCGCGGCGCGGCATGTTGAACAGATTGCCCGCGAGGATAAGCGCTGCGCCGACGGCGGTGTAGAAATCGATGACCTCGCTGTAGAGCAGGAATCCGATCAGCGCCGAGAGCGGCAGGCGCAGAAAATCCATCGGCATGACGACTGTCGCGTCGGCGTAGGTCAGCGCTCGTGCCATGCAGAAATGCGACGACATGCCGGAAAAGGAGATCAGCACGATCCAAGGCCACATGTCGGCGGTCGGTGTACGCCAGACCATCGCCGCGGGCACGATGCCAATGACGGACTGGATGATCAGCATCCAGAAGATGATGGCGACAACCTTGTCGGTGCGGGTCAGCGACTTCACCATGACCACCGAAATTCCGAAGAAAACCGCGCCGGCAAGCATGATCAGATGACCCGGCTCGACCTGCGTTGCGCCCGGACGCACGATGACGAGCACGCCGACAAGTCCGAAGGCGATCGCGGCGATCTTGCGTGAGTTCATGCGTTCGCCAAGGAACAGCACGGCGAGCAGGGCGCCCCAGATCGGCGTCGTGAACTCGATTGAGATGAGCTGCGCAAGCGGTATCAGGGTGAGGGCCTGCAGCCAGGCGAACTGGCCGGCATAGTGCACGACGTTGCGCCCAATATGCTGCAACGGGCGCTTTGTGCGCATCGCCCGGAAGCCACCGGAGGCCAGCACCAGCGGCAGCAGGATGAACCAGCCGATAACCGACCGCATCTCCATGACCTGGAAGACGTCGAGCGCGGGAATGACCGCGCGGCCAGCGACGGTCATGGTCAGGAAGGAGGCGATCGAGCCTCCCATCCAGAGCGCTGCCTTGAGTGTGGATTGTGTATCTGCCATCTCGGTTCTGTCGCAGGCGCAGGCGCGCGATGCAACCGCAAGCGACGCCAATCGTCTGGACCAGAGATTGGCGTCATCACGGCCTAAAGCAGATGGGCTTCCACGCCAACAACGGGCCCGGCTGCCGCGAGCCGTTTGTCCAATGTATAAAGTGAAGCGCCAGTTTCTGCCGCAACCGCCAAGTGCAGCGCGTCGCCCGCCCTCAATCCCAATTCGTAACGGTCGGCAAATCGCGCGGCGGCCTTGAAGTGGGAAGTGGAGACAGGCAAGACGATGAGGAAGTTGCCCGCGAAGCGCACAAAAGCAGCCAGCGCTTCAGCGCGCTTTTCCCGTGACATCTGCTCGGTTCGCAACTTCAGGGAGAGCGCCGACGAAAACTCGGAGACGACCCAATCGCTGATCGCCAAGTCCTGTGACGCCTGCTCGCTCAACCATTGCTGAGCGCGATCCGTATAGGCCTCACGGAGCAAGGACGAGACGATGACCGACGTATCGATATAGCGCATCAATAGCGATCGGAGTCCCGCATCTCGCGGATGAAGTCGCCTGCCGATTGCTTTTGCAAAGGCATTCCTTCGGTGACCTTCCTGAGCATTTCAACATCGATCTTCTTGCGCGGCTTCTGCGCAGCGACCAGTTGCGCCACGGGCTTGCCGCGCCGCGTGATGCTGACGGTTTCGCCCTCGGCCGCCTGAGTGATGAGTTCGCTCAGATGTGCCTTGGCTTCTGCGACGCTGACGGATTTCATGACTGCCTCATGACCAACCACATGGTCATGTAGCACGGTGGACCCCAATTTTCAATTCGCGCTGCCTGCCGATAGCGGCACAATCCGGTACCTCCCGCCTAATCCTCGTCCCTGTCGATGAATTCCGGCGGGTGGGCGTTGCGGCCCTTGCCGAAGGTGTAGCCGGTCTCGACGGCCTTCCTGCCGAACTTCTCGCGCAGGCTGTCGATCGCGCCTTCGGCCATCGCACGCTTGCGGGCAGCCCCGTCGACCAGGTCGGGCGGATCGGCCTTGTCGGAATCGCCGAGGTCGCTGACGCCGATGCCGAGCAGCCGGTATCTGGTCGTGCCGTCCGCCTCTTTCTCCAGCAAGTGCAGTCCGGTCTGGAAAATGCGATCGGCGAGCTGCGTCGGATCGCCGAGCTGGCGGTTGCGCGTGCGCAGCTTGAAATCCTGGGTCTTGAGCTTCAGAACAACGGTGCCGCCGGCAATGCCTGATTTCTTCAGCCGCGCCGAAACCTTCTCCGACAGCGCGCGCAGCACCGGCACGAGGTCGGCGGGGGAGGCGAGGTCGGTGTCGAAGGTTGTCTCGGCTGACACGCTCTTGGCGTCGCGGTCGGGATGCACGAGGCGCTCGTCCTGCCCGCGCGCGAGATGGTAGAGCCGGTCCCCCATCGTGCCGTAGCGGCGCATCAGTTCGCTGCGGTCGAGCTTCTGCAACTGGCCGATCATCCGGATGCCGTCACGCTCCAGCGTGGTGGCGAAGGCTTTGCCGACGCCCCAGATCAGTGTGACAGGCTGGTCGGCGAGGAAGCCGACCGCCTCGGCATCGCCGATCACCGAGAAGCCGCGCGGCTTGCGGAAGTCGGAAGCGACCTTGGCGAGGAACTTGCAGTAAGACAGCCCGGCAGAAACGCTGATGCCGATCTCCTTCTCCACGGTCCGGGCAAAGTCGGCGAGCACCATCGCAGGTGGGCGCCCGTGCAGGCGCTCGGTCCCGGAGAGGTTGAGGAACGCCTCGTCGATCGACAGCGGCTCGACCAACGGCGTGAGCGCTTGCATCATCGCACGGACTTCACGGCCGACCCGCACATACTTCTCCATATCGGGCGCGATGACGACCGCCTCGGGGCATGCCGCAAGAGCCTTGAACATCGGCATCGCCGAGCGCACGCCTTTGATGCGGGCGATGTAGCAGGCGGTAGAAACGACGCCCCGCTTGCCGCCGCCGATGATGACCGGCTTCTCGCGCAACGCCGGATTGTCACGCTTCTCCACCGATGCGTAAAAGGCGTCGCAATCGATGTGCGCCAGATGTAGCCGGTAGAGCTCTGCGTGCCGTGCGAGGCGAGGGCTGCCGCAGCGCTCGCAGCGCGCCGCGCCGCTCGACTGACACGTCATGCAGTCGCGGCAAAAACCGTGCTCGGGATTGTTGACAGGCGCCGTCATCGCTGCGAACATAAAGTGAACATGTGGAATGTTAGTCCAGTGGCCGCCCCCTAACAAGGCAGCACAAAAGGAAGTTAAGATGGCTGCTGCCATATCGCCGCTGACGCCTGATCTCTGGCCGGCCTTTGAGGATCTGTTTGGCAGGCAGGGCGCCTGCTACGGCTGCTGGTGCACCTATTTTCGCCTGCCACCAGCCGCGCGCAAGGCCAACGACAGTCAGCAAAAGAAGGAAATCATTCGCGCCCGGATCGAGACCGGGCCGCCGCCAGGACTGCTGGCTCTCGAGGATGGCCAGGCCCTCGGCTGGATGCAGATCGGACCGCGCGCCGACGTGCCTGAATGGAACAACGCTGGCAGGGGTTCGGCGCCGGTCGATCCGGAAGATGCGTCCGACCCGACCGTTTGGGCCATCTCATGCTTCTTCCTTCGCGCAAGCGCACGTCGCAAGGGGTTGACCCACAAACTTGTCGAACACGGTCTGGCGTATGCAATCGATAGCGGCGCGCGCGTGGTGGAAGCGTGTCCCATCGAGCAGTCGAAAGGTTCCCACTCCGCGGGGCTGTTCGTTGGTTCAACCAGGGTTTTCGAGAAAGCCGGATTCGTCAAACTCGCCGAACGCAAGGCAGGACGCCCGCTGATGCGGTACGTGCTTTGAAATTGCTCAGGTCGAATGGTCGTGTGCCGCATCGCCGAATGGCAGCGCACGGAGTGCTGCGGAAACGTCTGTAGGCGGCGTGCCGGTCTCTTCCGCAAAGCGCAGCAGCGTCGGCTCGTGCGCCGCAATGAATTGGAGTACTCCGGCGAGAAAGCCCGGCTCCCGTGCAGCGTTGCGGATCGATGCCGCCTCAATGCCGGTTATTGCCAGGAAGCGCTGCAGCAACTCCGGATCGGCAGCGATGAATCCAAGCGCCCGGATCGCCAGAGCTTCCGCGCCTTCCTGATTGTGGCGTTCGATTGTCATCATGCGCGCCCTTTCGGATCCGGACCGAGTACCTATCCTCAGCGCTGGCCGCAAGTCCGTCCCTTGCGGCGCGCACGAAGAATCGCTCGTGTTCGAGGAGCGCGGTTTGCGTTTCGTCAATGTTCTTGGCGTAGCTTCCTGGACGGGGTTTGACGCCCGCGATGGCGTTGCGGCGATGCCGGTCTGCTAAAAGCGGGTGGCTGGAACGGGAAGTCGATGCCAAAGAAAGTCATGATCGTCGAAGACAATGAGCTCAACATGAAGCTCTTTCGCGACCTGATCGAGGCCAGCGGCTACGAGACCGTGCGCACCCGCAACGGGCTGGAAGCGCTTGATCTTGCGAGGCTGCACCGTCCCGACCTGATCCTTATGGATATCCAGCTGCCCGAGGTGTCCGGCCTCGACGTGACGCGCTGGCTCAAGGAAGACGACGACCTCCACAAGATACCGGTGATCGCCGTTACAGCTTTCGCTATGAAGGGCGACGAGGAACGGATCCGGCAGGGTGGCTGCGAAGCCTACATTTCGAAGCCAATCTCGGTGCCTCGCTTCATCGAGACCATAAAATCCTATCTGGGCGACGCCTGATGACCGCACGCATTCTTGTCGTCGACGACATCCCGGCCAATGTGAGGCTTCTCGAAGTTCGGCTGCTCGCGGAGTATTTCGACGTATTGACCGCATCCAACGGCGCTGATGCGCTGGAAATGTGCGAGAACGGCAAGATCGACGTAGTTCTGCTCGACGTCATGATGCCCGAAATGGACGGCTTTGAAGTTTGCCGCAGGCTGAAGGGCGACCCGGCGACCGCGCATATCCCGGTAGTGATGGTAACGGCGCTCGATCAGGTCGTTGACCGGATACGGGGGCTCGAAGCGGGGGCAGATGATTTCCTGTCAAAACCCGTGAACGATCTCCAGCTCATGACGCGCGTGAGAAGCCTCGTGCGCCTGAAGATGCTGACCGACGAACTGCGGTTGCGCGCTTCGACGACCCGCAACATCGGCATTGAAGAACTGCTGGCCCGGCGTGAGCCTGAAAGTGAAGCAAAACCGAAGGTTCTGCTGATCGACGAGAGGCCAGAAACGGGCCGGCAGGTCGCCGAAATGCTGGACCACATCGCCAATGTCGATTTGGTCGCCGATCCGCATGTCGGTTTCTTCCAGGCGGCCGAAGGGCTCTATGAGTGCATTCTGGTGTCGACAGGGTTTCGGGAGTTCGATCCGCTGCGCCTTTGCTCGCAGCTGAGGTCGCTTGACCGCACGCGTTTCGTACCGATTATCCTGATGGTCGGCGCGCATGAGGACGACCGCATCGTGCGCGGGTTGGAACTCGGTATAAATGACTATCTCGTGCGACCGGTGGACCGGCAGGAACTGGTCGCCAGGTTGCGAACGCAGGTCCGCCGCAAGCGTTACAACGACCATCTGCGCCTGAGCGTGACGCAGACAATCGAGATGGCGGTCACCGATCCGCTGACCGGGCTGCATAACCGCCGCTATCTCGACAGCCATCTGCAAACGCTTTTCGAGCGCGCAACATCGCGCCGCCGGCCGCTGTCGCTGATGATCACCGACATCGACCGCTTCAAATCGGTCAATGACGCGTTCGGCCACGATGGCGGTGACGAGGTTCTGCGCGAGTTCGCAAGGCGCCTGCGCAAGAACGTGCGCGGCATAGACCTGGCCTGCCGGTTCGGCGGCGAGGAGTTCGTGGTCGTGATGCCGGACACGGATGCGTCGGTTGCCGAGGCGGTCGCGGAGCGCGTTCGCGCCGAGATCGCAAACAAGCTGTTCACGGTTGGCAACGAGGCAGTCGCGGTGACCGTCAGCGTCGGGGTGTCTTCCCTGAAGGGTGGCCTCGATTCAGTGACCGATCTGCTGAAGCGCGCCGACGTCGCGCTCTACGAAGCAAAAAACAGCGGCCGCAACAAGGTTGTCGCCAAGGCCGCCTGACCCAACGGCAAGTAACCATAAAGTCAATGCATTTCGTTTCTGTGATTTACCTTAATCCAACCGATTCGCCGGCGTTGGTTAAGAAAGTATTGATTTCGCCAGGGTGTTGGGCGAGGGTGGTTCCGTAAGAGGGCGCCGGAACGAGGAACCACAAGCCGCGCGCCTCGGCCAATACCCCATGATGCTCAGGTCCGCCGCATCTCCTGGGTTCGTGGGGTCGGCCGGCCGGCATCTGGCACATAGTGGCCTCCTCGTACCGCTGCCCTTTGCCGACCGGCCCCCAATTCCCGTGCGGGTTGAAGAAAGCCTTATAAGTTTTTGCAAAGACTGGTGTTCGTGCGCGCCAGAGCAGGCTTGTGGTGCGCCCGGATGCGCCCAGAAAGCAAAACGCCGCCCGAAGGGCGGCGTTCATCGCATGCAGTGGGTCTGCTGATCTACTTGATCTTGGTTTCCTTGAATTCCACGTGCTTCTTGGCAACCGGATCATACTTTCGGAACGACATCTTGTCGGTCTTGGTGCGGCTGTTCTTGCTCGTCACGTAGAAGAAGCCGGTATCGGCGGTCGACAGAAGCTTGATCTTGAGTTTTGCGGCCTTGGCCATCGTTCTGGTCCGTTCAATTGTCTGGAGTTCGTACCGCTTCGATGCTGATAGCACGCGGCTGCGGAAAACTTGGCGCGACACATAAAGAACGCCGCTTGAAAGTCAAGTCCATGTGCCGTTTCAGCCCAGGTAGCGACGCAGCCCCGGCACCACGCGGCAGATAACCAGCCCGATGTAGGCTGCGAAGAATATGGCAAGCGACCAGCCAAAGCCATTTGTACCGAACAGATCCATGCCGATGCCAATGAACTGCGGTCCAAGCACCATGCCAAGTCCGTAGCAGAGCACGAAAGCCGCGTTTGCCGATGCAAGGTCGCGGCCAGACAACCGTGATCCAAGATGGGCAAGGCCGATCGTGTAGAGCGCGGCAACGACGCCGCCCCAGACAAACAGCAGCGCTGCCATGATGTGCCAGTCTGCGGCGAGGTAGGGCATCAGGATGGTGCCAACGAGACCGACGGTAGCGCAGCCGAGCAATATGTGGCGGCGGTCGCGCACGCGGTCGCTGAGCATTCCCATGGGTATCTGGAGCATGACGTTGCCCAGCCCGATCATGCTGAGCAGCAGGGCAGCGTCGGCTTCCGAATAGCCAATGCGCGATCCATAGATGGGAAACAGAGCGAAGCCGCCTGTTTCGACGGCTCCGAAAACCAGAACGGCGGCGGTTGCCGTCGGGACAAGCCATATGAATTTCACGAAACTTGTCGTCGCGTCGTCGCCGGCGTGGATTACGGGACTTTCGCGCCAGGCCGCAAGCACCGGGATCGCGGCGACCGAGACAAGCCCGAACGCCACCCCAAACGGCAGGAACCCCTGGCTTCCGAGCTGCGCGAACAGCCAGGGACCGCCGGCAAAGCCAAGCGACAGGACGGTGGCGTAGAGACCAAGCACGAAGCCGCGCCGATGAGGCGGCGCCGACGTGCTGATCCAGAATTCCGAAAGGATGAACAGCACCGTCAGCGCTATGTGAAGGGCGACGCGCAACGGAAACCACATCCAGAACGCGGTCGCGAAATAGAAGCCGACAAAAGCGAACGCGCCAAGCAGGATCATGCCGAGCATCGTCCAGACGACGCCAAAGCGCGCGGCGAGCGGTGTGGCAAAGGGAGCGGCGACAATGGAGGCGACGCCGGCTATCGCAGTGTTCAGCCCGATCATCGTTGCGGACACGCCGCGCGACTCCAGGATGACGCTCAGGAGCGGCATGCCGAGCCCTATGGCGATCCCAACCACGCTGATCGACGATATGGCGGCCGAGATAGGCAGCCAATGCAGCTTGTCGGGATCGCGGACAGACTGGCTTTGCATGTGTTTGGGGTCTGGCGGTGCGCCGTGAGGCCGATTGTTCGGACTTGTTCGAAGCTGTCACGCCGGGTCGCCTAAAACGGTGGCCGAGTCAATGCGTGACGGGCAGGAATGTTGATGCCAAGGCAGGCAACCTTCACCTCGATGCGGACCTTCCGCAAGCTCCCAGATGACAGACGAAAGTCCGATTCGCCGTGGGCTAAAGGCCGATGGCTCTTGTTGACGGCGGGTTGTAGGTTCTCGACGTCCGCTACGAGAAACATCGTGCAAAGCTTCGTCACCATCAAGGATCGCTGGCGCCAACTGTCGCTTGCCGCCCAGTACCTGATTGCCGGCAGCATCGTTTTCGCCTGCGCAATGATTCTGATCGGATTGTGGGTCACCCGCATGATCGAGCAGGCGACAATCACCAACACCGCGAACGCGACCGCGCTCTATGTCGACGGCGTCATAGCACCGCTGCTTCCCGACTTGGGCAACGCCGCCACTCTTGACTCGGGCGCCAGGCGCGCCCTCGACGAGGTGCTGTCGCGTGGGGCCCTGAAGAGCCGGCTCATGTCGTTCAAGATCTGGCGTCCTGGCGGCGTGGTGCTCTACGCAACGGACGCCGAGTTGATCGGCAAGACATTTCCGCCAGGCAAGTCGCTGAAATCGGCATGGAAGGGCACGGTTGCAGCGGAGCTTGACGAGCTCGACGATCCCGAGAGCACGCGGGAAGCGGCCACTGGCGTACCGCTGCTCGAAATCTACAGCCCCATCCACGCACCGTGGTCGGGCGAGGTGGTCGCGGTTTCCGAATTCTACGAGAATGCGGTCGATTTCGAGCGCAACCTCAAGGTGACGCTGCTGGAAAGCTGGCTGGTCGTCGCGGCTGTCACCGCGGCAACGCTTGCGGTCCTGTCGGGTATCGTCCTTCGAGGCAGCAATACTATCGATCGCCAGCGCACCGCCCTGGCGGACAAAGTCGAGGAGTTGTCGAACCTGCTTGACCGTAACCGCAAGCTTCAGGCGCGGGTCCAGCGCGCTTCGCGCAGCGTCACGGCCAACAACGAACGCTATCTGCGGCGGCTTGGGGCCGACCTGCACGATGGGCCGGCGCAAATGCTTGCACTCGCGGCCCTGCGCATAGATCGGGACGCCCTCGTGCAGCCGGAGATGGGCGAGCAAGAGCGCCGCCGCGAGATCGGCGAAATACGCGACAATCTCGATGAGGCGATGGCTGAGATCAGGGCGATCTGCGCCGGGTTGGTGTTGCCCCACATCGAAGGCAGCGAATTGGCCGACATCATCGAAACAGCAATCGCAGCCCACGAGCAGCGTACGCGAACCCAGGTGGCCAGACCCGGTAGACGGCTTGCCGCCCGTCTGTCGCAACCCGAGAAGATCGCGATCTACCGCTTCCTGCAGGAAGGCCTGAACAACGCGTTCAAGCATGCTGGCGGCAAAGGCCAGTCGGTGGACTGCCAGCTTGTACAAGGCGTCCTGCGGATAGAGGTCGCCGACGCGGGGTCGGGTTTTGATCCGGCTAACCTTTCTGACGAAAGGCTTGGCATTGCCGGATTACGTGACCGTATTGAAAGCATAGGTGGCAGTTTCGAGGTTGCCTCGTCGAAGCAGGGCACCCGGATTGCCATCTTGCTCCAAGTCGAGGAACAGGACAGCCAGGCATGAACGCTATCCGCATCGCCATCGTCGACGACCACCCCCTTCTGCGAGAAGGCGTTGCGCGCAGCCTGGCCGACACCGGCGAATTTATCGTCTGCGGGGAGGGCGCCACCGCCGAAGACGCGGTTCGCCTCGCTGGCGAGGTCGGGCCCGAGATTCTGCTGATGGACCTCAGCATGCCCGGCGGCGGCCTCAGCGTTCTTGCCGGTATCAAGCAAGATTTCCCTGCGCTCAAGATTGTCGTGCTGACCGTATCGGAGGCGCAGGAAGATATCACCGCCGCACTCAGCGCCGGCGCGGACGGTTATGTGCTCAAGGGCGTCGGTTCAAAAGCGCTGGCGGCTATACTGCGCGACGTTCGGGGTGGCGATACCTATGTGCCGCCCGTTCTGGCGGCTCGCATGCTGGCAAGCCTGAAGAACGCCTTCGAGGCGCCGGGTCCGTCTAACCCGATCTCCGCCCTGACGGCGCGCGAGCGGGAGATTCTCGAGCTTGTGTCGAGCGGCCGGTCCAACAAGGAGGTCGCACGGGCGTTGCAGCTCCAGGAGAAGACCGTGAAGCATCACATGACAAGCGTGCTGTCCAAGCTGAAAGTCCGCAACCGGACCGAAGCGGCGATGCTGCTGCACAGCGTCGACAGCGCGAGGCGCTGAAAACGAAAGGGGAGGAGCGGCATGCCACTCCTCCCCCGCCGCGCTGCCTGAGCTCAATTCGCCAGGTCGTTCATCCTGGCGATGTCTTCCGCAGTCGCCGTGCGTTCGACGATGGTGCGCCCGTTGGCGTCCTTCATCTCGTAGCGACCGTTTTCCAGTTCCTCCTTGACCCCATTGGCATGGCGGACCTCGATGGAGTTGTTCGAAACCTCGACCTTGGCGCCAGTTGCCGGATCGATATGCTCGGCGCCGTTGCGTCCGCCATTGTCGTCATCCTGGGCGTCGTCATCTCCGCCGTTGTTTCCATCGTCGCCACCATCATGGTCGTCATCGCCGCTGTCATGACCGCTGTCTTCGGCGCCGTCGTCATCCCCGCCGCCCCTTCCGCTATCGCTGCTCTCGCCGCCGCCCCTTCCACTATCGCTGCTCTCGCCGCCGCCCCTTCCACTGCTGCCGCCGCTCTCTCCGCCGGAATGGCCGTCCTTGGCGAAAGCAGAGATCGTCTTGAGGTGGAAACCGGCCCGATCGAACTTGGCTGCAATGGGCAGCGCCGCTACCGAGAGCGCCAACGTTGTGGTGGCCAGAATTGTCAATTTCGTCATCATCGCCTCCTTGTTCGGCCGGATTGCCCGGCTGATGAAGGGTAGGTTCCTCTCCTCAGGAAGCGATTTCCATCGGCCCAAGACCAAATCGGAGCGAGTCCGGACCATTGCTAGCGGTCAACGGACCAAAGTCGGACATACCGGCAGTATACGCGAAGGCTGCGCACCGTTTGCCGGATCGTGGACTATGCGTCCAGCATCAACCTGCTATGCTGGCGCAAAGCGCCGGTCGGATGGCGTTATACGGTTGAGAGGACCTGTATGTTCAAATCACTCTTGATTGCCGCAGCACTGCTGGCCGGGGTTTTTGTATCGCCGGTGACGGCTTTCGCCTGTGAGGGCGGAAAGGTGCTCATGGAAGACAACTTCAACAAGCTGAACCGCGCATGGGGCGTGGCGGTGGACCCAAAGCTGGAGCGCATCGACGGCGACGGGCTGTCGACCGACTACCCGCCCGGCACGGTCAAGCGTGCGATCAGCCAGTGGGGCTTCTTCGACAACGCGGTCGTCTGCGCGGCTTATACCGTATCCTACCGCTGCACCGACGCGGATCGCTGCGAAACGCAGCCCTACGTCGGGCTGATCGTGTGGGGTGTCGACCTCGAGAAC
Organism: Hyphomicrobiales bacterium; assembly: GCA_026400435.1. Lineage (GTDB taxonomy): Bacteria > Pseudomonadota > Alphaproteobacteria > Rhizobiales > Rhizobiaceae > Mesorhizobium_K. Next base: position 61,649 of record JAPLOZ010000085.1, on the reverse strand, counting down.
TACTATGCATTCGAAGTGGCGCCCCTGGTCGGCATCTACAGTGTGCAGCGCCTGCAGAATAACAAATGGCTGACGCCGGTGAACTGGACGGCTCTGCCCGGCAACCGCAAGTTCGCAGCCGGCGACAAGTTCGAGCTTTCGGCCGTGATGAAGGGCAACCTCGTGACTTTCAAAGTCAACGATCGGCCCGTCATCGAATTCGAGGCGATGGCTCCCGAGGGAGGGTCCCTGGTTGGCTTCGAAATTGCGGCGGCGCAGACCGGTACTGCAAAGTCCCAGCTCAACCTTTCGCGGTACGAGGTTCGCGAACTGACCGCCGAATCGCAGTAGCCGGCGGCGCTGCTTCTACAGAAGCTCGCGAACGAACTTGTTTCGCGTCATACGGTAGAATGGCGTCGGTGCACTCGCGGCAAGCTTCGGGTCTTGCGCAAGGCGTTGTTCGAGGTCTTCGAGCACGAACCTCGTGATGTTTGGTATGTCAGCGCGTCTCGCTTCGTCGATCGGCAGCCAGACGAGTTCCTCAAGTTCCTGGGTGGGTCCACCTTCGCGCAATTCGAGCGCGACATCGCTGCGCCAGGCGCTGAGGAACCGCGTGTCGAAGCGGCGTATCCGCCCAGGCGGCGTGATGGCGCGCGCGATGAGCCGCAATCCGTGCAGGGCAGGGCGTACGCTATGGTCGGCGAAACCTTGCCATTGCGGGTTTGCGGCGACAAACGTGCCGGGCTCGCCAATGAGAAGGCCCGCTTCCTCGTAAGTCTCGCGGATGCCTGACAGCGCGATCGCACGGGCGCGCGCGGGGCTGACGCGACCGGGTCCCGCGACCAGCTGTTGTTCCTCGTTCGGGTGGAGCAGCGAGGCGACCGCCACGCGGCCGTCGGAAGGATCGGTGCGTCCGCCCGGAAAAACGAACTTTCCCGGCATGAATGCATGCCCCATGTGACGCCTTCCCATCAGCACGCGCACCGCGCCTTGCGAGCGGTCAAGCAGGATCAGGGTTGCGGCGTCGCGCGGCAGCAGCGGTCCGGGAGATGACGCCTTCTCGCGGGCGTCGGCCAGGTCCATATCGCGTTTGCCCAATATTTTCATGGCGTTTCCCGGATCGTGATCCTGAACGGATGATCTGTCATGAAACGCCGTGCGGCAGAATGGAAGGCCAAGGGCTGCCTGTGTGTACCAAAACGAACAACCGCCTGAAATCGCGCGCGAAAAAGTCCGTCGGCACACGGCGGGGTTGCCAACCGGCGGGGAGTCGGACACAAATACGGTGAATAGGGAGCGGGACCATGAAGAAGACTTATGAGAAGCCGACTGTCCAGAAGCGCGCGACCCTGTCGGCCGCGACTGCCTTGAACCAGTCGGCGGTCTTGGTTTGCTAGCATCAGGATCCGGCGCATCCGGCGTTTGCCCTGGGTGCGTTGACCATCAACTGATCTTCATTGCAGACCTGCGCTGCGTTCGGCACATCCACCAGAACCTTGTGGCGGTAAAGGGCCACTGGGTAACCACGCGGCCTGACGAGGCCTGGTAGTAGTTTCGGGTCGTCGCATAGACCGACCCCTCCAGTTTTTTCTGAACCCACCGGTTGAATTTCTCAAAGACGGATGCCTTCACCTCGACGGTGGAAGCATTGCTGCGCGCCATCTCGGCCAGGCTGTCGACGGCGAAACGCGCCTGGGCTTCAAGCATAAGGACAAGCGTGCCCGAGTTGCTGTTGGGACCGTAGAGCATGAAGAAGTTGGGGAATCCGGGCACGCATGTTCCAAGAAACGCGGCAGGCTCTCCATGCCACGTTTCATGCAAGTCGACGCCATCGCGGCCGCTGATCCTGAGCTTCGACAGATAGTCGGCAGTGCGGAAACCAGTTGCGAGGACGAGCACGTCGAGGTGGTGGCGTCGGCCTTCGGCGTCGCATACGCCGTCCGCGTCGACGCGCTTTACCGCGGGCGCAACCACTACATTGGGCTTCTGGAGCGCGGCATAGTAGTCGTCGCTCGCCACCGCGCGCTTTGCTCCTATCGGATGGTCTGGCGTCAGCTTCACGAGGAGATCGCCGCGCCCGGCGAGCGACCTTTTCAGGTAGTTTTCAGCGATTGCCTGCATCCGCACATTTGTCCTTGAACCCAGCCTGTCCGGATTCATGAACTTTATTCTCTCGTAACGCAGGTACTCCTTCAGCCACTTGAATCGATACTGCCATGCCTTTCGGTACCGGGCCTGTTGCGCGGCGGTGAATGTCCTGTTCCGCTTTGGCACCACCCAGTTCGCCGAGCGTTGAAAAACGGTCACCGATCGGGCGACTTTCGCTGCTTCGGCCACAATCTGCACGGCTGACGAACCGGTTCCGACCACGCCGACGCGCATGCCTTCGAACCGAACATCCTTGTTCCATGGCGACGTATGGCAAACAACGCCCGGATAGGACGCGACGTCGATTTCGCGCGGTATCAGCGGAACGCTGAAGATGCCGACGCAACAGATAACGGCTTCGAATTCGGCAATGCGACCGTCCGCGAACGCCACCTTGTAGAGTTTGGTTTCATCGGACCATTCGGCCGAGACGACTGTGGCGTCGCAGCGAAGATGCGCGCGCAGGTCGAATTCATCTATCGTCTTGTCGAGATAGCGCTTCACATCCGCCTGGCTGGAATATCGTTGCGTCCAGTCGTTCTGGTTGAAGGTGAATGAATAGAGGTGGCACGGCACATCCACCTCGGCGCCGGGATAGCTGTTGTCGTGCCATGTCCCGCCCGCGGCGCTGGAACGCTCCAGAATCAGAAAATTGGTGAGGTTGGCGCGCTTGAGGTAGTAGGCGGCGGCGATACCGCTGAAACCGGCGCCGATGATCGCAACGCGCAGGCCCGCTGCCCTGTCGAGCGAAAGGCCGGTCGGCCGAACTGATGTCGCGGAAGCATCCTGCATTACGCGAAAGCTACACCAAGATGCGGACGAGCGACATCGCGGCGGACAACGCCGACTAAAGTTCCGGGTGGGTTTCCAGTGTGTCGTCCGCGCCGCTGAATCCGTGCATGTAGAGCGCCCATTGGAGGCCTACGACAGCGCCCTTCACGGGCTGAAGCAGGCCGACCGCCATGATGACGGTGAGCGGTGCCCAGATCGCCAGATGCTGCCATGTGGAAAGCGTGCTGGCCGCCTCGACGCCCATGAAGGCGCCGAGGACAACGTGGCCGACGATCACCACGACCAGATAGGCTGGCAGGTCGTCGGCGCGGTGATGGTGCATCTCCTCGCCGCAATGCGCGCAGGCCGGCACGACCTTGACGAAAGACGAGAAAAGCTTTCCCTCGCCGCATTTAGGGCACTTGCCGCAAAAGCCGTTCCAGATTGCATGCCAGACGGGCCTGGCCGGGCGGCCGCTGTGGTGCTCGCCGCCGAAAACCTGCTGTTCCATTCTCATCTCCTGGAGCGTCCGCGCGGCTGGGAGGCCCTCTCTCGCGTCCGGCGCCCTGCCTTGGACTTGTGAAACGACCGTTTTGACCCGGGCATGGGCTTCGGTTCGCTCAGCATTTCGAATCGCATCGCGCCGGCAAGCGGTGCCACCTCGACGAGCTTCACCTCGACATTGTCGGCCAGCTGATAACCCTTGCCCGACCTGTCCCCGAACAGCGCGCGGGCGGCCTCATCGAAGTGGTAGTAGTCGTCACCCAGCGACGACACCGGTATGAAACCATCTGCGCCATACTGCGGCAATTGGACAAATAGTCCCGATTTGGTGACGCCCGAGACGCGCGCCTCGAAAGTCCGGTCCACCTGTTCGGAGAGATAGGCGGCGATCAGCCGGTCGACAGTGTCGCGTTCGGCCGCCATGGCGCGGCGCTCCGATGCCGAGATGAGCCCGGCGATTTCCTCGAGACGCTCTTCCTCGGCTGCGGTAATGCCGTCATTGCCGAAGCCGAGCGACCCGATTAATGCGCGATGCACGATCAGGTCGGCGTAGCGTCGGATCGGCGAGGTGAAATGCGCATAGCGCCTGAGGTTCAGGCCGAAATGGCCGAGATTGTCGGGTGAATAGATCGCCTGGCTCTGCGAGCGAAGAACTACCTCGTTGACCAGCCCTTCATTGTCCGCGCCGCGCACCTGTTCCAGGATGCCGTTGAACTGGCGCGGAGTAAGCGCGGCGCCGCGCGCAAGCGACATGCCGAGGGTGGCGAGAAATTCGCGCAGCGATTCCTGCTTGGCGAGCGACGGCGCGTCATGAACCCGGTAAACCAGCGCCTGCCTCTTGGCCTCAAGCGTCTCGGCCGCGCAGACATTTGCCTGGATCATGAATTCTTCGATCAGCTTGTGCGCGTCGAGCCGCTCGGGAACCACCACACGGTCGACCGTGCCATCGGGCTTGAGCAGGATCTTGCGCTCGGGGAGATCGAGTTCAAGCGGATGGCGCGCCGTCCGGCCGCACTTCAGCACGGCATAGGCGTCCCACAGAGGCCTCAACACGGTTTCCAGGATTGGCCCGGTCGCGTCGTCCGGCATGCCGTCGATAGCCGCCTGCGCCTGTGGATAGGCCAGCTTGGCGGCAGACTTCATCATGACCCGGTGGAAGCCGTGCCTGATCTTGCGGCCGTCGGCCGAAAAAGTCATCCGGACCGCCAGCGCCGGACGGTCTACGCCCTGGCGTAGGGAGCAAAGGTCGTTGGAGATGCGCTCGGGCAGCATCGGCACCACCCGGTCCGGGAAATAGACCGAATTGCCGCGTTTCAGCGCTTCGCGGTCGAGGGCAGAGCCAGACCGGACGTAGGCCGCCACATCGGCGATGGCCACGGTGACGATTACGCCGCCGGGGTTCGCCACGTCGGCGTCCGGTTCGGCATGCACCGCATCGTCGTGGTCCTTGGCGTCGGCAGGATCGATGGTGACCAGCGGCAGATCCCTGAAATCCTCGCGTCCCGCCGCCGCCGCCGGCTTCACGGACTCGGCTTCGGCCAGCACATCGGGCGGGAAAATGTGGGGAATATCATGCGCGTGTATCGCGATCATCGAGACCGCCTTCTCGCTGGTCAGCGAGCCTAGCACCTGGATCACCCGACCGCGCGGCAGGCCGTAGCGGGCCGACGACGCCTGCTCCACCTCCACGAGATCGCCAGTTTTGGCGCCGTTGAGGTCGTCGCGGGCGACCGTCATCTCGGGTTGGCGCCGCTCGACGGGTTCGATGCGGAAGGTTCCGTCGTCGGCCTGGCGCAGCACGCCCAGCACCGCCTCTGCGCGCCGCTCGAAGACCTTCATCACACGACCGGAATAGGCCGGGCCGTCGCCGCCATCCGTGGCAAAGGTTTTCGCCAGCACGCGATCGCCAATGCCGGGGACGGGGCCGTTGCCACCGCGCTGCGATCGCAGCGAGACAACAGGCGCCTCGCCGAAACGCTGGTCCCATTCGGTTGGCCGGGCAAGCAGTCCGCCGTCGGCATCGCGTGAGAAGACTTCAAGTACGCTGACATGCGGCAGCGCGCCGACGCGCGCCAGCCGCTTGCGTTCTTTCGTCAGCAGACCTTCGTCCTGAAGGTCGCGCAGTACGTCCTTCAGCCAGACACGGTCGTCGCCCTTGAGCGAAAAGGCCTTCGCGATTTCGCGCTTGCCCGCCCGGTCGGGATTCTCCGCGACGTATTTGACGATGTCTTCCTTCGTCGGCCGGAACTCGGCCTTGACCGGTGCGCTTTTGCCCGCGCCCTTGGTCGCGCCCGGAATTCGCCGTGCCAACTAGGAAGCCTTTTTCCGGAGCGCCGCCTTTTTCGCCGCGGGCTTCTTGGTGCCCGCACTCTTGGCGGTTGCCGACTTGGATGGGGCCTTGCGGGCGGTCTTCTTGCCTCCGCCACCCTTGGCCGCGCGCTCGGCGATCAACGTCAACGCTTCTTCGAGCGTCACCGACATAGGGTCCTTGCCCTTAGGCAGGGTTGCATTGACCTTCTCGTGATTGACGTAGGGACCATATTTTCCGTCGCGCACGGTGATCTTGCCGCCATCCGGATGATCGCCCAGTTCCTTGAGCGCGGCCGGCGTTCCGCCGTTACGCGCGCCGCGGCCCTTCAACACTTTCTCGGCAATGACAGAGACAGCGCGGTTCAGTCCGATCGAGAACACGTCTTCGATGCTCTCAAGATTGGCGTAGGTGCCGTCGTGCAGCACGAAAGGCCCGTAGCGGCCAAGCCCGGCGGAGATCATCTTGCCACTTTCGGGGTGCTGGCCGACATCGCGCGGCAGCGCCAAGAGAGCCAGCGCCTTTTCATGGTCGATGCTGTCGGGCGTCCAGCCCTTCGGCAGGCTGGAGCGCTTTGCATCCTTGCCGTCGCCACGCTGCACGTAAGGCCCGAAGCGGCCGCTCCTCAGTGTGATTTCCTCGGCGGTATAGGGGTCCTTGCCAAGTTCCTTGGGTCCGTCAGACTCGCCGTTTTCGGCGCCTTCGGCGCCAAACTGGCGCGTATAGCTGCATTCGGGGTAGTTCGAGCAGCCGATGAAGCCACCGCTCTTCCCGAGCCTCAGGGACAATGTTCCGGTGCCGCATTTCGGGCAGGTGCGCGGGTTAGTGCCGTCGGCTCGCGCCGGGAACAGCAGCGGGGCGAGATCCTCGTTCAGCGCGTCGAGCACCTCGGAGATGCGCAGGTCCTTGATGTCATTGATGGCGGCGGAGAAATCGCGCCAGAAGTCGCGCAGCACGTCCTTGTAGGCGAGGCGCCCGTCCGAGATTTCATCGAGCTTTTCTTCCAGGGACGCCGTGAAGTCGTACTCGACATATTTTTCGAAGAAGCTCTCCAGGAAGGCGGAGAGCAAGCGTCCCTTGGCCTGCGGAATGAGGCGCCGCTTGTCGATCGTGACGTAGTCGCGGTCCTCCAGCGTCTTCAGGATCGCCGTGTAGGTGGAGGGGCGGCCGATGCCGAGCTCTTCCATCTTCTTGATCAGGGTCGCCTCGGTATAGCGCGGCGGAGGCTCGGTCGTGTGCTGGCTGACGTCGATCTTTTCGCGCTTGAGCGTTTCACCGGCGCGGATTTCGGGCAGGCGGCGGCTTTCCTCGTCCTCCGCGTCGTCTTCCTTCTGGTCCGTGTAAGCCGCGATGAAGCCGTCGAAGCGGACAACCGACCCGACCGCGCGCAACGTCGCGTTGCGCGCTCCGTTCACTGCCTCGATCTCGGCGGTGGTGCGTTCGATCTCGGCCGGGTTCATCTGAGAGGCGATGGCCCGCTTCCAGATCATGTCGTAGAGCCGGAACTGATCCTGATCGAGATACTGGCGCACCGATCCTGGTGTGCGGAAAAAGTCGGTCGGACGGATTGCCTCGTGAGCCTCCTGCGCATTCTTCGCCTTGGTCGAATAATAGCGGGGCTTCTCGGGCAGGTACTTGTCGCCGAATTCCTTGGCTATCGCATCCCGCGCAGCTGTGACCGCCTCGGGCGCCATCTGGACACCGTCGGTTCGCATGTAGGTTATCAGGCCGGCCGTCTCGCCGCCGATGTCGAGGCCCTCATAGAGGCGCTGCGCAATCTGCATGGTGCGCGAGGCCGAAAAGCCAAGGCGCGAGGAGGCTGCCTGTTGCAGAGTCGACGTCGTGAAGGGCGGTCCGGGATTGCGCTTGGTTGGCTTGGCCTCGACCGACAGGGCCCTGAACGAAGCACCTTCCAGCATGACCCGGATGTCTTCGGCCATGGCCCCTGTGGAAATGTCGAGCTTCTGCAGCCGCCTGCCTTCGAAGCCGGTAAGCCGTGCCTCGAAAGTCTCCGCGCGGGGGGTCTCGAGCAGGGCAGCTACCTGCCAGTATTCCTCGCGCACGAACCTCTCGATCTCGACCTCGCGGTCGGAGACGAGGCGCAACGCTACCGACTGGACTCGGCCCGCCGAGCGCGAGCCGGGCAGCTTGCGCCAAAGGACCGGCGACAGAGTGAAGCCGACCAGGTAGTCGAGTGCCCGGCGCGCGAGATAGGCATCGACCAGCGGCGCATCGATCTGGCGCGGCTTGGCCATCGCGTCGAGAACCGACTGCTTGGTGATGGCGTTGAAGACCACGCGGCTTACCGGCTTGTCCTTCAAGACACGCTTGCTCTTCAGCACCTCCAGCACATGCCACGAGATTGCTTCGCCCTCGCGATCCGGATCGGTTGCGAGAATGAGCCCGTCGGCTTCCTTCACGGCCTTGGCGATTTCGCTCAGGCGCTTGGACGAGGGTCCGTCGACTTCCCACGACATCGCGAAATCTTCGTCGGGGCGCACGGAGCCGTCCTTGGCGGGCAGGTCGCGTACATGCCCGTAGGAAGCCAGCACCTTATAGTTGCGGCCAAGATATTTGTTGATCGTTTTCGCCTTCGCAGGCGATTCGACGACGACGACATCCATGGGCAAATCAATTTCCCTGCGGCGCTGGCGAGGGAGGGCTGCGCCGGAAATTCGGAATCGTCCGTCAAATGGCTGCGCTTTTCCATTCGGTCAAGCCCGTCGGGCCAAAATCGGACATGCGCGACCGAATGCAACTTTAACGCTAGGCAAAAATTCCTTGCAACCATAGGTAAATATGCTAGAAGTAGTATCAATCAGGAATGGGGCGAACAGCCGCAACAATCCGTAAACCGAAAGACGGCCTGGCGCGTATCGTTACGCTGGCGGCCGCGGAGTCTTGCACGATGCATCTCCATCAAGGGAAAAAGCGAGAGGAAACGCTCGACTACATTCATTCGATGCTTGGCCAGCTGCGCATCATGGCAAAGGGCGAGGACTGCGACATGCTCGCGTACCTGATCGAGATGGCCTATGTCGAGGTCAACGACATCATTCACGGCGAGCGGCCTTCAAGGCTCACCCAGCAGAAGCGACACACTTCCCCCTGAATGCCGTTCAAGCCGACCGGCAAGGTCGAGCTCCAGAAGAATCATGAAGACCTGCGCGGGATGGAGGCCGGTGTGGCGGATCAGCTCGTCCACGCCGACTGGCGTCGGACCCAGAGCCTCGACCAGGCGCCTGCGGTCTGCATCGAGCGGGGGCGGCGTGGCGCCGAAGTCCGGCGGCTCCTCGATTTTGGGAGGCAGGTGGATGGTCTCTCCGGCGAGTGGCGCAATCGCCTCGATGACATCGGCAGCCTCCGTCACAAGCGTGGCCCCCTCCTTGAGCAGTCCGTTGGCCCCTGCGGCGCGCGGGTCGAGCGGGGAGCCGGGAACGGCAAACACCAGCCGTCCCATCTCGCCGGCGAGACGTGCGCTGATGAGCGAGCCGGAGCGTTTAGCGGCTTCAACGACGACCAGGCCGAATGACATGCCTGCGATGATGCGGTTGCGCCGTGGAAAATCCTGCGCGCGCGGTTCCCAGCCGAAAGGCATTTCCGACACGGCGGCGCCACGCTCCACGATCTCGTCAAGGAGCGGGATGTTCTCCGGCGGATAGGGCTGGTCAAGGCCTCCGGCAAGCACCGCCACCGTGCCGGTCGCAAGGCTCCCTTCGTGGGCAGCGGTGTCGATGCCGCGAGCAAGCCCCGACACGACGCCATAGCCATGCCGTCCAAGCTCCGCTGCAAGCATGCGCGCCATCTTGACGCCGGCAAGCGAAGCGTTGCGCGCGCCGACTATCGCGACGGGTGGCAGCGAAAACACTGCCGCCTCGCCCTTGACGGCGAGCAGCGGCGGCGGGTTGTCCATGCGCTTGAGGAGCGGCGGATAATCTGTTTCGCCTATGCCGACGAACCGCGCGCCGGCCCTGCCTGCCGCCACCAGCTCCGCTTCCGCCTCGTCGGGCGAAGGGATGCGCGTGATGCGTCCCGCGCCGCCTGCGAGAGCGAGCTCGGGCAGGGCTTCGAGGGCCGCCTCGGCGGAGCCGAAGCGATTGATGAGGTCGCGGAAGCTGGCCGGCCCGACATTCGGCGTCCGGATCAGTCGCAGCCAGTTCAACCGTTGCCGGTCGTTCAGGCGCGGCGATCCGGCCGTCTTGTTCACCCCTTTGCCCCTATCCGCCCTTCCGTTCCGGCGACGAGCCGGGAGATGTTGGCGCGGTGCTTTATGAAGACGATAACGCTCATGAACGCGAAAAGAAGCGCGAGGTCGCTCCGCCCCATGAACCAGAGGGCGACCGGCGTGATCGCGCAGGCCGTCAACGCCGCCAGCGAGGAATAGCGCAGCGCCAGCGCCACCAGTATCCACAGCGCCGCAAAGAGCAGCGCAGCCTGCCACATCAATCCGAGCAGGACGCCGATATAGGTGGCGACGCCTTTGCCGCCCTTGAAGCCCAGCCAGACCGGAAAGATGTGGCCAAGGAACGCGCCGAGACCCGCCGCCATCGCCAGATCAGTCCCGTACCGTGCGGCGATCAGCACGGCGACCGTGCCTTTCAGCATGTCAAGCAGCAGCGTCGCCGCCGCCAGTTTCTTGTTGCCGGTTCTCAGGACGTTCGTGGCGCCGATATTGCCCGATCCGACGCTGCGCACGTCGCCCAGCCCTGCCGCGCGGGTAAGCAGCAGGCCGAAGGGGATGGAACCGAGGAGATAGCCGAAGGCAAGCGCGACGATTGGAAGGTAGCTCATTCACTCCCCCTTTGCCGGCCATACTGCGAGCGCCGACTTCACCAATGACAGCCTATGCCGAAAAGACTGTGCTGCCCGCAACCACCGTTTGCAAGACCTGGCCCTGCATCCTTGCTCCCTCGAAGCAGGTGTTCTTAGAGCGCGAGCGGATGTTGGCCTCGCGCACGACCCACGGCGCGTCGAGATCGACGACGATCAAGTCTGCCGCCGCGCCCGGCTTCAAGGTGCCCCCCGGCAGGCCAAAAAGTCTCGCCGGCGCGGTGGACAGCACTTCCGTGAGGCGTAGGAGCGGGACATCCCCGTTGTGGAACAGCCGCAGCGCCGCGCCGAGCAGCGTTTCGAGCCCGATCGCGCCTTGCGCCGCATCGGCGAAAGGCAATCGCTTGGTGTCGACGTCCTGAGGGTCGTGCGAGGACACGATGACATCGATGGTGCCGTCCTTCAGCGCCTCGATCATGGCAAGCCGGTCCTCTTCTGCGCGCAGCGGCGGGGAGAGGCGAAAAAAGGTGCGGTATTCCCCGACGTCGTTCTCGTTGAGCGCGAGGTTGTTGATCGACACGCCGGCCGTAGCCGTCGCCCCGTCGTTCTTGGCGCGCGCCACGGCGGCGCACGACAGCGCGGTCGAGATCTTCGCCGCGTGATAGGCTCCGCCCGTAAGGCGAGCCAGCATCAGGTCGCGCTCCAGCGGGATCGCCTCGGCTTCGCGCGGAATGCCCGGCAGGCCGAGCCAACTTGCGTAGAGCCCCTCGTTCATCACTCCGGATGCGGAAAGCTCGGCGTCCTGAGTCTCGTGTGCGATCACCGCGCCGAAGTCGCGCGCATAGGTTAGCGCGCGCCGCATCAGGGACGAACTGGCGATGGTGTGGCGACCGTCGGTAAAGCCGACCGCGCCGGCCTCGCGCAGCAGGCCAAACTCGGTCATCTCAAGGCCCAGCAGCTTCTTGCTGATCGCAGCGGCTGGAAACACGTTTACCGAGGCCGTGTCGCGCGCCGCGCGCAGCACATGCTCGACCAGTGCGATGTCGTCGATGACAGGATCGGTATCCGGCATCATGACGATGGAGGTGACGCCGCCAGCCGCCGCCGCCTGGCCGGCCGACGCGATGGTCTCGCGGTACTCGGCGCCCGGTTCGCCGATAAATACCCTCGAGTCGACAAGGCCGGGAAGGATCGCCATTCCGCCGCATTCGACGATAGTCGCGCCCTCGGGCGCACCCTGATTTCTTGCCGAAGCACCGGCCGCTGCGATCTTTGCGCCGTCGACGATCAGGCTGCCTGTCTCGTCGATGCCGCGCGAGGGATCGACGATGCGGGCGTTCTGGAAAACGGTGACGCTCATTGGGCGCCTCCGCTCGGGTTGCGGCGAGGATCGAGCAGCGCCTCCATGACGGCCATGCGCACGGCGACGCCCATCTCGACCTGTTCCTGGATCACGCTCTGCGGCCCGTCGGCGATCGCCGATGCGATTTCGACGCCCCGGTTCATTGGTCCCGGGTGCATCACCAGCGCGTCGTCCTTGGCGGCTTTCAGCTTTTCCGCATCGAGGCCGAAATAGCGGAAATACTCTCGCACCGAAGGGACGAACGCTCCGGTCATGCGTTCGCGCTGCAGCCGCAGCATCATCACGACGTCGGCGTCCTTCAGCCCCTCGGCCATGGTCCGCGCAACAATCACGCCCATGCGCTCGATGCCCGCCGGCAGCAGCGTGGAAGGCGCGACCACGCGCACCTGCGCGCCAAGCGCATTGAGGAGCATGATGTTGGAGCGGGCGACGCGTGAATGCAGGATGTCGCCGCAGATCGCTACGATCAGCTTCGACAGCGCCCCTTTCGCGCGGCGAATGGTCAAGGCATCGAGCAGAGCCTGGGTTGGATGTTCGTGGGCGCCGTCGCCGGCGTTCACCACCGAGCAGCCGACCTTCTGCGCAAGCAGCGCGGCTGCGCCGGCCGACTGGTGCCGGATGATCAGGATGTCCGGCCGCATGGCGTTCAGCGTGATTGCCGTGTCGATGAGCGTCTCGCCCTTTTTCACCGATGAGCTGGCGACCGACATGTTCATGACGTCGGCGCCGAGCCGCTTCCCCGCAAGCTCAAAGGACGACTGGGTTCGGGTCGATGCCTCGTAGAAGAGATTGATCTGCGTTCGACCGCGCAGCGTGGAGGTCTTCTTTTCCGGCTGTCGCGAGATGGCGACAGCAGCATCGGCACGATCAAGCAGGAGTTCTATGTCGGCCGGAGACAGATCGCGTATGCCGAGGAGATGGCGGTGGGGGAAGAGCGGCGGGGTGGGCGCTTCGATCATGTCAAGGCGGTGCTATAGAATGACGGTCCGGCGCCTGCAAGCCGGGCGGCTTTCTATGGAAAGGCTTTTCCCGGTATTTTGGTCGCGTTAACCAACGCTTCGGCTATATAAGCCGGCAAGGGTCAGCCGGATTCGGCCGGCTGACGGGATTCAGGAACAGCGCGTGACGGACGAGGTAACCAACCAGCCGCCGCCGATCACCGGCGGCAATGCCTGGCGCGGCGACCCGCTGCTCATCCAGATCGCCGAGGAGTTTTCCGCTCCTGTCCGCAAGGACCTAGACAATATCGGGCGCTTCGTCTTGAGCCCGGAGGCGCAGGAAACCGCGCGCCTCGCCAATGTCGAGACGCCTGTTCTGCGCACCTACGACCGCCAGGGCCGCCGCATCGACACCGTCGATTTCCATCCGGCCTATCATGCCCTGATGCGCCGTTCGGTCGCCAGCGGACTGCAGTCCTCGATCTGGGAGAACGGCGCTGCCGAAACCGGGCGTCGCCACCAGGTGCGCGCGGCGCGCTTCTATCTCACCGCGCAGCTCGAAACGGGCCATCTGTGCCCGATCACCATGACCAGCGCCTCGCTTGCCGCTCTGATGGCCAGCCCGAATCTATTTCGCGAGTGGGCGCCGCGCATCACGACGCGCAAATACGACCAGACCAGCAAGCCGCCGATCGAAAAGACCGGCCTGACCGTTGGCATGGGCATGACCGAAAAGCAGAGCGGCACCGACGTGCGCGCCAACACCACGCGGGCAGAACGCGCGGGCCGCGATTTTCACCGCATCACCGGCCACAAATGGTTCATGTCGGCGCCGATGTCCGACGCCTTCCTCGTGCTCGCCCAGGCGGCCGAGGGGCTGTCCTGTTTCATGGTGCCGCGCATTCTCGGCGACGGCTCCGGCAACGGCTTCCGTTTCCAGCGGCTCAAGGACAAGCTCGGCAACCGTTCGAACGCCTCGTCGGAAGTGGAATTCGCCAACGCCATTGGCCAGATGGTCGGCGAGCCCGGCGGTGGCGTCAAGACCATCATGGACATGGTGACGCTGACGCGGCTCGACTGCGCCGTTGCCTCGTCCGGTCTGATGCGGGCCGGCCTTGCCGAGGCGATCCACCACACGCGCCACCGCGAGGCGTTCGGCAAAAAGCTCGTCGACCAGCCGCTCATGCAGCGCGTGCTGGCAGATATGGCGCTGGACGTTGCCGGAGCCGCGGCGCTTTCCTTCCGGCTCGCCCGCTCCTTCGACGAAGCCGCGAGCAACCGGACTGAAGCATCGTTTGCACGGGCCATGACGGCAGCGGTCAAATACTGGGTCTGCAAGATAGCGCCCGGCCTGCTCTACGAAGCCATGGAGTGCCTCGGCGGCAACGGATATGTCGAGGAGATGCCCCTGGCGCGCTACTACCGCGAGGCGCCGGTCAACGCGATCTGGGAAGGGTCGGGCAACGTGATGGCGCTCGACGTGCTGCGCGTGCTTGGCCGCGCACCGGCGCTGTTCGACGAGGTTCTCGCGGGCATTGAGCACGATCTGGGGGCGGGGGGTGCAGGCACGGTCGCCGTACTGAGGGCCGCCATGCAGGTCGCCGGCAATGACGAGGGATCGGCCCGCATCCTGACCGAGCAATTGGCGCTGTCGGCGGCCGCCGCCGAATTGAAGCGCATGGGGGCGGGCCGCATCGCCGATGCATTCATCGAGTCCCGCCTTGCCGGACAATGGCGCACGACCTACGGCATGCTGGACGCCCGGCATGATCCGCGCCTCATCATCGACACGCTCTACCCGCCTGCCGGCTGAGCGGGACTTTTGAAGGCCTGGCGGCAGTCAAGCCCTCGCGCCACGGTCATCCACCGTGGCCATTCGTTAACCTTAACAATTGGTTTACGTTGCATCGCGCGCCGCAACCACCCACTCTTGGTTAACGAGCGAGGATTCGAATGCGGCATGTTGCGAAAATCGGCGTAGATGCGGCTTTGCCGCGTCTCGTCGCGCGCGCATGGCGGGGGATACGCTGATGCGCTGGGTTTTCGCCGCGTGGGCCCTGCCGATGGGCATCTTCTGGGGCTGGTACTTCATGTCGTTCTACGACCTGAACTTCGGCTACATCATGCTGACCCGTCAGGTGCACGATCTGTTTTTCCAGCTCTATGGAAATGCGCTGGGCATCGACCCGGCGACAATTCCGCCGATGGTCGCCAAGGCGTGCATGCTCGATACCGCGCTGATCTTCGCGATCTGGGCGTTTCGCCAACGCAAGGCGATCGCAGCATGGGTGCGCGAGCGGCGGGATCGCTATTTCGGTGTGGAGCCTTCGCCGAGCGCGTGAAGCCGGTCGAGAACGCCTTGCAGGATGAAGGCGGCGGCGGCTGAATCGATCTTCCCGGCACGCTTCTTGCGCGAAAAATCCATCTCGATCAGCGTGCGTTCGACAGCCACGGTCGACAGCCGCTCGTCCCACAACACGAAGGGCAGGGCGCTCAGCCGCGCCATGTTGCGCACGAAGGCGCGTGACGCCTGCGCGCGTGGCCCTTCCGAACCGTCCATATTGACCGGCAGACCCATCGCGACCGCGCCGACATTTTCCTTGGCGCACAGGTCGAGCAGCGTTGCCGCGTCGAGCGTAAACTTCCTGCGCATGATAACCGGACGCGGATGCGCGAAGGACAGGCCGCGATCCGAAACCGCGACGCCGATCGTCTTTTCGCCGAGGTCAAGCGCGGCGATCGTCTTGCCGCCATCGAGCGCGGCGGATAGTTCGGTGACGTCGACAACTGCCAATCGGTCATTCCTTTGACTTGGCGCAGCCCCGTCCTATCCTTTAGGCCCTGCCGTTCCGGCAAGCAGAAAATTCAGGAGCACCTTCATGAAACTTACACACTACGGCCACTCGGCGTTTCGCGTCGATGTCGACGGCGCGGCGATCCTGATTGATCCGTTCCTGTCGGGCAATCCGTCATGGGGCAGGGGCTGGGAAGGCCCGGCCGAGGGCGCCACGCATGTTCTCCTCACGCACGGCCACAACGATCACCTCGGTGATGCCGCCGAAATCCTGAAGGCAACTGGCGCGCAGCTTGTCGCCAATTTCGAGATCTGCATGTATCTCATCGGCCAAGGCGTTTCCGGTGACAGGATCAATCCCGGCAATACCGGCGGCACGGTGGATTGCGGCGGCTTCACCACCACTTTCGTACAGGCGCTGCATTCCTCGTCCTTCAACGTCGGTGATGGCTCGAATGTGTATCTCGGTAATCCGCTCGGCCTCGTGCTGCATTTCCCCGACGACAAGACGCTCTATCACATGGGCGACACCGACATATTTTCGGACATGGCGCTGATCAACGAGTTGCACCAGCCGCAGGTCGGACTGGTCCCGACCGGCGACCGCTTCACCATGGGCGGGGCGGTTGCCTCGCTCGCCTGCCGGCGCTTCTTCAAGTTCGAAACGGTGGTGCCTTGCCACTACAAGACCTTCGGCATGCTCGACCAGTCGGCCGACAAATTCGTCGAAGGCATGCAAGAGTCGGGGACGACGGTGCTGGTGCCGGACGTTGGCAAGCCGGTTGAGCTTTAGGCTCAGTTGGTTGCGGCCGAAAGGATCGGTCCGCCATCGGGATGCTGAACCAGAACCGCGGTCTTCAGCCCCTTCTTCACGTCCGGCAGCGGAAATGCGGCGGCAGAACCGTCCCATCCGCCGACCCTGATCAGATCCCGCACGACATTGGTGTGGGCCAATGTGTGCCCGGAATTCTCGCCGCGCTTTACCGCCACCTCCAGAATGCCAGGTTCGTAGAAGGCGACCCACACGTCGGCGGTCACTTCTGCGCGGCCGGCGCCGACTTTGACCCGTCCCGCGCCAATGGAGATCGGCGGAGCGAGGCCGGGCGAAGCCTGCTCAAGCGCGGCCTCGACATCCCGCATCCGGTTGCCGACGAGGCTTTCGCTGCCGTTGACGACCATCTGTGGCGTGAACGGTCCTCTCTCGCCCAGCGGCTGCTCGTAGGCAACCTGCCTTTGCGTGAATTTCGTCTGGCCGAACACATCCTTCCACCCCAGCCGGTCCCAGTAGGTGACGCTGAAGCTGAGCGCCAGCACATCCGGCCTGCCGCGCAGTTCAATCAGGTTGGCGTTGGCGGGCGGACAGGACGAACAACCCTGGCTGGTGAAGAGTTCCACGACGTTGACCATGCGTTCCTGGCCAGACGCCGTGCTTGCCACCAGCAGGGATGTCAGCGCTGCCGCCAATGTAACCGATGAGCGATACATGATCTGCCTCCCGGCAATGTTGCCTTTGCAGTGTGTTCGCTCGAGATGCGTCGGACGTTACATCGTAGCCGGTGCGCGATGCACCGGGCTTTGCCTTGGGTAAGCCCGGCGATATTGCGCAGGCGCGCCACCCTCGCTATAGCCGGGAGCGAATTCCCGAGCCAATCGAGACCTTCCCATGTCCGTCGATATAGCCACCGTGAAGCGCGTCGCGCGCCTTGCCCGAATTGCGGTCAGCGAGGATGATGCGCTGCGCATGGCCGGCGAGCTGAACACCATCCTGGGTTTCGTGGAGCAGCTGAACGAGGTCGATGTCACCGGCGTCGAGCCGATGACCTCGGTCATCCCGATGGCGATGAAGAAACGCCAGGACGCTGTCACTGACGGCGACAAGGCTGCCGACATCGTCGCCAACGCGCCGGCGACCGACGAAAACTTCTTCCTCGTGCCGAAGGTCGTGGAGTAGTCCATGCCGGTCACGATCGCCGTCGAAACTCCTTTGCAGGATGACGTGCGCGCCATGGTCGCGGACCTCAACGCCACGATGATACCGCTCACCCCGCGCGAGTTCCAGTTCCAGCTTACCGTCGAGCAGATGGCCGATCCTTCGCTGACGACTTTCGTCGCGCGAAATGAAGCGGGCCATCACGTCGGCATGGCGTCGCTCAAGGATCACGGCGGCGGCCTTGGTGAGGTGAAGCGCATGTTCACGCTGCCTGAAGTGCGCGGCCAGCGCGTCGGCTCGCAACTGCTTCAGCGCGTCGAGCACCTGGCGCGCGAAAAGGGCATCTCGCGGCTGGTGCTCGAGACGGGCGAGGCCCCGGGCTTCGAGGCTGCATACCGTGTATACGAGCGCGGTGGCTTCACCGTCTGCGGCGCGGTCCTGGACTACCCGGACTCCGGGTTTTCGCGCTTTTACGAAAAGAAGATTGTTCCATGAGCGACCTGACCAGACTGACGATTGCCGAAGCGCGCAAGAAGCTGCGCGGCAAGGAGATCAAGGCTACCGAGCTCGCCGAAGCCTATATAGCCGCGATCGAGCGCGCCAATCCGGTCCTCAACGCCTATGTCGCCGTCACGCCCGACAAGGCGCGCGACATGGCCAAGGCCTCGGACGCGAAGCTGATGAAGGGCGAGGGCGGCGCGCTGGAAGGCATTCCGCTCGGCATCAAGGACCTGTTCGCCACCGAAGGCGTCCACACGCAGGCCTGCAGCCACGTTCTCGACGGCTTCAAGCCGCGCTACGAATCGACGGTCTCCGCAAATCTCTGGGCCGACGGCGCGGTGATGCTGGGCAAGCTCAACATGGACGAGTTCGCAATGGGCTCCTCCAACGAGACCTCCTACTATGGCCCCGTGATCAACCCGTGGCGGCGCTCGATCGCCGAAACCACGGTGATGCCGACCACGCATGCTGGCGACGGCGGGTTCGTGTCGTCGGGCGGTGCAAAGACGACGCGGCGCTACGACAACATGCAGTTGGTGCCCGGCGGCTCGTCGGGCGGCTCGGCCGCTGCAGTCTCTTCATTCCTGTGCGCAGGCGCGACCGCGACCGATACCGGTGGCTCCATCCGCCAGCCTGCTGCCCTCACCGGAACCGTTGGCATCAAGCCAACATACGGGCGCTGTTCGCGCTGGGGCATCGTCGCGTTCGCCTCCTCGCTCGACCAGGCCGGGCCGCTGGCGCGCGACGTCCGCGACGCCGCGATCATGCTGAAATCGATGGCCTCAGTCGATGCGAAGGACACCACGTCGGTCGACCGTCCCGTTCCGGACTACGAGGCCGCGCTCGGCCGATCGGTCCGGGGCATGAAGGTAGGTATCCCCAGGGAATACCGCGTCGACGGCATGCCGTCGGAGATCGAGGCGCTGTGGCAGAAGGGCATCGCGTGGCTGAAGGATGCCGGCGCGGAAATCGTCGACATCTCGCTGCCGCACACCAAGTACGCGCTGCCGGCCTACTACATCGTCGCGCCGGCCGAAGCGTCTTCCAACCTTGCCCGCTATGACGGCGTTCGCTACGGCCTGCGCGTTCCCGGCAAGGACATCGTCGACATGTACGAGCAGACGCGCGCCGCAGGCTTCGGCCGCGAGGTCAAGCGCCGCATCATGATCGGCACCTACGTTTTGTCAGCCGGCTACTATGACGCCTACTACCTGCAGGCCCAGAAGGTGCGCACGCTGATCAAGCGCGACTTCGAGACGGCATTCGACGCCGGCGTCGACGTCATTCTGACGCCTGCGACGCCGTCCGCCGCCTTCGGCGTGGCCGACCAGGACATGGCCGCCGATCCGGTCAAGATGTACCTCAACGACATCTTCACGGTGACGGTGAACATGGCCGGCCTGCCGGGCATAGCGGTTCCTGCCGGCCTCGACGCGCACGGGCTTCCGCTTGGCCTGCAACTGATCGGCAAGCCGTTCGAGGAAGAGACGCTGTTCCAGGCCGGGCATGTCATCGAACAGGCCGCCGGGCGCTTCCAGCCAGAAACCTGGTGGTAGAAATATTTCACCGTGACTACCGTGAGCAAGTAACGTATCACTGGCCGAGCTGGGGAGCGCATGAAAACGGAATAGCAACACCGGATGGGCGGAACGCATTTCGGCTTTTACTCAACACTCGACAGAGCGTGGGGAGGTAGTGAAGAACTCTGGAGCCAGTCGGTCGAAGTGTTGCTTCGCCGGGGGAACAGAGTTTCTGTAAGTGTATCCAGCGATAGCGAGCGCTCTCTTCAAGTGTTGCGCTTGAAAGACGCGGGAGCGTACATTCATTCTGCCAGCCGCCGCAGGATAGACAGACGTGTCCGGCACCTGCTGACCTTCCGGTCCGCCGAACGGTCGTGGCTCAGGCAAACGAAGCCCGACGTCGTCGTTATCTCGATGAGCTGGCATCTCGACGATATATCGATCGCGCTCGCATGCCAGGATCTTGGGATTCCCTACGTGTTGCTCGTCCAGGCAGCCAGTCCGTTTCAGTGGATAAGGACTAAGGCCTACCAATCGACCAGAAGCGCGTTCGCCAAGGCGGCTGCCTGTTACTTCGTGTCGGCGCAGAACAGGGAGGTGCTGGAGTCCAATCTCGCCCTGGATCTCAGTTCGTCCAGCATCGTTGACAATGCCTTCACCGTAAAGCCGGGGACCGAGCTTGAGTGGCCGTCGGAAGATGTCTGGCGCCTCGCGTGCGTGGGACGCATCAATTTCCAGTCCAAAGGCCAGGATCTGCTGATCAATGTCCTCAGGCAGCCGAAGTGGCGATCGAGGTGCCTGCGCGTCTCGCTTTTGGGACAGGACGAAGGCAACCTGCAGCAGGTGCGGGATCTTTCCGCGCTTTATGGGTTGAGCGATGTCGTTACGTTTCTCGGCTTTTCTGAGGACATCACGTCGATCTGGGCGAAAAATCACGCATTGCTCCTGCCTTCACGCTACGAGGGCAATTCGCTGGCGATGCTTGAAGCCATGGTGTGTGGGCGCGTACCGATCGTGACGGATGTCGGGCGCACGCGCGAACTGATCGACGACAACGCGTTCGGCTTCATCGCGAGCGCGCCGACCACCGAGATGGTGGACGACGCCATGGAGCGCGCATGGAACGCCCGGCACGATTGGCAGACGATGGGGAAAATGGCCGCGTCGGCAATCCGTGCCCGCCACAGCATGCAGCCAGCGGAGGATTTCGCGGACCTCATTCTCGATGCGTCCGGTATCCGCCGGCGCGGCGACGCTCAACACGCGCTATCGACCCCAGCGTTCGCCTGATGGCAAATACCGCATCAAGCTTTGAATTCGCACGGTGTGGCCCGGTTCATTTCCAGCCTATCGAGATGGAGATTGAACCGCTCGGGCCATTCATCCAGGGCAACGTCCTCAACGCAGGCTGCGGACATCGCAACATCGACCAGCCTCTCCTAGTCGCCGGCGCTTCGGCCGTGGTCAACTACGATCTGGAATCATCCATACCAGGCGCCATCATCGGGCTGCTCGGCGAGACGCCGTTCCCAGACGACCATTTCGACACGATATTCTGCAACGCCGTGCTGGAGCACACGCCTCGCATCGATAGGGTGATGGGGGATTTCTCGCGCATTCTCAAGCCGGGCGGACACCTCATCGTGGGCGTGCCGTTCCTGCAGCCTTTCCACGCGGACCCCTGGGACTTCAGGCGCTATACACAGATGGGATTGCAGGAATTGGGCGCGAGTGTCGGTCTCGTCGTCACCGCAAGCTTTCCGGTGCATACAATTGCCCAGACGTTGGGATGGATCGCATGGGAATGGGCTGACGAGAAGGGCGGCTGGCGCAAGGCTTTGACGTATCCGGTCGTCTGGTTGGCCACCAGATTGAGCTATCGAACCGACAAGGCGCTCATCAGAAGCGCGAACACGTTTCAATGCGTGTTCCAGAAACCGAACTGAACTTGCCGATTTTGTTGCTGCAGTGATCAAGCCCAGCGAGTTGGGTCGACCTGCAACCGTTGCTGGAGTGTGACTTGCCGATGCCTAGAAGACTCGATGAGCGATTGCCTGGCAGCGTATGTATCGTCACTTCCGAAATGGTCGGACCTCATAGAAACGGTGGCTTGGGTACCGCTACGACTGGACTTGCGCAGTTGCTTGCCGGCGAGGGAGTGAGGGTCACGGTTGTCTATACCGGCGGAGTCGAGAACGGAACATTCGAAGGCTGGCGAGAGCGATACGCCAAGGCCAATATCGATCTGATCTGGCTCGAAGCGGTTCAGACCACCCGAATTGCCGGCCCGATGATCAAGTTTGGCTGGTCCAAGGCTTGGGCCCTGTTCGAGTATCTGCGCGAAACCCATTTCGACGTAATGCACTTCAACGATACTTGCGGCGAAGGGGCGTACTGCTTCGCCGCTAAAAAGCTTGGAGTTGCGTTTCAGGACAGCCTGATGTGTCTCGCACTTCATTCTCCGA
The DNA here is from genome assembly GCA_026400435.1 of Hyphomicrobiales bacterium. GTDB lineage: Bacteria > Pseudomonadota > Alphaproteobacteria > Rhizobiales > Rhizobiaceae > Mesorhizobium_K. The sequence goes on along the minus strand of JAPLOZ010000085.1, from coordinate 39,658 downwards.
CGGAATGGGTCCTTGAGGCCAACCGGGCGGTGCCAAATTGGCCCGGTTATTGTTTTTTCATGGCTGGAGAGAAGATATCGATCTCAACAAGCGATGTATTATGGAGCCCCAGCCAATATTTACTGAATTGGGTCATCTCCAAAGGATATGCGATTCCGCCGCAATCTATCGTGAATCAATATGTCATTCCAACCGCAGATCTATTCAAGGAAAACGCCGAGGGTGGGCAGATCGACTTTTCCGGCGGTATGGATCGGGTCGCCCCACGGCGACCCTCCGAGATCGTATTTTTCGGCAGACTTGAGGAACGCAAAGGACTGCGGCTGTTCACCAACGTGCTGACCCGTTTGAACGCCGAGTTGACGCAGCGTCGGGTCAGTGTCGTCTTCATGGGTAAAATTCAAGCAATTGATGGCATGCTGGCCGATCAGTTCATCAATTCTCGTGCGGCGAACTGGACGTTCGACTGGCGAATCGAGACTGGATTCGATCAACAGCAGGCAACCGCATATTTGCGCGACAACCGATGCCTCGCGGTCATGGCGTCGCCGGTCGACAATTCGCCATGCACTGTATACGAGGCACTTCAGTTCGGCTTCCCTTTCATCGCCGCGCGTTCCGGAGGGATTCCCGAACTGATTCATCCCGAGGACCGGGACCGGCACCTATTCGACTATTCGGCGCCTGACCTGGCCAGGGTGTTGCTCGACACCTTGAACAACGGCATCGGCGCGCCCCGGGCCGCTTTGCCGAGTGCCGCGCGCCGCGGTGCATGGCTTGAGTTCCACAGAGATTGGCAGGGTCATCGACCGGCGCGTACTCGACCCGACAGTTTGCGAAGGTGGGGGGTCGTGATCGAACATTCGTCCGATCGGCAGTCTCTCGAAAATGCGCTCGAATCGGTGCGTCGAGAACTTGGAGCAGATGTGCTTGGCACTGTGCTGTTGCAAAGAAGCAATTCTGGCGAAAACGAACCAACGCCAGAGACCATGCTCGTGGTCGACGAACTGGCTGACGTGAGCGCGCTTGAGGCATTGGCATGGTTGAAGGAGCGGGGCGCATCGGGCCTGCTGCTCCTGCGTTCAGGCTGCGCCCTTGCGGCCGGGGCGGGAAGCAAGATCCGGCAGTTGGGCAGTCAGGAAACGGCATTGATAATTCCGGCCGTTCGTTTGCTGAATGACGGCACCGTGATCCCGCCCTTGAGCAGTCCCGAACTCACGTTCCTGGGATACGGATCGAATGATCTCGGTTGCATCGTATCGGAACACGGGTTTGACAAACTGTTGGGCGCCCGTTCTCAATCGATCGACAGCGAAAGGACGTTCCTCGGTATTGCCGACTTCTTCCAGTCCATCGCCCAGGAAATGATGCCTATGCCGGAACCGCTTTTCCTGTTCAACGATGCGAGCGCCATCCAGCCGCTGCCCGCCAACGAAATGAAGCAGACTTTGGAATTGGCTGCTATGAGCAGGTCCGCAGTTTACAACATGATCGGGATCGGCCGAGAATACCACAAGAACTACTACCAGCCCCCGGCTGAGCGTCGACGTCGCAGGCGCCGGTTTGTCGAAAAATATCTGCCGTTCCTCAAGCGTAAGAACAGATGACCGCAGGTGTTTTTCAAGGCAATGCTACGGCAGGGTTTCATGGACGCCATCATGTATCCGCTTCGGACGGGAGACGCATTTGCCCCTCATAGACGAAAGCCGAAAGCGCATCCTGGTGACCGGCGGGGCGGGTTTCCTCGGCTCGCACCTCATCGACAGGCTGCTGGCGCTGGGGCATGAGGTCATCTGCGTCGACAACCTGTTTTCCTCCACCAAGCGCAACATCGATCACCTGCATGCCAACCCGCGCTTCGAGTTCATGCGCCACGACGTCTGCTTCCCGCTCTATGTCGAGGTCGACGAGATCTACAACCTCGCCTGTCCGGCCTCGCCGGTTCACTACCAGCACGACCCGGTCCAGACGCTCAAGACTTCTGTCCACGGCGCCATCAACATGCTCGGGCTGGCCAAGCGGCTGAAGTGCAGGATCCTGCAGGCGTCGACCAGCGAGGTCTATGGCGACCCGGTCACCCATCCGCAGACCGAGGAATATTGGGGCAACGTCAACCCGATCGGCCCGCGCGCCTGCTACGACGAGGGCAAGCGCGCCGCCGAGACGCTGTTCTTCGACTATCATCGCCAGGCCGGGGTGCCGATCAAGGTCGCCCGCATCTTCAACACCTACGGACCGCGCATGCACCGTCATGACGGTCGCGTGGTGTCGAACTTCATCGTCCAGGCGCTGCTGAACCAGCCGATCACTATCTACGGCGACGGCAGCCAGACGCGCTCGTTCTGCTATGTCGACGACCTGCTTGATGGTCTGATCAAGCTGATGGCCAGCCCCGAGGAGGTGGTCGGCCCGATAAACATCGGCAATACGCACGAATTCACCATTCTCGAACTTGCGAAGCTGGTGGTCGAAGCTACTGGCTCGCGCTCCGAGATCGTGCGCAGGCCTTTGCCGGGAGACGATCCGAAGCAGCGCCAGCCCGACATTTCGCGTGCCCGCCAGAAGCTGGGCTGGGAGCCTTCGGTCCCGCTCAGCCAGGGGATCGATCGCACCGTCGCCTATTTCCGCGACTTTCTGGGCGATGAGATTCAGGCGGACAAGGTGAAGACGCAGGTGTAGGAACCGGTCGTCGGCGCGCGCCTGCGATGCGCATCGTTACGGGGTTGGAATGAACGACTTCTCCTTTCTGTTCTTTGCCTCCAAGCTGTTCTGGTTTCTGATCCAGCCGCTCAATTTCGCGCTTTTCCTGCTCGGATTTGCAATCCTTGTCGGCTGGCTTGGCTGGCGCAAACTGCGCGGCTTCACCCTCATCCTTGCCTTCCTGCTGCTTTCGCTGGCGTCGTGGACGTCGCTCGGCGCGCTCCTGCTCAATCCTCTGGAGGAGCGTTTCCAGCGGCCACCGATGCCCGACAAGGTCGCCGGTATCATCGTTCTGGGCGGCGGCTTCGAGGGCGCGATCAACCTTGCGCGCGGCGGCTACGACATCAACAGCGGCGGTGATCGTTTCCTTGAGGCAGCGGTGCTGGCAAGGCGCTATCCCGAGGCGAAGGTGGTCGTATCGGGTGGCACGGGTACGTTGCTCCTGGACGGCGAGGGCGATGCCGACACCGCGCCGAAGCTTTTCGAAGCCCTCGGCGTGCCGGCTAGCCGCCTGATCCTTGAGCGCCAATCGCGCAACACCTATGATAACGTCGAGAACCTCCGCAAACTCGTGACGCCAGGAAAGGACGAAACCTGGCTCCTTGTCACGTCCTCATTTCACATGCCGCGGTCGATGGGACTGTTCCGGAAGGCCGCGTTTCCGGTTGTGCCGTGGCCGGTCGACTACCGCACGTCGGGGCAGGAGGGCCTCGGCGTCATGCGCGACAACCCGGCCGATTCGCTGCAGACGACGACGATGGCGATCCGCGAATGGTTTGGTCTCATCGGGTACAAGTTCACCGGCCGCATCGATTCTGTGTTTCCCGGACCCGACGACATGTCAATTCCCGGGCAGGACGGCGCGTCGGGCGGCGGAGAAAAACTGCCGGCGGACCAGAACACAGAGCAGCAGCAGGGTGGAGAGGGCGAAAGCGACGGGGTTTACGAACCACCCAAGGTACCCGATTGAGAAGAATATTCCGCGCAGTCCCGCGTTGAAGTGTTTGCCGGCAAGCACGTTCATCTTCGTCGCCCTGACCACTGCCTTTTCGATTTCCTCGGCGTGCCCGGGATCGTCCCGGTGCACGGGAACCGCGCCGATCAGGATCGAGCAGTAGTTGAACAGCCGGTAGGACCAGCCGAATTTGAAGAACGAATATGCCAGGATCAGGATCAGCCCGATCACCTTGACCTCGAAAACCGGGCGCGAGGCTACGGTGGACAAGGGCAGATCGCCAAGCACGTTCAGCACCCGGTCGCTCGCGCCGATCAGTGCGAAGCATCCGCCGACCGCGATCAGCGCGCTCGATCCGAAGAAGGCGGTGCCCTGCTGCAGCCCGAGCATGATCGAGGTGTCGATCATGCGCAGTTCGCGCCGCGCCATGGTGCGCATCCAGGCCGCGCGCTGGATGTTCATGGCTTGCGACAGGGAGATGCGGCTGAACAGCTTGCCTTCGGTCGACAGCGAATGGAGCGTCCACGCGACGAGGAAGAACGTCAGCGCCGAAATATCCGCGATCGAAAGAAGCATGGCGACAACCCGTTTCCCGCATTCGTGACTTGGCACTATATACGCAATGTCGCTTGCTGATCATCCGAAGTCGGCGGATCTGCAGCCCGTCTCGGCCAAACAGCCGAAACAGCCTGCAGCGCCATCACTCCTGGGGTTTGAACGATGTTTTTGTCGGTATTCGACCTCTTCAAGATCGGCATAGGCCCATCGAGTTCCCACACCATGGGGCCGATGACCGCCGCCGCGCGCTTCCTGGACGAGATTGCATCCGGCGACTGGCCCCGTCCGGCAGGGGCCAGGGTCGGCCGCATCGCGGTCAGCCTGCATGGATCACTCGCCTATACGGGCGTCGGGCACGGCACCGACCGTGCGGTGATCCTCGGTCTTGCGGGCGAGACGCCGCAGACGGTGGACCCCGACAATGCGGATACCGCCATCGCAGCTATCACCGACTTGAAGCGGGTCTCGCCTCCCGGCCATCCTTCCTATCGCTTCGATCCCGCAGCCGACCTCGTGCTGGACCGGAAGACGCCGCTTCTGGGCCACGCCAACGGCCTGGCGTTCTACGCCTACGATACGGACGACCGGCTGCTCCTCAAACGCATCTACTATTCGGTCGGCGGTGGCTTCGTGGTTTCGGAGGAGGAGCTTCAGCGGCTGAAGTCCAGGGGCGCCGACAAGCCGGCCGGACGCGTGCCCTATCCGTTCAGGAACGCCGTCGAGATGCTTGCGATGGCTGGCAAGAGCGGTCTTTCGATCGCCGAGATGAAGCGCGCCAACGAAGAGGTCCATATGCCGCGCGAAAAGCTCGATGGGGGGCTCGACGCGATCTGGGAAGCGATGCTCGGTTGTATCAACAGAGGGCTGTCGCAGGATGGCATCATGCCGGGCGGCCTCAAGGTTCGCCGCCGCGCACGCGCCCTGCACGACAAGCTCAATGAGGAATGGCGCACCAATCGGCCGAACCCGTTGCTCGCCAACGACTGGCTCTCCATCTACGCAATGGCTGTCAACGAGGAGAACGCCGCCGGCGGGCGCGTCGTGACCGCGCCGACCAACGGTGCAGCCGGCACGCTGCCGGCCGTGCTGCGCTACTGGCTGCATTTCCACCCCGAAGCCGACCAGCCCAGCATCCGCGACTTCCTGCTGACGGCTGCCGCGATCGGCGGCATCATCAAGACCAATGCCTCGATCTCAGGCGCGGAGGTCGGCTGCCAGGGCGAGGTGGGTTCTGCCTCGGCGATGGCGGCTGCTGGATTGTGCGCTGTCATGGGCGGCACGCCCGAGCAGGTGGAGAACGCCGCCGAAATCGCGCTCGAACATCACCTGGGTATGACCTGCGACCCGGTCGGCGGATTGGTCCAGGTCCCGTGCATCGAGCGCAATGCACTCGGCGCGGTGAAGGCGGTCACCGCCGCCTCGCTCGCCATCAAGGGCGACGGCAGCCATTTCGTGCCGCTCGACGCGGCCATCGAGACCATGCGCCAGACCGGCCTCGACATGAGCGAGAAGTACAAGGAAACCAGCCTCGGCGGGCTGGCGGTCAATGTGGTGGAGTGCTGAGGAAGGCTACCGCTCGGTGCGCTTGATGGCCTGGTTGGCGACGCTCAACTTTTCGGAGAGATTGACCGCCAGCAGACGATGGGCGAGCAGGGCGACTTCAGGATCCTCCCTCTCCAGTCGGATCAGGTCGGCTGCGCTCAGCCGGAAGATTTCCGATGGAGCCTCGACTATCACATCCGCCGTCCGCTCCTGTTGCATATAGAGCGCCATCTCGCCGACAAAGGCGCCATCGGTCATCGTTCGCAGCCGCAGCTTTCGACCGTTGGGCAATGTCACTTCTACACGTACCCGGCCGTGGGCGATGAAAAACACGTCGTCCGCCTTGTCGCCAGCCTTGATCACGAAGTCCCCCGGATGCACGGGCATCCGGGTCATGTGGCTAAGCAGGTCACCCATGCGGTGATGCGGTCCGGCAATGGCGGTCAGGTGGGTCAGCAGTCCTGCCTGAACGCCGTGGTCCGGCTGCTCCCTCAAGATTGCTTCCTCGGCATGTTCGAGGGCGTGGTCGATATCGACCTCCAGCGTCATCGTCCCTTGCTCGCTGAACCTGATGCCGGCGAGGCCGAGCGTCTTCTCGACGTCGCCCGACATATGGGTCAGGAAGACCTTGACCCTGTGGTCCTCGCTCATCCGCCTGATCTTCAGGAAGCCGCTCGTCGCGGCTGAGTCGAGCCCGCTGACGTGGCGGAAATCCAGCACGAGGAAGCGTAGCGGCGTCTGGCCGGGCGCCTGCAATCGGCGACGCACATAGTTGACCATGCGGTCAGCCGACCCGAAGAAGAGATAGCCCTGCAATTGCACGATCTCGATGGCATCTCCGTGTCGGCTGAGCAGCCTTGACGCGGCGGATGAGCGGTCGACCGAGCTGCGGTGCTCGATGCCGCTGGTGTTGAGCCGGACCACCGGCAGTCGGGAATAGTTGAAAACGAACACGGCGATGGAAACCATAAGGCCTACCGCCAACCCCTGAAGGAAGCCGACGAGCGCGATCGACATGAGGATGAGGACGACGATTAGCCATTCTATCAGCGGCAGCTCGCGCCGGGTCGCCAGCAGCCACTCTCGGAGCAGTCCGATGCCGAGGAAGAGCACGAAACCGGCGGTGAGGAAGACCGGCACCTGAAAGATCAGGCCGCCAGCCGCCGCCAGGCCCAGGAGCATTGCGAGAGCCGTCGCTACGCCGGCGCCACGGCCGCGAACCCCGGTGCGCTCCGCGAGCACCGTCATTGTCAGGCCGACATAACCCGAGGGTCCGCCCACTGCTCCTGACAACAGATTGGCGATGCCGCTGGAGCGCAATTCGGCGTTGACGTCGATGTCCCGACCGACAGCGAGTTCCAGTCCGCTGATGTTCAGCAACAGCCCGACCATGCTGAGCGCAGCGATCGAAACGATTGTCGGTCCAGCAAATAGCACAGCGTGCCAATCGACCTTCGTTACCATTTCGAAGGTCGGCAGTTCCACGCCGCCGTGCGACGTGAGCTTTGGCAGGTAGCCGAGGCTGCGTGCGTCTTCGATGCCGATGCCCGAAGCCGCGAGCGATGCAAAGAAGGCCGCGCCGGCTGCCACCATGACCAGCGGCACTGTCGCCGGGTGATTGAAGCGGGTCAGCGACAGCTGCAGGACGATCGCAAACAGGATGGCCGGGCCGATGAGAATCAGGACGCGGGTCTCGCGCGCCATCCCGAAGAAGGTCGGACCTATGCCGTGCCCCGTCAGCATCACGGCCGAGCCGTCGACGAGCAGCCATCCCGATCCCGCGAGGAATCCGGCGACGACGGGATAGGGCAGGAAGCGTGCCAGCCCCCCGAGACCGAGCCGTCCGGTGACCCAGAAGAGCGCGCCCGTGACTAGGCTGGAGACGCCCAGGATCGCAACCGCCGTCGCGATCTTCACGTCGTTGGGGCCATCGAGCGTCGTCGTGGCGGCCACGATAGCGGCGGCGAGGATCGCCACGGAGGTTTCCTGGACCAAGGCGACCGAGTTTGGCAATGTGCTGCGCAGGGCAACTACAAGCGCGAGCACGGCGCCACCGACGAGGACCACGCCCACTCCAAGGCCCAGCCCGGACGACAGCGGTCCAGCGAAGAGAAGCGACGCGATTGCAAGGGCCGCTGCGATGTTGTCGACGCCGGCGATAACGCCGATCATGGCCGCAGGCAGCCATCTGCGGCCGCGCGCCGCCCCTACGTCGATCGCCATTGAATGCTCTCCCCTTGCGTCAAGGGTAGCCTTGCAAGACGGGATGATCAATCCGACGCTTCGGTGCGGGTTCACGTCTGTAGCACAAGGGCTGCCCTGGAGTGCGGAGGATGAGCCTGTGCATAACCCGCGTCGCGATTGAACAGCGGCCATCGCATCGCTAAGTCTCGTCCATGGCCCTGAACCTGCTCAAACTCTGCGTCGGCTGCGAGAGCGTCGAGGATCTTGAAGAATGGATCGCGATGCGGCTCGACCAGCGCCGTCGCGACGGCGAGCCCGTCGAGCATTTTCATACCACCCGGATGGTCCCGACGCGTGCAGCCGAACTCGTCGATGGCGGTTCGCTCTACTGGGTCATCAAAGGCAGCGTGCAGTGCCGCCAACGGCTGTCTGAGGTGCGTCCCTTCATCGACGGCGAGGGTATATCGCGCTGCCACCTGATGCTCGATCCTGTCGTGGTCAGGACGGACTGGCAGCCGCGCAGGGCATTTCAGGGGTGGCGCTACCTGAAGCAGAACGAAGCGCCCGCCGATCTCGGCAAGGGCCGCAAGGGCGTCGCCGAAATGCCGCTGAAGTTGCGGCAGGAACTGACGGAACTCGGTCTGCTCTGACGCACCCGGTGCATCGCTCGGGAACCGGGTGCCTCCGAAGCCGTCCGAACTGTCTCCGTTTGAATCGGTTCAGGCCCGACAACCCATAGCGGCCTCGCAGGCATCCACCTTGCAACCTCCAGTTCCAGCCAATACTCTTGCCTTGACGTGGCTGGGAGTCCGCATCCCACGTGGGCCCGAATACAAGTATTCATGCAGGTGGAAAGGACCATTGCCATGTCGGACAAACTCAGGGAAACCCTAGATCGTCGCGACTTCATGATCGCGTCAATCGCCACGGTCGGCGTATCGACGGCACTCGCTCTCAATGCCGGCGTAGCCAACGCGCAGGAAAATGCCGCGTCGTCCACCGCTGCGGCGCCGAGCACGTCGCAGGGAACCGTCTATACCGGCGATTCGATCGACGGCAAAAGAGTCGTCAGCACGCTCGACACCGGAGATCTTGAGCCCGGCAAGAAGCACTTGTTGTACTTTCAGGGTGCACAGATGCCCACCGGGCAGCGATGGAACGTGTCTGTCATCGTCGCCAAGGGTGCTCAGCCAGGAAAGCGCATGACCCTGACCAGCGGCGTGCATGGCGACGAAATGAGCTCCATTCATACGGTTCAGACGGTGATGAACATGCTCGACCCCGCGCAAATGTCGGGGACGGTCATGGCCGTCCTTGACATAGCCCGCCCGGCTGTCGAAAGCATGCAGCGACGATGGCCCAACTCGGGCAGGGGCGCCGACCTGATCGACATGAACCGGGAGTGGCCCGGAAACGAGAACGGCATCAGCGCCACCAGCCGTCACGCCGGACTGCTTTTTAACCGTCTGCTGAAACCGAACTCCGATTTGGCCATCGATTTTCACACGGGAACGACTGGCTTCGAGGTCGCCGCCTTCAACATCGGCGACCGTACGCTGCCCGACGTCAAGATAATGACGGACCTTTACCCGGTCGGCCAGATTTGGGACGATCCCGTCTATCCGAGCGTGCTGCACAATGCGCTTGTCGACGTTGGCATCCCGTGCTTCACGCCGGAAATCGGCGCCGCCCGCGTGCTCGACCCCGACATGATTGCGCTTTTTGTGGAAGGCACGATGAACGTGCTGAAAAACTACGGGATCGTCGCGGGTCCCATCGGCCGTACCGCCGCCGACGCCAACGTCTTTATCGGCAACAGCGCGTTTCCAATCATTGCGACCGAGGGCGGTTTCGTCGAGCATCTCGTCAAGCTGGACGAGGAGGTCAAGGCCGGGCAGAAAACCACAATCCAGCGTAACACGTTCGGCGAGGTCGTTGCCGAATATACGAGCGCCGTGGACGGCAGGGTAACGGGTCTGCGCAGCGATGTAACGTGCGATCCCGGAAACCCCTTGGCCTTCATCCTGTTCAAGAGCGCAAGTTCGGACAGCTCGGAGACTTATCCGGAATAGGCGCCCCGCAAATGATCTGCCGGAAAGAATGATCTGCCAGAAAGGCAGTCGTTCCATCTGGCTCTTGGGATACGGCGACGTCGGGCTTGCAAGCCGCGCCCCTCCGTCACATCTTCTCGTCCATGGGTGAGGAAAAAACGCCAGTCCCGGTCAAAGGCCCGGCGAACGTGCCGGAAAAGCGTTCGTCGTCGGGCGAGATCGACGTGTTTGTGCGACAGGCGAAGGCGGTGGCGGCCACGCGCGCAGCCGGCGGACGTCTGATCCTCGCGCTCGACGCCACGATGAGCCGGCAGCCGACCTGGGATCTCGCCTGCACCCTCCAGGCGCAGATGTTCGACGCAGTCGGGCAGACTGGCGGCAAGGCCGGCCCGCTTGGCGTGCAGCTGGTCTATTTCCGCGGGCTCGGCGAATGCCGCGCGTCGAAATTCGTCAACGATACCGCGGCGCTGAAACGCCTGATGACTGATATCGCCTGCCAGGGCGGCAGCACGCAGATTGGCAAAGTGCTCGCGCACGCGCTCAGGCAGACAGCGACCCAGAAGGTCGATGCGCTGGTCTATATCGGCGATGCGATGGAAGAGACGCTTCAAGACCTTGCTGTGAAGGCCGGCAATCTCGGCCTGCGCGGCGTGCCGGTGTTCGTGTTCCAGGAGGGCAGGGACGGCACCGCCGAGAATGCGTTCAGGGAAATCGCCCGCCTGTCGAAAGGCGCATGGTTCCGCTTTGACCGCAATTCCGCCGCGACGCTCGCCAAACTGCTCACGGCGGTAGAGCTCTTTGCAACCGGCGGAGTCAAGGCTTTGGAGGCGCGCGACCGCCCCGAGGATCGGCTTATGATCGAGGGCATGCGGGGCGGCGGATCGGCATGAGCGCGGCGCTTGGCCTACTCGCCGCCGTGCTTGTGGCTGGCGGCCTTCTGGTCGCCTTCGCCCGCGTCAATGCGGCGAGCCTGGCGAACGCACTGCGGCTTTCAGGTCCGCTCATTCTTGGATTGGCCGGGGTCATCTTCCTGGTGATCGGGCGCGCCGGTCTCGGCGGAATGCTGCTTTCGGGCGCGGCCGGCCTGTACAGTTTCGTGCGCAAGAGGGCGCGCGTGTCCATGCCGGCTGGACAACGCTCCACGGTGCGCACGGCAGCGCTGGAGATGGAACTAGACCACGACACCGGCGGGCTGGACGGCTTCGTGCTGGCCGGCAGCCACGAACAGAAGCTGCTGTCGGCCATGGCGTTGAAGCAGCTTCTGGAACTCTACGCCGAACTCTCCGGCGATTCCGAAAGCCGCCAGCTACTAGAGACGTATCTTGACGGCCGGTTTCCCGCCTGGCGCGAGAACGTGAAGGCGAACGGTGGCAACCGGCAGGGTGTTGCGCCAGGTTCGGGCGCCATGACTAAGGAGGAGGCCTACAAGGTCCTTGGTCTTGAAACGGGCGCCACCACGGCGGATATCCGCAAGGCGCACCGCCGCCTTATGCAGCGCCTGCACCCCGACCTCGGAGGGACCTCGTTCCTGGCGGCGCGCATCAACGAAGCCAAGGACGTTTTGCTCTCCAGCCACGGTTAGTTCTCCTTCGACACGGTACATTTCCGGGAGTCCTTCTTGGGCGCCGTTCGCTACTGGACGGCGTAACAGTCGATTCTCTTCTTCTTCAGCGCGTTACAGGCATTGCGTGCGTCGTCCTTGGTATCGAACCCGCCGAAGCGTGCGCGGTAGTAGGTGACGCCGCCTTTGTCGAAAGTCGTCGTGTAGGCAGATGCGCTGGCAAGCAGGTTGCCTGCCTTGCGGTTCGTATTTGCCAGGAAGGCGCGGGCCTCCACTTCGCTTGGCGAGGACGCCACCTGGATCGACCAGCCGGATTTCGGCACCGATGCCGTCTTGACCGGGTCGATGTCCGCCATGCGCGCCGGGATCGGCTCGGCATAGGCCTGTTCTTCCGCTGCGGCCTGCGCCTCTGCCGATTCCTGATCGGCGACGTCGACGGTTGCCACATTGTCGACGGTGGCCTCGGCGACGACGGGCTCCAGGGGGAGCGGTTCGGTCTTTGCCGCGTTCTTGGGCAGGATGGCGTTGGCCAGGGCGCGGATCGGCGACTTGGTCGATTCGCCGCTCGCCTTGGCGACGAGATCGCCGGCGCCGTGCTTGCTGGAAGCCTTTGGCAGGTGTGTGCGGATAAGCTCGGCCATCTGATTGTCGCGCGAGGTCGCCGACTGCCCGCCCATTACCACGGCGACTATACGGCGATTGCCGTCCGACACCGACGAGACCAGGTTGAAGCCCGACGCCCGCGTGTAGCCAGTCTTGATGCCGTCAACACCCTTGATGCGGCCGAGCAGCCTGTTGTGGTTGGCAAGACGCTGCTTGCCGTACTGGAACGAACGGGTCGAGAAATATGCATAGTACTGCGGATAGTTTTCACGAAGCGCGAGGCCGAGCGTCGCCATATCCCGCGCGGTCGTGTGCTGGGCCGGGTTGGGCAGGCCGTTGGCATTGCGGAAGATGGTGCCGGTCATCCCGAGCTGGCGCGCCTTGGTGGTCATCATGCGCGCGAAATTCGTCTCCGAACCGCCAAGCAGTTCGGCGAGTGCGGTGGCGGAATCGTTCGCCGACTTGGTGACCAGCGAATAGATGGCCGTTTCGACGGTAACCGAACCGCCGGGCTTGACGCCGAGCTTCGTCGGCGGCTCCTTGGCGGCGTTGTTGGAGAACTTCACCTTGGTCGTCTTGTCGATCTTGCCGTTCTTCAGCGCCTCGAACGTCAGGTAAAGCGTCATCATCTTGGTCAGGGAGGCCGGGTAGCGCGGTTCATCGGCGTTCGACGAGAACAGCGTCTTGCCGGTGTTGGCGTCTATGACGATCGCCGCGTACTTTGAGTTTGCATGCACCGGAGTAGCCGCGAGCGCAGTCACCGCAAGGGCAATCGCTATTGTCGTTCGGCAGGATTGGAAAGTCCGGTGAGCGATGCCAGCCAACACTTGACGCACTGTTACACCCTTTGATTTCGAACGTTGCGGGGAGAGGCGGCAAAGGTCCGGCCTCGCTTTCCAGAGACAGTACGGGCGTCAGCGTTACCAATCCGTTTATGGTAACCGGATCGTTCATGGATTTATCCGGCTTTGATTCGGATTTTCTTCGAAGTGCCGTTTTCGCCTGCCCGTTTGACATATTGTGCGCTGCAACATAGCGTTTGCATCTGGCGGTGGCGCAGGGGGCTGTTGCGACAGGAACGCAGATGACGCGGTCATTCGTAGGCGCCGGAACGCTCGGCAAGGAAGTTCTCCAGACTGGCGCGCACAGCTTGGGCGCGGTCGTGCTGGACGCCCACACGATCGCCGTCGAGGCATCGCATTACACCATCAAGGTGCTTGAGGCGGGAGAGGACGCGTTGCGCAGTTTCGCGGCGGCAACTTCCTTCGGAACAGTGGCCGAAGTGCAGTCGCGCTATCTCGAGCAATCCTACAAAACCTTTGTCGCGGAAGCCGCCCGGCTGGCCGAACTCTATGCCGATATGGCCAAGGACGCATATAGCCCGTTCGAGGCGATAGCCGTGCGGGCGAAATAGCTTGATGCGGGCGATTGAGTAGGTGCGGTCGGCGGCATTTCCGGTGCTGCGCGTGACAAGTTCGTTCACGATTTCGGAATAGCCGGGATTGCGTGGGTCAGCCGTATTGTCAGCGGGACAGAAGGGCTTAAAATCTGCGCTCGAAGCACTACATAGGGCTGGTCGGGTGTAGCATCGAAATGACAAGTGACGGGTTGAACAGCGCCGGTAAAACCATCAGGTCTTCCGTGATCCGCATGCAGGATGACGAGGAACGTGGGGGCGGCCCCGGCAGGGGCACCGCGGTCATCACCCGCACCCGGCCGAAGACGAAGAAGCCCAGCCTCTACAGGGTCCTGATCCTTAACGACGACTACACTCCGATGGAATTCGTGGTCCACATCCTGGAACGCTTTTTTCAGAAGGACCGCGAGGCCGCGACCCGCATCATGCTGCACGTCCACAACCACGGCGTCGGCGAGTGCGGGGTTTATACATTCGAAGTCGCAGAAACCAAGGTGTCCCAGGTCATGGACTTCGCCCGCCAGAATCAGCATCCGCTGCAATGCGTGATGGAGAAGAAGTGAGGACGAGAGCCTTTCATGGCTATTTGGAATCAGTTCTGTTTGCTCGATGTCGGGATGATCCGCAAGGAAGGCGGCGCATGACCGATGTGGGGCATCGGGCAAGCCGCATGACGCCGCGGGCGCCCGCCAGCGACAAACCCTTCGGGCCGGGTCAGTTCGGCCCAAATTCTACGGCAATCGGCTTGTCCGTATCCCAATACGGACTTGCGCCGGTCGCCTTGACCTTGGACCGAGCTGCCTCCGGCAGAACGGTTCCAAATAGCCATGAAAGGCTCTGAAATGCCGGCTTTCTCCCAAGGCCTCGAAAAAGCGCTCCATCAGGCGCTGACTTTCGCCAACGAACGGCATCATGAATACGCCACGCTCGAGCATCTGCTTCTGGCACTTATCGAGGACGCCGAAGCCGCTGCCGTCATGCGCGCCTGCAATGTCGATCTTGACGAACTGAAGCAGACCGTCCTCACCTACATCGACACCGAACTCGACAATCTCGTCACCGGCTACGACGAGGATTCCAAGCCGACTGCCGGTTTCCAGCGCGTCATCCAGCGCGCGGTGATCCACGTGCAGTCTTCCGGTCGCGAGGAGGTGTCCGGCGCCAACGTGCTTGTCGCGATCTTCGCCGAGCGTGAAAGCCACGCTGCATACTTCCTGCAGGAACAGCAGATGACCCGCTACGACGCGGTCAACTACATCAGCCACGGCATCGCAAAGCGTCCGGGATCGAGCGAAGCGCGTTCGCCGCGTGGCGCGGAGGAAGAGCAGCGCGGCGGCAACGCGGAGCAGGGCGAGGACGGCAAGAAGAAGGCGCAGGACGCGCTGACTGCCTATTGCGTCGATCTGAACAAGAAGGCCCGCGCCGGCAAGATTGATCCGCTGATTGGCCGCGAGAACGAGATAAACCGGACCATCCAGGTGCTGTGCCGCCGCTCGAAGAACAATCCGCTCTACGTCGGCGATCCCGGCGTCGGCAAGACGGCGATAGCCGAGGGGCTGGCCAAGCGAATCGTTGAAGGCGACGTGCCCGAGGTGCTGCAGGATGCGACGATCTTCGCGCTCGACATGGGCACGCTGCTTGCCGGCACGCGCTATCGCGGCGACTTCGAGGAGCGGCTGAAGCAGGTCGTCAAGGAACTTGAGGAGTTTCCGGGCGCCGTTCTGTTCATCGACGAGATCCACACCGTGATCGGCGCCGGCGCCACGTCGGGAGGCGCGATGGACGCGTCGAACCTGCTGAAGCCCGCGTTGTCCTCCGGCGCAATCCGCTGCATCGGCTCGACCACCTACAAGGAGTTTCGCCAGTTCTTCGAGAAGGACAGGGCCCTGGTGCGGCGCTTCCAGAAGATCGACGTCAACGAACCGACTGTCGACGACGCCATTGCGATCATGAAGGGCCTCAAGCCCTACTATGAGGAATTCCACAAGGTGAAGTTCACCAACGACGCAATCAAGGCGGCGGTGGAACTTTCGGCGCGCTACATCAATGACCGCAAGCTGCCCGACAAGGCGATCGACGTGATCGACGAAACCGGCGCTTCGCAAATGCTGTTGCCCGAGGGCAAGCGCAAGAAGACGATTGGCATCAAGGAGATCGAGGCGACGATCGCCACGATGGCGCGCATTCCGCCAAAGACGGTTTCGGCCGACGATGAACTGGTGCTTGCTGGTCTCGAAGTCGAGCTGCAGCGCGTCGTTTACGGGCAGGATACCGCGATCACCGCGCTCACTTCGGCGATCAAGCTCGCCCGCGCGGGCCTGCGCGAACCGGAGAAGCCGATCGGCTGCTACCTGTTCTCCGGCCCGACCGGCGTCGGCAAGACGGAAGTTGCCAAGCAGCTGGCCGCCTCGCTCGGCGTCGAGCTGATCCGCTTCGACATGTCGGAATATATGGAGCGCCATACCGTCAGCCGCCTGATCGGCGCACCTCCCGGCTATGTCGGCTTCGACCAGGGCGGCCTGCTCACCGACGGCGTCGACCAGCACCCGCACTGCGTGCTCCTGCTCGACGAGGTCGAGAAGGCGCATCCGGATCTGTTCAACATCCTGTTGCAGGTCATGGATCACGGCAAGCTTACGGACCACAACGGCAAGCAGATCGACTTCCGCAACGTGATCCTGATCATGACCACCAACGCGGGCGCATCGGATGCGCAGCGCGCTGCGATCGGCTTCGGCTCGACCAAGCGTGAAGGCGACGACGTGGAGGCCATCAACCGCCTGTTCACGCCGGAGTTCCGCAACCGCCTCGACGCGATCATTCCGTTCGGCTCGCTGCCGGTGCCTGTCGTGCATCAGGTCGTGCAGAAGTTCGTCATGCAGCTCGAGGCTCAGCTCTCCGAACGCGGCGTCACCTTCGACCTGTCGCCAGACGCCGTCGCCTGGCTCGCCGAAAAGGGTTATGACGAGCGCATGGGCGCGCGTCCGCTCGGCCGCGTCATCCAGGAGCACATCAAGAAGCCGCTGGCCGACGAGGTGCTGTTCGGGAAGCTCAAGAAGGGCGGTACCGTGCGCGTCACCGTCGAGACCGGGGAGGACGGCAAGACTGGGCTCAAGCTGGAATCGATCGCCGATGAATTGCAAGTGAAGCCCAGGAAGGAAGATCCGTCCGAGGACGAGGTCAAGGTCGTCGTGAAGAAGGCCAGGAAGCCTGCGGCGGTCAAGCCCAAGCCCAAGGGCCCCGACGGCGCCAAGCGCAGTCTCGTTCCACAGCTGCCACGCAAGAGCTGACCGGCAAGGACGCGCCGCCCGAAAGGGCGGCGTTTCTGCATCAGGCGCCGGCGCTTGCATGGCAGCAATGCAGGCCGGTCCGCCGTTCCTTCCCGGACTTCTTCGAGGTGCGATCGCAGGCCCGGCGAAACGATCCGCCGCACCGCTTTTTGCATCGCCTCGATTTTTGGCCTGTGGTATCGGGCGATGAGATGCCTGACGAAGCCGTGCTGCCACCCCCCGATTTCGCCGAACGCGGCCACTGGTTTCTCACCGGCGCCGGCAAGGCAATTTCCATTCCCGGACTGATCCTTTTCACCGCTCACATCGGTTTTGCGGGACTGGCGCGTGAAGCTGGCATGACGATGGGACAGGCAGTCTTCATGGTTCTCGCCATCTGGGCGCTGCCCGGGATGGTCGTGCTCCTCGGCGCAGTCATGTCGGGCGCCGGGCTCGTCGCCGCGGCCTTTGCCGTCGCGCTGTCTTCGGTCAGGCTGACGCCGATGGTGGTCGCGCTTGTGCCGGAGTTGCGTGGCCCGCGCACCAACAGGCTCACGCTGTACCTGCTGGCCCATTTCATTGCCGTGACGTCTTGGGTGATCGCGCTGCAGACCGTGCGCGACGTGCCCCGCGACCTGAGGACGAGCTATTATTTCGGGCTTGGCTCAAGCCTTGTCCTGGTCAATATGGTGGTTGTCTGGCTGTTCTATCTCGTGGCCGAGGACCTGCCCCCGGTCGTGGCGGCCGGCCTCTTCCTGCTCACGCCGATGTATTTCCTGACCTCACTGTGGGGTGCGGCGCGTGAGCAGGCGGGCCATATGGCAATGGTTTTTGGTCTCGTGCTTGGCCCGCTTCTGCACGTCTTCGTTCCAGGTCTCGACCTGCTGGGCGCCGGCCTCATTGGCGGCGGGCTGGCCTATGGAGCGCACCTTTACCAGGATCGAAGGAAATGACCCTCGGCTGGATCGATGAGTGGTGGTGGCCATATGCATTCATACTGCTTGCGGGCTTCGCGACGACCTACCCATGGCGCGCGCTTGGCGTCTACCTCGGCGGCCGCATCCGCGACGATGCCGAGATACTGGTCCTGGTGAGGGCCGTGGCGACCGCCCTGGTCGCCGCCGTGATCGGCAATCTCGTCTGCTTTCCCTCTGGACCGGCGGCCGGAACCACTGCCGCCCTTCGTGTCGCCGCGGCAGTGGCGGGGTTTGCCGTGTATTTCATCCGCGGCAGGGCCGTGCTTCCCGGCATCGTCGTTGCGGAAGCGGTGTTCGTGGTCGGCTTCTATCTCGGCTTGTAGATCAGCGCCGTCCGGATTTTCGCGGCGTTCGACGCCAGTATTTCCGGCTTTTCCATCTGTCCCGAATGGCGCGCCAGCGGCACGCCGTCGATGCGCGGTATGACATGGAAATGAAGATGAAACACGCTTTGGCCGGCCGGCGCTTCGTTGAACTGCATGACCGTCACGCCGTCCGCGCCGAACGCGTCCTTCGTGGCTACCGCGAGCTTCTGCACGACCGCGATCGCCTTGGCGAGCACGGCCGGATCGGCGTCGAGAATGTTGCGCGATGGGGCCTTGGGCACCACCAGGACGTGACCGTTGGCCTGCGGCATGACATCCATGAAAGCCACGATGTCGCCGTCCTCGTACACACTGTGCGAAGGGATCTCGCCGCGCAGGATTTTGGCGAAGATATTGTTGTCGTCGTAGGTCATGCGTGCTTTCTCGTTTCCCGGCTGCCGCCACAATGCAAGAGACGACAGTGACTCGGCGAACCGTATCCTTCAAGGGCAGGGCCAGATGCTACTCAACTACGTCTACCTCATCGTCGCTGTCGTATTCGAGGTCGTTGCAACCAGTGCCCTCAAGCAAACGCACGGCTTCACGCGGCTCGTTCCGTCCTTGATATCGATCGGCGGCTACGCGCTGGCCTTCTACTTTCTCTCGCTGCCGCTGCGCACGATGCCGATCGGCGTCGTTTATGCATTGTGGTGTGGGGCGGGCATCATTTTCATCACGGCGATCGGCTGGGTCTGGTTCAGGCAGGCGCTTGACGCACCTGCGCTTGCGGGGATGGGCCTGATCATGGCGGGCGTCGTGATCATAAATCTATATTCGAAGACGGTGGTTCATTGACCTGCAGTTCGCCCTTGCGGAACGGGCCATGCTCCTCGAGATATTCGCCCATCCGCTCGACTTCTCGCCGCTCCCTCTTCAGGTAGTCCGCGACCGCCTTGCGCAAGCCCTCATGGACGATGAAG
Source organism: Hyphomicrobiales bacterium (assembly GCA_026400435.1). Classification (GTDB taxonomy): domain Bacteria; phylum Pseudomonadota; class Alphaproteobacteria; order Rhizobiales; family Rhizobiaceae; genus Mesorhizobium_K. The sequence continues at coordinate 20,556 of JAPLOZ010000085.1, read as the reverse complement.
TGCGCTGATTGCGTTGTCACCGGTAGATAGCCACGCGCCAGCTTATGCTCGCCCTGGGCGCCTGCCTCGACCACCTTGAGGCCCCTCTCGATCGCGAAATCGATCGCCTGATGGTAGCAGACTTCGAAGTGCAGGTAGGGGTGCTCTTCGATGCAACCCCAGTTGCGCCCGTAAAGGGTGTCGGAGCCGATGAAGTTGATTGCGCCGGCGACGTAGCGACCGTCACGCCTGGCCATCACGAGCAGCACGTCCTGGGACATGCGCTCGCCTATCATCGAGAAGAATTTGCGGTTGAGGTACGGCCGCCCCCATTTGCGACCGCCGGTGTCCATGTAGAAGGTGAAAAAGTCGTCCCAGGCGGACTCCGTCAGGTCCCCGCCGGTCAGCCGGTCGATCTCGATGCCGGCGGTCAATGCCTCGCGACGTTCCTTCTTCAGGGCCTTGCGCTTGCGCGAGGCCAGCGTCGCGAGGAAGTCGTCATAGGTGGAATAGCCTTCGTTGTGAAAATGGAACTGCTGGTCGGTTCGGCGCAGGAAGCCGGCGCCCGCAAGCGCCGTCATGTCGCCGTCCTCGGCGAACGTGACATGCGCGGATGACACGCCTAGTTGCAGTGCGACCTGCTTCAAACCCTGCGACAGGGCCGACTTCACGGCCGCTGTATCTTCGCCGCGAGCGATCAGGAGGCGTGGCCCGGTCGCCGGGGTAAAGGGCACCGCTGCCTGAAGCTTCGGGTAGTAGCTGCCGCCGGCGCGCTCGAAAGCGTCGGCCCATCCGTGGTCGAAGACATATTCGCCCTGGCTGTGAGACTTCGCATAGCACGCGACTGCGCCGAGCAACCTGCCGTCAGCAGCCTCCAGCCTGAGGTGATGGCCCTGCCAGCCGGTCCCGCGCACCGCGCAGCCGGATTCTTCAAGGATGTTCAGAAAATCAAACGAAACAAACGGGTTGTACGGCGTTCCGGACTCAACTCGTGAAGTTCCGGCAAGCTGATCCCACTCGCTCCTGGTGAATGCGCCGATGCTCGTGGCGATACGCACCGAGAGCGCGCCGCCCTCCGCCGTTGCCTTTACGCCTTCATGTTCACTGGCCATTGCCCGCCTAATTTATGCTGCCCTGCAGCATAAGCAAGAACATGCGGTGCAACTCAGTCTGGTCATACCGCCGGTCGATGGGCGCTACGGAAGCCGGCGGTCGACACAAAGCTCGTCCGTGAGCGAACACGCGACCTCAGGTCTTGAGCCTGTCCGGATCAAAACCCTCGAAGGTCATCTGGTCGGCGTACTTGAAGGTCAGGTCGACCGCAGCCTTGTCGCGGATCGTCCAGGTTATCACCGGCATCTTCAGCCTTTCGCGAACGAAGCTGACGAACGGGTTGGGCAGGTCCCCTGCCGCATACGACGTGAAGTCGAGGCCATGAGCCAGCATTGAGAAATGCGCCTCTATCAGCGCGTTGTCCTTGCCGTAGGCGGTCAGGCCAGCCGGAATACCCGGCATGTATCTCTTGAAATCGCGGACCAGCCAGTGGTCGAAGGACATCACAGCGGCCTTGCCTGCATAGGCGTTCAGCTGCGCCGCCACCGCCTCGACCAGCCCGTCGTCATGCCCGGCGCTGCCCTTCACCTCGATGACCAGCGGCACCTTGCCGCGCACGAGGTCGAGCAATTCGCTGAGCAGCGGAACGTGATCCCTGGTGCCTCCAACCTTCAGCGCCTTGATCTCGGCCGCCGTCCGCTGCCAGGCAAAAGCATCGGTTCCCGTCAGTCGTTTGAGATCGCCGTCATGGACGATCACTGGCACGCGGTCCGATGAAAGATGCACGTCGCATTCGATCCCGAAGCCTTTTTCGACAGCGCGGCCGAATGCCGACAGCGTGTTCTCCCACACCCGCTTGTTCATGTCGTGCAGGCCGCGATGGGCGATCGGGCGCTTTGTGAGCCAGGAAATCTTCGCCATGTTCAGGCGACTTCGAAGATGGCTTCGACTTCGACGGCGGCGTTGAGAGGCAGCGCCGCGACGCCGACCGCCGAACGTGCATGCTTGCCCCGGTCGCCCAGCGCGGCGACCAGGAGATCCGAAGCGCCGTTTGCCACGAGATGTTGTTCCGTGAAGTCGGGTGTGGACGCGACGAAGACGGTAATCTTCACCACGCGGACAATTTGTCCGAGGTCGCCCAGCGCCGCCTTGGCTTGTGCAAGGATGTTGATCGCGCAGTGCTTTGCGCCCTCGCGTCCGGCCGCGGTGTCGATGTCGCGCCCCAGCAGGCCGGCCGCCTGCAGCTTGCCGTCCTTGAGAGGCAGTTGCCCGGCGGTGAACAACAGCTTGCCGCTCATCGCAAATGGCACGTAGTTCGCCGCGGGCGCCGCAGCCGCCGGCAAGGTTACGCCGAGATCCGCCAGCCGCTTTTCGATTGTGTCGCCCATCGTCTTCCCTATCGCCATATCAGGCTCTATCGTTGTGCCTGGCTTGTACCTTGACCGTTGTTTGTAGCGGAAACTGCTATTTTTGCCTCGCTTCCGCCACGACTTTTTTTACGGTGGGGCGACTTGACAGCGGCTTTGGCCGCGTTCGCTGGAGTTGCCTATGCGCGTCTTGCGCCTTGCCTTGATTGCCCTTGCTGCGTCGCCCGTCATGGCAGCGGGAGCCGTGCCCCTTGTGCAGCACCGGGCGGTGTACGACCTCAGGCTCGCCAATGCGTCCGACCGGTCGGGCATCACGGGGATATCCGGGCGAATGGTCTATGAGATCAGGGGGTCGGCCTGCGAAGGCTACACGGTTCGCTTCCGCTACGTGACGCAGTCGGACACACGCGAAGCGACGCAGATCACCGACCAGCAAACGACGACTTTCGAGGATGCCGAAGGCAAGTCGTTCAGCTTCGTGACCAAATCCTACACCGACCAGAATCTGGACAAGGAGTTGCGCGGCAACGCCACCCGCGAGCCAGACGGCGTCAGGATCCAGATCGACAAGCCCGAAACCAAGAGCTTCGAGTTGCAGTCGACGCTCTTCCCCACGCAGCACCTGGTCGACCTTATCCACCGCGCCAAGATTGGCGAGAACTTTTACGAGACGAGCATTTTCGACGGCTCGGATGACGCCGACAAGGCCATGACGACCACGGTTGTTGTCGGAAAGCAGGCGAACGCGAGCGCGTCCGATCCCGAGTTCAAGACCCTGCATGCGCTCGGCGCGGAAAAATACTGGCCGGTCGACATCGCCTATTTCGACGAGACCAGCGATGGCGGCGAGGATACGCCGGAGTATCGTATAAGCTTCAAGCTCTACGAGAATGGCCTGACTCGCGATCTCGACATGGACTATGGCGACTTCGTCATCCACGGTCAGCTGGTCGACCTGTCGGTGTTCGAGCCTGACGACAAGTCGGCCTGCGACAAGTAGGAGCAGGGCCGCGTGGCGGTCTATGTAGATCAGCCGATCTGGCGCTGGGCAGGGCACAAATGGTGCCACATGCTTGCCGACAGCGAAGTGGAACTGCACCGCTTTGCCGCCTCGATCGGCGTCCACAGGCTTCTCTACCAGGGTCCCCCCAGGACATCTGCGCCACACTACGACATCACCGGGCTCGAACGTGCCCGGGCGCTGCGGCTCGGCGCGATAGACTGCAACCGTGAGGAAATCGTCGCCGTGTTCCGCCGTGTAAGGGTGCGCAACGGCAAGGTTCACAGGCCCAAACGCCCGCCGCCGACCGGCACCGTCTAGAAGCGCGACGAGCACGATGCACCCGGGCGCCATCAATCTTTCGGCGCGTCCCGTTTAAGTCTCTATATGTATCTCCATGTATCTCCGTCCGGATAGGACGGTCCCGTCTTCGATAGGTCATGGCAATGGACAGGTCAGTGGAAAAGATCTTGCCGGTCGACGCGGCTCCCCGGGAGGCTGGCGAATGGCCCGTCGAAAGACGCGCGATCCTTGACTGGCTGATGACCGAAACGAGCAACGAGAGGTTCCTCGACAACATCCTGACGCAGATGTGCAAGAGACTGATCGACGAGGGCGTGCCGGTTGCGAGGACGACACTCCATGTCAGGACCCTCAATCCCCAATGGATGGGCGCTCGGATGCTCTGGAGGAGGGGACTGGACGCGGCCGAACTCTCAATGTTCGGCTACGGCATCGAAGACACCTCGCAGTTTCAGAACAGCCCGATCGCCGAACTCTACAGGGGCGCTTCCGAGGTGCGCCAGTCACTCGAAGCCATTGCTGCCGACGGCAGCGACTACCCGCTCTACAAGGAGCTCAAGGCCGAGGGTTACACCGACTACGTTGCCTGGTCGATCGAACACACTCTCGGCAAGCGCCATGTCGTGACTTTCGCCACCGACGTTCCCGGTGGTTTCGATGACAGCCAACTGGCATATCTGCGTGACCTGTTGCCGGCTCTCGCTCTGGTAAGCGAGATCAGGGTCAAGAACCGGCTCGCCCGTACGTTGCTTGAAACCTATGTCGGGCCGTACGCGAGCGAACTGATTCTTGCGGGTTCCACGACGCGCGGCAGCGGCACCACGGTGGGGGCTGCCATCCTGATTTGCGATCTGCGCGATTTCACCGCAATTTCCGACGCGTGGCCGAGAGACGACGTCATCGACCTCTTGAATGACTATTTCGACGCCATGTGCGGGCCGATCGAAAAGCATGGCGGCGAAATCCTCAAATTCATGGGCGACGGCCTGCTGGCTATCTTTCCGCTGAGCAATCCAAATGCCGGTCTCGATCTCCTCGCCGCCCTGGGCGAAGCGCAGGCCGCCATGCGGGAACTGAACGATAAAAACGTCCAAGCGGGTCAAAAGCCGCTTGGATACGGCATCGGCGTTCATGTTGGCGACGTCATGTACGGCAACATTGGCTCCAAAGCCCGCCTCGATTTCACGGTCATCGGGCCGGCGGTCAATGTCGCCTCCCGCATCGAAAGCCTGACCAAGCTGGTCAATCGCAAGGTGCTTGTGTCCAGGGCATTCGCCGACCTCGCCGGATCGACTGCAGGCCTGTATAGTCTGGGTGTATATCCGGTGAAGGGCCTGACCGAGCCGATCGAGGTGCTCGCATTGCAGGCCGAGGCCTGATGTAGCGCCCGCGGCGCTGCTTGCTTTGTTGCGCCGCAGCGTCTATATGCGCGGCCATTCCACACACGGACTTGGTTTCCGACCGGGAGAAATCCGGAGGCGACCGCCGGTGATGACCAAAGGGACGGCCCGAAAAAGTCGCAGGACTTTTGCGGACAAGGACCATCCCCGCAAGTCATCTACGTCCGTGGAGGCCAACCGGAAAGGAACTTTTGAATGGCTCTGCCAGACTTCAGCATGCGCCAGCTATTGGAAGCGGGCGCGCATTTCGGCCACCAGACTCATCGCTGGAACCCGAAGATGGCGCCTTACATCTATGGTGCCCGCAATAATATTCATATCATCGACCTCAGCCAGACCGTGCCTATGCTCAACCAGGCGCTGAAGCAGGTCTCTGACACCGTCGCCAAGGGCGGCCGGGTGCTCTTCGTTGGCACCAAGCGCCAGGCGTCCGACATCGTCGCCGACGCCGCGAAGCGTTCGGCGCAGTACTACGTCAATTCCCGTTGGCTCGGCGGCATGCTGACGAACTGGAAGACGATCTCCAATTCGATCGCCCGCCTCCGCAAGCTCGACGAACTGCTGGCCGGCGAAGCCCATGGCTTCACCAAGAAGGAGCGCCTCAACCTCGACCGCGAGCGAGAGAAGCTCGACAAGGCGCTCGGCGGCATCAAGGACATGGGCTCGACGCCCGACCTGATGTTCGTGGTCGACACCAACAAGGAAGCGATCGCCATCCTCGAGGCCAAGCGCCTCGGCATTCCGGTCGTCGCCGTCATCGATTCGAACTGTGATCCGGACAAGATTGATTTTCCGATCCCCGGCAACGACGACGCGGCGCGCGCCATCCAGCTCTATTGCGATCTGATCGCCAAGGCGGCGCTGGACGGCATCGCCCGCCAGCAGGGTTCGTTCGGCGTCGACGTCGGCGCGTCGGCCGAAGTTCCGGTTGAGCCTGCGCTCGGCGAGGAAGCGGCCAAACCCGAAGCCTGATTGGGCTTCGAAGCGGGGCCGCTCGCGGCCCTGCGTGACTATCGTGTGATTGCTGCGCGGGGCACCATTGAAAACCGATGGTGCTCCAGCGCGTTTTCGAGACAAAGAGGCAGTGATGAGCATTTCGGCAGCACAGGTCAAGGAACTCCGCGAACTGAGCGGTGCGGGCATGATGGACTGCAAGGCAGCCCTGACCGAGACCAACGGCAACATGGAAGAAGCGGTCGACTCGCTGCGCAAGAAGGGCATCTCCAAGGCCGACAAGAAGGCAGGCCGTACGGCAGCCGAGGGCCTGATCGGCGTTGATGCCGGCCTTCGCGAAGCAGTCGTCGTGGAGGTCAATTCCGAGACCGACTTTGTTGCGCGCACACCCGGGTTCCAGGACATCGTCCGCAACGTCGCCAAGGTGGCGCTGGCTTTCGGCGGCGAGACCGAGACGGTCGCGCATGCCAAGTATCCGGGTTCCGACAAGACCGTGACCGAGGCCATCAAGGATGCGATCGGCACGATCGGCGAAAATCTGTCGTTCCGACGCTCCGCCAAGCTTACGGTGCCGCATGGCGGCGTCGCGACCTATGTGCACAATGCTGTCGCCGACGGCCTAGGCAAGCTCGGCGTGCTAGTCGCCATCGAGACGACAGGCGATGCGCACAAGGCAACGGCCTTCGCGCGCCAGGTCGCCATGCATGTCGCTGCGACCAACCCGCTTTCGCTTGATGTCGATGCGCTGGATCCCGCCGCAGTCGAGCGTGAAAAGGCGATCTTCTCCGACCAGGCCCGCCAGTCCGGCAAGCCGGAGAACATCATCGAAAAGATGGTCGAAGGCCGCCTGCGCAAGTTCTACGAGGAAGTCGTGCTGCTCAAGCAGGCCTTTGTGCTCAATCCCGACCTGACAGTCGAGAAGGCGCTTAAGGAAGCGGAGAAGGAGATCGGCGCACCGGCGAAGATCACTGCCTACCTCCGCTTCGCGCTTGGCGAAGGCATCGAAAAGGAAGTCACCGACTTCGCGGCGGAAGTTGCAGCGACAGCGAAAAAATAAGGGCGAAGTCTCGCTCCTGACGGGAGGGCGGCGATGCATGGCATCGCGGCCCATTTTCGTTATATAGGGTCCGGATATAGGGGTCCGGGCATGAGGAGAATTGTCGTGCCTTCCATGGAATTGCTGCTCGCCTTTTTCGTGACGACGGCCGTGTTCGCCTACATTCCCGGGCCGGCCATGCTCTATGTAGCGGCGCAGACGATGGCGCGCGGGCGCTTTGCCGGGCTGATGGCGACGCTCGGTATTCATCTCGGTTGCTACGTGCACGTCTTTGCCGCTGCCGCGGGGCTATCGGTGCTGTTCCATGCCGTACCGACACTCTACCTCGCGGTGAAGCTCGCGGGTGCCGCCTATCTCATCTGGCTGGGCTTCAACCTTTTGCGTGCCCGGGAGGTCGACGCGGGCCCCATTGGCGGCTTCCAGCCGAAGTCGGGACGTCGAGCCTTCTTCGAGAGCATTACAGTCGAGATCCTGAATCCCAAGACGGCGATCTTTTTTGTCGCCTTCCTGCCGCAGTTCATCGACGCTTCGGCATCGCTCCCGGTCTGGCTTCAGTTCGTTATCCTTGGCACCGTCGTCAATCTGATGTTTTCGTCGGCCGATATCGTCTGCGTCATGCTGGCAGGCGCCGTGATGGCGCGCCTGCGCCAATCCGGCCGGGTCAAGCGGATGGTGCAGCGCGCCGGCGGCGCATTGCTTCTCGGCCTCGGCGCCCACATCGTCCTGCAGCGCACATGAGCGGCGGGCGGCCTGGCTGAAAAAATGCACGGCATCAACCGCTTCCGGCCTGCTGCAGAGGCTCAATCCGAAGGGCGCCGCGTGACATCGCGGCGCCCTTCGTGTAAGCGCTGACCAGCGTCGGCGCCGTCCCGCAACGGTCCGGCGCGCCATCCGGTGCGGCGGCCTGGCAACAACGAGGATCCCATGACGGCACGATACCGCCGAGTCCTGCTCAAGGCGTCGGGCGAAGCCCTGATGGGCGAACAGCATTTCGGCATTGACGTATCGGTCGTCGACCGCATCGCCGCCGACATCGCCGAGGCCCGTGCCATGGGCATCGAGGTCGGCGTCGTCATCGGCGGCGGCAACATTTTCCGCGGCGTCGCCGTGGCGTCCAAGGGCGGCGACCGCGTCACCGGCGACCACATGGGCATGCTTGCCACCGTCATCAATTCGCTGGCGCTTCGCACCTCGCTGGTCAAGCTCGGCGTCGAGGCAGTCGTGCTGTCTGCGATCGCCATGCCAGAACTGTGCGAGAGCTTCTCGCAACGCCAGGCGACAGCCTACATGGACCAGGGCAAGGTCGTCATCTTCGCCGGCGGCACCGGCAATCCGTTCTTCACGACCGATTCGGCAGCCGCGCTGCGCGCCGCCGAGATCGGCGCCGATGCACTCTTCAAGGGTACCCAGGTCGACGGCGTCTATTCGGCCGATCCGAAGAAGGAACCCGATGCGGTCCGCTACGAGCGCATCACCCATGCCGAGGTCATCAACCGGGGGCTCTCGATCATGGACACCGCCGCGATCGCGCTTGCGCGCGAAAACCACATTCCGATAATCGTTTATTCGATACACGAGCAGGGCGGCTTCGGGCAGATCTTGAGGGGCGGTGGCCGTTGCACGGTCGTCGCTGACTGACCGCGCGTTTGGCGGCCGGCGCAAAATCCGGCAAACCCGAATAGGGAGTTTTAGGAGACGGACCATGAAGAGCGGAGATTTTCAGGACATTCAGCGGCGCATGGAAGGCGCAATCAGCGCCTTCAGGCACGACATCGCGTCGTTGCGCACTGGGCGCGCCTCAAGCAACCTTCTCGATGCGGTTCAGGTCAAGGCCTACGGTTCCGACATGCCGCTCAATCAGGTTGCCACGATTTCGGTGCCGGAGCCCCGGATGATATCGGTTTCGGTCTGGGACAAGTCGATGGTCGGCGCGGTGGACCGCTCTATCCGCGAGGCCAATCTGGGGTTCAATCCCATCGTTGACGGCAACACCTTGCGAATACCCTTGCCCGAACTGAACGAGCAGCGCCGCAAGGAACTGGTCAAGGTTGCTCATGGCTACGCCGAAAGTGCCCGCGTTGCCGCCAGGCATGTGCGCCGCGATGGTATGGACTTCCTGAAAAAGTCCGAGAAGGATGGTGACATCAGCGAGGACGATCATCGCCGCCAGTCCGAGCAGGTTCAGAAGCTGACCGACGAGACGATTTCGATGGTCGACAGCCTTTTGGCCGGCAAAGAAGCCGAGATCATGCAGGTCTGAGACTTGGTCCCCGCCGTGGGGCGTGGATGAAAGAGTCAGGACCAATCTACATTCAGCTTTCTAGTCGTGGTATGAGCCAAAATCGTTTAGTTCCAGGAGCGGAGCCGAAGGCGGAGTTGACCTCCGTCGAGGCTTTGCGACGCAGAAATGGACGATTGTGGCCATACCCCTTCGGGGCGCGGCGGATTTCGGCCCTGAGTGCGTTGAACCTCCCTCGTGGTGGTCGACACCACTTCGGTCGGTTCGCCTGCTCAGTTCCGAAGTCCGGCACGCGCCACGCCCGAAAGCTGAGTGTAGATTGGTCCTAGCATGACGACGCCCCAGCATGTCGCGATCATCATGGATGGCAATGGCCGCTGGGCGAAGGCGCGCGGACTGCCGCGTGTCGCCGGGCACCGGGCCGGCGTCGAGGCCCTGCGCAAGACCGTGCGCGCGGCGTCCGACCTCGGCGTCGGCTGGCTGACCGTTTACGCCTTTTCGTCCGAAAACTGGTCGCGGCCGAAATCGGAAGTCAGCGACCTGATGGGTCTGCTCCGGCTCTTCATCCGCCGCGACCTTGCCGAACTGCATCGCAGCGGAGTCAAGGTAAGCGTCATCGGCGAGCGGGAAGGCTTGTCGCCCGATATCGCATCGCTGCTCGACGAGGCCGAGACACTCACCGCCGGCAACAGCGCGCTGAACCTCATTATCGCCTTCAACTATGGCGGGCGCGACGAGATCGTGCGGGCAGCAGGCCGCATCGCCGAGGCAGCGGTACGCGGCGAGATCGTCCCTGCCGCCCTGACCCCCGAAATATTCGCGGGCTACCTCGACACTGCGGGTATTCCCGATCCGGATCTCGTCATTCGCACCAGCGGCGAGCAGCGCATGTCGAATTTCCTGCCCTGGCAATCCGCATACAGTGAACTGGTCTTTCTGCCGTGCTACTGGCCGGAATTCACCGGCGAGCATTTCGCCGACGCGCTGGCCCAGTACGCCGCGCGCGAGCGCCGGTTCGGCGGCATTGTACCGCAGGGTGTGGCGCAAGGCGTCGCCTCGTGAGCGGCGGCGCCGCCGCTGCGCGGATGAGCAATCTGCAGCTTCGTATTCTGTCGGCGATCGTCCTCGCGGCCGTTGTCCTTGCCGTCACATGGCTGGGCGGCATCGCTTTCCGCCTGCTGGCGGCGGCGATCGCTGCGGCGATCTTCTACGAATGGTTTGCCATGGCGGGTCGGCCCGGCGCCGCGCGGCAGTGGCTGGTTGCAGGAAGTCTTCTAGCCGTAGCCCTGCTTGCGGTAGTTCTTGAATATTCGGCGGCAAGCATACTGATTCTCATTGCGCTTTCGTTCGTCGCCAGCGTGCTTGAATCAAGGCTGACCGGGCAGGGGATGTGGCCGCCGGCGGGCCTTCTCTATGCCGCTCTGTCGGGCATGTCACTGGCTTTTCTGCGTGGCGCCGACCATTCAGGGCTGGTCGCGATCCTGTTTCTGTTCGCAGTGGTGTGGGCGACCGACATCTGCGCCTATTTCGTCGGCCGGTCGCTTGGCGGACCGAAACTGGCGCCGGCGATATCGCCGGGCAAGACGCAGAGCGGTGCGCTCGGCGGCGCCGTCGGCGGCGTTGTTGCCGGTGTGGCGCTTGCCGCGTTTGCCGGCACGGGAAGCCTGCCGGTCGTCGCGCTCGTCGCCTTCCTCCTGTCCGTCATCTCCCAGGCCGGCGACCTGTTCGAATCGTGGGTCAAGCGCCGCAATGGGGTAAAGGATTCGGGAAATCTCATCCCGGGACACGGCGGTGTCATGGATCGGGCCGACGGGCTTGTCGCGGCCGCCTGTGCGCTTTACCTCATCGGCTGGCAGTTCGGCAGCGCCGACAACCCCGCGCAAGCTTTGTTTGCAAACTGATACATGTGCGCCGCCACGGATTTGCCCCTATTGGGGCGAAACTGCGCGCTGGCTGCAGGGTGGGTAGCCATAGTGCTTGAGGGGACCTTTTGATCGCGACGATTTCCAGCTTGCTAGGCTCCGACAGCCTGCTGATAGGGACGATCGTGCCGTTCCTGTTCGTGCTCACCGTGGTCGTGTTCATCCATGAGATGGGGCACTATTTGGTAGGGCGCTGGTGCGGCATCGGCGTCAAGGCGTTTTCCATCGGCTTTGGCCCTGAGCTCCTCGGTTTCACCGATGGACACGGCACGCGTTGGAAGCTGTCGGCCGTGCCGCTTGGCGGCTATGTCAAATTTGTCGGCGACATGAATTCAACGAGCACGCCGGATGCCAGCGAAATCCAGTCGCTGACGGCAGATGAGCACAGGGTGGCTTTCCACACGCAGCCGGTCTGGAAGCGGGCCGCCACGGTCTTTGCCGGCCCGGCCTTCAATTTCATTCTCACGATCGCGGTGTTCACCGCGCTGTTTGCGACCTACGGCAAGTTCGTCGCCGATCCGGTCGTCGCTGACGTTCGGCCCGGTAGCCCGGCCGCCGCCGCGGGCTTTCAGCCGGGCGACCGATTCGTTACCGTCGACGGAGCACCGGTCGAAACCTTCGCCGATGTGCAGCGCATCGTTTCGGACCGCGCCGGCGATCCGATCGTTTTCCTGCTTGCGCGGGGCAGCGGCGAAGTGACGCTGACGGCCACCCCAGAGTCGATGGAGCAGACCGACGCCCTCGGCAATGTCGTCAAGGTGGCGGTTATCGGCGTCGTCAACACACCGGAATCGGGACGGCAGCGTATTGTGAAGTTCGGCCCGGTGGGCGCACTCTTCGAGGCGGTCGAGGAAACCGGCCACATCATCGTCGGGACGGGTCAGTTCCTGAAGCGGTTCGCCGTCGGACGCGAGGACAAGTGCCAGCTCGGCGGGCCGATCAAGATCGCCAAGATATCCGGTCAGGCCGCCAAGCTCGGTTTCGAATGGCTCGTACAGCTTGTCGCGATGCTGTCCGTGGGGATCGGAATACTCAACCTGCTGCCAATTCCGCCGCTCGACGGAGGGCACCTCGTCTTCTACGGCCTGGAGGCTCTGAAAGGGCGTCCGGTGTCTGATCGGGCGATGGAAGCGGTGTACCGCGTCGGCATGTTTCTGGTGTTGGGCTTCATGGCCTTCGTATTCTGGAACGACCTCTTTGGGTGTTGAAATCATGAACGAAATCGGCGCGGATTTTTGGCAGGTTGAGGCCCCGTTTACCATGACGGGGGATATGCGTGACGCGAAAGCCACGCGGCTTGGTTAAGTAAACACAAATTAACCAGGAGCCTTGCTTGTGAGGGAAATCCGGCTATTACGGTTACGGGAAATGCACCGCGACGTCCGGTTTTCTCGCCGTGGGGACTACGAGAAAAGGTAAAGCAGTTTTATGAAGGCAGCATCCAGGTTTCTAGGCGCCGTGTATGCGGTGGCGTTGTCTGCGGCCTTGGCGGTGCCAGGCGCAGTTGCGTTGCAGTTGGCGTCTGTGTCGATGGCTCAGGCGGCGGTCGTGTCGTCGGTGGATGTCCGCGGCAACCAGCGTGTCGACGCCCAGACCATTCGCGACTACGTCACCATCAAGCCGGGCAAGACCTTCTCGACGGCTGACATCGACGAATCGGTGAAGCGCCTTTTCGGCACCGGATTGTTCTCCGACGTGAGCGTCAACCAGGTAGGCGGCACGCTTGTCGTGCAGGTGTCCGAGTACCAGGTCGTCAACCAGGTGCTGTTCCAGGGCAACAAGAAGATCAAGGACGTCCAGCTGACCAGCACCGCGCAGCTCAAGCCGCGCGGCACGTTCTCGCCTGACCAGATGGAGCAGGATGCCGAGGCGATTCGTCAGGCCTACTCGCGCATCGGGCGCGACGACGCGACCGTTACGTCCCGCACCATTGATCTCGGCGACAACCGCGTGAACGTCGTGTTCGAGATCAACGAGGGCGGCCGCACCAAGATCAAGGCGGTAAACTTCGTCGGGAATCAGGCCTACAGCGCACGCCGTCTCTCCGACGTCATCGCGACGAAACGTTCGTCGATCCTGTCGTTCGTCATGCGTGACGACGTTTATGACGAGGACCGCCTGAAGGCGGACGAGGAACAGCTTCGCCGCTTCTATTTCAACCATGGCTACGCCGACTTCCAGGTGGTTTCGGCGTTCGGAGAGCTCGACGACGCTACCAACGAGTACACCGTCACAATCACCGTCGAGGAAGGCGAGCGTTACAACTTCAGCGACATCAGTGTCGACAGCACGCTGGCCGACGTCCCTGGCGAGTCACTGATGCCGCTTGTCGAGACACATTCGGGCGATGTTTACAGCGCCAAGAACATCGAAGACTCGATCATTGCGCTCACCGAACATCTTGCCGGCATTGGATACGCGTTTGCCCAGGTGACTCCGCGTGGCGACCGCAATTTCGAAAACCACACGATCTCGGTGGTCTATGCCATCGACCAGGGCGCCAAGACCTATGTCGAGCGCATCGAGATCCGAAACAATACGCGCACGCGTGACTACGTCATCCGCCGCGAGTTCGAAGTCAGCGAAGGCGACGCCTTCAACCAGGTGCTTATCCAGCGCGCCAAGCGCAGGCTCGAGGCGCTCGGCTTCTTCGAAACGGTCGAGGTTTCCACCGCGCCCGGTTCCGAGGCTGACCAGGTCATCCTCGTGGTTGACGTGACTGAAAAGTCGACCGGCGAATTCTCAGTCGGCGCGGGTTATTCCACTGGTGGAGAGTCTCCGGGGCCGCAGATCGAAGGCGCGATTACCGAGAAGAACTTCCTCGGTCGCGGGCAGTTCATCAAGTTTTCGGCCGGCGGCGGCCAGGACTCAAAGACTTACCAGTTGTCGTTCACGGAGCCCTATTTCCTGGGCAGGCGCATCGCTGCGGGTTTCGACATCTATTACCGGACGCGCAACTACGACGACTACGATAGCACCACCGCCGGCGGCAGCATCCGCTTCGGGTTGCCAATCACCGAAAACCTCACGACGCAGGTTGCCTACAATCTGTCACGGGAAGAATATTCGTATAACGATGGGTGCGAAGCCACGACGCTTGTTCCCTACAACAACCCGTGTAATATTTCGAATGCGATCATCCAGGGTGTCGAGACCAGCCCGTGGATAAAGTCGTCGGTTTCCGGTGGTCTCACCTACACCACGATCGATGACATGAAGAGCCCGCATGCCGGCATTTATGCCAACGCGCTGCTCGAAGTCGCGGGCCTTGGCGGCGACGCGCAGTTCGTCAAAATGACGGCGCGTACGAGCTATTATCAAACCTTGTCCGAGGAACTGGACGTTGTCGGTATCCTGAGCGGTGGGGCCGGGCATGTGTCTGGCTTTGGCAGCGACGGTCTGCGCATCTTCGATCAGTTCCAGAGCAACGATCGTATGATCCGCGGCTTCGCCTATGGCGGCATCGGCCCGTACGACGCATCGCCTACGGCGAGCAACGATCACGTCGGCGGCACGACCTATTTCAATGCGTCTGCCGAGGCACAGTTCCCCGTCCCGGTCCTGCCGGAAAGCATCGGCCTGCGTGGTGCGGTGTTTGCGGATGCAGCGACGCTCTACGGCAACTCTGTCAACGTGGCCGGGACAGACATCCAGGGTACCGGCATGGATTGGCGCGCATCGGTGGGCGTAGGTTTGATCTGGGCGTCGCCCTTCGGTCCGCTTCGCGTCGACTACGCATTCCCGATCCTGAAGCAAGATCAGGACGAGGTGCAGGAGTTCAACTTCGGCGTCTCCACCCGCTTCTGATCGCGGCGGGTCGGATTTTCCCGGTCGCTTCGACCGGGAAGTGCCGCCCGATCTGGATTTAGCTATATCATGACGGATCCGGTCTTTTTCGTTGCGACCCGCCGGTTTTCGGCGCTGGAGGTAGCGAATCTGGTCGGCGCCGAACTCGCCGATCCGGGTCAAGCTGACATAGTCATTACTGGTATTGCATCGGCCGCCCAGGGCGGCGACGGAGCGCTGGTCTACCTCGACGGCGCGCGGAATGCGCACCTCGCCGCGCAGATCAACGCCGCTGCGCTTCTCTGCACCCCCGATATCGCGGCAATGGCGAGGCCCGGCATCGCGGTGCTTGTTTCGAAGCGGCCGCAGACCGCTTTTGCGCTGATCGGGCGGTTGCTTTTCCCGGCGGCGGCGTCGCCGGTTGCGATGACCGGCGAAACCGGCATTTCCGCCCGCGCCCATATTGACCCGACGGCCCGGCTCGAAGCCGGGGTGATCGTCGAGCCTGGCGCGGTCATCGGACCGGACGTGGCGATCGGCTCCGGCACCATCGTCGCGCCAAACGCCGTCGTCGGCCGATCATGCCAGATCGGCCGCGACTGCTACATCGGGCCATCAGCCAGTCTGCAGTACACCCTCATTGGCAACCGCGTCATCATCCACCCTGGAGCGCGCATCGGGCAGGACGGATTTGGGTTTGCCACCGGCGCATCCGGTCCTGAGCGTGTGCCCCAGATCGGCAGGGTGGTGATCCAGGACAATGTCGAAATCGGCGCCAACACCTCGGTCGACCGTGGCGCGCTTGCCGACACCGTGATTGGGGAAAACAGCAAGATCGACAATCTCGTCCAGATCGCGCACAACGTCCGAATTGGGCGAAACTGCCTGATTGCGGGACTTGCCGGCATATCGGGTTCGGTGACTGTCGGGGACAATGTTGTCATGGGCGGGGGGGTTGGAATAGCCGATCATCTAACTATCGGCGCCGGCGCCCACCTTGCCGCAGGCAGCGGTTTCATGAACAACGTTCCGCCTGGCGAGGTGTGGGGCGGCTATCCGGCCGAACCGATGCAGACGACGCTGCGGGCTATTGCGACGTTGCGAAAGCTGACAGCGGAAAGATCGAAGCGGGGAAGAGGAAATGGCTGAGAATGCTCTGGAAGCGGTCGACATTCTTGGCCTGCTCAAGCTTCTGCCGCATCGCTATCCGTTGCTGATGATCGACCGGATTGTCGACATAGACTCGGACAATTCGGCGACAGGCATCAAGAATGTCACTTACAACGAACCGCATTTCCAGGGCCATTTCCCGGGCCAGCCTGTCATGCCGGGCGTTCTGATAATTGAGGCGATGGCGCAGACGGCAGGCGCGATCTCGCTTCGAGCGGCGGCTTTCGATAGGCCGTCGCTGGTCTATTTCCTGACTATCGACGGGGCGAAGTTCCGCAAACCCGTGGTCCCTGGCGACAGGGTCGAAATCAAGGTCAGGAAGATCAAGAAGCGCGGCAACATCGTGCGCTTCGCCTGCGAGGCGTTTGTTGAAGGCGGCATGGTCGCCGAGGCTGAAATCGCGGCGATGCTCGCCCCTGCTCTCGAAGCCTGATGGACCTGACCGTGCAATCAGCGACGTCGATCCATCCGATGGCCGTGGTCGAGCCTGGCGCCCAACTTGGCGTGGGCGTCGTCGTCGGGCCGTTCTGCCATGTAGAGGCGGGCTCGGTTGTCGGCGACAGGGTCGAGCTTGTCAGCCACGTCGTGGTGCATCGCGGAGTGACCGTCGGCGAGGGCTGCAAGGTGTCTTCGATGGCCGTGCTAGGCGCGCCGCCGCAGAATACCAAACACAAGGGCGGACCAACGACGCTCGTGATCGGACGCAACTGCACGATCCGCGAAGGCGTTACGATGCACCGTGGCAGCGATTCCAGCCGTGCCGAGACGACGGTTGGTGAAAATGGCAATTTCCTTGCGTACGCGCACATCGCCCACGACTGCATCGTCGGCCGCAATGTCACCATGGCCAATGTCGCCACGTTGGGCGGCCACGTCGAGGTCGGCGATTTCGTGACGCTCGGCGGCCTTGTCGCCGTGCACCAGATGACCCGCATTGGCCATCACGCATTTGCCGGCGGCGCGGCCATCATCGACGGTGACATCATCCCGTACGGCATGGTCATGGGCAACCGCGCGCGCCTGCGCGGGTTGAACGTCATAGGCATGAGGCGTTCGGGCGTTGCGAGGCCGGAGATATTCGCGCTGCGTCGCGCCTACCGGATGATCTTCGACCCGGCGCGTGCAGTGGCCGACAACCTTCCGGAAGTGGAGCTGCAGTTCGCTGACTCTCCCATCGTTCGCGATGTGCTCGATTTCATGCAGGCACGTGGCAAGCGCCACTTCACCGTGCCGCCGCTGCGTGACGCCGCCGGCAGCGACGATGACGACGACTGAACCGGTCGGACCGATTGCGCTTCGATCCAGCGACAGGATGGCTATCGTCGCGGGCAGCGGGATGCTGCCCGTCGACCTCTGCCGCAGCCTTGCGACGCAAGGCAATCGGCCCTTTGTCGTAATGGTGGAGGGCGAGGCCGATGCGACCCTTGCATCGTACGATCACAAGGTCCTCGCCATCGAACAGTTCCCGGATCTCGGCACGCTTCTCAAGCACAATCGGATCACCCATGCGGTGTTTGCCGGCGGGATCGGCCGCCGGCCACGTATTGCAGCGCTGCGGCCGAGCCTTGCGCTTCTGCGGTTTCTGCCCCGCATCGTCGCTGCACTCGGAAAGGGCGACGACGCCGTCCTGCGGGCGCTCGCCGCCGGCCTCGAAACATATGGCGTCCAGGTGGTCGGAGCCCACCGGGTCGCCCCCGATCTCCTGGCGTCCGAGGGGGTCATCACGGCGACCGCGCCACAGAAATCGGATTGGCGCGACGTTGAAGCAGCGCTCGCAGCGGCCCGCGCAATCGGTGCTCTCGATATCGGCCAGGCCGCTGTAGCCATCGGCGGCAGGGCGATTGCGCTTGAGGGCATCGAGGGAACAGACGGGCTGCTGTCGCGTGTCGCCGGTCTGCGCTCCCACGGCCGGCTGGCAGGCAAGGCGCGCGGCGTGCTTGTCAAATGCGCCAAGCCGGGACAGGAATTGCGCATGGACCTGCCGACAATCGGCCCCGATACCGTAACGTCGGCGCACGCCGCCGGCCTCGCCGGCATCGGCGTGGAGGCAGGTCGCTCGCTGGTTCTCGACGCTGCCAAGGTGGTGGCGGAGGCCGACCGGCTTGGCCTGTTTGTGATGGGCCTGTCGCCGGCAGAAAGGCCATGAGCGCCGTGCGCCCCTTGATCATCGGCGTCGTCGCCGGGGAGGAGTCGGGCGACCTGCTTGGCGCGGATGTCGTGGCAGCCCTCAGGGCTCAAGCGGGACGCGACGTGCAACTTGTCGGCATCGGCGGCAGGCATCTCCAGGCGCAGGGGCTGAAGCCACTGTTCGATTCGGGCGAGATTGCGCTGATGGGAGTTTCGGCCGTGCTGCGCGACCTTCCGCGGCTCTACAAGCGCTTCGGCGAGACCACCCGCGCAATCCTGGCGGCGAAACCGGACTGCCTTCTCACCATCGACAGCCCTGACTTCACGCTGCGCGTTGCCAAGAAGGTGCGCGCCGCGAACCCATCGATTCCGATCATCCACTACATCTGTCCCAGCGTCTGGGCGTGGCGGCCGGGCAGGGCGCGCGCGATGAAGCCCCATGTCGATCACATCCTGTGCATTCTCCCTTTCGAACCTGCCGAGCTTTTGAGGCTCGATGGCCCGCCTGGAACCTTTGTCGGTCATCGCTTGACCAGGGACCCGGGCGTGCTGCAGGCAGGCGCCGCACAGGCGCATGTGCGCGATGCGTCGCCCCGGCGCAGGAAAACACTGCTGCTGCTTCCCGGTTCGCGTCGCGGGGAAGTTAGCCGGCTCATCCAGCCGTTTGGCGAAACCGCCTCGATCCTTGCCCAGCGCGGCCACAATCTGCGCCTCGTCTTGCCGACGGTTCCGCACGTTGCGGATCTTGTGTCGGCGTCCGTCGCGGACTGGCCGCAAAAGCCGGAGATCGTGTCCGATGCCGATGCCAAATGGCGCGCATTCGCAGAAGCGGATGCGGCATTGATCGCATCGGGTACCGTATCGCTTGAGCTGGCGCTCGCAGGCGTGCCGCTGGTCTCGTGCTACAAGCTCGACACCTTCGCGCGTGCCGCCCAACGCTACATCACGATCTGGTCCGCGTTGCTCCCGAACCTGATCGCCGATAGCCCCGTTGCGCCGGAATTCTACAACGAGTTCGTGCGGCCGCAGAACCTTGCACGAACCTTGGAGCAGTTGTTCGGCGATACGGCGTTGCGGGCTTGGCAGAAGGCCGGTTTCGCCGAGGTTTCACGCCGCATGGCGACGCAGCGGCCCTCGGGAGACATTTCGGCGGAAATCATCTTAAAGGAAATCAGCCGCCGGCCTTAGGCAGGTTGGCCGTTTCGCCGCCAATGCCGGCTGGCTGTTGCCTATCGCCTCACCGCTTGGCGATCGGTACGTAATCGCGCTCCGCCTCGCCGACGTAGAGCTGGCGTGGGCGGCCGATGCGCTGGCCCGGGTCCTCGATCATTTCCTTCCACTGCGCGATCCAGCCGACAGTGCGCGCCACCGCGAACAGAACCGTGAACATGGTGGTGGGGAAGCCGAGCGCCTTGAGGGTGATGCCCGAATAAAAGTCGACGTTGGGGTAGAGCTTCTTCTCGATGAAATACGCGTCGGTCAGCGCGATCTTTTCCAGTTCGACGGCGATGTCGAGCAGCGGGTCGTCCTTGATTCCGAGTTCGCCCAGAACCTCATGCGCGGTCTTCTGCATGATCTTGGCGCGTGGATCGTAGTTCTTGTAGACGCGGTGGCCGAAGCCCATCAGGCGGAACGGATCGTTCTTGTCCTTGGCGCGGGCGATGAACTCCGGAATGTGGTCGACGGTGCCGATTTCGCCCAGCATGTTCAATGCGGCCTCGTTCGCGCCGCCATGCGCCGGGCCCCAGAGGCAGGCGATGCCGGCGGCAATGCAGGCAAACGGGTTGGCGCCCGACGAACCGGCCAGGCGCACCGTCGAGGTTGATGCGTTCTGCTCGTGGTCGGCATGCAGGATGAAGATGCGCTCCATCGCGCGCGCCAGAACCGGGTTGACCTTGTATTCCTCGCATGGCACCGCGAAGCACATATGCAGGAAATTGGCCGCGAAATTGAGGTCGTTCTTCGGGTAAACGAAGGGCTGGCCGATATGGTACTTGTAGGCCATCGCAGCGATCGTCGGCATCTTGGCGATCAGCCGGATCGACGCCACCATGCGCTGGTGCGTGTCGGAGATGTCGGTCGAGTCGTGAGAGAAGGCCGACTGCGCGCCGACCACGCCGCACATGACTGCCATCGGATGCGCGTCGCGCCGGTACCCGGTGAAGAAGCGCGACATCTGCTCATGCACCATCGTGTGGC
>JAPLOZ010000069.1 GCA_026400435.1 Hyphomicrobiales bacterium | reverse complement strand
TGGCTGGCGAGGGCTTCCGCCTTGGCGATCGCACCTTTCATGCCTTCCGGCGCCGGCGTCAGAACCAGCTCCGCGCCGAGGGCCTTGAGCAGGGTGCGCCGCTCGACGGACATGCTCTCCGGCATGGTGAGGATCAGCTTGTAACCCTTGGCGGCGGCGGCGAAGGCAAGCGCGATGCCGGTGTTGCCGGAGGTCGGCTCGATCAGCGTATTGCGGCCTGGCGCTATCTTGCCTGCAGCCTCGAGCGCCTCGATCATGGCGACGCCGATACGATCCTTGACGCTGGCGATCGGATTGAAGAATTCGAGCTTGGCCAGCAGGTTGGCGACAATGCCCTTTTCCCTGGCGAACTTGTCGAGCCGAACAAGCGGCGTGTCGCCGATCGTCTGGGTGATCGAGTCGTAGATGCGTCCGCGGCCTGGGGTGTGGGTGACGGGCTTGGTCATAGAAATCCTCCCTGTTGGGACGCGAAGATAGTGCGGGTGGCAGGAAAATCCGAGGGGACGGCGTATCGAAAAGTGCCGACACCGGGATTCATTTTCCTGCGAACGATGCCTTCGAGGAATGATTATTCAAGACTTATTGCCGCGCGGCAATCGCTGCGGCCGCGCCGAGCATGAAGGTCGCGGCGCTGCGGTTGAGCAAACGGAGCGCGCGGGGCGTCCTGAGGATCCAGCGCGCCTTGGAGGCGAGGGCAAGATAAGGCACCAGCACAACCAGCAACACAGCGATCGTGAGCAGCGCCAGAACGCCGCATTCGCCAAGCGTGATCGTCCTCAGATCGACAAGCGTCGGCAGAATGGCGAGGTAAAAGATCATCACCTTCGGATTGCCGAGCGTGATGGTGAGCCCGGCGAGAAAGTTCGACACAAATCCCTCCTTGCCCTTGCGCGCCTCAACCGTCTCGGCCGTGATCCCGCCCGTCCAGAATGTCCATGCAAGCCATGCGAGGTAGGCTACGCCCGCCCACTTGATGGCAAGAAACACCATGCCGAAGGTCTGCGCTACCAGCGCAAGCCCGAGCACGACCGCAGTCAGATAGGTCAGATCGCCGACGATCAGGCCAAGCGACATGAACAGCGCGGAACGGAAGCCGGAACCAAGCGCGCGGGCGACCAGCGCCGTGACGCCAGGCCCGGGAATGGCTGCCGCCAGCGCGAGCGCTCCGCTATAGGCAATGAAGCCGGTGAGGGTCATAGGAAGGGGCAATCCGAAACGAACACGCAAAAGCATCTAGCAGACATCCCAGACGGCCTCACGCCAATTGATTTCATCGTTGCATAACGCGCGCCGATGGAAGAGCGCGACCACGCCCGGGAATATCCCGGCCGGGCCGGTCGTTGTCTGCGGGGTGAAACGAGAAAGCGAGGCGGCAACCATGTCGCGCAGCAAAGGTCGCAGTTATGGCGCGATTGCCATGGCGTTGCACTGGACGATCGCGGCGCTGTTTTTCGGCCAGATCCTGCTTGGCTTTTCGATGGAGCGCGTAAGAAGCATGGCGCTGCAGTTCGATCTCATCCAGTGGCACAAGTCGTTCGGGTTCCTGATCCTGGCGCTCGCGGCGGTCAGGCTGTGCTGGCATCTTGCGGTGAGAGGGCCGCGTCCGGCAGGCGGGATGACCGCGCTGGAGCGGCGCGCGGCAACTTTCGCGCAGGCGGCGCTTCTAGCGATGACGCTGGTGGTTCCGCTGGCGGGCTGGGCGCTGGCGTCAACCTCAACGCTCAACATACCGAGCTTCGCTTTCAATCTGGTGCTGATTCCGCATCTGCCGCTTGCGCCATCGGCGCAGGCGGAAGCGTTCTGGCGCGAAACGCATGAGCTCCTGGCCTATGCGACGCTGCTGCTGGCTGCGGGCCATGCGGCGGCGGCGTTGCGCCATCACTTCCTGCTGCGCGACGATGTTCTGGGGCGCATGCTGCCGGGCCTACCCGGAGCAGACGAACCCGGGGCCAGAGCCGCGCGGCCTATCAGAAGGACAATCGACAATGCATGACAACGGTTTCCAGAAGGCGGCGCGTGCGGGACTGGCCGTCGTGTTTCTCGCGGCCTCGCCAGTGGGCTTTGCCGCGACGGCGCAGGCTTCCGCCGACGCGCTGACCGAGGCGGCAGGCAGCTACCACATCGACAAGACGTCCTCCATCCGTTTCGCGGTCGACCAGATAGGCGGCGGCGGGATAAGAGGCAGCTTCGGCGACTACAAGGGCAGCTTCAGCATCGACGGACGCGATGTCGGCAAATCGACCGTGATGTTCACGCTCTATCCGAAAAGCGTTCATGCCAACGAAGCGCGCGTGGAGGATTTCCTGCGCTCCGACGCAGTGTTCGACGCCGAGGAGTATCCTGAAGTGACGTTCCGCTCGACCGCAGTGACGCGCACCGGCGGTTCGACGGCGACGATCAAGGGCGTGCTGACGGCGCGCGGGAAATCGCGCCCGACCGAGCTTCAGGCAACGGTTACCGAGCGGCGCGGCGGCGCTATCGCCTTCCACGTCACCGGTTCGATCTACCGCTCGCCGTACGGCATGGGTGTGGGAACGCCGCTCTACTCGAACCTCGTGCAGTTCGACATGACCCTGCACGGGACCAGGAACTGAGCCTTCAGGGTTGCCCGGCCACCCGCCCGGCGACGAAGGTCGCTATGCGTGCGACCATAAAGTCGTGGAAGGGATTCCAGCGCTGCCTGGTCATCATGGTGGGCGGGATCGACAGCGCGCCGTTTTCGCCATGCAGCGCCAGCGTACCAAGCCTGATGCCGGGATTCTCCGCATGCGGATCGTCGCCGTAGAGCGGATCGTCGGGCGCGAACGGCAGCGCGATATGCGAGAGCGAATAGACGTCGTCTGGCCAGGACACGCCAAGTTCGGTCGTCGCCACGGCTTCCTCGCCGGCAGCGCGACTGCGCAGCACCGCATCGAACACGGAACTGTCGCGGTTGGTGACGACGCCGACCGAATAGGCTTTTGGCGGGCCGGAGATCAGCCGCTCAAGATTGATAGGCTTGGCGATGAGCCCTTGCGCCTCGTAATAGCGGTTGACATCGAAGAGCACCAGTTCGTGCCCGGCGCCGGGGAGGCGCTCGAACAGGCCCGTGACGACGGCGTTGGCAAGCACCGTGGAGTCAACCGCCGACTGGAAAGCGAGAATGGGCGCGACCTCGCCCAGCCGGCCGGCCTTGGCCAGCCGGTCGAAACCATCGCGCACCTTCTGCGTCATGGCGTAGGCCTGAACGCCGGCGTTCACCGCGAAGGAATTGTACTTGTAGGGGTCGAACTCCGGCAGGACCGCAGTCCAGGCGAGATTGGCAAGGCCAAGCAGTTCGCCGGCCATTGCCTGCCAGCTCGCGTAGGCGGCGGCCGGCGACAGGCCGATCTCCGGCGACATCAGCACGAGGCCGGCGGGCACCGGCAAGGTCGCGTCCTCGACCGCCTCGATGTCGTAGTTGACCGCGAGCGCGCCGCCGTTCGAATAGCCGATGATGAAGACCGGCCGGTCGCCCAGCACCGACTTCATGTGCTTCATGGCGAGCCTGACGGCGGCTGTCATGTCGTCGGCGGTGGTGTATTTCAGCGCGCTTGGCGCCGTGCCGTGGCCCGGAATGCGCAGACCCACGACATAGGCGCCTGCGTCGCGCATCATCGCGCCATAGGAGCGCAGGCTGTAGGGGCTGTCGGAATAGCCGTGCAACAAAAGGACGCCGAAGGCGGCGGCGCCGTCGCCATATTCGTAGCTGTGGTTCCAGTTGGGCGTCCAGATTTCGGGATCGGATTTGCTGCCGGCGGTGTAGCGGTTGTAAGAACTGCGCTCCTGGGGCGGCACCGCGTCGTAGATCTCGGTTTTCAGCTCGGCGAAAAGCGCCTGTTCCAGTTCGAGATACTCGCGAAAGGTCGTGATGCCGGAGCGGGCTGTGAATTCGCCGTCGAGCCTGTCGGTGTGCCAGATGGAAAGATCGGGCTTGGAATTGACGTAGAAGATGCCCGCGCCGACGACAGCCACCAGCGCGCCTGACGCGAAGAGCACAATCGCATAGGATGACAGGAGCAGGTAGCGCCAGAGACGGCGCTTGACCCGCGCGACTTCACCCTTGCCCGACGTCATCGGCAGCCCGCCGCACACATGCCGGGGCGTCAGGAGCCGCTCGGGGGAAACCGCTCTTCGAGCTGTTTCTCGAGCGCCAGGAGGTCGTCGGGCAACGGCATGCCCATCGCCCGCATCTCGTTGAGTTTCTCGCGCACCTGTTCGAGGACTTCGTGTTCGTCCTCGGGCTGGTTGACCATCTCCTCCAGCAGGAGGCTGATCTGGGCCTTGATCTCTTCGAGAGCCATGCGATTTTCCCACCAATGTCGACAGCATCCTATACCTGATATCCAGCGGCTGCCATGGCTCGGGTGATAATGCCGAGGGTCGACAAACGCGCCCGGTTTGTGTACCGCACCCCTCCCCGCGCGCGCCGCGCAAAGCCATTCACCATCAACGAGGACTAAGCGATGCGACCGGCATTCGGCGGCATAGACTTCGGCACCTCCAATTCGACCGTCAGCGTGGTCGAGAACGGCAAGCCGCGCCTGGTGCCGCTCGAAGGCGATCATGTCACCCTGCCAAGTGCCGTGTTTTTCAATTTCGAGGACAACCACAGCCATGTCGGGCGGCGCGCCATCGCCGACTATGCGGACGGCGTCGAGGGGCGCCTGATGCGAGCGCTGAAAAGCGTGCTTGGAAGCTCGCTGGTGCATGAGAAGACCCGCATCAAGTCGCGCTCGATGGCGTTCACCGACATCATCGGGCTTTTCATCGGCCAGTTGAAGGCGCGCATGGAAGAGCATACCGGCGAGGCGGCCGGGCCGGTCGTGTTCGGGCGGCCGGTGCAGTTCGTCGACGACGATGCCGAGGCCGACAGGAACGCCCAGAACGAACTCGAAAAGGCGGCAAGGGCGCGCGGTTTCAGCGAGATTGCCTTCCAGTTCGAGCCGATCGCCGCCGCGCTCGACTACGAACGCGGCGTGGCGGACGAGGAACTGGCGCTGATCGTCGACATGGGCGGCGGTACGTCGGATTTTTCGCTGGTGCGCGTGTCGCCCGAGCGGGCACGGGCAGCCGACCGGAGCCGCGACATCCTGGCCAACCGGGGCATTCACATCGGCGGCACGGATTTCGACCGGCTGCTCAGCATCGGCCATGTGATGCCCGAGCTCGGCTACCTGACGCCGACCAGGGACGGCAAGCGCAACCTGCCGGCGGGCTACTTCGTCGACCTCGCGACATGGCAGCGCATCAATCTGCTCTACACGCCGAAGGCCAGGATCGACCTCAGGCAACTGCGCCAGGAGGCGGCGCGGCCGGATCTCGTCGAGCGGC
Organism: Hyphomicrobiales bacterium; assembly: GCA_026400435.1. Taxonomy (GTDB): domain Bacteria; phylum Pseudomonadota; class Alphaproteobacteria; order Rhizobiales; family Rhizobiaceae; genus Mesorhizobium_K. The sequence continues at coordinate 16,425 of JAPLOZ010000069.1, read as the reverse complement.
TGATCGCGATCGTCGAGCAGCGCTGGGGCCATTCGCTGGCCGGACGCGTCGAACAGGCCAGAATCGCGATGACGCAAGCGCCGACGGCGCATCTCGACGTCGACCTGACGGAGGCGCGCTTCGGCGTCGACCTGACGCGCGAGGGTTTCGAGGCGACGATCGAGGACGCGGTGGAGCGGGTGGCCGGGACGGTGGCGCAGACCTTGCGCGACGCCGGCGTTGCGGCGTCCGACATCTCCACGGTGTTCCTGACCGGCGGCTCGACCGCGACGCCGCTGGCGCGCCGCAGCATCCTTGCGCTCGTGCCGCAAGCGCGGGTGGTGGAAGGCGACATCTTCGGCAGCGTGGGGTTGGGGCTTGCGCTGGATGCACAGCGCAAGTTCGGCTGATATTCGGGCGAGGCCGGCTAGCCCCGAATCTCGATAGACGCTTGCCTACCGCAGCATGCGCGAGACGATCTGCGCAGTGTAGTCGACCATCGGCACGATGCGGGCGTAGTTGAGCCGCGTCGGGCCGATGACGCCCAGCGCGCCGATAACGCGGGCGTCCTTGTCGCGATAGGGCGCGACCACCAGCGACGAACCCGACAGCGAAAACAGCTTGTTTTCCGAGCCTATGAAGATGCGCACGCCGGAGCCCTCCTCGGCCAGGCCGAGCAGCTGGATCAGGCCGTCCTGCGTCTCCAGGTCCTCGAACAGCCGGCGCAAGAGCTCGATGTCGGCCTGCGCGGTGACGTTTTCGAGCAGGTTGGCGCGGCCGCGCACGATGAGCCGCGACGGCAGGCCGCTTTCGGCGCCGGCCCAGACGGCGAGGCCCTTTTCGACGAGGTCCTGCGAGAGGGTGTCGAGCGCGGCCTTGGTCTCGTCCTTGATGCGGGCGATCTCGATCTTGGCTTCGGCGAGCGTGCGGCCACGGATGTGCGCGTTGAGGAAGTTCGAGGCCTCGTGCAGCTGCGATACCGTGATGCCGGCGGGAAGGTCGACGACGCGGTTCTCGACGTCGCCGTTCTGCGACACCAGCACGGTCAGCGCCTTGGTTGGCTCGAGCTGGATGAACTCTATGTGCTTCAGCGCGACCTCGTTGGTGGCGGTGAGCACCAGGCCGGCGCCGCGCGACATGCCCGACAGGAGCGAACTGGCCTCGGTCAGCATCTGCTCGAACGTGGCGCCGCTGCCCGACGCCCTGACCTGCGCCTCGATGACCCGGCGCTCCTCTTCCGAGAGATCGCCGAGCTCCATGAAGGCGTCGACGAAGAAGCGCAGCCCCTTCTGGGTCGGCAGACGCCCGGCGGAGATGTGCGGCGCATAGACCAGGCCAAGCTGTTCGAGGTCGCTCATCACGTTGCGGACGGTGGCGGGCGAGAGCGAGGACGGCAGCATGCGCGACAGGTTGCGCGAGCCGACCGGCTCGCCGTCGCGCAGATAGGTTTCGACGATGCGCCGGAAAATGTCGCGCGAGCGCATGTCGAGCAATTGCAGATTCTGGTCCAGCACTGGCTTGGTCATCGTCGGCAACACTCTCCAACCCCACGATATAGACAGCCGGCTGGCGAACACAACGCCCCGGTAAGCATGCATGGCGGACGCGGTGGACAGCCGGGGTTTTCCTTTGCGCTGGCGGGATGCGGGGGCTACAAGCCGCGCAAAGAGTTCCATTTCACGAAAGAAAGAGCCTGAATGCGCCCATCCAAACGCCAGTTCGACGAAATGCGCGCCATTTCCTTCGAGCGCAATGTGTCGAAACATGCCGAAGGCTCGTGCCTGGTGAAGTTCGGCGACACGCATGTGCTGTGCACGGCGAGCCTGGAGGAAAAGGTGCCCGGCTGGATGCGCAACTCCGGTAAGGGCTGGGTGACCGCAGAATACGGCATGCTGCCGCGCTCGACCGGCGAGCGCATGCGGCGCGAGGCGTCTAGCGGCAAGCAAGGTGGCCGCACCATGGAGATCCAGCGGCTGATCGGGCGATCCCTGCGCGCAGTGGTCGATCTCGGCGCGCTCGGCGAACAGCAGATTACCGTCGACTGCGACGTGATCCAAGCCGACGGCGGCACCCGCACCGCCTCGATCACCGGCGGCTGGGTGGCGCTGCATGACTGCCTGCGCTGGATGGAGGCGCGCCAGATGGTGAGCGTGCAGAAGGTGCTGCGCGACCATGTGGCGGCTATATCGTGCGGCATCCACGACGGCGCGCCGGTGCTTGACCTCGACTATGTCGAGGATTCGTCGGCCGGAACGGACGCCAATTTCGTGATGACCGGCAGCGGCGGCATGGTCGAGGTGCAGGGAACGGCGGAGGGCGTGCCGTTCAGCGAGACGGAATTCCTGGCGCTGATGGAACTCGCCAAGAAGGGCATCTCGCGGCTGGTCAGCCTGCAGCAGATGGCGGTTGCTTAAGGCCAGCATGGCTGCGCTCGGCATCACCCCCCTCTGGCCTGCCGGCCATCTCCCCCTCAAGGGGGGAGATCAGCTGGCGCGACGCTTTTCGCCAATCGCCGGAGAGCTCTGATGCGGCCGCTGGAAGGCAAGAAAATAGTCGTCGCGAGCCACAATGAAGGCAAGCTCCGGGAGTTCGCCGACCTGATGGGGCCGTTCGGGCTGGAGGCGAAGTCGGCGAAGGAATTCGGCCTTCCCGAGCCGGACGAGACCGGAACGACCTTCGAGGAGAACGCCTATATCAAGGCGTTCGCGGCGGCGAGCGCAACCGGCCTGCCGGCCCTGTCAGACGACAGCGGGCTGGTGATCGACGCGCTCGGCGGCGCGCCAGGGGTCTATACCGCGAACTGGGCCGAGACGCCCGACGGCAAGCGCGATTTCGGCATGGCGATGCAGCGCGCCGAGGTTGCCATGCAGGAAGTCGGCGCTGTGGAGCCGGCGCAACGCAAAGGCCGCTTCGTAGCCGTGATCTGCCTGGCCTGGCCCGACGGCGAGGCCGAGTATTTTCGCGGCGAGGCGGAGGGAACGCTTGTGTGGCCGCCGCGCGGCGACAGCGGTTTCGGCTATGACCCGGTCTTTCTGCCTGACGGGCAGACACGCACCTTCGGCGAGATGACGGCCGAGGAAAAGCATGGCTGGAAGCCGGGCCAGGCGACCGCGCTGTCGCACCGTGCCAGAGCATTCCGGAAATTCGCCAAGGCAAAGCTTGGATCGGCATGACGGGCGAGCGCGCTCCGGGCTTCGGCGTCTATGTCCACTGGCCGTTCTGCGCGGCGAAGTGCCCTTATTGCGACTTCAACAGCCATGTCCGCCACCAGCCGGTCGACCAGGAACGCTTTGCGCGCGCCTTCGAGCGGGAACTGGCGACGATGCGCGAAAGGACCGGCCCGCGCGAGGTGACGAGCATTTTCCTTGGCGGAGGGACGCCCTCGCTGATGAAGCCCGAAACGGTAGGCGCCGTGCTCGACGCCGTGGCGAAGAACTGGACCGTGCCCGCGGGCATCGAGGTGTCCCTGGAAGCGAATCCCTCCTCCGTCGAGGCCGGGCGGTTCCTCGGCTACCGCACCGCCGGCGTCAACCGCGTGTCGCTCGGCGTCCAGGCGCTGAACGACCGGGACCTGCGTTTCCTGGGTCGGCTGCACGACGTGGCCGAGGCGCTGACGGCAATCGAGCTGGCGCGGAAAATCTTTCCGCGGCTCTCCTTCGACCTGATCTACGCACGGCCCGGCCAGACGCTGCAGGCATGGGAGGCCGAGTTGAACGAGGCCATCGGTCACGCCGCCGACCACCTGTCGCTCTATCAATTGACGATCGAGGAAGGCACGCGCTTCCACTCGTTGCACGCGGCGGGAAAATTCGAAATTCCAAACGCCGACCTTGCCGCCGATCTCTACGAACTGACGCAGGGCGTGACCGCCGCGCGCGGCCTGCCGGCCTACGAAATCTCGAACCACGCGAGGCCAGGCGCTGAAAGCCGCCACAACCTCACCTACTGGCGCTATGGCGAGTATGTTGGTACAGGCCCCGGCGCGCATGGCCGCTTCATCGAGAACGGCCGGCGCGTCGTGACGATAGCCGAGAAGATGCCTGAGACATGGGCCAATCTCGTCGAGGCGAGGGGTCATGGCGTGGCAGGTGGTGAAATCCTGACACGCTCGGAAGAGGCTGACGAATTCCTGCTGATGGGGCTCAGACTTGCCGAGGGGATCGACCTGACCCGCTACGAGGCATTGTCCGGCAAGGGGTTCTCGCCGGCGCGGCTGTCCGTGCTGCAGGAAGAAGGGTTGATCGCCCCGGTCGGCAATTCGCGGCTGAGGGCGACGGCGTCAGGGATGATCGTGCTGGACGCGGTGGTCGCCGACCTGGCGCGGTAGGTCGCCCTTGCGCGCCGCATCGATTTGCCAGCATGTTCTGCCCTGGCGCGGAGGACAGTTCTCATGAATTCGGCATTCGCTTCCTGGCAATTCTGGGCTGTACTGTCGGCGGTGTTCGCTGCGCTGACGGCAATCTTCGCCAAACTGGGCGTGGAGAACGTGAACTCCGATTTTGCGACGCTGCTGCGAACCGTTGTGATCCTGCTTGTGCTCGCCGCGATCGTCGCTGCTACCGGTCAGATGCAGGCTCTCGGCTCGATATCGGGCAAGACCTACGGCTTCCTCGTCCTGTCTGGACTGGCTACCGGAGCATCCTGGCTCTGCTATTTCCGGGCCCTGAAGATCGGCAATGCAGCGCAGGTGGCGCCCATCGACAAGCTAAGCGTCGTGCTCGTGGCCGTGTTCGGCGCGATCTTCCTCGGCGAGCGCCTCGGTGCGCTCAACTGGCTTGGCGTCGCGCTGATCGCGGCCGGGGCGGTTCTGGTTGCCTACAGGGTTTAAAGCGAGCGAATTCCGGCGCTCGACGGTTTCGAGCCGGGCAAGGCAGACGTCGAAGCGGTTGGGCGAAGCTGGCATCGCTTGCAGCGGTCAGTGCGCAACGGGCCGGCGGTCGCGGCGAGGTTCACCGGCCGGCGGAGCCGGCCGCGAGGGCAGGATGATCGCTTCTCGCGAGCCGCGATCGCGCAACACTGCACCCGGCTCGCGCAAGGCGGCGCGCGGTTTCGCTTCCTCGTCGCGGCCAGCGAAGTACGGTTCGAAAGAATCTTGAAGTATGAGGCTGCCCATCATGTCCTCCCGGGACTGGAATCGTGTCGCCAGTTAACCCGCCGCGCCCGGTTTCGTTCCGGACTGTGGCGATCCGATGGCGGCGTGTGGAGGACAGGACGGCCCGGACAAGAATGTGGAGGCCACCAGCGGCCGGCGTGGGTGCCCGGTGTGCGAAAGGCGCTTGCCGGACCAGTGGCCCGGCTGATTAATGCGAACATGGAAAATCAGCCGAAAAGCTATGTAGTGGGGCAAGCCGTGATCGCGGCGCGGCCCCTGGACGCGGCGCTATACCTGGTGGCGACGCCGATCGGCAACCTCGGCGACATCACGCTGCGCGCGCTGGAGACGATTGCCGCAGCCGACGTGCTGGCCTGCGAGGACACGCGCGTGACGCGCGTGCTGCTCGACCGCTACGGGATCCGGCAGCGCCCGCTCGCCTATCACGAACACAACGCCGCCGAGGCCGGGCCGAAGCTGATCGCCGCGCTCGAGCAGGGCCGGAGCGTGGCCCTGGTGTCGGACGCCGGCACGCCGCTGGTCTCCGATCCGGGGTTTCGCCTCGTCGAACAAGCGCAGGCGGCGGGCATCAGGGTGGTGCCGATCCCCGGGCCGTCGGCGGTGCTGGCCGCCTTGACGGCATCGGGCCTGCCGTCGGACGCATTTCTGTTTGCCGGCTTCCTGCCGGTGAAGGACGGTCAGCTCAGGACGCGGCTCTCGCAGCTGGTCGCCGTGCCCGCAACGCTGATCTTCTTCGAATCGCCGCGACGGCTGGCCGACACGCTGACGGCGATGGCCGCGATCTTTGGCGACAGGCCGGCGGCGATCGGCCGCGAACTGACGAAGACCTTCGAGGAAATGCGGACCGGGACGCTCGGAGCGCTTGCCGCGCACTATGCCGAGGCCGCGACGCCAAAGGGCGAGATCGTGATCTGCGTCGGCCCGCCCGGCGAAACGGCTCAGGCGCCCTCGGATGTCGACCGGCTGCTCTTGTCGCTGGCAGGGGAAATGCCGGCATCGAAGGCCGCGGCGGAGGCGGCACGCATGACGGGACGGCCCAAGCAGGAATTGTACCGTCGGCTGCTGGAACTGAAGGACGGCTGAATGGCGAACCGGCGCGCGCGTCAGAAGGCCTACCGGCTGGGACATTCCAGCGAATGGCTGGTGGCCGCCGCGCTGGTGCTGAAAGGCTTTCGCATCGTCGCGCGGCGCTATCGCACCAAACTCGGCGAGATCGACCTGATCGCGCGGCGCGGCGACCTGGTTGTCATCGTCGAGGTGAAGGCGCGCAAGACGCTAGCCGAGGCGATGGAGGCGATCGCGCACCAGTCCGAACGACGCATCGAGGGCGCCGCCGATTTGTGGCTGGCGCGGCAACCGGACTACGCAAGGCTGTCGATGCGCTTCGACATGGTGGCCGTGTTGCCGTGGCGCTGGCCGGTGCATGTCGAAAACGTCTTCTACGGCCGAAACTAGATGCCGATGAAGGCTGGCCGACGCTGCCTCGGCGCGCAATCCGCTTGAATCCAGCCCCGGCGAACGCTATCGGCAGGAAGTCCGGCTCAAGCCGGCCACCCGGAGACTTTTGATGACGCTACCCGACCGACTGAACAGCGATCCGCGCAGCCCGTTCTACAATGCCGAACTGCTGGAGCGCGGCGTCGGCATCCGGTTCAACGGCAAGGAGCGCAAGGACGTCGAGGAGTACTGCGTGAGCGAAGGCTGGATACGCGTGCCGGCCGGCAATTCGAAGGACCGCTTCGGCAACCCGATGACCATCAAGCTGAAGGGCGCTGTCGAGCCCTTCGTGCCGGAAGAGCCGGCGGCCTGAGAAGGCGGGGCTACGCCGCCTCCACCGCTTCGCGGTCCCCCTGCCCGGTAGACGGGTGAGGAATGCAAGGATCAGCGCCTCGACACCCGCATCGGCAGGCCGCCCTGCGGCTGGGTCGTCAGCTTCTGCACCGGCCAGGGCTTGGTGTCCGGCGTGGTGTCGAAGCGGTAGCGCGACATCAGGACGGCGAGCGCGATGACCGCTTCCTGCATGGCGAAGCTCGCACCTATGCAGACGCGCGGGCCGGCCCCGAAGGGCAGGTACTGGTAGCGGTCGATGCTGCCCCTGTTCTCCGGATGGAACCGCTGCGGCATGAAGGCGTCGGGCTGGTCCCACAGCTTGCGATGACGATGCACCGTCCAGGGCATGATCAGCACGGCCGCCTTGGCCGGTATGGTGAGGTCGCGCCATTGTTCGGGCGCGATGGGCTCGCGGTTGATCGAGGGCGCCGGCGGATAGAGACGCAGCGCTTCCTCGAAGGCGGCGCGGGTGAGCGGCATGGCGTCCAGCCACTTGACCGGATCGGGCTCGCTGGCGAGCACTGCGTCGATCTCCGCCTCGATCGGGGCGCGCTCCCAAGGCGCCTCGGCGAGACAGTAGATCGTCCAGCCGAGCGCTCGGGCGGTGGTCTCGTGGCCGGCGCCGATGAAGGTGATGATATTGTCCTCGATCTCGCCGCGGGTGAGCCCCTTGGGACCCTCCGCCTGCAGGAGCAGCGTGAGGAAATCCTCCGGGACGTCGTCCGGCGACCGCTTCATCCGGTCGCTGCGGACGGCGATGGTGTCGGCGACGATGCTACGGAAATAGGCCATGGCCTTGCGGCCGCGGATGCGGGTCAGGCGCGGCAGCCATTCTGGCGCGCGCAACAGGTCGAGCGGATCGACGCGGCCCATGGTCTCGAACAGGCGGTCGATCTGCTCGGCGAAGCTGCCGGGCTCGCCGGCGATCTCGCCGGAGAACAGCGTCTCGGCCAGAATGTCATAGGTGAGGTTGGTCATATCGACGGCGATGTCGAAGACGCCGCCCTGCTGGTAGCGTTCCGCGAAGGCCTGGCTTCGCTTCAGCATCGGGCCGGCAAAGCCGAAAATGTGGCGCGGGGTGAAGATCGGCGCCATCGCCCTGCGCGAACGCTTCCAGACATCGCCCTCGGCGGTCAAAAGGCCGTCGCGCAGGATGGGACGCAGCACCATCTGGCGCACCGTCGCCATGCGGTAGTTCTTGGCGTTGTCGACCAGCACATGCCGGATCAGCGCCGGATCGTTGGCGACGACCAGAGGGCCACCGACGCCGGTCACGGAAATATAGGGCTCGTTGTAGGAGGGCTCGCCCCAGAGTTCGAGCGGATTGCGATAGACGATCCGCATCATCTGCAGCATCGACGGCGGCTGTGTGCGCGGCACAGGCGCCGGCGGCACGAACGGGGCTGGCTTCTGGTCCATGATCTGCTCCGCGACTTAACTCGTCATGTAGTACGCAGGCAGGGCCTGCGCCATACGCCGATATTCCGGTTCAGCGCAGCTCGACGGGGAGAACGGTGGTTTCCTTGATCTCCTCCATCACAAAGGACGCCGAAACATCCGACAGCGGCACCTTGGCGATCAGTCGCTGGTAGAGCCGGTCATAGGCCTTCACGTCGGCGACGCGGGCGCGCAGCACATAGTCGAGATCGCCGGACATGCGGTAGACGCCGGTGATCTCGGGGAACGAAACGACCGCTGCCCGGAATCGCGCCAACCAGTCGGGATCGTGCTGCGAGGTGCGCACAAGGATGAAGACCGACAGGCCGACGCCGACCTTTTCGGCGTCGACCAGCGCGACACGCCCGGTGATATAGCCATCGTCCTCGAGCCGCTTGAGACGGCGCCAGCAGGCATTGCGCGACAGACTGATCCGCGCCGACAGCTGGTCGACCGACAAAGTGGCGTCGCGCTGCAGTTCTGCGAGGATCTTTCGATCGAGACTGTCTATTTCTGAGGCCATGTTGGGATGAATGTCCCATGATTGCAGATATTGCAATCATGATTTGGGACAAAATCTGCGCCCGAAAGGGGCATTGTGCTTCAACTGACCGAGGGAGAAAGCCGATGTCCGCTCGCCTGACAAAACTGTTCACCGACCATCCGGCTTCGGTTGACGAAACCTATTTCGGCCACATGGCGTTTGCCGGCTGGTTCGCGTCGCGGCTCTTCCTGGCCGGCGGCGCGGCGCTGGTGCACGCATTCCTGCCGTTCCTGTGCGAATCCACGGCAAGCAGCATCGTGCGCGAGCTCTACGAACGCACTACCAAGCGCGCGCAACCGTCTCATCGCCACGCGACTTCCCGCTGACGGGCGGTCGCCGGAAAAAATCGTCGCGTCCCCCCATTTACAAGCGTGCGCTTCCGTCGTTCCGTGTCCGCATGGTCTGAAGGAGCACGCTATGGTATTGGGAATGACGCTTACCGCCTACACCATCCTGCATGTGCTCCTGAGCGTGATTGGAATCGCGGCTGGCCTTGTGGTCGTCGGCGGGCTGCTCGCCGGAAACAGGCTCAGCATCATGACGGTGATCTTCCTGGCGACCACGCTCGCCACCACGCTCGGCGGTTTCCTGTTTCCCTTCAACGGATTTACCCCGGCGATCGGCGTCGGCATCGTGTCGACGATCATCCTGCTGGTCACCATCGCCGCCCGCTACATGTACCGACTGCAGGGTTCCTGGCGGTGGATCTACGCGGGGGGAGCGGTCCTCTCGCTCTATCTCAACTCCTTCGTTCTCGTGGTGCAATCGTTCCTCAAGGTTCCGTCGCTGAACGTCTATGCGCCGACCGGTTCGGAACCGCCGTTTGCGATCACGCAGGGCGTCCTGCTTGTGGTCTTCATCGTGCTTGGAATTTTTTCGGTAGCGCGGTTCCGGCCGGCGATTGCCTGACAGAGGCGCTTCGGGGACAGTATTCCCCGGCTTTCTCGACATGGCCTGCCGGGGTGGCTATATAGCCGGCCACCAACGGAAACCCTGAAATGTCCGAAGACCTGAAGCAGGCGGTGGCGCGCCGCCGCACCTTTGCGATCATTGCCCATCCCGACGCCGGCAAGACGACGCTGACCGAAAAGCTGCTGCTCTTCGGCGGCGCCATCCAGCTTGCCGGCGAGGTCAAGGCCAAGAAGGACCGCATGAACACGCGCTCCGACTGGATGAAGATCGAGCGCGAGCGCGGCATCTCGGTGGTTACCTCGGTGATGACGTTCGAATATGGCGACAACGTCTTCAACCTGCTCGACACGCCCGGCCACGAAGACTTCGCCGACGATACCTATCGCACCCTTTCGGCGGTTGATTCGGCGGTCATGGTCATCGACGCGGCCAAGGGCATCGAGCCCCGCACGCTCAAACTGTTCGAGGTGTGCCGGCTGCGCGACATTCCGATCGTTACCTTCGTCAACAAGATGGACCGCGAGGCGCGCAACACCTACGAGATTCTTGACGAGATCGAGCAGAAGCTGGCGCTCGACACCGCGCCGATCACCTGGCCCATCGGGCAGGGCAAGACCTTCTCGGGCACCTATCACCTGGCGCAGAACGCGGTGCGGCGCGGCGATGCCGAGGCCGAGCGGACTCGCGTCAACGGGCCTGACTCGGAGCGCGTGGCGGGGCTGCTGCCCGAAAACGAGCGCGCGGCGCTGATCGAGGAACTGGAACTGGCGCGCGAAGCCTGCAGGCCGTTCGACATGACAGCCTTTCGCGAGGGCCACCTGACGCCGGTCTATTTCGGTTCGGCGCTGAGGAATTTCGGCGTGCGGGACCTGATCGAGGGTCTGGGCGCTTACGCGCCGCCGCCCCGCGACCAGGAGGCCGACACGCGCCTCGTGCATGCGACCGAGCCGAAGATGACGAGCTTCGTGTTCAAGATACAGGCCAACATGGACCCCAATCACCGCGACCGCATCGCGTTCGTGCGGGTCTGCTCGGGCACGCTTGAGCGGGGCATGAAAGCCAAGCTGGTGCGCACCGGCAAGCCGATGAGCCTGTCGGCGCCGCAGTTCTTCTTCGCGCGCTCGCGAATCACCGCCGACGAAGCCTTCGCCGGCGATGTGGTCGGCATCCCCAACCATGGCACACTCAGGATTGGCGACACGCTGACCGAGGGCGAGGACATCCTGTTCAGGGGCGTGCCCAACTTCGCGCCGGAGATCTTGAGGCGCGTCCGGCTGGGCGACGCGATGAAGGCAAAGAAGCTCAAGGAAGCGCTGCAGCAGATGGCCGAGGAAGGCGTGGTGCAGCTTTTCCAGCCGGAGGACGGATCGCCGGCAATCGTCGGCGTGGTCGGCGCGCTGCAGCTCGACGTTCTCAAGGAGCGGCTGAACTTCGAATATGCGCTGCCGGTCGATTTCGAGATGGCACGCTTCTCGGTATGCCGCTGGATCACGGCCGACAGCAAGCTTGAGGTGGAGCGGTTCATCGAAGCGCATCGTGGCGACATCGCCCGCGACCTCGACGGCGACCCGGTGTTCCTCGCGCAACACGAGTTTGGGCTGAACTACGAGGCCGAGCGCTGGAAGCAGATCCGTTTCGCCGCCATCAAGGACTACCAGATACGCGACAAGGCGGCGTGAAGGCCGCTTCCCGGATCGTGTCGGCATGTTAGGGTTCGGCCGCAGGCGCAATTCGGGAATTCGCATGATCGATAGCACCGCCATCGACGAACTGGTCGACTGGATGAACGACGGCGCACGGCCAGGCGGCAATGCCCGACAACTGATCGAGGGTGTCGGGCGGCGTCTGGTCGGCGCGGGATTGCCTATCGGCCGCTTCGCGATCTTCGTGGCGACACTGCATCCCAATGTCGCCGGACGCCGCTTCCTGTGGACGCCGGAAGACGGAATGAAGATGACCGAGGGCGGCATCGACCTCTATTCGCGCGACGAGTATGTCAGGAACCCGCTGCCGACGGTGACCTCAAAGCAGGTGACGATCCGCCGCCGGCTGACCAATCCAGCCATGATCTCGGACTATCCCATCCTCGGCGAACTGGTCGCCGAGGGGTTTACGGACTACGTGGCGCAGCCGCTGGTCTTCACGACCGGGGAAACCCATGCCGCGACTTGGTCGACCCGGCACGAGGGCGGCTGGAGCGACGACGCGATCACCGTGTTCGAGCGCGTGAGGCGGCCTCTTGCGCGGCTGGTCGAAGCCTATCTCCTGCGGCTGAACGCGGCGTCGATCATATCCGCCTATGTCGGCCGCAACAGCGGCGAACAGATCCTGCAAGGGCGCATCCATCGCGGTGACGGCGAGGAGATCGACGCAGCAATCCTGTTCACCGACCTGATCGGGTTTGCGACGCTGTCCAACACACGCACCGGTCCAGAACTGGTAACGCTTCTCAACGATGCCTTCGACATCATGGTGCCGCCGGTGGAAGCCCACGGCGGCGAAATCCTGAAGTTCCTCGGCGACGGGTTCTTCGCGATCTTCCCGCATGGCCGCAAGGTGACGCTCGCCCAAGCGGTCAAAGCCGCCAGCGAGACTGTGCGCGAAGCCGAAACCAAGCTTGCCGCGGCTGCGATAGGCGGGCTGGTCGGCTTCCGCTCGGCAATCCATGCCGGCCGCTTCCACTACGGCAACATAGGCGGCGCAAACCGGCTCGACTTCACCGCCATCGGCCAGCCGGTGAACTACGCGGCGCGGCTTCTCGCGGCGGCATCCGACCTCGACCTGACGCGGGTCGCATCGGCAGTCACGGCAGAGCACCTGTGCATGCCGCCGAGGGTGGTGGGCGAGGTCGCTTTCAAGGGTTTCGAAGGACCGCAGACCATCTACGCCTACTGATCCGGCTGTCGACGGGTCATGCGGCGGCTGAAACGCCTTCATCGAAGATCGCCAGATTGCGACCGCCATTCTTGGCCTCGTAGAGACGCTTGTCCGCGGCGCGCATCAGATCCGACACGTTGGCGTCTGTCATGCAACTGGTGCCGCCGATCGATACGGTCAGCGGCACGACGCGTTCGTCGAGCGGCTGGAAGCGGATCAGTTCAACCTCGCGGCGGACACGCTCCGCAACATGAATCGCTTCCTCGCCGCTCGCGCCGATGAGATAGGCGCCAAACTCCTCGCCGCCGATGCGGCCCAGCACATCGCCCGAACGCACCGCGCGCGCGATCGCCTCGGCTATCTCGAGCAGAGCCTTGTCGCCGGTGAGGTGGCCGAAGCTGTCGTTGATCTTCTTGAAGTGGTCGGCGTCGATGATGAGCAGCGCTCCGCGATCCGACCTGCGGCGCGACCTGTCCAGCGAGGCGAAGAAGGTCTCGCGGTTAAGCATGCCGGTCATGGGATCGCGCCGCGACTTTTCCTCCAGATTGCTGTGCGCTGCGGCGAGTTCGGCGTGTGCGCGCTCCAGTTCCGCATGGGCGCGCTTCAGCTTTGCGCCCTGCCAGAATGTATAGGCGCTGGCCGGCCAGGCTATCGCCAGCGGGCAAACAGTGAGCATGACCCAGGCATTGCCGTCGACCGAGCCGCCGAGGGCCTTGGCCACAATGAAGGCGATTGCGATGGACGCCAAGACGGACGAGAAAGCGACGGCAGCGGATTTCAGGAAGATTCGGTTCATGCAGCTTTCCTCGACCGCGAGGTCAATGACAGGCTGCGCGTGAACGCCGGCTTTCGGGCGTGGTTAAAATCTTATGCGATCCCGGATTTACCACGTTTTTGCACACAAAAATGCTGCTTTCGTCGGTCCCTGTGGCGGGCGATTCATGACATAAGGCCAAGATGACCGAACTGCACGCCCCCGAGCGCTTCTCCCATGTCACCGACTGGGTGTTCGACCTCGACAACACGCTCTATCCGCACCAATCGAATCTGTTCTCGCAGATCGACACGCGGATGACCTCCTACGTGGCGGAACTGCTTAGCCTGTCGCGCGAGGACGCGCGCAGGCTGCAGAAGGATCTGTATCGGGAATACGGCACCACGCTCGCGGGCCTGATGCAGCGGCACGGAATAGACTCGGACGACTTCCTGCAGAAGGTGCATGACATCGACTATTCGTGGCTGGTGCCCGATCCGGTCCTCGGCGCAGCCATCCGCCAACTGCCGGGACGCAAGTTCATCTTCACGAACGGCAACCGCAACCACGCCGAACGCGCCGCGCGGCAGCTCGGCGTGCTCGACCATTTCGACGACATCTTCGACATCGTCGCCGCCGGCCTGACGCCGAAGCCAGCGCGCCAGACCTATGAGCGTTTCGCGGAAATCCATGCGGTGACCGGGCCGAACGCGGTGATGTTCGAGGACCTGGCGCGCAATCTCGCGGTGCCGAAATCGCTGGGCATGACGACCGTGCTGATCGTGCCGCGAAACTTCGAACCGACCTTCTCCGAGATATGGGAGCGAGACCAGGACTTCGAGGACGACGTCGATTTCGTCACCGACGATCTCGGCGCATTCCTCGGAGCGATCGTCCAGGCGCCCGCTTGAAGCGTTTCACATCGCTCGAGGAGCGTATCGACCACGCCGCCCATGGCGTGCTGGACCATCTGCCCGCGCATGGTTTGTCCGGCGCACTCGTCGAGTTCCTGGTGTTCGGCCTGAAACAGGCGTGGGCCTGCCTGTTCGGCGGCGCGATGCTGTTTCTCATCATCGCCACGAAGTATTTTCCGCCCGATTCCCTTGGCATCGGGCGCTACGATTTTCTATTCCTCGCCGCGCTGGCGATCCAGGTGTCCATGCTGGTCTTCAGACTGGAGACGCTTGACGAAGCCAAGGTCATCCTGATCTTCCATCTGGTCGGGACCGCAATGGAAATATTCAAGACCTCGGCGGGATCATGGGTCTATCCCGAGCAAAGCTTCTTCCACATCGGCGGCGTACCCCTGTTTTCGGGCTTCATGTATGCCGCGGTAGGCTCCTACATCGCCCGAATAACGCGCATTTTCGACATGCGCTACACAGGTTACCCGCCGCTATGGGCGACGGTGGTGCTAGCGGCGACAATCTACGGCAACTTCTTCGCGCACCACTTCGTGCCGGACATGCGTTATGTGCTGTTCGCGGCGACGGCGCTGCTGTTCCTGCGGACCACGGTCCACTACCGCGTCTTCCGCTTTCGCCATCGCATGCCGCTGCTGGTCGGCTTCCTGCTGGTGGCGCTGTTCATCTGGTTCGCGGAAAACGCCGGCACATGGTCGCGGGCGTGGCTCTACCCGGCCCAGGACGACGCCTGGACGCCGGTGTCGATCCACAAGCTCGGCGCCTGGTACCTTTTGATGATCATCTCGTTCGTGCTGGTGACGCTGGTGCATCGGCCGCGGCCGCTCGACGCCGCGCAGCCGCGTTAGTCAGGCTTTGCGGCTACCGCGCTTGACGTTCGAGCGCTGCACAGCCCGCTGCAGGGGGTCACCCGCGCCGCTCTTGTCGATGCCCTTGTCGAGTTCCGCAACACCGTCATCGCCAAGGATGCTGTGGTCAAGCCGTTGCTCCAGCCGCTCGATGCGCTCCATGAGATCGTCGGTCTCGGGTGCTGGCTGCGTCAGCTGCTCGGCGGTGGGCTTGCGGGACATGTGGCAATTCTCCTCGGCGTATACAAACCGCCAGGAGGCAGGGTCGTTCCCGTCCGGCCCGAAAAACGTCAGAGACTGTAGAAGCGCTGGATGATTGCCCAGGCGGCGTCCGCCGAATCGACATAGTCGATGATGTCCTGGTCTCCCGGCGAGATGGTGCCCTGCTCGGCGAGATAGTCGAGATCGATGGCGCGACGCCAGAATTCCTCGCCGAACAGGATGATGGGCACGCGCTCCATCCGCCCCGTCTGGATCAGCGTCAGCGTCTCGAAGAACTCGTCCATGGTGCCGAAACCGCCGGGAAACACCGCAACGGCCTTGGCGCGCATGATGAAGTGCATCTTGCGGATCGCGAAATAGTGGAAGTTGAAGCACAGGTCCGGGGTGACATAGGGGTTGGGCGCCTGCTCGTGCGGCAGGACGATGTTCAGTCCGATGGACGGCGCGCCGACGTCATGCGCGCCGCGATTGCCGGCCTCCATGACGCCCGGCCCGCCGCCGGTCACGATCACGAATTCGCGGTAGTATGACGCGGCCGAATGCTGCGAGCATATCCGTGCGAAGGAGCGCGCCTCCTCGTAGTAGCGGCTGTTGGCCTCGAGGTTGCGCTTCTGGATGTCGTTCTTGGCAGCCCAGGCAGGTCCACCGGGTTCCGGCAGGCGGGCGCCCCCGAACAGGACCACGGTCGAGCGAATGCCGCGCTCGGCCAGCGTCATCTCGGTTTTCATCAGTTCGAGCTGAAGCCGAACCGGCCGCAGCTCGCGCCGCGTCATGAACTCTTCGTCGTTCCAGGCGAGCCGGTAGGTCGGCGCGGTAGTCTGCGGCGTTTCCGGAACGCTCTTGGCGCGCTCCAGATCCTCGTCGGCATGCGGTAGCGGGGTCCATCCCGCGTTCTCGGTCAAATTCATCTTCCTGCCCGTTCCATCAGCGCTGTCCCGTGGCGCAGGCGCGATTGACCCTCCTGGAGGCTTGACATAGGGTCCGCG
>JAPLOZ010000051.1 GCA_026400435.1 Hyphomicrobiales bacterium | reverse complement strand
CGGATGCGTCGGCGCGTTCGGGGACTCACTGGGTGGCGGTTGGCGGCGCTTCGCTGTCCATCAGGCGCCGGATCTCTTCCGCCACAAGCTTTTCGAGATGCCAGAGATTGCGGTCGCGAATGCCAAACTCTTCAAGTTTCGCGACGGTATTGGAGAGATAGGCCGCGTTTGAGCCAAGATGCCCGCACGCTCGGGCAATCCGGCGCGCGGTTTCCTCGGGCGACAGCTTAAGGAACGGAAAGCATGGCGTCGGAGCGGCCCAGAAGGCGAGCGCGCGGATGCGGCCATGCGCCGTTTCGGCGTTGAGCCAGCGTGTGTTGTCGAGGTCGCCCTGATATTCCGCCTCGCGGTAGAGCATGCGGAAGAGTTGTTCCGGCCGGTCTGTTTCGGGCAGGCGCAAGGCGACGCCGAGGCATGTTCCGCCGCGCTCGATCACCATCATCTGGCCCGGCTGCTCTGGCGAACCGCGCCAGCGCGGCAACTCCATGCTGAAGGAGCGGTGCCAGCCATGCACGGTCGCGCGCCGTGTCTCGATTGCCTCGAACTCCGGCTTCCAGATCAACGAGCCGTAGGCGAACAGCCATAGGGGGCCATCGCCGCAAGCGCGGTCAAGTTCCGCCGCCTTGTCCGACACTTCTGCATCGGTCAGCCGTATGTGGCGCGGATCGGGGCCGCAGTCGGCGACACCGCGCTCGCAGAACGCGACGAGTTCCGGAGTGAGCGATGGCAAACGCGCTTTCGGCATGGCGATTCCCGGCAGATGCCTGATGCTATCGGCAGTGTGTGGACCGTAGAGCGCTTGACTTGCGCGAGCAATACGTGTTCACTTTTTGTTCTTGAGGTGCGACCGAGTAACCCGACGCCTTGCCCCGTAAACCCGAATCCTGCCAGTCAGGTATATGGAATTCTCCCCACAGCAGGATAACGCGCTCTCGGCCGTGGCGCGCTGGCTCAAGGCGGGCCGGCCGCAGATTTTCCGTCTGTTTGGCTATGCCGGAACAGGCAAGACCACGCTTGCGCGGTATTTCGCGGAGCATGTCGACGGACAGGTCCAGTTTGCCGCCTTCACCGGCAAGGCGGCGCAGGTTCTGCGCTCCAAGGGCGCTGGCAATGCGCGCACCATCCATTCGCTGATTTACCGTCCGCGCGGCGAGGAGGCCGTAGCCGACGAGGCCACCGGCAAGACGTCGATGTCGCCGACCTTTTCGCTCAACAGGCAGAGCCCGGTGGCGCGCGCCAAACTGATCATCGTCGACGAATGCTCGATGGTCGACGAGCAACTCGGCAAGGACCTCCTGAGCTTCGGCACGCCGATCCTCGTGCTTGGCGATCCGGCACAGCTGCCGCCGATTTCCGGCGGCGGTTTCTTCACCGAGCACGAGCCCGATGTCCTGTTGACCGAGATCCACCGCCAGGCGCGCGACAACCCTATCATCCGTCTCGCGCTCGATGTGCGCGAAGGCCGCGAATTCATGCGCGGGGACTACGGCACGGCGCGGGTGATAGGCAAGGAAGACGTGACGCAGGAACTGGTGCTCAAGGCCGATCAGGTGTTGGTCGGCACCAACCGCACGCGCCGCAGATACAATGCCCGTCTGCGCGAACTGAAGGGCTTCTCGGCCAGCTATCCGCAAGCCGGCGACAAGCTGGTCTGTCTCAGGAACGATCCGGCCAAGGGCCTGCTCAATGGTTCGCTGTGGAAGGTCATGACGTCGTCGCGCGAAACGGTGAAGCCGGGCATCAACCTGCTGGTATCTCCCGAGGAGGACGATCCCGACCGGGGCGTCGCCAAGATCAAGCTCCTGAAAGCGGCCTTCGACGATCCCGACGAAGATATTCCATGGCAGCAGAAGAAGCGTTTTGACGACTTTGACTACGGCTATGCGCTGACCGTTCACAAGGCGCAGGGATCGCAGTGGAACGAGCTCGTGCTGTTCGACGAGAGCTTTGCGTTCAAGGAGACGCGCCAGCGCTGGCTCTATACCGCGATCACCCGCGCGGCGGAGCGGCTGACGGTGGTGCGGTGAGTTGCGCGGGTCGGGCGGGGCGGCTTCAAACGCTACGACCGGAATATTTGCGCAGCGCTAATTTGCGCGCGTGGTGAAAGGCAGCTAATGCAATGCAGAATTTGCCAAAGACGGGCCGGTCGTGTAGAGCCGCGCGCGCTTCGTCGGAGTAGCATTGATGGGCCAGACACCAGCCGATAGCGACATGAAAGCTGTCGGCCATACAGGACACGGGGCGGCCCGACCGGCCAGAACCGGGGTTCTGATGCTTGGCGCTCTTGGCGTTGTCTATGGGGACATCGGCACCAGCCCGATCTACGCCTTCCGCGAGGCGCTGCACGCAGCGTCAGGGGATGCGCCCGCCGTGCGGCTGGAGATACTCGGTGTGCTGTCGCTCATCGTCTGGGCGCTGACCATCATCGTCACCATCAAATACGTGGTCTTCGTGCTGCGTGCCGACAACCAGGGCGAGGGTGGCACGCTATCGCTCATGGCGCTTGCCCGCCGCGCCTATCCGCGCGCCAGCACCGCCATCCTTATCACCGGCGTCTGCGGCGCGGCTCTGTTCTTCGGCGACGCCATCATCACGCCGGCGATTTCGGTGCTGTCGGCGGTTGAAGGCCTCAAGGTCGCGACGCCGGCGCTTGACCCTTATGTAGTACCGATCACGCTTGTCATTCTGGCGATGCTGTTCGCTGTCCAGCGCTTTGGCACCGGCAGCGTCGCCATCGTGTTCGGCCCGATAACCGCCGTCTGGTTCCTTGCCATCGGCGTCGCCGGCCTGTCGCACATCTTCGACGATCCGACGGTGCTCCTTGCGGTAAACCCCTATTATGCCGCCGCCTACCTCTTCGGGCAGCCAAACGTCGCCTTCGTCACCATTGGCGCGGTGTTCCTGGCGGTGACAGGCGCCGAGGCGCTCTACGTCGATCTTGGACATTTCGGCCGCAAGCCGATCGTGCTGGCCTGGGTTGCGATCGTGTTTCCCTGCCTGTTGCTCAACTATTTCGGCCAAGGCGCCTTCGTTCTTGCGCACTCCGGCACGCCGCAGAATCCCTTCTTCGAGATGCTCCCGCACTGGGCGCTGCTGCCCATGGTAGGGCTCGCTACCGCCGCTACCGTCATCGCCAGCCAGGCGGTCATTTCCGGGGCTTATTCGCTGACGCGCCAAGCCGTGCAACTCGGACTTCTGCCACGCTTCGAGATCCAGCATACCTCGGAGGTACAGTCGGGGCAGATCTACATGCCGCGCGTCAA
>JAPLOZ010000034.1 GCA_026400435.1 Hyphomicrobiales bacterium | reverse complement strand
GATCCATAACCTCGCGCAGCGCCTCCTCGAGCTTGGCCTCGTCAACCTTGCCGGTGCCGTGCAGATCGACATAGACCGACAGCGGCTGTGCGACGCCAATGGCGTAGGAGAGCTGGATGGTGCAGCGGTCGGCAAGCTTGGCAGCCACGACATTCTTCGCGAGATAGCGCGCCGCGTAAGCCGCAGAGCGATCGACCTTGGTGGTGTCCTTGCCCGAAAACGCGCCGCCGCCGTGCGGAGCCGCGCCGCCATAGGTGTCGACGATGATCTTGCGGCCGGTGAGGCCGGCGTCGCCGTCAGGCCCACCGACGACGAACTTGCCCGTCGGATTGATGTACCAGTTGCAGTTCTTGGCGATCTTGAGGTCGCCTAGCGCCTCGCGGATATAGGGCTCGACCACCTTGCGAACCTTCTTGGAATCCCAGCTGGCGTCCATGTGCTGGGTCGACAGCACGATCGAGGTGGCTTCCGCCGCCTTGCCGTCGACATACCTGACCGTGACCTGGCTCTTGGCGTCCGGGCCAAGCTTGCCGGCGTCGCCCTGGCCTGCGTGACGCGCGGCCGACAGCAATTCCAGAATCTTGTGGCTATAGTAGATCGGCGCCGGCATGAGGTCGGGAGTCTCGCGGCAGGCGTAGCCGAACATGATTCCCTGGTCGCCCGCGCCCTCCTCGCCCTGGCGGTCGGCGGCATTGTCGACGCCCTGTCCGATGTCGGGCGACTGGCCGTGCAGCAGCACGTCGATCCGGGCCTTCTTCCAATGGAAGCCGCTCTGCTCGTAGCCGATGGCGCGGATCGCCTTGCGCGCGACCGACTTGAATTTCGAAGGGTTGATCACCGGATGATTGGCGGCATCGATCAGGACGTTACCGTCCTTGTCCTTCTTCAGCAGGGTGTGAGGGACGCGCACCTCGCCGGCTATGACGACGCGATTGGTGGTTGCCAGCGTTTCGCAGGCAACGCGAACCATCCACGGGTCCGACACCGCGACGTCCTTGTAGCGTCTGGCGTCAGCCGGCGTGACTTTCTTCACCTCGCGATACACCAGATCGACGATTTCGTCCGAGATGCGGTCACAGACCTTGTCGGGATGGCCCTCGGACACCGATTCCGAGGTGAAGAGATAATTCTGCCGCGTCACGGATGTCCCCTGTTGAACGGCCGGCCGGCAAAAGGCCGACTTCGGGCGGCTTGGTGTTAGCGATGCACGCCCTCACTCGTCAAGCAGGGTTTGACCATATGGGGCCCCGCGGAAGGAACTGTTTTGCCGGCGGAAGGCACTGTCTGGAACGCGGCCCTGGACGTTTCAGTCCGCGCCGTCTCCCGCGAGGCTCTTCACGAGATCGATAATGCGGCGGCGCACCTTTGGATCGGACACCCTGACGAAGGCGCGGTTGAGCTGGAGACCTTCGGCGCTGGTCACGAAATCGAGCGCGGACATCGTCGATGCATCCTCGGCAAACCCCGCGGACGCACCCGTCTTGTCGCCGGGCAGATCTTCGAAAAAGAACGCGGGCGGGACGCCGAGGATCGTCGCGATCGCCTGCAGCCGGCTGGCGCCGACGCGATTGGTGCCCTTCTCGTATTTCTGAATCTGCTGGAAGGTGATGCCGAGGTTTTCGCCCAGCTTCTCCTGGCTCATGCCCAGCATGTTGCGGCGAAGCCTTATCCTGCTTCCAACATGCAAATCAGTCGGATTCGGCTTCTTCTTGTTGTCCTTATTTATCATTTTGTCCTCGCCGGTCGCCGCCGGCTTTTCGATTTGCTTTTGGTTTTTCCGCAGCCCCCACAGCCCCAACGCCGCAAGTGCCGCAACCCCCCGAACAGGTGATCCACTATGAGTTTCTAATATACGTCCTGTCAATTCGCCCTGAACCGGCGGAACAGCAATCCTGCGAACGCGAATGCGGCGAAAACCGCGACGATCGCAAAGCCCACAAGCTGACGCTGCGGAACAAGCGCGGCATGCGGATCGGGAACATCGATCTCGACGTCTAGGCTGTCCCTGACATTGAGCGCGAGCCCGTCCAAAACCCTTCCCCGCGCATCGATTGCGCCCGAAATGCCGTTGTTGGCCGCACGCACAAGAGGCAAGCCATTTTCGACCGCCCGCACCTGCGCCTGCCGGAAATGCTGGTATGGACCCGGCGTTTCCCCGAACCATGCATCATTCGTGAGATTGACAATAATACCGGTTGACGCAACGTCAACCTGTATAAGCTCAGGAAAAATTATTTCGTAGCAGACAAATGCGGAAGCCTTGACGCCGCCCGGCAGGACCAGCGGGTGTCGCTGGCTGCCGGGAATGAAATTCATCGGACCCGCGACCAATTGTCCAATGCCGAGGCGTGACGCGAGCCCGGCGAAGGGAATGTATTCGCCGAACGGTACAAGGTGCACCTTATCCACAGCATCCGCGATCGCGCCCGAACCATCGATGGCGACCACCGAATTGTAATAGAGCGGCGTGGCGCCCGCCGCTGCTTCCTCCCGGACCGCGCCTACGACCAGCATCTGTCCCGGTTTCAGCATCTCGCCGATGGCGGCTAGCGCATCGGGCCGCTCGGTGAAGAAGAACGGCACCGACGTTTCCGGCCAGAGGATCAACTGAGGTTGATGGGCTCCGGCCTGGGGCGGACGGGCGGACAGATCCATCGTCGTCTTGAAGACGCGGTCGCGGACGCTTTCGTCCCATTTCTCGGACAGATCTATCGACGGCTGGACGATCCGCACGGCGAGTTTCGTGGAGGATGCCGCAGGCGGCGCATTCAGCCGGGCATAGCCGAACGCGACATGGGCGGCGACCAGGACCACGGCAAGGATCAGTCCGGCACGGCGGCCGCGACGCGCCGCGAGCAGCGCCGGCATCGCGAAGACGAACACCGCAAGCGCATTCATGCCGATCATGCTGGTGACGGACACGCTCTGCATCAGCAGCGGCGTGGGCATCGCGCCCATCCCGACCGGATTCCAAGGAAACCCTGTCAGAAGGAAGCCGCGCAGCCATTCGGCAAGACCGAAGCCGAAAGCCAGCGCCGCGATCCGGGCGACCCCGTCAGTCCAGAGCAAGCGCGCCACGGCCGTCGCAAAGCCGTAGAAGAAGGCCAAGACGAGCGGAACGCCGAGAACGGCGAAGGGCAACGCCCAGGCGAAGCTGTCGGCCTCCACCAGCACCGCGCCGCCGATCCACCACAGCCCGGCCAGAAAATAGCCGAAGCCGAACCACCATCCTATGGCGAAGGCGGGCTTGAGGCGTTTGAGCGGATTGGCGGCCGATTCCCCCGGCAGTCCGTCGATCAGCCAGACGAGCACGGGAAATGCGACAAACCCGGCGGCGAAGAAGTCGTAGGGGGCCTGCGTCAACACCAGCAAGGCGCCGGCAACGAAGGCGAGAGCCAGCCTGCGCCAGCCCCAAAGCAGAATTATCCGCCCCGCCAGGCGCTCCATGCGCGGTTCCGTCCCAATTAGAGCTTCGCCGTGATCGTCGCGACAAACGGGCCGCGCAACCAGAGAATCACCGGCGTCAGGTTAGAGCGTTTCTCGACTGGAATGAACCGCCGTCAGGAGGGCTGTTCGACGCGCGACGCACGGCGCCGGCGCTCGGCCTTGCCGATGTCGACGATGCGAACCCGCTTGACGCGCCGCGGATCGGCGTCGAGCACGTGGAACTCGAAGCCCGGAACCGGTTTGACGACCTCGCCGCGCACCGGCACGCGGCCCAGCGTGTTGAAGATCATCCCGCCGATCGTGTCGACATACTCGCCGTGGTCGCCCGCCTTGAAGTCGTCGCCGATAAGCTTTGCGACCTCGTCGATCTCGCCCTTGCCGTCGACGATATAGACGCCATCGCCGGCCTGCGTGATCAACGGCTGCTCGTCGTCGTGCTCGTCCTCGATGTCGCCGACCACCATCTCGACAATGTCCTCGAGCGAGACCAACCCGTCGGTACCGCCATATTCATCGATCACAAGCGCCATCTGCGTGCGGCTCGCCTGCATGCGGCCCATCAAGTCGGAGGCCAGCATGGACGGCGGCACGAAAAGCACCGTTCGCATGAGGCCGAGGTCGCCGATCGTCCTGGTCAGGTCGACGTTGGCAAAATCGAGGGCCGGCACAACGGTCTTGCGGGCGCCCCTGGACTTCTTGGCGCGGGCGAGTTTCGTAATGTGCGCCAGGACGTCGCGGATATGGACCATGCCTCTGGGATCGTCGAGCGTCTCGGAATAGACCGGCATCCGCGAATGGCCGGACTGCTCGAAGATGTTGAGCAAGGCGCCGAGGGTGATGTTGATTTCTACCGCCTCGATGTCGGCGCGCGGGATCATGACGTCTTCGACGCGGACCTCACGCAGGCGCAGGATATTGTGGAGCATGGCCCGCTCGTTGGGCGAGAAGGACGCCGGGCCGGCCTCGGTTTCGGCGAGGGCGTCGGCGATTTCCTCGCGCAGACTTGAGCCATTCTTTTGCCTGAACAGGCTTGCGAGGCGGTCGAGAAATGTTGAGCGCGGGGCGGCGGCATCGGCCGTCATGGCCGAGGCAACGGGCTGTGCGGGAGTCGAACTCGGCCCCTCTTCCGTCTTTTCGGCGTTCGCACCGCCTGTTTCGGGGCGTGCGGAAGACTCTGGAGTGTCGTTCATCGTCGTCTGGTTGGTTTCCATTCCTGTTACGCGTAGGGATCGGGAATGGCAAGTCTTGCAAGCGCGGTCCGTTCCAGCGCCTCCATCCTGTCCGCCTCGCCCTCTTCCTCGTGATCGTGGCCGAGCAGATGCAACAATCCGTGAATCACGAGATGGCTGATATGGTGGCCGAGCGGCTTGCCTTCCAGTTCGGCCTCGCGCGAAACCGTTTGGGCGGCCAGCACGATGTCGCCGAGCAGCGGCGGCAGCGTGTCTCCGGGCGAAAGCTTGAACGCCGGAAACGACAGCACGTTGGTCGGCTTGTCCTTGGCGCGCCAGGCGGCATTCAGCGCCCGGATATGGGCATCGTCCGTAAAGACGACGCCCAGTTCGCAAGGCGCGTCGGTTGCCGCGCCCACCTCGACGAGCGCTGCTTCGACCGCTTTCTGCACGAGGGCGCGGAGGCTGCGCCGGGCAGGCCACTCACCCGCCTCGACCGTCAGGTCGATCGAAATCGGCGGCTTGCGCGCGGACGCCATGACGACCGGCTCAGTCCTCGCCGGCACCCAGCCCGCGCGAAAGCTTGGCGTCGCGGTCGTAGGCCCTGACGATCTCGGCGACCATCGGATGCCTGACGACGTCGGTATCGTTGAAGCGCACCGTTACCGCGCCCGCAACGCCGTCCAGGATGCGCAGCGCTTCGACGAGGCCCGACTTGGTGTTCGACGGCAGATCGATCTGCGTCGGGTCGCCGGTGACGATCATGCGCGACCCTTCGCCGAGACGGGTCAGGAACATCTTCATCTGCATGGGCGTAGTGTTTTGCGCCTCGTCGAGGATGACGGCGCAGTGGGCCAGCGTGCGGCCGCGCATGAAGGCAAGCGGCGCGATCTCGATCACCTCGGCGGCTATCGCCCGCTCAACCTTGTCGGCCGGCATCATGTCGTAGAGCGCATCGTAGAGCGGGCGAAGATAGGGGTCGACCTTCTCCTTCATGTCGCCCGGCAGGAAGCCAAGCCGCTCGCCGGCCTCGACGGCCGGCCGCGAGAGCACGATGCGCTCGACCATGCCGCGCTCCAGCAGCATGGCTGCGTGCGCCACCGCGAGATAGGTCTTGCCGGTGCCCGCCGGACCGATGCCGAACACCAGTTCGGCCCGCTCCAGGGCACGCATATAGGCGTCCTGGTTCAATGAGCGGGCATAGATCGTCTTCTTGCGCGTGGAAATCTGCGCCGCGGACACCTTGCCCTTGCGCTCCAGTGTCGGCAGCGTGAGCTGGTCGTCGGCCGCGATCGCCATCCGCACGGCGCCGTCGACGTCCGACTGGCCGATGTCGGCGCCCTTCTGCAGGATGCCGTAGAGATTATCGAGCGCCCGGCGCGCCTGTTCGGCGGCGGAGGAGGATCCCTTGATCGTGAGCTGGTTGCCGCGCGAGCGGATGTCGACGCTGAGCTTTTGTTCAAGCCGGGCAAGGTTCTCGTCGAACTGGCCGTAGAGCGCGCTTGCCAGGCGGTTGTTGTCGAAGGTGAGGACGATGTGCGCCATATCGGAAGCCCCGGATGCCAGATTGGCGGGCGACTTCTCAAGCTTGGTGGCGCTCAATCGTCTCTCCTCGTTGGCCAGGTCATCGACCATTCAGACCGGCTCTGCGAACAGACTATTGCCTGTCCCTGTGATTCGCACACTGACAATGTCACCGATTTCGCCGACCGTTTCATCAACAATCACCGGCTGGAGCCAGGGAGATCTCCCAACGCGCTGGCCGGGCCGGCGTCCTGGCTTCTCGATGAGGAGGTCCATGGTCTTGCCGGCCATCCCGGCGTTGAATGCGCGCAACTGGTCGCCAAGCAACGCCTGGAGCCGCTGCAGGCGGTCGTCCTTGACCGCTTCCGCAACGTGATCGTTCATCGCGGCGCCCGGCGTTCCGGGACGCGGCGAATACTTGAACGAATAGGCCTGCGCGTAACGCACCGTCCTCACCAGTTCCATCGTGTCCTCGAAATCGGCGTCGGTTTCGCCGGGAAAGCCAACTATGAAGTCGCCGGACATCGCCATGTCCGGCCGCACGGAACGTATGCGCTCGACCAGCCTGACGTAGTCGGCCGCCTTGTGGCGCCGGTTCATCGCCTTGAGGATGCGGTCCGACCCTGCCTGCACTGGCAGATGCAGATAGGGCATCAGTTCGGCCAGGTCGCGATGCGCCTCGATCAATTCGTCATCCATGTCGCGCGGATGGCTGGTGGTGTAGCGGAGCCTCGCGATGCCGGGAATGCGCGCCAGCCTGAACAGTAGCCGCCCGAGACCCCATTCCTTGCCGTCGGGTCCCTCGCCGTGCCACGCGTTAACATTCTGGCCGAGCAGCGTCACCTCGCGCACGCCGGCTTCCGCGAGCTTTTCCGCCTCGCCGATGATCTGCTGCACGGGACGCGACACTTCCGAGCCGCGCGTATAGGGCACAACGCAGAAGGTGCAGAACTTGTCGCAGCCCTCCTGCACGGTGAGGAAGGCGGTCACGCCACGACCAACGATCGCGGCGCGGCGCGGCGAAGGCAGCTGTTCGAATTTGTCCTCGATGGCGTATTCGGTCTCGACGACCTTCTCGCCGCGCCGCGCCCTGCTCAGCGCCTGCGGCAGCCGGTGGTAGGTCTGCGGCCCGATCACGAGGTCGACGGCCGACTGCCGGCGAATGATCTCTGCTCCCTCCGCCTGGGCAACGCAACCTGCCACGGCTACCAGCGTTTCCATGCCCCTGCCCGCCCGCTCCGCCTTGAGGTCCCTGATGCGGCCGAGTTCGGAATAGACCTTCTCGGCGGCCTTTTCCCGGATGTGGCATGTGTTGAGCAACACGAGGTCGGCGTCCTCGATCCGGTCGGTGCCGGTATAGCCATCGGCAGCCAGCGCATCGGACATGCGCTGACTGTCGTAGACGTTCATCTGGCAGCCATAGGTCTTGACAAAGACCTTTCTGGCGGCGGGCGGCGCCGGCTCGCCGTCCAACTTGCCGCCGTGCTGCGCGACTTCGATGCCTTCAACGTTCATGCGGCGGCTTCTAATGGCTTTCCGCGACAAAAAACAGACGATTCTGGCCTCAGGCGCGTTTCGCGCCACCGCGCGGATTGGCGAGTGCCGCCAACAGCATCTCCCGCACGTCGGCCTCGGCGCGCCGCGTCGCCGCCTTGCGGTCGTCGCCCGGCAGGAACGCGATTGCCTCGCCGAAGTGAAGTTCGACGTCCACCGCCCCCTCCTTCAGCAAGCCGACCGCATGCGGCACCATTTCGGCGTCGCCGATCCAGGCAGCGATCGGACGGTGCCTGCGGCCCATCGGGATGCCATGCAGGCGGGTGTAGGCTATCGTCACCGGCTGGATATAGACCTGGTCCACCGCCCCCTGGGAGATCGCCATGGTGGCAGCGCCGAACAGCGTGCTCTTGAAGGGCAGCACCATGTTGCCGTCGCCGGTCGTTCCCTCGGCGAAGAGCACAACGGCGTCGCCATCGGCCAGACGCCGGGCGATTTCGCTGGCCTGCGCGCCGGACGTCCGCTTGCGGTCGCGCTCGATGAAGATCGTGCGCTGCAGCCCCGCAAGCCAGCCCAGCACAGGCCAGCGTGCCATTTCGGCCTTGGCGATGAACGAGACGTCGCAGCGCGAGCCGATAACCGAAATGTCAGTCCACGAGACGTGGTTGGCGGCAACGACCAGCGGCCGCATTTCGGTCAGTTCGCCCTGCTGATGGACGCGAAAACCCAGCGCTCCGATGTTCGACTTGTGCCAGAGCCGCGGAAGGCTCCACTGGCTCCACAGCCTCGTCTTCATGGCGAACAGCTGCAGGGGCACGAGCACGATCGTCACGGCTGCCACCCAGCCGAGCGCCGCAACGAGCCTGATCCTCCCAATCATCGTGCCACGCCGCCCCCAGGCCTCACAACCTCAATCCGCTAAAAGGACCGGGCCGCTCAAAAGGATCGGGCCAGCGCTAGCGAAGATCGCGCCGCATGACAAGCGCACCGGTCTTGCCGGTACCGGTCTGGTAATAGGCTGGACGCTTGCCTACCTCGAAGAAGCCCAGCCTCCGGTAGAGCGCGATCGCCGGCGCGTTGGTCTCATCGACCTCGAGGAAGAGCGCCTCGGCGCGCTGTGCGTGAAGTTCGCGCAAAACTGCGTCCATCAGCCGCCAGCCGAGACCCTGCCGACGGTGCGTCCGCGCCACGGCGACAGTCAGGATTTCGCCTTCGTCGGCGGCGAGCCGCGCCAGAACGAAGGCGACCGGGGCGGTTCCGCCGCGTCCCGTCTCGCGCGCCGCGTAGCCGAATACGGTGTCCTGTCCAAGCAGGCTCGCGAATTCACCATCCGTCCAGGGGCGCACGAAATCCTCCTGGTGGATCGCGGAAATCGCCCGGCCGTCGCCCGCGCCAAGGGGTTCAAGCGCATAGTCGCGGGGCCGGGGTGTCAGAAAGGGAATGCGCATCGTGTCGGTCTTTGTCGCGCCTGGTATTTCAGAAACTGCTCATTATCGCAGACAGATCATGAAGGAATTCTGGGCAGCACGAAACCTGCCTGCGGTTTTGCGTCCGCCGCGCGCAGATAGAGAGGCTTGGGCTTGCCGCCAATATCCTTGGTTGCGCCGAGCCTGGCGTAGATCGCGATGTCGGCCGTCGCGGCGGTGAGGCTCGGCCTTGAGGCAAGGTCCGCCTCCCGCGCAACCGACGCTGCCGCCGAACCGGCAAGGTACGCGCCGTGGTCGCGCGCCAGTTGCGCTGCTTGCGCCAGCGTCGCCGCCGCCGGGCCATGCACCACCTTGCCGGCAACATCGTACACGGCAAGATTGATCTCGCCGCGACCGGCGTCGAGCGCGACCATGACCGGGCGCTCGCCGGCGCGTATGCGCGCCTGCGTGGCGATGGCCTCCAGGGTCGTGACGCCGATGGCCGGGATGCCCAGCGCAAGCGCGTAGCCGCGCGCAGCCGCCACGCCGACCCTGACGCCGGTGAACGAGCCCGGCCCGACCGAAACCGCGATCCTGCCGAGGTCCGGGAAGCCGAGGCCGGCCTGCCGCATCGCGCCGTCCACGACGACGGTCAGATGCTCGGCATGGCCCTTCCCAAGGTCGAGCACCACGCGGCCGAGCTCGACATCCGCGACGCTGTCATGGAGGCATGCGGCGCAGAGCGTTGAAGCCGTGTCGATGGCAAGGAGGATCATGGTCTGCCTTTCCCCTCGCCAGCGGCGAGGGCAACGCTCATTCCGCCCGGTCCAGCGCCTTCAGTTCGAGCCGACGCGCATGCAGCACCGGCTCGGTGTAGCCGTTCGGCTGCTCGCGCCCCTTGAAGACGAGGTCGCAGGCGGCTCGGAAAGCTATCGAGCGGTCGAAGTCGGCGGCCATCGGCCGGTAGAGCGGATCGCCCTCGTTCTGCGCGTCGACAACGGCCGCCATGCGCCGCATCGTCTCCATCACCTGCTCGCCGCTGCAGACGCCGTGATAGAGCCAGTTCGCGATGTGCTGCGAGGAGATGCGCAGGGTCGCGCGGTCTTCCATCAGGGCCACGTTGTCGATGTCGGGCACTTTCGAGCAGCCGACGCCCTGATCGATCCAGCGCACCACATAGCCGAGGATGCCTTGCGCATTGTTGTCGATTTCGTTCTGGATGTCCTGCGCCGTCCAGTTCGGACGCACCGCGACCGGTACCGACAATATATCGTCGAGGCTGGCTTTCGGCCGGCTCTTCAGGCTGTCCTGCACCGCTTGGACATCGACCTTGTGATAATGCGTCGCGTGCAGGGTGGCGGCGGTCGGCGAGGGTACCCATGCGGTGTTCGCGCCTGCCCTGGGATGCGCGATCTTCTGTTCCAGCATGGCCGCCATCAGGTCGGGCATAGCCCACATGCCCTTGCCGATCTGGGCGTGGCCGGCCAGCCCGCATTCGAGCCCGGTATCGACGTTCCACGCCTCATAGGCGGAGATCCACGCTGCCTGGCGCATGTCAGCCTTCCGGATCATCGGCCCGGCTTCCATCGAGGTGTGGATCTCGTCGCCGGTGCGGTCGAGGAACCCGGTGTTGATGAACACGACGCGGTCCTTGGCGGCGCGGATGCATTCCTTGAGGTTCACTGTCGTGCGGCGCTCCTCGTCAATGATGCCCATCTTGATTGTGTTGGGCTCCATGCCAAGCAGCGTCTCGACGCGCGAAAATATCTCGGCCGCGAAGGCGACCTCTTCGGGACCATGCATCTTCGGCTTGACGACATACATCGAGCCGGCGCGGGAATTCTTGCGGCGGCCGTTTTGGCCGATATCGTGCAGCGCGATCAGGGCGGTGACCGCAGCGTCCATGATGCCTTCCGGCACCTCGTTGCCGTCACGGTCAAGGATCGCCGGGTTGGTCATCAGGTGGCCGACATTGCGCACCAGAAGCAGCGAGCGGCATTTGAGGTCGAAGGTCGAGCCGTCGGGCGCGGTGTAGTCGATGTCCGGGTTGAGCGTGCGCGCAAAAATCTTGCCGCCCTTGTCGATGGCTTCGCTGAGATCGCCCTTCATGAGGCCAAGCCAGTTGCGGTAGGCGGCGACCTTGTCCGCGGCGTCGACCGCGGCGATCGAATCCTCGAAATCCTGGATTGTCGTCAGCGCCGACTCCAGCCAGACGTCCGAAATATGCGCCACATCGGACTTGCCGATGGTCGAATTCGGGTCGAGGCGCATTTCGATGTGGATACCGTTGTTGCGTAGCAGGAACCGCCGTGGCGCCGCTGCGTCGCCAAGATAGCCGGCGAATTTACCGGGCTCCTTCAAGCCTGTGCGCCCGCCCTCGCCGAGCTCTACCGCAAGCTTGCCGTCGACGACCGAGAAGCCTCGCGCTTCCCGCCATTTTGCGCCGGCTAGCGGCACGGCCCCGTCGAGGAACTCCCTGGCCCAGGCAATCACCTTGCCGCCGCGCGCCGGATTGTAGCCCTTGCCGCGTTCGGCGCCGCCGGTCTCGGCGATCGCGTCGGTTCCGTAGAGCGCGTCGTAAAGCGAGCCCCATCGCGCATTGGCGGCGTTGAGCGCATAGCGTGCGTTCATCACTGGCACGACCAGCTGCGGCCCGGCGATCCCAGCGATTTCCGGATCCACGTTCTCGGTCGCCACCCGAAACGGCGCGCCTTCCGCAACGAGGTATCCGATCTCGCTCAGGAATGCCTTGTAGGCAGCCATGTCGACCGGAGCGCCGTTCTGGCGATACCACGCGTCGATCTTTCCCTGAAAGTCGTCACGGCGTTTGAGCAGGGCGCGGTTCTTCGGCCCGAGTTCATGCACGATGTCCGAAAATCCGGCCCAGAACGCATAGACATCGACGCCGGTGCCCGGAATGACCTCCTCGACCACGAAATCGGTCAGCTCGCGCGCGACCTGCAAGCCTGAGATTTCCAAGCGATCGGTCATTCGCCATGTCTCCGCGAAAAATCTGATTTGTCTGCCAATTTTCCGGCTTTTGATCATGCAAAGCGGGGTCGGTCAATTGTTCAAAAGGCTGCAATCGCCTCGGATGCGCCAATCCGGCCGCCTGCAATGCAAAAAACCCGTCGAACGCGTGGCGGCGGCAAATCCAGACCGCCCGCTGGGGCCAACCCTCTTGCCTTGGAACGGACTTCGCCGATACCAATGCCGAGATTACGGGAGGATTGAAAAGCATGATGCCATCGGCGCGTTTCCCTGACCTCGAAAACGCCTCCGTGCTGATCACCGGCGGCGGGTCGGGCATTGGCGCGGCCTTGACGGAAGGGTTCGCCCTGCAAGGCGCCAAGGTCGCCTTCCTCGACATCGCGGAGGCGCCGAGCAAGCTTCTCGTCGAGCGGCTGTCCAAGGCCGTCACCCATGCGCCGGTGTTCATCAAGGCCGACCTCAGCGACATCGATGCGCTGCGGGCGGCGATAGGCAGCGCCGCGGCAGCGCACGGACCGATCACGGTACTGATCAACAATGCCGCCTTCGACGAGCGCCACGACATCGCCGAGGTGACGCCCGACTACTGGGACCAGAACCAGGCGATCAACCTCAGGCCGCATTTCTTCACCGCTCAGGCGGTGGCCGACGGCATGATCAAGGCGGGCGGAGGATCGATCATCAATTTCACCTCGACCTCCTTCCTCATCAATCATCCAGAGATGCCGTCCTATACGGCCGCCAAGGCCGGCATCGTCGGACTTACCAAGGGGCTGGCCGGCCGGCTCGGGCCGCACCGCATCCGCGTCAATGCGATCGCGCCGGGCTGGGTCATGACCGAGCGCCAGAGAAAGCTCTGGGTGACCAGGGAAGCGCTCTCCGCGCATGTCGCCAAACAATGCATCCACGATGTCATGCAGCCGGACGACATCGTCGGCACCTGCCTGTTCCTCGCTTCGGACGCATCGCGCATGCTGACGGCGCAGACGCTGATCGTGGACGGCGGCTTCCTTTGAGCGCGCCGACCATAGCAGCCGTCGACTGGGGCACATCGAGCTTCCGCCTATGGCTGCTTGACGCGGCCGGGGCGACCGTTGCGGAGCGGCGAAGCGGCGACGGCATGCTGACGGCAGGCGGCGAGGGTTTTGGACCTATCCTCGAAAAGCACCTGGCGTCAGTCGAAGCATCAGCCGATATGCCGGTTGTCATCTGCGGCATGGCGGGTGCGCGGCAAGGCTGGATCGAGGCGCCATACGTGACGTTGCCCACCGGGATCGACGGCATCCTCGCCGGCGCGGTTCGCGTACCGGATCAACCGCGCGACATCCGCATCCTGCCTGGCCTTGCGCAGCGGCGCGACGACGCTCCGGACGTCATGCGTGGCGAGGAAACGCAACTCGCCGGCATCCTGCCGTTGTTCGTATCGGGCCGCCACGTCATCTGCATGCCCGGCACCCACTCCAAATGGGTCGAGGCAGCCGACGGGACGATCACGGGTTTCGCCACATGGCTTACGGGAGAGCATTTCTCGGTCCTGTCGAAACACTCCATCCTGCGCCATTCGCTCGGCGACAGCGCGTCGCCCGCGCTGCCCGGCAATCCGGCGTTTGTCGCCGCCTGCAGCGAGGCGTTGTCCCAGGGCGGAGACATCGGACCCTCCCTCTTCCGCATCCGCGCCGCGACGCTCCTGCAGGATCTCAAGCCCGACGCGGCGGCGGCAACGCTGTCCGGGCTGCTGATCGGCGCCGAGATCGCCTCGGCGCGCCGCATCCTCAAGCCAGCCGGCGACAAGATCATTCTGGTTGCCTCCGGTCCGCTTGGTTCGCTCTATGCCGCCGCTCTCAAGCTCGCCGGCTGCGCCGTCCTCCACGCGGATGCAGACGAGGCCGTCTGCACCGGCCTGTTCGAGGCAGCTAAGCGCCTTGGCTGGACGGCGCGCGATTTTGAAAGACCAAGGCCATGACGGTTCCTTTTCCAACCCTTCGCCGACGGCTTGTCGCAATCCTGCGCGGCGTGATGCCGGACGAGGTGCTCGGCATCGGCTCCGCCGTATTCGAGGCCGGTATCGAGGCTATCGAGGTGCCGCTCAATTCGCCCGATGCGTTTCGTTCGATCGAACTTCTGGCCAAGGCGCTGCCGGCGTCGGCGCTGGTCGGCGCAGGCACGGTGCTGACCAGCGACCAGGTGGACGACCTCCACCGCGCCGGCGGCAAGTTGCTGGTCAGCCCGAACATCGACCGCGCCGTGATGGAGCGCGCGGCGCACCACCGCATGGTCACCATGCCGGGCGTGTTCACCCCGACCGAAGCGTTCCTAGCGCTTTCGCTCGGAGCGTCGGCGCTGAAATTTTTCCCGGCGAGCGCGCTCGGCGCCAAGGGCATATCCGCGATCAAAGCGGTGCTCCCGAAGAATGCAATCGTCGGCGCGGTGGGCGGCGTATCGGAAAGGGATTTCGCTGACTATGGCAAGATCGGCGTCTCGACCTTCGGGCTCGGCTCCAGCCTTTATGCGCCGGGCCTCAGCGCGGAAGCGGTGGCCGGGCGCGCTGTCGCCGCAGTTGCCGAGTGGGATGCAGTCTTCGCAAAGGCTCAGGGGTGACGTCATGACCGCGGTTTCTGTCCTGTCCGACATTGCCTGCCATCTCGGCGAAGGTCCCACCTACGACCCCGCTACGGACACGCTCTTCTGGTTCGATATCCGGGAGAAGAAGCTGCTCGAGAAGCATATGCCGGACGGCGTGGTGAAGGTGCACGACCTACCCGTGATGGCCAGCGCACTCGGGGTCATCGATGCCGATCGGCAGATGCTGGTTACAGAGACAGGCCTGCATATACGAGATGTCAGGACAGGTGCGCTGACGCTGCATACGCCCGTCGAGGCCGAAAACCCGCTGACCCGGTCGAACGATTCGCGCGTCCATCCGTCGGGCGCGTTCTGGTTCGGCACCATGAGCAAGACCGAAGACAAGGGCGCCGGCGCCATCTACTGGTACCGCAAGGGCGAGGTCAGGAAGCTCTATCCTGGCATCGGCATCCCGAATTCGATCTGCTTCTCGCCCGATGGCTCGGTCGCCTACTACACCGATACGGCGGTCAACATCCTGATGCGCGTCGATTGCGATCCGGCGACAGGTTTTCCGACGGGCGAGCCGGCCATCTTCTTCGATCAGCGCAAGGACAAGGGCGGACTGGACGGCTCGGTGGTCGATGCCGAAGGGGTCATCTGGAACGCCCGCTGGGGCGCGGCCAGTCTCGATGCCTATTCGCCCGACGGCAAGCGCATCCGCTCGATTGCCATGCCGGCGAAGCAGAGCTCGTGCCCTGCCTTTGTCGGGGCGAAGGCCGACCGCATCGCCGTTACTTCGGCATGGCAGGGGTATGACGCAAAGGCGCGCGGGCGCGATCCGGAAGCCGGCAAGACCTTTCTTGTCGATCTGCCGGTCGTCGGCCGCTTCGAACCGCGCGTCGCGCTTTAGACAATCGGCGTCGAACCTTTCTGCGCCGCCCCGGACCGAGACGGTAGGGTGAGCGCCGGCAAGTCGGCCCCCAGAACCCCAAGCGTGACAATCATGGCCCGGAAACCCACGCTCATCCTTGTCTACGAACCCGAAGCCGCCTGCCGTACGCGGCTCGCGGCAGAGGGATTTGCCGATGCGCATATCCTGGAAATCTCCTCCTATCTCGCCCAGTCGACCGACCTTGCCCCAGAGTTTTCCGACATCGAAAAGGCATGCGCGGCGCGCGGCGTCGACTTTGTGGCGCTCGAACTCGACGACGCGGCGCGTGGCCTCGCCGGACGCGACCCCGCCAGCACGCGGGTCTGGACCTTCACTGACGGCATTGCCTACTTCCGTGGCGGCGCTTCGCCGGCGCTGGCGCGGCTGAACGGCCTGCCTGTCATCGGCGCCGACGATTCGCTGTTCGCGCTCTGCCAGGACAAGTTCCGCTCCGGCGCCGTGCTGTCGGCGCTGGGCCTGCCGGTTCCTGCGTCGGGACTTGCGCGCGACGGCGCGTGGCTGGTCGATCCGCCTGCTTCGCCGCGAGGCTGGTTCGTCAAGCCGAACCGGCTCGGCGCCAAGATCGGTATCTGGCAGGACTCGCGGTGCGATGCCCTTGACGACGCGCTGGCGCTGAGCCGCCGGGTGCACCATGCCTACCGCGACGCCGTGGTGGTGCAGCCCTACGTGCCCGGCCGCAACGTGCGCGCCAGCTTCCTGGCGGTGCGCCCAGACGCCGGCGCCGAATCGCTCGGTATCGTCTTCGTCGACTCCGGGGAGGATTTCCAGACGATGGACGATTCCATGGCGCTCTACGGAGAGAGCGGCGCCGCGGCGATTGCACAGGGCCGCTACACGGAGCCTTCCCTGGCGGCTGTTGCCGACAGCCAGCCGTTGGCCGCGCGGAAGATACGCGACATCGCCACGACCCTGACGCGGACGCTTGGCCTGCGCGACGTGTTCTCCATGGATTTCAGGGTCGAGGCGGACGACACCGTCCATCTGATCGAGTTCGAGATTTGTCCGGGCCTGCCCTGCTTCGACTTCAGGGCCTACTGCCGCACGCAATGGAACATGAGCCTCGCGGACGCAATGGCGCAGACCGCGGCCGCCCGGTTCGATATCTGAGCCAGGCGTCAGGATCCGCCGGCTAGGCCGCTTGCGCCATGCAAACCTTCGTAACCCCGGAGCTTACGAAGCCGAGTTGCTTGGCTGCGGCCCTGGACAGGTCGAGCACGCGACCCCTCACGAAAGGTCCGCGATCGTTGATGCGCACGACGACCGTCTTGCCGTTCTTCTGGTTGGTGACCTTCAGTTTTGTGCCGAAAGGAAGCGAGCGGTGCGCGGCCGTCAGTTCCGCCGGGTTCATCCGTTCGCCCGATGCCGTCTGGGAATAAAGGGCATACCAGGATGCCCGGCCGCACTGGGCCGACGCGGGAGCCCCGGAGGCGGCGACAAGAAGGATGCCAGCCAGTGCAACCGCACAGGCTGCGGTTGTTCTCTTCGTCATTTAGAAAGTCTCTCCGTCAGTATATACCCCGGTGACGGGGTTACATGGCGAATAAGGCGGTAAATACGGCAAAGTGCCGACCGTTCCGTGACAGGGGCACACTTTTCGAGACAATGAGAAACACTATTTCAGGGGCCTTTTATGCTTCCAAATGACGCACATCTTCCCAGCTATGCCATCGCGCATGTGGGATCATGGTCGCATCCCCTGCCAACCAACGGCTTTCGCGGCGTGAGCCAGGGACTTCGGCTCCAACAACGCAACACCTCGCGTCGACCCTGACCGATCGTCGCTGCCTTCGCGTAAGCCCTGTGATGCGAATGCGGCTAAAGCGTACCTATCCGTTCGACGAGCAATCGATAGAAGGCTTCGTGGTCGACGTCGCGGATGTAAGTGACGTTTTTCGGCCGCTTGGTGACACCCCACCAGTCGGCGACTGTCATTCCCATCGTCAGGTCGGACGCGATCTCGACCGAGACGTTGATGTGACGGCCGGAGAAAAGTTCCGGCTTGAGCAGGTAGGCGATGACGCAGGGGTCGTGCAGCGGGCCGCCATCGGTGCCGTACTTCTTTTCGTCGAAGCGCTCGAAGAATTCGAGCATCTCGGCGACCGCGATGCCCGGTCCGGTTCCAAGTTTGCGGAAAGCCGCCACGCGAGTAGCCGTTGTCAACGCCTGGTGGGTGCAATCCAGCGGAATCATGACGACGGGTATTCCCGCCTTGAGCACGATGTCTGCAGCATGCGGGTCGACATATATGTTGAACTCGGCGGCCGGAGTGACGTTTCCGCCTTCGAAGAAACCGCCTCCCATCAGAACGATCTGCTTGATGCGTCGCGCGATCTTCGGCTCGCGCGCGAGCGCCATCGCGATGTTGGTCAGTGGGCCAAGCGGACAGAGGGTCACCGTGCCGCTTGCCTCGCGCATCAACGTCTCGACGATGAAGTCGGCGGCATGCTGCTTCTGCAGGGGCATTTTCGGTTCGGGCAGGTCGGGCCCGTTCAACCCGGTCTTGCCGTGTACGTCCTCGGCGGTCACCAGTTGGCGGACCAGCGGATGGGATGCGCCGGCGAACACCCTTGCCTGCGGCCGGCCGGCAAGTTCGCAGATCTTGCGCGCGTTCTTTTCGGTCAGCGAAAGTGGCACGTTGCCCGCCACGACCGTAATGCCCAGCACCTCGATCTCCGGGCTCGCAAAAGCCAGCAGGATAGCCACCGCGTCGTCCTGGCCGGGGTCCGTGTCGATGATGATTTTCATGCTGTCGGGCATTTCAATTCCTTCGGGGTCGTCATTGAATGTGTGGTGGCGTTCAAACACTTGAACTCATTGGCGGCGCGGACCATATCAGCAGCCGTGGGAAAGATGCCATTCGGGTTTTTCCCCTTTATGTCGCTCGCAGAGGACACGGTTACATGAGCAGAATGACGCCATTTTCGAGCCCGTTGCTGCTTGGGTTCGACAGCATGGAAAAGACGCTGGAGCGTCTTGCCAAGACAGGCGATTCCTACCCACCCTACAACATCGAGCGTCTTCGCGGCCCCGACAGCGCGGCCGAGCGGTTGAGGATTACCCTCGCGGTGGCGGGTTTCTCGCAGAGCGATCTTGAGGTGACCATCGAGGAAAACCAGCTCGTGGTGCGCGGCCGCCAGGCCGAGGAAACGGAGCGGGAATTCCTGCATCGCGGCATCGCAGCGAGACAGTTCCAGCGCTGCTTCGTGCTCGCCGACGGCATGCAGGTCAAGGCGGCCGACCTCAAGAACGGCCTGCTGTCGATCGACCTCGACCGTCCTGAACCCGACCGCCTGGTACGGAAAATAAACATTTCGGTGAAAGACTGATCCCGATCCTGACCGAATCCACCCCGGCGATGAGCCGGAACCATTGGCTCTATGGCGGGTTGGTCCGAAGGGACGCCCCGCGCGCAGGAGGCTCGCATGACCAGAAACGATGAAACCAACTACAGCGAAAACGATCTCGCCCATCTTGGCGAAGGCACGATGGCCTATCTCAGGGAGATGGGCGGCGAAGAGTTGAACGGAAAGTTTCCCGGGCTGCCGCATATCGAGCCTGCCGCGCGGCTCTGGGCGCTGTTTGCCGCCAACGGGCAGCCGATCCTGATCTCCGACGCACGCGACCGCGCGATCGCCGGCGCGTTCGAGAACGACCTCGTTCCTGTAAGCATCCACTGAAAAGCCTTCACTGAATTGAAAAGGGCGGCATCGCGCCGCCCTCGCGCTAGCCTGGCGGTGCCGATGGCCCGGCGGTCAGGCAGCCTTCGAACCCTGGGTGTCCGACAACAGTGCGTGGATCGCGGCCGCATCGCGGGTGCCGCGCACTTTCGCCACGGTCTCTCCATCACGCAGCACGCGGGCGATACGCGACAGCGCCTTGAGATGATCGGCCCCGGCGCCTTCCGGCGCCAAGAGCAGGAACACAAGATCGACCGGCTGGTCGTCGAGCGCCTCGAAATCGACGGGAGTATCGAGCCGGCCGAACACGCCGGTAATCCGCTTCACGCCGGCAAGCTTGCCATGCGGGATCGCGATGCCATTCCCGACGCCGGTCGAACCAAGGCGCTCGCGCTGCAGGACGGTGTCGAAAATCTCCCGCTCCGGTATGCCGGTCAGGGTCGCGGCCCGCTCGGCGAGCAGCTGGAGAAGCTGCTTCTTCGAATTGGCCTTGAGCCCCGGCATGATGGCCGGGACATCGACGAGATCGCTGAGATCCATTCACTAAATCCTTGTGCTCCGCCGGCCCCGCTAGGGCTACGCACCGGCGATGCGTTTGCTCTAGGCACTCATTGGTGTGGACGGGTCGATCCAGCCGATATTCCCGTCAGCACGGCGATAGACGATGTTGACCTGGTCGTTTCCAGCATTGCGGAATACGAAGACCGGACTGTCCTTCACGTCGAGTTCGACGATCGCGCGGGCAACCGACATGGTCTTCAGCGAAACGGTGGATTCGGCGACGATGGCGGGCGCATAGTCCTCGGGAACCTCGTCCACTTCCTCGGCTGCCGGGGCCATCACACGATATGCAATATCCTGGTCGAAGCTGGGGGGAGTGCTATCGTACGAACGCAGCTTGCGCTTGTAGCGACGCATCCGCTTCTCGATGCGGTCCGAAGCCGTCTCGAACGCGGCCTGCGGGTCATAAGCCTGGCCGGTCGCCTGCAGTCCCATGCCCGTGTCCAGGAAGATGACGCAGTCGGCGGAAAACCGGGGGCCGGACTTTTCGACCGTCACATGGCCCGAGAAGCCGCCGTCGAAATATTTGGCTACCGTCTCGCCAATCCGGCCTTCGATGCGCGACCGGAAGGAATCCCCGATCTCCATGTGTTTTCCCGAAATCCGCAGGCTCATCTCTTCATAGACCTTCCCTGTTCAGACTCTGGTGCCCCGGAGTTTATACCCCTGCACGACAGGCACAAGCTTCGCAGCGGCTTCAGGGCCGATTTACAGTCCGAACTTTCCGGTTGATCACAAGCCGTCTCCAGACGGTACTCAAACGGGTAGGATCGACGCCCGTTCCATGGGCGCGGGCTTCTAGTCACTTCACTACAGATTGTCAATGAAGGCGGCGTGACCGCGCGGCGCGAACGCCTTCAGCGCCCTGCGGTTGCCAGCGCGCGTTTCTCGCGCCGGCGCTGGACCGACGAAGGAATGTTCATACCTTCCCGGTACTTGGCAACCGTGCGCCGCGCGATGTCGACGCCGCTTTTCCTCAGCATATCCACAATTGCGTCATCCGAAAGGACATCCGCCGGTTTCTCTCCGTCGACCATCTCGCGGATGCGGTGGCGCACCGCCTCGGAAGAATGCGCCTCGCCGCCGCCGGC
The DNA here is from genome assembly GCA_026400435.1 of Hyphomicrobiales bacterium. GTDB lineage: Bacteria > Pseudomonadota > Alphaproteobacteria > Rhizobiales > Rhizobiaceae > Mesorhizobium_K. The sequence continues at coordinate 30,455 of JAPLOZ010000034.1, read as the reverse complement.
GGAAGCGATCGAAGCCGTGAAGAAGTAGCGCAGTTCGAACACGCCGCGTGGAGTGAGCATGTACTTGTTTGCGGTGACGCGGCTAACGGTCGATTCGTGCATGCCTATGGCATCGGCGACGGTGCGCAGGTTGAGGGGCCTGAGGTGCCGCACGCCATGGGCGAGGAAAGCGTCCTGCTGGCGCACAATTTCGGAGGCGACCTTGAGGATTGTCCGGGCGCGCTGATCGAGGCTGCGTGTCAGCCAGTTCGCGTTCTGCAGGCACTCGGCAAGAAAGTCCTTGCCGGCCTGGTCCGGCGTCCGCGTCATGACATGGGTAAAGTAGATCTGGTCGACGAGAACGCGCGGCAAGGTTTCCGGGTTGAGCTCGACCGTCCAGCTTCCGTCGCCGGCCGCGCGAACCTCGACATCGGCCACGATCGCATCCATCGCGCCGCCGATGAAACGCGTACCAGGCCGGGGATCGAGCCTGCGAATCTCCGCCATCATGTCCAGAATGTCTTCATCGTCGACGCCGCATATGCGCCTGAGCGATACGAAATCGCGCCGCGCCACGAGGTCCAGGTTTGCCAGCAGCAGCGCCATTGCCGGGTCCAACCTGTCGCGATGACGCAGTTGCAGAGACAGACATTCGGCGAGGTCACGCGCGAAAAGTCCGACCGGCTCGAACGTCTGGCAAACCTTGAGCACGGCCGCGATGTCGGACGGAGTTGCGCCGAGCCGCGCGGCGATTTCGCCGATATCGGCGCGCAGGTAACCGTCATCGTCGAGGTTTTCGGTCAGTTCGCGCGCGATCAAACCTTGCGCGCCGCCGGAAAACGCAAAGGCAATCTGCTCGCCCAGATGGTCGCGCAGCGACAGGGCGGCCGCCGCCATGTCATCTATTTCGAAGGCTTCGCCCGAGCCCGACTGCGATCCGCCGCCGCCTGCCGATTTCCATTGCGCAGTGAGATTGGGGCCGAGCCGCTCCGTCGTGCCGGGATCGTCGGGAAAGACGTTCTCGAGCGACGTGTCTAGCTTTTCCGACATCGCCTCGGATGTCCAGGCCGGCTGCTCGAACCAGTCCTCGCCGGCTGCCGCTTCGGCCAGCCCTTCCTGCTTCTGCAACTGGTCCGCGATGGCGTCGTCGCGGGGCTCGGCGCGGTCGAGCAGCGGGTTGCGTTCGATTTCTTCGTCGACGAAACGCTCGAGTTCCACGTGCGTAAACTGCAGCAGTTTGATCGACTGCATCAGCTGTGGCGTCATCACAAGCGATTGTGACTGCCTGAGCTGAAGTTTGGCCGCCAGCGCCATCTGGAACTCAATGCCCCGCTTACTCTCGCCGCAAACCAGCGGCGGGTATTTCCCACCGCACTAGAAAACTGGCCCGGCTTTTGCTTGTCAAGCCAAAAGCAGGCTTACCAGCCAATCGTTTACCGGAGTGTTACCCGCCCGTCAGAGCGTGAAGCCCTCGCCGAGGTAGAGCCTGCGTACATCGGGATTGGCGACGATGTCATCGGCCTGGCCGTGCGTCAGCACCTCGCCGGCGTGGATGATATAGGCTCGATCGATCAGCCCGAGGGTCTCGCGCACGTTGTGGTCGGTGATCAGCACGCCGATGCCCCGTGCGGTCAGGTGGCGAACCAGTTGCTGGATATCGGCGACGGCGATCGGATCGATGCCGGCGAAGGGCTCGTCAAGCAGCATGTAGCTCGGGCGGGTTGCCAAGGCGCGCGCGATCTCAAGCCGCCGTCTTTCGCCGCCCGACAGCGCAAGCGAAGGCGATTTCCTGAGATGCGAAATGTGGAACTCTTCGAGCAGTGCGTCGAGTTCGAGTTCCCGCTGCTTGCGGCTCTTCTCGACAACCTCAAGCACGGCGCGGATGTTCTGCTCGACCGTCAGGCCGCGGAAGATCGAGGATTCCTGGGGCAGGTAGCCGATTCCGAGCCGGGCGCGGCGGTACATCGGCATCGACGTCACGTCGAAGCCGTCGATCTCGATCGTTCCCTGATCGACCGGCACAAGCCCGGTCACCATGTAGAAGCACGTCGTCTTGCCGGCGCCGTTGGGGCCGAGCAGCCCGACTGCCTCGCCGGCCCTGACGCCGATCGAAACGCCGTTGACGACGCGCCTTCCCTTGTAGCTCTTGGTCAGGCCCTTGGCGATCAAGGTGCCCTTGAACGCGACGTTGCCGCCGCGCGTCGCGGCGGGTGATCCCGTTCCGCTCCGCCTGAAGACGCGCGACAGAAGCGAAGGCTTGTCGGCCATTATGGCTTCTTGGACGATCCGGGGACGATCTTGACCTGGACGCGTCCCTGCGGGCAGGGGTCGACCTTTGCCTGCCCGGTCTTCATCTGGACGGTGAGCTTGCAGCCGGCAAGGACGTTCTGACCTTCGGACAGCACCACTTCTTTGCCGGAAAGGACGAGCGTCTCTGTTTTCATGTCGAACATGCCCTGATCGCCGGTGGCGACCTGGTTGTCGGACTTGACGTACACCTTGCCGTCGACTTCCAGCCGATCGATGCTCGATGACCCGGTGGCCGCCGAACCGCCGTCCTTGGCGTAGTGGACCGTCATGCGGCCGGACTTGAGAATGGTCGGGCCTTGCTCGACCGTGACATTGCCGGTGAAAATGGCGACGTTCTCGGCTTCCTTGACCTCCAACTTGTCGCTTGCAATCTCGATCGGCTCCTTGCCGTTGAGGCGCAGGCCGGTCAAGCGGCTTTCGGGCTTGTCCTCGGCGGCCGCGGCGCCGCAGGCGACAGCGAAGGCGGCCAGGAGGGTCGCTAGGGAAACCGCCACGACACTGCTAGTTTGACGCATCGGCGCCTCTCCTTTCGGCCTGCGCGGACTTCATCCGGTCAGGGTCGATGTGAACGCGTACTTTAGTCTCGAAGACAACCAGCTTGCCGTTGTCGTGGACCGTCATGGAATCCGCCGTCACCCGCGAGCCATGCGACTGGATATCGACAGGGGTGGTGCTTTTCAAGCTGCCGCCATTGATGTCGAGAAAAGCGGATTTCAGCTTGGCCACCATGCCGTCGGTGGTCGTGACGAGGATGTCGGTCTGCACGTCCAGCGTGTTGGCCGTGCGGTCGTAGGTGCCGCCAACTGCCTCGACCCGGGCCCAATTGTCCTTCTCGACCGGCATCTTTGCGTCGATGCCGTCAAGCACGATGGTGTCCTGCTTGTCGACAGCCTGGGTGGCGCGCGTGGCCGTCACCGTATAGGGGCGTCCATCGCGGGTGAACCCCTCCAGCTTGGGGCTGTTCATGACGAGCTTGCCTTCGGTGAAGGCCGCATCCTCGGATTTGACGGCAGTCTGCACCGGCGTCGCCATGAAGGAATAGCCGACAAAACCGGTCGCCATTACCAACGCAGCCAGTGGCAGGATCACCTTGAGGGTGCGGACCCTGCGGGAGTGTCTTTCGGCGCGCGAAAAGGCAGCGGCGCGAGACCGCGAACCCTGGTTGGGGTTAGCAGACGCAAAGTCCGTCCCGAAGTCCGTCGGCTCGATGAAACGCGCCAAAGCGCCAGCCTTTCACTCGTCCATTACGCACGACGCAAACGGACACAAATGGGCGATCACGAAATTTTACAAAGACGCGATTTCCACCCCAATATGGTTATTTTGCGAAGTTTGACCAGCCCCGATGTCGGACCCCTTGCGCGGGCCAGGCGTAAAAGCGGTGGCGAGCGCCGCTGCCTTGAACTAAAACGCATCTGTTTTCCGCAGACGCAGGAGCAACCCGATGGTGACGCGCGCCGACGACCTGATCGACCGACGCAGCATGCGGCGCAAGCTCACCTTCTGGCGCGTCGCCACTCTGCTGATTGCTGGGATTGCTCTCGTATCGGCCTCGGTGTGGGCGATGCGCGACAATCTTGCCGGCATGGGAGCGCCCCACATCGCGAAGGTTCGCATCGACGGCGCCATCACAGAGGACGACGAACTCCTCGACCGGCTGGAGACGATCCGCAAGTCCGCCGCGGTCAAGGGGGTCATCCTGTCGATCGATTCGCCGGGCGGAACGACCGCCGGCGGCGAGGCCATCTTCGAGGCGGTGCGCAAACTTGCCGCCGACAAGCCGGTCGTCGCCCAGGTCGGCACGCTCGCCGCCTCTGCGGGATACATGATCGCAAGCGCTGCCGACCACATCGTCGCGCGGCAGTCGTCCATCGTCGGCTCGATCGGCGTTCTGGTTCAGTTTCCTGACGTCACCGGCCTGATGGAAAAAATCGGCGTCAAGCTGGAGGAGGTGAAGTCTTCGCCGCTGAAGGCCGAGCCGTCGCCGTTCAATCCGACGACCGATGAAGAGCGCGCGATGCTGCGGTCGATGATACTCGACAGCTACGACTGGTTCGTCGGACTGGTCGACGAGCGCCGGCCGATGACGCGCAGCGAGGTCCTTGCGGTCGCCGACGGATCGGTCTTCACGGGGCGCCAGGCGCTGCAGAACAAACTTGTTGACGAACTCGGCGGCGAGGACCAGGCGATCGGCTGGCTGGCCGGAAAGGGCGTCGACGGCGATCTTGAGATCGTCGAGTGGAAAGCGAAGGGCGGCGGCTGGTTCCTGTCGTCTCAATCGGCAGCCACAATTCTCGGCAATTTGGCCGGATTGCCCGACCAGGGCGCCGCCTTGGTCAAAGCACTTGGCGGCGAACGCTTGTTCCTTGACGGTCTGCTGTCGGTCTGGCAACCTGAAAAAGTCGGTTGGGGCGACTAAAAAGACAATAAAATCATCCGCATACTGTGGTATCGATTTTGGCGGGGACCGCGTTCATGATCAAATCCGAACTTGTGCAGATCATTGCGACACGCAATCCGCATCTGTTTCTCAGGGATGTCGAGAATATCGTCAGTGCGATTTTCGAAGAAATCACCGATGCGCTGGCCGAGGGGAATCGCGTCGAACTGCGCGGATTCGGCGCGTTCTCGGTGAAGAACCGGCCGGCTCGCACGGGTCGCAATCCGCGGACGGGCGATTCGGTCGAGGTCGAAGAGAAATGGGTGCCGTTCTTCAAGACGGGTAAGGAATTGCGTGAAAGGCTGAACGACGGCAAATAGGCCGTCGGCGGATTGCATCTATGGTCAATCGTATCGTGCTCATCGCAGTGCTTGTGCCGCTGGCCATCGTCCTGATCGCGCTGGCGGTCGCCAACCGCGCCGGGGTGGCATTCACCTTCGATCCGTTCAATCCGGGAAATCCCGCGCTGACATGGCAGCTTCCGCTGTTCGTCCTGTTGTTTGCCGCAATGATAATCGGCATGGTGGTCGGCAGCTTGGCGACTTGGATCCGGCAGGGGCGCTATCGCAAGCTCGCGCGCCAGCGCGGACACGAGGCCGAAGCGTTGCGTCAAGCAGCGACAAGCCGCGCGCCGACTCAGGCCGCGCCGCAACTTCCGCGTCCCTGAACAAAGCGATGCTGTCCATTTCGGCCGACGACATCGACCGCGCGTTGACGTTTCCAGCTCTGGTGGAAACCCTGCGTGATGCCTTCAAGGCCGGTGCGGTCCAGCCGGTTCGCCATCACCATGCGGTGGAGCGGCCCGCCGGCGCCGCGTCGACGCTGCTGCTGATGCCCGCGTGGACTGACTTCTCCGATAAGGGGTCATCCGCCGACGCCTTCATCGGTGTCAAGGTCGTCACGGTTTCGCCCGACAACAACGCCATCGGCAAGCCTGCGGTAATGGGCATCTATCTGCTGCTCGACGGTTTCACGGGCGAGCCCGTGGCGCTGATCGACGGCCAGCGGCTGACGCTGTGGCGTACCGCCTGTGCCTCCGCGCTGGCTGCGGACTACCTTGCCCGCAAGGATGCCACGAAACTGCTGGTGATCGGCGCCGGAGCGCTTGCGCCATTTCTGGCGCGGGCGCACGCGGCAGTGCGTCCGCTGCGTGAGATCAGGGTATGGAACCGCACGTCCGCCGGCGCCGAAAGGACGGCCGCGGCTCTGGCCGCCAGGGGTCTTGATGCGGTCGCCACGACCGACCTCGATGCATCGCTTGGCTGGGCGGACATCGTTTCGGCGGCAACGATCTCGACCGCGCCGCTGGTTAGGGGAGCCCTGCTGAAGCCGGGCGCGCACGTCGATCTGGTCGGCGCCTTCACGCCGGACATGCGCGAAAGCGACGACGACACGATCGCACGCGCCCGCATCTATGTCGACACGCGCGCCGGAGCGACGAAGGAGGCCGGCGACATCGTGCAGCCGATCAGGTCGGGCCTGCTGAAAGCCGAAGACATCGTCGCAGACCTCCACGAACTGGCCCGCGGCGAGAAGCACGGCCGTGCAAGCGGCGGCGAGATCACACTCTTCAAGTCGGTCGGCGCGGCGCTGGAAGACCTTGCGGCTGCGACCGCGGTGTATCGAAAGCTCGCGCCTGCCCGCTGACCCGGCGGCGGGCTTTGTTGCGCGGGCGCACTGGCTATGCCAAAAGCGGCCACCATCGCCGGAGAGCACATTGAAGCCGACGCGCGCCCCTCAAAGAGACCGCCGTCCCGAGCGCGACAGGCCACGGCCCGGGCCGGTCGCGAACCAGGCCATGCCAGCGCAGCGAGCCGTCGAAGTCTCGGCGCCTGCGACGCGCCAGCGTCCGCAGCGCCGGCAAGGAGCGCTCCCGGCCGAGAAGCTGCCGATCATTCTCGAAGTCGCTCCGAACTCCGACTATGCCCTTCTCGACAGCGGCGACGGAGAAAAGCTGGAGCAGTACGGCCCGTACAGGATCGTGCGGCCCGAGGGCCAGGCGATCTGGCGGCGCGCTCTCGCGCAGGCCGAGTGGGACCGTGCCGACGCGATCTTCACCGGCGACACCGACGAGGAGGGCATCGGCCGGTGGCGCTTCCCCAAAACGCCGCTCGGCGAAACTTGGCCGATGAAACATGACGGCATCCACTACCTTGGCCGCTTCACGTCATTCCGCCATGTCGGCGTTTTCCCCGAGCAGGCCTCGCATTGGGATCACATGGCGTCGATGATCGAAAGGGCCGCGCGGCCGGTCAAGGTGCTCAACCTCTTTGGCTATACCGGGCTTGCGTCGCTGGTCGCGGCGCGCGCGGGTGCGGAGGTCACGCATGTCGACGCATCGAAGAAGGCGATCGGATGGGCGCGCGAGAACCAAGAGATCGCCGGCCTGTCGCAGAAGCCGATCCGCTGGATCTGCGAGGATGCGATGAAGTTCGCCGAACGCGAGGCACGGCGCGGCAGCCACTACGATATTGTGCTGTTCGATCCGCCGGCCTATGGCCGAGGCCCGAAGGGAGAGGTCTGGCAACTGTTTGCGGACCTGCCGGCGCTCACCGACCTGTGCCGTCAGATCCTGACGCCGAAGCCGCTCGCCGTCGTGCTCACCGCCTATTCCATCCGCTCCTCGTTCTTCGCCATCCACGCATTGATGCGCGATAGTTTCGCCGGAATGGGCGGTACGGTCGAATCCGGCGAACTGATCATCCGCGAGAAGGCGGCAAGCCGTGCGCTTTCCACGTCGCTGTTTTCGCGATGGATCGCGCCATGAGCGCGCACCGCGCCGATGGAGCGCCGGGCCAGGTCAAGGAAGTCACCAGCCTTGCCAATCCGCTGATCAAGGAAATCAGGGCGCTGTCGCTGAAGAAGTTCCGCGACGAACAGGGTGCGTTCATCGCCGAGGGGCTGAAGCTCGTCATCGACGCGCTCGACCTCGGCTGGTCGATCAGGACACTTGTCTTCGCAAAGTCGGCACGCGGAAATCCGGCTGTGGAAAGGGCCGCGGCGCGCGCGGTCGCCGCCGGCGCCACCGTACTCGAAGTGTCGGAGAAAATCCTGACCGCGATCACCCGCCGGGACAATCCGCAAGCGGTGGTCGGGGTCTTCTCGCAGAGATTCTGTCCACTCAAGGACGTCCGACCGGCCGGCGGCGACGTCTGGGTGGCGCTCGACCGTGTCCGCGACCCGGGCAATCTGGGCACCGTCATCCGGACCGTCGACGCCGTTGGCGCGAAAGGCGTCATCCTGATTGGAGATACAACCGATCCATTCTCGCTCGAAACAGTACGCGCGACGATGGGGTCGATCTTCGCGGTGCCTGTCGCGAAGGCATCGCAGGAGGCGTTCCTCGCCTGGCGCAAGGGCTTTTCCGGCATTATCGCCGGGACGCACCTCAAGGGTGCGGTCGACTACCGGTCTGTCGACTACGGCAACAGGCCGATGGTCCTGGTGATGGGCAATGAACAGCAAGGGCTGACTGACGACCTCGCCACCGCCTGCGACAGGCTGCTGCGCATTCCACAGGCCGGTCGCGCGGATTCGCTCAACCTCGCGGTTGCCACCGGCGTGATGCTCTTCGAAGTCAGGCGAGGCTCCCTCAGGCTCACCGACGACGAGGCGCGGCCTTGAAGCAGCTTTCGCTTTATGCTGCGCTAGCGGCGGCAGCGATCGCGCTCGACCAGTGGATCAAATTTCTGGTCGAGACGCGGCTCGCCATGCACGAGCAGGTCGACATGCTGCCGTTCCTGGCCCTTTACAGGACCTTCAACACCGGCGTTGCCTTCTCGATGTTCTCGTCGTTCGGCGACGTCGGCCTTATCGTGGTGTCGCTCGCGGTCGTCTCGTTCATGCTCTATCTTGCCAGCCACACCACCGGCAGCCAGATCCTCGCGCGTGTCGGTTTCGCACTGGTGGTCGGCGGCGCGGTCGGCAACCTGATCGACCGGGCTTTCTACGGCCATGTCATCGACTATGTCCTCTTCCACACACCCGTCTGGTCGTTCGCCGTATTCAACCTCGCGGACGCCTTCATCACGATCGGTGCGGCAATGGTTCTGCTGGAGGAATTGCTGGCGTGGCGACGGCGTGGCAAGGGCACCCCCGGCCAATGATTGCCTCGTAGCAAATCATGCGGGCAAGAAAACTCCATGAAAGCATGGCTGTCGACGGGAACCGTTAAAATGCGACGGGTCGCTCAAAATCTTCCCTAATCTGTCTCTGCCATGACGGAAAGCATGATCACAGAGATCGAGCAGGGCAGGATTCAGGCTTCCAGCCAGGAGGGCGCGGCACGCGAAGGCGCGCCGGGACGCCAACAGATTGCAGGCGTGCCGCCGCTGGCCGCCGAGTTTCCGACCGGGGCGTCGCGGGTGTCGTCGTTCCTTACCATCATGTCGATCCTGGCGCTTGCGGGCGTTGCACGCCTGACCGGCGCGCCGGACTTCCTGGAAGGCGCGCTGGTTGCGGTTGGAGTTGCGGGCCTGTTCGTGCTTGGCCGCGCCTTTCGCGCCGAAGGCAAGGCTGCCTCCATCATCGCCGCGTCAGCGGCGCGAAATCGCGCCGAGATGGAAGGCCTCGCCGACCGCATGTGGGAGTTGCAGGAGAGCGAAGAGCGCCTGCGCGGCCTGGTCGACGCGCTCGGCGACCTCGTCGTGCACCGCGACCGGCAAGGCGGCATCGTTTATGCCAACAAGGTTTTCGCCGATCTCGTCGGCATCGACCGGCGCGATCTCGTCGGCCAGACGCTCGCCGAACTCGGCGTAGATATCGGCGTGGTGCCGGACGCAGCGTTCGCCGACGGGGAATGCCTGAGTTCGACAGACGTGGCGGTCCGCACGGCGACCGGGGTACGCTGGTTTTCGTGGATCGAGCTGTCGGTTCTCGACAAGTCAAACGACCAGGTTTCGCACCGCGCGATCGCCCGTGACATCACGTCCCGCAAGCTGGCCGAGACCGCCCTGATCAACGCGCGCGAACGTGCTGAATTCGCGAGCCAGGCAAAATCCCGGTTCCTGGCCACGGTCAGCCACGAAATCCGCACCCCCATGAACGGCATCATGGGCATGGCCACGTTGCTCGCCGATACCGAGGTTTCGCCTGAGCAGCGCACCTATGTCGGCGCGATCTCGACATCCGCCAGCGCGCTGCTTGCACTCATCGAGGACCTGCTCGACTACACCAAGATCGAGGCCGGCCGTTTCGATGCCGAGCCGCAGCCCATGTCGCCGCGCGAAATCGTTGACAATGTCGTCGAGCTGATGGCTGCCAAGGCATTCGCCAAGGGTATCGGCATGGGCAGCCATGTGGCGCCGGATGTGCCGCAGATGATCACCGCCGATCCCGGTCGCGTGCGCCAGGTCCTGCTCAACCTGCTTGGCAACGCCATCAAGTTCACCGACACGGGAGGCGTCCTTCTCGCGGTCACCAGGACCGGTGGCGGCACGACACCAGCGATCAGGTTTTCGATCGTCGATTCGGGTCCGGGGCTCAAGAAGAGCGATGCAGAGCGCATTTTTGATGAGTTCGAGCAGGCGGACGGCAGTTCGACCAGGCAGCATGGCGGGGCCGGTCTTGGCCTGGCGATTTCCAAACGCCTGGTCGCCTCGATGGGCGGAACGATTTCGGTGGCTACCGAACCCGGCGAGGGTTCCGACTTCTTCTTCGAAATTCCCGCCAACGATGCCACCGACGGACCGCAGGCGCATGGACCGGTTCTTGCCGGCCGCAAAGTGGTCGTGCTGTCGCGCAACAGCGTCGAGGCGGAGGCCATCGCCATGACCATCAGGGCATATGGCGGCACGGTGGCAATCGCCACCACGGAAGCGCAGGCCGCGGCGCTGGCCAGCAATTGCAGCGCACTGCTGGTCGACGCAGCCATCGAGAAGTCCGACGGGCGCGTGCTGAAGCGTCTGCACCAGGTCGGCTTTGCCACGGCGGATGCCATAACGATGATCGCACCCACCGACCGCGGCATGCTCGGAGAATTCCGGGCAAGCGGATATTCCACCTTCCTTGCGCGGCCGGTACGCGGCGAAACGCTGCTGCGGGTACTGCTGGCGGGCATTGCCACGTCGCAAACTCCTGTCCGGGCGGCCGTCGACAGGAGCGGCTTGAAGTCGCCGCGCGCCAACAACAGGCTGCCGGGACTGGCGATTCTCGTCGCCGAGGACAACGACATCAACGCGATGCTCGCACGCGCCACCCTGCTGAAGGCGGGACACCGGGTCGACATCGTGGGCAACGGCAAGGCCGCGGTCGAGGCCGTCACCGGAGGTGGCCGCAAACGCCGCTACGACGTCATCCTGATGGACCTGCACATGCCGGTCATGGACGGGCTCGACGCAATCGCCGCCATCCGCCGCTACGAGGAAGAGACCGGCGTCGCCCCGGTTCCGATCATGGTGTTGTCCGCCGACAGCCAGGAAAAGACCCGCCATGCGGTTCTGGCGCACGGTGCGAGCGGCTTCGTCACCAAGCCGCTCGATCCCGCCGCCCTGGTGCGCACGGTCGAGGAACGCGCGGCGGCCTGACTGGCCGGATCGGGCGAGCTGCACGGCGCATCGTAAGCCGGCTATAGTTGCGTTGATCCGGCTGACTATCGGCAGCCGGCTGCTTTCACGGCGATGTCACAATGCTGTTGCAAAGCCTGCGTATCCCGCGCCATGAGAGGGATGGCTCAAAGGAGAATCACCCGTGCAAGCTACTTTGCCGGATCGTGACGCTCGAATTGGCATTGCTGCGCCTGTCCTGCTTGCCGGAAGCCTGACGGACGTATTGCCGTCCACCACGACGCTTGGCCGTATCGGGACGCTGGAAGTCCGCATCGCCCGCAACGCCGCCGAGATCGCAGCCGCACAGGAAGTCCGCTACCGGGTGTTCTATGAAGAACTCGGGGCCCGGCCCCTAAACGGCGATGATGCTACAGGACGCGACTGCGACCGCTTCGACGAGGTGTGCGATCATCTCCTGGTGTTCGATGCGTCGCTTCCGGGACCGGACCACCGCAGGATCGTCGGCACATATCGGCTGTTGCGCCAGGAAAGCGCTGCCGAGGCGGGTGGCTTCTATTCGGAAGATGAATTCGAACTCACGAAGCTGATCGCCCGTCACCCGCGTGAACGCTTCCTTGAACTCGGACGTTCATGCGTGCTTCCCCAGTATCGCTCCAAGCGCACCATCGAGGCGCTGTGGCAGGGCATCTGGTCCTACATCAACCTGCACGGGATCGGTGTGATGACCGGCTGCGCGTCGTTCCAGGGGGTGGATCCGGCGGCCCACGCACAGGCGCTTTCGTACCTGGCGCAGAATTGCCGGGCCCGCGCCGAGTGGGATGTCAGGGCCGTCGCCAGCCGCCACTGCCGGATGGATCTCGTGCCGCCCGGATCGATCAACGTGAAGGCGGCGCTGGCGGCGCTGCCGCCGTTGATCAAGGGCTACCTGCGTGTCGGAGCCAGGATCGGCGACGGTTGCGTTATCGATCATCAATTCGGCACGGTGGATGTCTTCATCGTCATGCCGGTCAAGGAGATCGCGGCCCGCTACGTCAGCTACTACGGCGGCGAGCCCGAGCGCTTCGCCGCCTGATCCCTCTGCCCGCGACTAGAGTTCGTCGGGATGACGGCCCGGACGACCCTAGATTTTCGCGCGGCTGTTCAGTCCGCCGGCGCACGACACGCAACAGCGTGTCGTTGCTCACCCGGCATCATCAGGCGATCGGCAAATCGGCGGCTTGCCGCAATGTCTATGATGCGGGAGCGGCCGGCGAACACGGTCACCGACATGTCGGGCGGTGCCCGTAGCACGTCGCCGTCATCGCGCCCGGCCGACCGGCGCCACGCCGCCGAGGATGCGCGCGGGCAGGTAGATGATCAGCGCCGCCGCGCCCTCGATCGCGGAGCCGCCGTCGGCTAGAAGGGTGTCCGTCACGGTCGCCTCTTCGCTTTGTATGAGATGGCGCATCAGGCCGTTGTCGCTGACGAGGCTGATCAGCGTCGGCGAATTCGCAAAGACGCTGTGATTGCCGCCATCAAGGTCGGAAGCGTCGAGTACGGTGATGTTCTTTTCCTGCAGCAGCGCGATGTCGGAGCCGCTGCCGACGCGCGGGTGACCGCCGGTGATGCGGCGCGAAAAGTCGAGCGCCCTGTCGCGCCGTGAGACCACGATGATGAACGGACGCGGCAGTTCGCCGATGTCGCGTACCTGACTCTGGAAGGCGTCGACGTCGATGTCTGGCGCCGCAAGCACGACGCCGCTCAACCGCTTGAGGTATCGGCCACGGCCTGTCTGCGCGAGTTCCCGCAGTCCCTCCATCACCACATAGGCGCCCATTGAGTGGCCGACCAGGATGATCCGGCGCGCCTTGGTCTGCGCGGCGATCTCGATCGTCTCGGCAAGGCCACCTCGCCCGACCACCGTGCTGTCGCGGTCGTAGACATAAAGCGGCAGCGAGCCGGCTGACGGCCAGGCGTAGTGCAGTGTCACCGCGCGGACATTGTAGTCATGCGCGATCTGGGCGGCACGAAAGACGCTGTTGGCGAAGTTGTTGTTGTAGCCGTGTACGAAGATGAAGATTTCGCGGTCTTCCGGTGCGCGCGCCAGAAGGGCCGCGTCGAGTTGCCGGACGAATTGCTGCCGGTCGGAGATCTGCCGATAGGACCGCGCCGCAAAATTCCTGGCTGGATCAGGCCTGCCACTTGCCGCTTCGACATCGCCCGGCCGATGGTTTTTTGGAATGCCTATATCGAACTCGGCAAAGTTCAGGGTCTGCGACCGCTCGGCTGAGTAGGGCAGGGACAGATTGTCCGAGCGCGCCCGGTTGGTGGCGACGTAGACCGGCACGACAGCGCCTGACTCGGATTGGCTCGGTGCCCCGTCCAGGCCGAGAACGGCTCGCGACCCACCGCAGCCGGCAAGCAGCGCCATCATCAACAGGACCGAAAAGAGCTGCTTCGCCGGCATGTCCAACCCTGCGGATTCTCGGGTGGTTGAAGCAGCAAAACCGCTCCGCGGCAACCGGCAACTTATCGCGATTTGACGAGCCCGGAGAAGCCGGCGACCGCCAGAAGGCTCAAGGCCCAACCGACAACCGACTGGAAATAGTAGTAATTCAGGGTGATGTTGCCGTTGGGTTTGGTCGGATCGGGCCGCCAATATTGCTTCTGCCCGATCTCGAGGACCGGCAGCAGGGCATCCAGCGAGTACATCCACGGATTGAATTCCGGGTAGCTCGAAGCTTCCGGCTGGCTGAGGAAACAGGTGAGCTGGTTCTGCCCGGCCAGCGCGCGTCCCGGCATGACCTGGCCGGTTGACGGCATGTAGCGGCTCTGCGCCTGCTCCAGTCCGCACATTGTCCATTCGGGCGAGCGCAGCACCACCGGACTGTTGGGCTTCAAAGCGCCATTGCGCTGGGCGGAACCGAACAGGAGCACGCCGATTGCCCAGAACAGGCAGAGCCAGAGCAGGGCGAGCAGCGGTTGGCGTCCATAGCGCACGGTCACAGCCAAGACGCCGTCGGTCGCGGCCAGCGCAGCGTGCAGAAAGGGGTTTTTCGCCCGCGCCCGCCTTGCCCGCCGTTGAAGCCGTTCCTTGGCTATAAGGACCGCGCGGGCGTCCTCGTTATGGCCCATCTCGCCAAGCACCGATGCAAGCTGCTCGTATGGCTGAGGCCAGAAATGTTCCTTCCAGCGCTCCGGCACCTGGCGGGACAGCCAGTCGAGCCGGCTCGCCGCATCGACTGGGCCGCCGATGAACGCGCCGTATCGGCAACGATTGAGCAGCAGGTCACCCTTCCGCGGCCAGCATGCCTGGTCGTCGTCGATCGCGCCGATTTCCGTGGCGGTCAGGTCGAGCGTTCCGCGGATCGTCGCGCCCTGCCGGAGGAAGAACGCGCCATTGACCCGGGCGCCGTTGAGCCGCAGCGAATATCCCTCCGGCTCGGAAAGCGTGGCCGCCGTGCAGTCGATCTCGCCGCCGAAATTGGCGCCGCGCATGCGCACTTCGCCGTTGATCGCCACGCCACGCAAGGCCAAGTCGCCTTGCACGACGATGCCGTCGCCATCGACCGCGACCGCGCCCGGCCGCTCGATCTTCGCGCCAACCGCATTGACGTCCGCGCCGAGCCGCGCCGAAGACAGATTGACGCCTCCGCGTATGTCGGCGCCGCGCAGCAGGACGCCGCCCCTGGCTTCCAGACCCTCGGCATTTATTGCCACGCCGTCAGGCGCCGAGATGGTTGCGCCGTCGGCCTCGATGTTGCCGCCTAGCCGGGCTCCGGCAAGGCGGATCACGTCCGTGACAGTCGAACCGCGGATCGAGAGGCCGCCACGGGCTTCGAGCCGGTCCGCCTGCAGGCCAGGCAAGGCCGAGCCATCGAGGAACAGATTATCGATGATGGCCGAGCGCAGCACGGGGGAGGCGTCGAAGAGGCAATCCTTTAGGCGGATGTCGCGTGGGATGCGGCAGCCCTCGAGGTCGAGGACGCCGACAATGCAAGCGCCACTGACGCTGAGACCCTTCTCATGCATGCGGAAGCTGTCGAGGCCGCCGAGGATCAGGACGCGCAGCAGCTCGGCGCGCACGGTACGCGCCGGGTCGTCCTTGTCCGGCCTCGAGCCGTCACCGAGCCGGTCGAAGTCGCCCGACCGCAGATTGGCGACGATCTTGGCTTCGGCGGCGTTGAGTGGTTGGAAGTCTTCGAGGCCGGGCACAGGAACGAAGGCCGGTCCGGATCCCGGAGCGAACTCGTTCATGCGGGTGCCATGCCGTTGATCGCAGCTCGCTCATATCCGTGCAATCCGCGCACCTCTTGGTTGAGGACTCTTGGCTCTTGCTCACGGGAGAAGGAACGGACGCCATTGCGCATCGTATCGAGTCCTTGGCCCAGCCGTTGACCGCGCCTGAGCTAAACTGAGTTCCTGCCGTCGTAGCCGGCCGCACCGGGTCCTCGCAGCCACGAAGTCTGACCCCTTTTATTGCGTTGAGCTCGAGCTAACTGGTTCCGCGCGGTCAATGCAACCCCTTTACCGCACTGTCCGGTTAGCTGCCTCGGCAGCCGTCGTGCCCCAATGTCGGAGAGGCGATGGCCAATTCCTCCCCGTTCTTATTGACCGCGAAGTGCATTGGACTACTGTCCGGACTTGGCTTGGCCGAGATGTTGGCTGGTCTAAGCTTGGCTTGCGCCGTGTTGGGGCGGAAGTTGCGAATTTTGAGGGGAACGGCCATGGCTACTGCAAACACCGCGCCGAAGACCACGATGCAGCGGCTGCTCGACGGCATCGAGCGGGTCGGCAACATGGTGCCGCATCCGGTCGTTATCTTTCTCATCCTGATCGGCATCGTCATCGTGCTGTCGGCGGTGATGGGGCTGTTTGGCGCCTCCGTCACCTACGAGCGCATCAATCCCGACACTCACGAGGTCGAGCAGGCCAGCACGGCGATCCGCAGCCTGCTGAATATCGAGGGCATCCGCTTCATGTATTCGTCTCTGGTGCCCAACTTCATGAGTTTCACGGCGGTCGGCCTGATGATCGCCGCGATGATCGGCGCCGGCGTCGCGGAAGAGTCCGGACTGGTCACGGCGCTAATCCGCAAGCTTGTCCTGGTGTCGCCGCGCTGGGCCCTGACCTACATCCTGTCCTTTGTCGGCATCCTGGCCTCGATCGCGGCGGATGCCGGCTACCTCGTGCTGATCCCGCTCGCCGGCGTCGCCTATCTGGCGGTCGGCCGGCATCCCCTGGCCGGCCTGGCGCTGGGCTTCGCCGCGGTGGCCGGCGCCTTCACGGTCAACATGCTGATCAAGCCGCTCGATGCCGTGCTGGTCGAATTCACCAACGACGCGGCAGCGCTTGTCGATCCCAACCGGACGATCGGCTTGGCGTCGAACCTCTGGTTCTCCATCGCCTCGGTACTGTTCCTGACGGTGATCATCGCCTTCATTACGGACCGGATGATCGAGCCGCGGCTTGGCGCCTACAAGCCGGACAAATCGTCCGAGAGCGCCGGCAAGGACGTCGGCGCCAACCTCTCCGACCAGGAATCGCGCGGGCTTCGCTTTGCCCTTTACGGGCTGATCGGCCTGGCCGTGGTGTTCCTGCTTTTGACGCTGCCGTCCGGCGCGCCGCTGCGCAATCCGACCACGGGCGAACTGATCGGCAACTCGCCGTTCATGAACGGCCTGATCGCGCTGATCATGCTGTTGTTCCTGGTCACCGGCTGGTGCTACGGCATCGGCGCCGGCACCTTGCGCACCCTGACCGAAGTGATCGGGGCAATCGAGAAGTCGATCAGGAACATGGGCGGCACGATCTTCCTGTTCTTCGTGCTCAGCCAGTTCGTCGCCTACTTCACCTACACCAATATCGGCACGGTGATGGCGCTGAGCCTGTCGGGCGTGCTGCAGTCCGCCAATGTCGGGCCGCTGGCGCTGCTGCTAGGCTTCATCGTCGTCGTCGCCATCATCGACCTGCTGCTGACCGGCGCGATCGCCAAATGGGCGATCTTCGCGCCGGTGTTCGTGCCGCTGCTGATGAAGCTCGGCGTCGAGCCGGAAGCGGTGCTGGCGGCGTACCGCGTCGGCGACTCGCCGATGAACGCCATTACCCCGCTCAACGCCTATTTTGCGCTGGTCGTTGGCTTCGCCCAGAGATACGACAAGTCGGCGGGCGTCGGCACGCTGGTCTCACTGATGCTGCCCTATGTCTTGTGGATGTTCGTGCTGTGGACCGGGCTGTTTGCGGTCTGGCAGATGCTCGGCTTGCCCTGGGGTCTGTGATCGTCGGCCGGCAAGCTGCAACGAAATAAGACCATTCGTTCGGAGTAAAACCATGAGCAATGCTTCCCAGCACCTCGACGTCGCCGCGGCAGAAGCGCATCTGATGCGGTTCCTTTCGGTCGAAGGCGTCACCGGCCACGAGGCCAACATCGCGGCGGCCGTCTCGGACGCGCTGCAGAAGGTCGGCGTGCCGGCCTCGGCCATCCGCTTCGACGACGCCAACACGCGCATCCCGCTGCCGACCGAGACCGGCAATCTCATCGTCGACCTGCCCGGTACGCGGTCGGGGCCGCGGCTGCTGTTCTCGACGCACCTCGACACCGTGCCGTTGTGCGCTGGGGCCAAGCCGCGGCGCGAAGGCGACCGCATCGTGTCGGACGGAACCACCGCCCTTGGCGGCGATGCCCGCACCGGGGTCGCGGTTCTCGTGGTCGTTGCCGAGACGCTGATCAAGCACAAGCTGCCGCATCCGCCGATCACCTTGCTGTTCACCGTCCGCGAGGAAAGCGGCCTGCATGGCGCCCGTGAGCTCAACCCCGCCGAACTCGGCGGCGCGGTGATGTGCATCAATGTCGACGGCCAGTCGGCCTCGGACCTGATCATCGGCGCGGTCGGCCAGGAGAACTGGGACGTCGAGATCACCGGCCGAGCCTCGCACGCCGGCGTGGCGCCCGAGCGCGGCATCTCGGCGACGATGGTCGGCGCCGTGGCTCTGGCCGAGGCGCGCAACGCAGGCTGGTTCGGCAAGGTGGTGAAGCCGAACGGCCGGGGCACCAGCAATGTCGGCATCTTTGGCGGCAAGGACGGCAAGCCAGCCGGCGACGCCACCAACGTCGTCACCGACTACGCCTTTATCAGGGGCGAGGCGCGCAGCCCCGAATCGGCTTTCGCGGCAGAGATCGCCGAGGGCTACCGCAACGCCTTCGCCAAGGCGAAGGCAGCCGTGGTCGACCACGAGGGCGACACCGCGGAGGTAAAATTCAGCCATGTAAAGTCTTACCCGCCCTTCAAGCTGGAAGACGACACGCCGATCGTCAAGCGCGCCACCAAGGCGCTGAAGATGCTGGGCATCGAGCCGAACCTGATGTTCTCCAACGGCGGACTGGATGCCAACTGGCTGGACAAGCACGGCATTCCCACGATTACCATCGGCGCCGGCCAGGCTGAGATCCACACCGTCAAGGAATATGTGAACCTCCCCGAGTTCGAGAAGGGCTGCCGCATCGGCGTGCTCATGGCGACGCTCGAGGACTAGCCGGTTGCGCCGCAGCGGGCGGCGTCAAGGCCCCGGTGGCCCAATGAGGAAGTGAGCGATTGAGCCCCATAGCCTACACAGCCATCATCATCGCCGTCTCCGTCGTGCTGTTCGTCTGGAACAGGATTCCGGTCGTCCTGGTGGCAATGGGCGTCGCGCTGGCGCTCTGGGCGACAGGCGTGCTGACGCTCGGCCAATCGCTTGGCGGCCTCGGCGATCCCGCCGTCATCTTCATCGCGTCGCTGTTCGTCGTCAGCTCCGGACTTGAGGTCACGGGCGTCACGGCCTGGGCCGGACAACTGCTGATCCGCGGCGCCGGCGAGGAAAGCCGAACCCGGCTTCTGCTGCTGACCAGCTTGCTGGTGTCGCTGCTCACCGCGCTGATCAGTGTCAACGGCGCGGTCGCCGCGTTGCTGCCGGTGGTGGTGGTGACGGCGGTGCGGCTGAAGCGCAACTCGTCGCAGCTGCTGATGCCGCTGGTGTTCTCGGCGCATGCCGGTTCGATGCTGGCGCTGACCGGCACGCCGGTGAACGTGCTGGTCTCGGAGGCCGCGAGCGATGCAGGAGTCGGCGGTTTCGGCTTCTTCGAGTTCGCCCTCGTCGGCGTGCCGCTGCTGGCTGGCACGATGGCGATCATCGTGCTGTTCGGGCAACGGCTCCTGCCGGAGCGCAACGGCGCAACGATGCCCGCCGACTTCAGCCGCCATGCCAGGACGCTGGTCGAGCAATATGGCCTGGCCAGCGGCGTCTATCAGATGCGGGTTCGCGCGACCTCGCCCTATGTCGGCGCGGCGTCTTCGGCCATCGACCTTGCCGGCTATCCCGGATTGCAGCTGGTCTCCGTCCAGGACGGCGAAACATCGAGCCCGATCCGCCGGCCGGCCATGGCCGAAGGCGACCGTCTGCTGCTGCGCGGCGATGCCGAGGCGGCGGCTCTGCTCGCCTCCGACATGCATCTGGCGTTCCGCGAGGAAACGCCGTCCGGGCAAGGCGAGGAGACGCTGTTCAACCGGCATTCGGGCCTTGCCGAGGTGGTGGTCCCGCCGCGCTCCGGCCTTGTCGGCCAGAAGGTGTTTCCTGGCATGGCCACCGAAAGCGGTGACCTGATCATCCTGGCGGTGCAGCGCGGCGGCGCCGAGATCGTCGCCGACAACCCCGCCAAGGAGACCGGCGGCATCGTGCTGCAGGCTGGCGACACCATGCTGCTGCAAGGTACCTGGAAGGCGCTCGACATCCATCTCGACGATCCGGACGTGCTTGTGGTCAGCTCGCCCGAACTGGTGCGCCGCCAGGCGGTGCCGATGGGGCCGGGCGCCACGCAGGCCATCGTCATCCTGTTTGCGATGGTCGTCCTTCTGGCCACAGGCCTTGTGCCACCCGTGGTCGCCGGCCTGCTCGCCGCCGGCGCGATCATCCTGTCGGGGATCATGAACGTCGAGCAATCCTATCGCGCCATCAGTTGGACCACGGTGATCCTGGTCGGCGCGATGATGCCGCTGTCCACCGCCATGGTCGAGACAGGTGCCGCGAAGCTGATGGCCGAGTACCTCGTCGACATGGTCGGCGATGCCGGTCCGCTCGCCTTGCTGGCCGGCCTGTTTCTGCTGACCGCCATTATGGGGCAGCTGATCAGCAACACCGCCACCGCGCTGATCGTCATCCCGATCGGAGTGGCGGCGGCAACGGCCATGGGCATCTCGCCGCGCCCGGTGCTGATGAGCACGGCGGTGGCGGCCGCCGGCGCGTTCATCACCCCGATCGCCACCCCGACCAACCTGATGGTGATGGGGCCGGGCGGCTATGCCTTCAACGACTACTGGAAGCTCGGCCTGCCGCTACTGATCTGGTTCTTCGTCGTGTCGGTATTCATCGTTCCACTGATCTGGCGCTTCTGACGACCGGATGCAGGCAAGATCAGTGCCGGCAAGATCAGGCGAAGCGGATCATCTTCTGATGCGACGCATGTCGACGACGCGCCCATTGTGAGAATTCAGCGCGACCTCGAATCGTTGGCCGCCCCGGCGCGCGGGATAGATGAAAAACCGTCCACGGCAATCGATGCGTCGAACGTCGCTGAAGCCACGGTTGCGAAGCAGCCGTTCGCCGTCCCGGCAGCTGATCGCCCGGCCGTTGTTGAGGCTGGAGCCGACCGTGATGCTAACCGATACGGCTTGCGCGGGCGCCGGCAAGGCAAGCGGCATCAGCAGCGAAAGACCGAGCCCGAACGTCGCCAGCAAATGTCTACGCATGATTTCCCTCCAGGGCTGATTTGATCGCACCAAATTCACAAGCCGACGATATCAAGAAAACGTTGGACCGTCTCTTCACTTCGTACGGCCACTCAGGGACGCCGGCAAGCGGAAGACCCGTCGTGTTACTGCGGATCTTCTCGTACCGATTATCATCGAGGTCATTTTTTGGCGGCGCGGGCGGCGTGCTGAACGGCAGCCTCCTGCCGCCGCCGTCGGGCGGATATTTCCAGGACACCGTGATCGGTACGGTCGGCGATCTACTGGCCACGCTGCCGTAGACGTGAGAGATCTCGCCAGGCGATCACTGTATAGATGCCATACATCGTGACGATCGAGGCGGCATAGGCAAGCGCAGCGCCCGCCGCGCCGAAGGACGGGACAAGCACCAGCAGCAGGACGAGTTGCAATGCTGCGGCGATCGCCACCACGGTCAGCGCCACCCTGCGGTCCCGCGTGTATTTCACGTAGGTCGGCGCGAGAGAAAGCGTCATCGTAAGCGCTGCTGCGACAGCCAGAATGCGTAGCGGCATGACGCCCTCCTCGACATAGGCCGGCCCGAACAAGCCCATCAGGCTAGGCGCAACGATCATGGCCAAGGTTAGGAACGCGGCGATCGTCGGTATCAACCAGCGCAGGCGGCCCTTCCTGAGTTCTTGCAGCGCCTTGACATCCTTCGTCTCGAGAATGATCGATAGCGGCCGCGCATAGGCGCGATTTGTGGCGGTGACCGCCAGGATTGCCGGGGCCGTTATAGCCAGCGACGCGCCATAGGCGCCGACCGCCGACGCCGAGGAATGCAGCGCGTCGAGCAGGATGATGCTGACCTGCCCAAGCATGGCGCCACTGCCGCGATACACTAGGAAGGAGGACGCGCCCGCCGACCAGACGGCGGCATCCTCATGCGGCTCGGCAAGCCGGCTCGTGCCTGGCAGGACGCGTCGCATCTCGACGACAAGGACGGCCAAGGCGACGATCCAGGCAATGCCCCAGGCGGCGATCGCCATGGCGCCGCTCGTTTCAAAGGGAAGAATGATCAGCAACCAGACAACGGCCAGCGAGATCGACGGCACGATGAGCCGCAGAACCGCCATCGCCTTGACCTCGCGGCCGAACGCGGTCAGCACGCCGACGCCGTAATAGGCCAGCGCGCCAGCAGGCAGCGACGCGCAACTTGCCAGCAGGGCGGCTCGCGTCGCCGGTGAGACGCGAGGCGCGAACCAGACGATCACGCCAACGATGACGGCGGTTGTCACCGCCGACATCAGCACGCGCCGAACGCCGAACCGCAGGAAGCCGCTGACGCCCGCGAAGTCGCTGCGCACCGCAAGGGCCGGCAGCAATCGGACGGCGTATTTGTCGATACCGAGCGGCGCGATTGCCACCATGACGATGAACGCCGATGCGGCAACGACATAGGCTTCGAATTCGTTGACTGCGATGTGGCGCGCCAGCAGGATTGACAGAACGACGGCGATGCCATGGCCGGCCAGGGCGACGAGCGCGATCCGCACCACCTGATTTGCTGCTACCACATACACCACCCGACTTGCCGGACGCTACGAAAGCGAACCTTGGCGGCGTGCGGCAGGCAGATCGTCCAGCACCCGTTCAAGGGAACCGAGCCGGGCTGCCGGCAGGCTATCGTCCCTGCCATTCCGCCCTGTCCGCGCCGCGAACCCTGAGCAGTGGCTCCGGCCAGCTCCCCGGAGTCTTGGACAACACAGCTTGCGGCGCCAGCCGCTGCAGAGCTCCGTAGGGCGTCTGGCCGCTTATGGTTCTCGGCTCGATCATGCGGTGCTCCGGATCGTTCGGATCGAAACCCATGCGATCGACCATGCCGAGACCCTGGTACCACATCGCCGCCCGTGTGAGGCTGACGCGCACATGGTAGCTGCCACCCTCGGCCGCCCGGCGGCGGAGAGCCGCGATGATGCCGGCAGCACCTAGATAGCCAGCTATGTAATCGTTCAGTACCATGGTCGGCGGCCAGCTCGGTCGCCCTTCGCCTTCGAGCAAGGTAAAGCCGGACACGGTCAGCGCCTCCATGTCGAAGCCGGCGCGATACCACCACGGGCCGTCCCAGCTGTAGCAGCGCATCGACAGGTAGACGATGCCGGGATGTGTCGCCGCGATTTCCTGGACGCCGAAGCCAAGGTTTTCCATCGACCGCCCGCGAAAACTTTCGATGAAGACGTCGGCCTCCGGCAGCAACTTGGTGCGGAAGGCCTCGTTCTGGCGCGGATCACGCAGGTTCACAAAGCTCGAGCGCATGCCGATGTTGATGTCGTTCCAGATAACCTGATGCTCGAACGACTGATCGCGGGCGATGTGCAGGACCTCCGCACCATACTCCGACAGCGTGCGGGCTGCGGTGCTGCCAGCGATCACATGAGTGTTTGAGAGCGCCTTGACGCCGGACAGCGGCGCGGTCGGATTGCTGTCGAAGGGGATCGGTTCGCCGTCGGCGATCTTGACGATCTCGATCAGCGGCGTGGCGGCAAGGTGCTTCGCCTCGGGATGCAGTGCCCATTCATCCGTGGTGCGATGAACGCCGAGAACGAGCCCGGCCTCCGCGATAGCCTCATCGAGCTCGAAGGCATTCCAGCTTTTTATGGCGGCAGTGATCGATTCCAGGTTCGGCGAAGCGCCGATGACGTTCAGGATGCCGTGGTAGTGGTGCGGATAGAGGCCGGTCGGCGTTACGAAGCGGTCGTCCTTGGTCTGGAAGACCGCAAAGCCCATGGGATTTCCAAGCAGCAACGGCCCCTGAAAAAGCTGGCCATTGAGCGACGGAACGAAGGTGAAAGTGCCCGGGACCGGATCGTCCAGATCATAGCGCCCGGCAGCCTGCTTCTTCTGCAGGATGAGCTTGATGATCGGCATGATGTTGTACACCGACTCGCGCAGGTCGACGGAAACATCCTGGCCCTCGCCAGTGCGCGCCTTCCAGATCGCGGCGGCGCCGACCGCCGCGCCCATTGCCGGGATCGCCATGCAGGCGCCGATGCGGAAACGGCTGCGCACGATCGGATCGCGGCCGGCGAAGCTGACGGCGCCGCCGCCATCCGAGGCGTTGCCGCCAATGCCGAGCATGAATTCATCGAAGGCCTTGGCGATATCGAAGTCGCCGGCGTTCTCGGCCGCCTGTGCGGCGCTCGTGAACAACCCGCCAAGCGCGGCGGTTGCGACGGCAGCGCCGCCCAGGATTGCCCGTCTGGTGGTCTTCATGACTTTTCTTCAGCTCCCTCTAGTAGGAATGACGTTCCGTGCCGCACCTCCCGCGCCGCTCTCCGGCTCAGTCAGGTCAGGCCACGGCCCTCCAAAAAATCTCAGAACGCCAGGCGGGCGCGTAGACCGAGCGCCCACAGATAATCCTCGGTGGGATCGAGCGCCGGATCGACGATAAACTGAACGTCGGGCGTCACGGCGAGCTGTTCCGTGACCTGGAAGCGGTAGAACGCTTCCACCGTGTACTGATCCGTCAGGCCGGAGATAGCAGGTCGAGCCCAGCCGATGGCCACGCCAGCCAAATCAGAAGGCGCGTTGGTGGGTCGATAGCCGATACCGGCAGCCAGGTTTCGGTCGATCAGCCAGCCCTCGGACAAGCCGCCGCGAACAAACCACATGGCGTTTTCGCCAATCGTGAAATTGGCGTTGAAGGCGGCGCCATATGCCCTCGGGCTGCCGTCTTCCAGCGGGTCGCGGTACCAGGTGGTGACGTGGACGTTGTTGGCGTCCATCGGGCCTCTTGCCTGGACGGGGACGCCCGTACGCGCCAGGCCGCTCCAGCCTACTTCGACATTATAGAAATAGTCGTTCTTCTCGAAGAAGTCGTCGATCGTCCAGCCCGTATCGTCGCTGTACGGCGTGTATATGCCGGCGCTCACATAAAGGTTGTTCTCGGTCGGATAGACCGCGCCGACCATGCCGAAGCCGCGCAGCGGTACGGGTATCGTCGGACTGGTCGTAAAGTTCTGATTCAGGAACTGGCGGTTGTCATCGAAGAACGGATAGGCGTTGACGAAGTTGGGCGCGAAGAGCTTGCCGATTGCGTATTGGACGCGACCGTCGAACAGGTTTTGCCGAACATAGGCCTGGGTTACGCCGATATCGAACTCGCCCCATGTCGCCGCCGTCGCGGTGATCGAACCGGCCGACAGGCCTGCCCACAGCGGCGGCTGGTCGGTGCCCAGCGGCCGCCGGTCCTCGATGGCCATGTCGAACGTCAAAGCGTTGGCCTGGCCACGGTTCAGCAGATCGGCGGACACGTTGAAGGTGAACTTGCTGCCGACGGCGTCCTCCTCGCCGCCAAAGCTCTGGCTGTAGTTCTGATAGAGTATGCCGTACGAACCGCCGATCGTGATGCCATAGTTCTGCTGCAGCGATTGCTTGAATTCCATCCACGGGCCGAAGCTGGTCGGGAACCGAAAGAAGCCCCGCTTCGGGATGGCGTCGTCTTCAAGGTCGCCCTCCGGGGACATCGTTCCGTCGAGAAGATCGGGATAGGTCGGCTCCGCGTAGGTCGGGCTAGCCTGAACAGATTGCGCGACCGAAAGTGTCGGCGTCATGGCAACTGATATCGCACAGAGCGCACCGGCTGCCGCAGCTACCCGGAAATGTCTATTGTGTCGCGTTTCACTTCGGCATTCTCGCGCGAATCGCGCGATCGCAAGGATACAAGCGTCGCTATCCAATGAACTCGACTCCGATTTGCTACCGGATGCAGGTTTTGTCACAGGAAATTCTTTTCTTCGAAGGCCGCGGACTGTCATGTTGCAAATTCCAAGGCCATATACTCGATTGGAGTCACCCGAACGTGACACTATAGTACGCATGAAGCAAGCCCTCATGGAGGCCGCCGGCGTGGCAAAGTAGCCTGAGCGGGCTACCTAGGGCGTCTGCCGTTCCATTTGGGCGGCGCCGCCGACGAGGTCGGATATCCATCGGCTGGAGGGGTGCTGGGCGCAAAAGGTCAAAACCGCGATGGTGATCGGCACGCCGATGAACGCGCCAAACACTCCCCATACGGCGGCCCAGAAGAACACTGAGAACAAGACGATGAAGGGCGACATGGACAAGGCGTTGCCGGCGACGCGCGGCTCGACATAGCTGCCAACCGCGAACTGGATCAAGTTGAAGCCGATGAATATCAGGAACACGCCCTGCCACGACCCGAACTGGGCCATCGCGAACAGGGTGGGAAACAGCGTGGCCACGAAAGGTCCCATGAACGGGATATAGTTCAGCACGAAGGCGACGACGCCCCATTCCGCCGCGAATTCCAGCCCGGAAGCGGCCGCAAGCGCCCAGACCAGAAGGCCGGTCACCAGGCTCATCCAGGTTCGCACCACCATGTATTTTCGTAGCTTGAGGGCAGTCTGGCCGATGCCATCCAGCAGAACTCGGCTGGCCTCCTTGTTGTTCAGCGCGAGGATTCGACGATGCATGTCGTCGACCTCGAGCAGGCCGAGCATCACATAGACCGCGGCTATGATGCCGAAGGTGAGCGTGGTGTTGATGCGGCCGGCGACCTGGCCGGCGCTGCGCACCACCCACTGCACATTGAAATGCTCGGCCCACAGGCCTCCGATCTCGACGCCATGACTGTCGAGCCACGCCACAGCCTGGTCGTAAAGCCCCTGATAGCGCGCGGCGTCGGCGACAAATGAGTGTCCGACGCGCCCGAAACTCCACGCCACCAACGAGATGAAGAGCAGCACGACGGCGAGCATGACGACGATGCTGATGGTAAGCGCGAGCATGCCGGGCAATCGGGCCGCAAGCCTGCGCTGCAGCGGCCAGATGAGCGCCATGATGAACAGGGCGAGCGCCAGCGGTGCAAAGACAGCATCGGCCAAATGCAGCGCGCCAAAACCCAAAATCGCGGCGATGAGGAAGATCATCGCTTTCGAGCCCCGGCTTGTGCTCATGTCAAGAGGCACTCCTGCACCGCCGTATGCCCGTCAACAGCGGCCAGGGTCGGGAGTGCGAAGCCTGAGATTCCTGCCCCTCACTTCTTCTTCGTTCCGGGCTCATCTATCCCCTCGCAAACGTCACCAGGCTTCAACCACGTCCACGGCTGCGAACGGCCGGCGATAATCAGGCGCCATAACCCGCTCGCTTGGCAGTGGACGCGATCGAGATCAGGGACAAGCCTTCCATGATAAATTCGACCGCGACGAAAAGCCCTATGAAACCGCCCCAGTTGCTAACCCATTGCAATTGACCTTCTGGCGTGGCCAACGCTTCCGCGCCGGGGGGTGCAACGGCCCCGTAGATAATTGCGCCCAAAGCGATCGAAATGACGCCGGAGAGCAAGACCCAAAGCCAGGCGCCGCTTTGGCCGCGCATTTGCAGCGATAAAAATATCCTGGATATTCCGGTAACAACCAGCGAAATCGCAAGAAATAGGGTCAGCCAGAACGCAGAAGAAAGCGGCGTCGTGATCATCAAAAATCCTGCCGCAATATAAACGGCCCCGATGATCAAATGCCAGACAATGCCTTTCCATTCTCTGTGGTGAAAGGCGTCCAAAATCTGCGCCACACCGCCAACTATCGCAAGTATGCCGAGCCAGAAAATCGCAACAGTTGTCAACCAGTACGACATGCCAAGCCCGATTACTCCGAGCACTGTCATGAGCACACCGAGCGCGAGCAGCCACCCCGGGCTTATCCCTCTTGCACTGAGGATCTTTCCGGCCGACTCTGCGGAAGTATTCATAGTCATGATTGTCACCCTCCTGACAAAAATTCATGGGCAGTGCTAAAGTTCGTTCCTCAGCAATGGACAGTCAAACGCCATGAGTCAATTGGCCCAACGTCGGCGCGGGTGGTAGTGCCGCCGCTAGGACGACGGTGGCGCGAGCCGCATCCGGTCCGGTCGGATGATCGGAGCAGTGTCGCCGGGTGCGATGTCGATACGCTCCGGCTGGCGCAGTGCAATTCCATGATCGGTGGCGGCAAGCGTGTGGATGTAGAAGCTGGTCGGCTCGTCGTCGGTCACTTCCATGACCGGCGAGGGGGGCCGAGACGATCATCAGCGGCCCCCAGCGACCGATCCAGTCGACATGACGGTGGCCATGCATCACGACGAGCCGATGCGCCGCCTGCTTGAGTTGGCGCACGCAATGGCTGCCATTGATGAGCGCGGTTCCGATTCGCTCCGAAGGCTTTGGACGCTATCGGATATTCCACGGGGTGGTGATGCAGCGCGACGATCCAGCATGCCCGTGGGTAGCCGATCAGTATTTCGAGCGTTGCCTGCAAGCTGCCGCCTAGGCCGGTCACCCCGTAGCCGTGAAGACTGCCGCGCCCGCGTAGTCGAGCAGGAGAAAAGAACTCATCGCACGAACCGACCAGGATACATGGCGACCCTCCAGCGACAGTCGTCCGTCAAATCCCTGTCGTTATGGCGCGAGCTCAATCAGGCGTCGGTCTCGGCCAGACCATCCGGCGGACCCGGCTCCGCCGGAGCGTCGCCCGCAACCTTGGCGCCGCCCCGCGAAACACCGACCATGGCGGGCCGCAACACGCGGTCTCCGATCGAATAGCCGGGCTGCACCACCTGCACCACCGTATTTGCCGCGACGCTGTCGTTGGGAACCTCGAAAATCGCCTGGTGGAAGTTAGGATCGAACTTCTCGCCTTCGGGCTGAAGTTTCTTCACCCCGTGCCGCTCAAGCGCGGAAAGCATCGCGCGCTCGGTGATATCCACCCCCTCGATGAGGGCCTTGAACCCGGCATCGCCGGCAGCCATCGCCTCAGCGGGGATCGCGTCGAGAGCACGGCGCAGGTTGTCGGACACGGACAGCATGTCGCGGGCGAAATTGGCGATGGCGTAGCTCCTGGCGTCATGCACATCGCGCGCGGTGCGACGGCGGAGATTTTCCATTTCCGCCGCTACGCGCAGCGCGCGGTCCTTGAGTTCCTCATTCTCCTTCAAAAGACGCATCAAGGCTTCATAGTCGCCTTCGACCGTCCCGTCGGCGCGCTCCGCGCCCGTCTCGGACGCCTTGATCTCGTCGCCTGCATGTTCGTCTTTTGCGTCGTGGCTCATCGGCGTCCATCAATCCTGGAATTTGTGCCGCATATCGATGTTTGGGGCGCAAAAATCAAGTGCCACGGCCAACCGAACGCACTGGCGGCTGCCACGTCCCGGTCGACCGGCAGATTGCGCCGGAGTTCCATTTTAAATCAAATTTTACCGTATCGCACGCCTGTTGGCCCGTCACTTCTTCGGCGGGAACCATTCAAATGTCGAGAAGTTCTGTACCCGACGAAGGATTGGAAGGCACATGACCGACACTACACCAAGCAAGCCGGAGATACTGCAGGAGGAGATCCGCCGGCAATTCAGCTCGACCGAAATGACCCGCTTCCTGCGGTCCCTCCCGGCTTTCAAGATCGATGCGGATGTTCCGGATCGGTTTCACGACATGCTCTCACAGCTTGATCGCGTCGAGCGCCAGGGCGGCAACCGGCCGACTAGGCTCTACCCGCGTCGCCAGGAGTATCTTCCGGGCTTGCCTACATCCGCCGATGTGGGCTGGTAATAGAGCCCGAGCCCGCCGACATCTCCGTTCTCCAGACGTCCGATCAGAACCGGATGCGAGACTTCGAACTCATCGAAGCCAACGCGCAGCATATGCGGAAGCTGGTCGATCAGCACCTGCCCGGTTGCACGCACCTTGCCTTCGAATTTATGGCGCGAACGCAGCAGTTCGGCCTTGGAGAAGGACCGGCCGTCATTGAACGCCGGGAAGGCCAGCGCCACCAGGGACAACTGATCGAGCAACTCGACAATCGCGTCGAGCTTGTCGCCGGGCTGAAGCAGCACCCCCAGGCGCTCCTTCGCGGATTTGCGAAGTTCCGGATCCAGACCCAGGACGATCGCCAGCGGCAGGATGAAGCGCCCGTTGCCAGCAAGTGCTTCCGCGCTTTCGGCATGGCTCCATTCATCTTCGCGGAAGCCGGCCGGCGTCCACAGACGCGGGCCTGGTCCCTGTCCGGTCGGCACGCTGGCTTGAGGCTTGGTGTCGGTCATGGGAGCGAGCATATGAACTATTCTTCTTCCTGTTTCCAGTGCGCGCAAACGGCCGGCCGTTGCTGGACGCGAGGATTTAATAGACGGGGAAGGTCAGAGCGACGAATCCGTCAGCGATGCATCGAGCCCGGTCAGATGGATGCCACATTCGATCTTTGCCTGACCCGCCCAACGACCACTGCGCGCGTCCTCACCCGGCTGGACGGGCTGTGTGCAGGGAAAACAGCCGATGGACAAATAACCATAGGCCACCAGCGGATTCTCACGCAGGCTGTGCGAGCGCATGTAGTCGGCCTGGTCGGAGGTGGTCCAGCGCGCCAGCGGGTTGATGCGGATGCGAGTGCCGACCGGCTCGAACACGCCGAGCGTCGTGCGCGACGCGGCCTGGAAGCGCTTGCGGCCGGTGAACCA
>JAPLOZ010000092.1 GCA_026400435.1 Hyphomicrobiales bacterium | reverse complement strand
CGTGTAGAGGAGCAGCACGGCATGTGCGCCGATCGAGCGGGGCAGCGAATGTGTCGCGCGGCTCATCGGGCACCCATCAGAACTGATACCTTCTCAGCCGCGTCTGGATGGCGAAGAGGAAGATGCAGACGCCTGTCAGGATGATCAGGAACATCATCGAGGCGATGGTCGAGCCCATGTAGGGATCGCCAGTCTGCAACTGGAAGCCGAAGAATGTCCGGTAAAGGAAGGTGCCGAGGATGTCGGTGGAGTAGTTCGGCCCCGCCAGCGCGCCCTGCGCCGAATAGATCAGATCGAAGGCGTTGAAGTTGCCGACGAAGGTCAGCACCGAGATGATGCCAATCGAGGGCAGGATCAGCGGCAGCTTGATCTTCCAGAACTGCGACCAGCCGGTGATGCCGTCGCATTCGGCCGCCTCTATCACCTCGTCGGGGATCGACAGGAGCGCCGCGTAGATCAGCATCATCGGGATGCCGACGAACTGCCACACCGAGATCAGGCCGAGCGTGGTCAGCGCGTATTCTTCCTTGCCGAGCCACGGCGTGAACAGGCTCTTCAGGCCGACGAGGTCGAGCAGGTTGGGCGCAACGCCCCAGAGCGGCGACAGGATGAGCTTCCAGGCAAAGCCGACGACGACAAAGGACAGGATGGTCGGGATGAAGATGGCGGTGCGGTAGAAGGCCGAGAAGCGCAGTCTCGGGCTCGACAGAAGTGCTGCAAGTCCGATGCCGATGGGGTTCTGCACGGCCATGTGGATGATGAAGAACCAGGTGTTGTTCCAGAGCGCGTTCCAGAAGGTGGCCGACCACCGCTGATCGAAGAAAAGCGTGCGGAAATTGTCGAGGCCGGCGAAGAAGCGCCGATGTTCCTCTGCGTTGAACAGCGAAAGCTGCAGCGTGCCGAACAGCGGGATGATCATCACGGCCGTATAGACGAGCAGCGCCGGCGCCAGGAACACCAGGATATGCCAGCGGATCGGCCGCCTGGCGGGGGTCCCTGTCGCGTCGCTCGTCATATCGACCAGAGGTCCTGGAACACTTCGCCGACAAAGTGATCGGCAAGCTCGTAATGCTCCACGCTGGCTGACTCGATCAATGAACGGGCCTCCACGGGAAGGATCGGAACATCGCGCCAGGTCTCTCCCATGGCCGCGCGTAGCGCCTCCTCGCTTTCCCAGATCTGGGTTATGCAGCGGCTCCTTCCGGTGTCGCCTTGAAGCGGCTTGCCGGCAAAGAAGGCGACAAGGCCGGCTTGCTCGCGCAACCAGGGATGGCGCTTGTCGAAGGCATAGCGGCGGAATTCGGCATCTTTGCCTTCAGCCACCGTGCAACGATAGACGCGGATTATCATGGCACACCTCAATCTTGACGGGGTCGGTTCGGCACGGCGGCCCGATTGGGCCGCCCCGAGTTTCGCCGAGCTTCCCCGAAAAGCAAGAGCGGTGCGGGGAGCTTGCCCCGCACCGCTTGCCGATGCGCCTTAATTGGCCGGCTTGTACCAGCTGTCGAGGCCTTTCTGCAGCTTCTCGGCGGCGATCGCGGGCGTATCGGTGCCGTTGATCACGTTGGCCGATTCGACCCAGGTCTCGTTCTCGAGGTTGGGCGTGCCGCGCGACAGGATCTGGTAGGTCGAGCGGATGGTCGGCTTGCACTTCTCGCGCCAGGAGACGAATTCCTGGGCCAGCGGATCGTCCATCTTCACCGGCGTCGAGGACAGGCTGAAGAAGCCCGGCAGCGCGTTCGCGTAGATGGCGGCGAATTCCGGCGAGGCGACCCATGACAGGAAGGTCTTGGCCGCATCGGCGTTGGCGCTCTTGGGGTTAAGGCCGATCGCGATGTCGTTGTGGTCGGAAATGTAGCAGGTGTCGCCGGCGTTTCTGACCGGTGGCGGGAAGGCACCCATCTTGAACTGCGCCTGCGTGTTGAAGCCCGAGATTTCCCACGAACCGGCCGGATAGATGGCGGCGCGGCCGAGCGTGAAGAGGTTCTGGCTGTCCGGATAGGACTGAGCCTCGAACCCGTCGCCGAGGTAGTCCTTCCACTTGGCGAGCGTTGCATAGGGTTCGACCCAGTCCGGATCGGTCAGCTTCTGATCGCCCTTGATCAGCGCCAGGCGGCCTTCCTCGCCCTTCCAGTAGGTCGGGCCGATGTTCTGGTAGCCCATCGTCGCGGCTTCCCAGAGGTCCTTGGTGCCCATCGCCAGCGGGATGTAGTTGCCGTCGGCCTTGATCTTGTCGAGGGCGGCGAAGAACTCCGCTTCCGTCGCCGGCACGGCGATGCCGAGCGCGTCGAAGGCGTCCTTGTTGTAGATGAAGCCGTGGATGACCGAGGCCATCGGCACGCAGAAGGTGGCCTTGCCGTCGTCGGTCTGCCAGGCGGACTTGGCGACGTCGGAGAAATTCTCCATGCCGGCAAGCGAGCTGAGGTCGGCGAGGTGGCCCTTGTTGTAGAGTTCGAGCGACGCGTCGAACGGACGGCAGGTAATGAGGTCGCCGGCCGATCCGGCGTCAAGCTTGGCGTTCAGCGCCGCATTGTATTCGGTCGGAGCCGAAGGCGCGAACACCACCTTGATGCCGGGATTGGCCTTCTCGAAGGCGGGGATCAGCTTTTCGTTCCAGATCGGCAGGTCGTCGTTGCGCCAGCTTTCGATGGTAATGGTCTTGTCCTGCGCGAAGGCCGTGCCGGCCGCGCCCAGAACGCTCGTGCCGAGAAGCAGAGCGGTAAGCATCTTGCGTGTCATGTCTTAGTCTCCCAGTTTGACCTGTTCCAGGTTCGCTATTTTGCGGCAGCCAGCTTTTGCCGGCTACCCTTCAGAACTTCGAGTTTCCCGAGTGCGGCACGCAGCCTTCCGCCGGCACCGTCGAGCATGGCCTCGGCTGCAGCGACATCTGCCGCGCCGGCGGCAATCAACACTGCCGGCTTGACCCGGCCATCTGTTTTGTCCAACGCCGCCGCAGCCGTCTGCCGGTCGCAGCTGGCGATGGCGGCGACCATGCGCGCGGCACGCGCCCTCAGCTTGAGATTGTCGGCATGGAGATTGACCATGTAGCCGTCGTGCACATGGCCGAGCTGGACCGCCGCCATTGTTGACAACATGTTGAGCGCGATCTTTTGCGCGGTGCCGGCGCCCATGCGCGTCGATCCGGCGATCACCTCGGGCGGCGTGGCGAGCAGGACCGGCGCGTCGGCAAGTACCAACAACTGCGAGCCTTCGTTGTTGGCGATGGCGATGGTCTTGGCGCCGCGCCGCGCCGCTTCCTGAAGGGCGCCAACTGCATAAGGCGTGGAGCCGCTGGCCGACACGGCGATCAGGCAGTCGCCCGCCGAAAGCCCGGCGGCGGCGACTTCGGCGGCGGCGCCGGCGGCATCGTCTTCCGGACCGCCCACCATGTCCTGCAAGGCGGCGGCGCCCCCGGCGAAAAGGACGATGATGCGATGCCTTGGAATTCCGTATGTGCCGGGAAGCTCGAGCGCGTCGGCCAGCGCCATCAGGCCGGAGCTGCCCGCCGCGGCATAGGCGAGCCTGCCGCCCGAGGCGAGCGTCGCGGCGACCAGCGCGGCGGCCTCGACCAGCGCAGGGATAGCCTCGCGCACGGTTTTCGCGGCCTCGACCTGAGCGTCCGCCAGGAAGCCGAGCACAGTGGCCGGCGGTTGCTGATCCAGCCCTCCGGCATGCTCGTGCAGTGCTTCCGTGCGCGCTTGCGCCATCAACCGGGTCTCCTCGCAGTGACCATACCAAAAAAATACCACTTGTCCAGTGACGTTAACGAATTTTGGAGCAGTCCAGGCGTTTTATGGGACTGAAGTCATTGAAACTTCATTCGAATATGCCTTAATATCTTGGCAACGGAAATTAAGGCTTGGCTATTGGTCTTTTATTGGTATTATCCACTTTGCGGAGGAAGGCCTTGACGTTCTTGCTGGGAATCGATGGTGGAGGTACCGGTTGCAGGGCTGCGCTCGCGACTGAGGCCGGCGAAATCATTGGCCGCGGCAAGAGCGGCCCCGCCAACATCCGCACCGACCTGACCGGCGCACGCGCGAACATCGTGGACGCCGCGCGGCAGGCGTTTGCCGACGCCGGCAAGGATGCTGCGCTGATCGCCGGGACGTCGGCGGTGCTCGGCCTGGCCGGGACGAATGTCGGCACCTACGCGCGGCAGCTGGAAACCATCCTGCCCTTCGCAACGAGCCGTGTCGTGACCGACGCGCTGATCGCGCTCGAAGGCGCGATCGGCAATGACGGCGACGGCGCGATCGCCATTCTTGGCACCGGCACCGCCTATCTGGTGCGCCGCAACGGCGTGGCGCGCGCCATCGGTGGGTGGGGCTTCCAGGTCGGCGACCAGGGCGGCGGCGGACGCATCGGCCGCGACCTCTTGGAGGAGACGCTGCTGGCGCATGACGGCATCCTGCCGGCATCGCCGCTGACCGATGCCATGCTTGCCGTGTTTCGCGGCAATCCACAGGATGTCGTCGAGTTCACAATCACCGCGCGGCCAGGCGACTTCGGCGGCTTCGCGCCCAAGGTTTTCGAATATGAGGCGAAAGGCGATCCGGTCGCCAAGGCAATTCTCGCGCGCGCGGTTCTGGCCGTGGAAGCCTCGCTCGCGGCGCTTGAGCTCGACGGAACCTCCCCCCTCTCACTGCTTGGCGGACTGGCGCCGCTTTACGCCGATCGGTTGTCGGCGCCGCTTCGCACGATGCTGGCTCCGCCACGCAGCGACGCGCTCGGCGGCGCCGTCGCCATGGCAGCGCGGCTTTTCGCAGAGGCCGGCGACGCCGGGCAGGACCACGTCGATGGCTGACGCGGCCGAACGCATTTTCCATTCTGTCCGCGATGCGCCCCAGAAGGGCGCACCGCTCTATCTGCAGCTGAGGAAGAGCATCGAGGAGGCGGTCAACTCCGGCGTCATCGGCCCCGGCGATGCGCTGCCGTCCGAACGCGACATCGCGGTCAAGGCCGACGTATCGCGCGTCACCGTGCGCAAGGCGGTGCAAGACCTGGTGCGTGGCGGCATCCTGGTGCAACGGCATGGATCCGGCACCTTCGTGGCGCCGCGCGTCAACCGCGTGGAGCAGCCGCTGTCGCGGCTCACATCGTTCACCGAAGACATGGCGCGGCGCGGCATGAAGGTGCGCTCGCAATGGCTCGACCGCGGCCTCTACTCGCCGTCGCCGGAGGAGATGATGACGCTTGGCCTGTCGCCCAGCGAACGGGTGGCGCGGGTGGCGCGATTGCGCATCGCCGACGACACGCCGCTCGCCATCGAACGCGCGTCGCTCGCCGCGACAACCCTGCCCGATCCGCAGGCGGTCGGAGCATCCCTTTATGCCGCCCTGGAGCAAACAGGCCATCGCCCGGTGCGCGCGATCCAGCGCCTGTCTGCCAAGAACCTGAACGAGGCCGAGGCGGCGCTGCTGGGCGCCGCGCCCGGCTCGGCCAGCCTGACGATCGAGCGCATCTCCTATCTGGCGAGCGGCAAGGTCATCGAGTTCACCCGCTCCGTCTACAGGGGCGATGCCTATGATTTTGTCGTCGAGCTGAGGCTTGCCGATACGCATGAAGGAGCTGCCCAGGCGTGACCGAAACCCACATGCGGCGCGAAATACTGGAGATTCCCGACGCGGCGGCGCGGCTGCTCGACGCCTCCGACGGCGCGCTGGGCACGGCAGGTAGGGCGCTGCGCGCCCTGTCGCCGCGCGTCGTGGCGACGGTGGCGCGCGGTTCGTCCGACCACGCCGCGTCGTTCCTCAAATACGCTACGGAACTCACCGCCGGCGTCCCGGTCGCCTCGCTTGGACCCTCGATCGCCTCGATCTACAAGGCGAAGCTCAAGCTCGACGGCGCCGCCTGCCTTGCGATCTCGCAGTCGGGCAAGAGCCCCGATATCGTCGCAATGGCGCAGTCCGCGCGGGCTGCCGGCGCGCTCTCCATCGCCATTACCAACACGGCCGGCTCCCCGCTGGCCGAAGCCTCCGACCACGCCATCGACATGCTGGCCGGCGTGGAAAGGAGCGTGGCGGCGACCAAAAGCTTCGTCAATTCGGCGGTCGCCGGGCTGCTGCTTCTGGCGCACTGGACGGACGACCGGGACCTGCTGTCGGCGTTGCGCGACCTGCCGGAGCATTTTCGCAAGGCGATAGGCTGTGACTGGATCGGCATCGCCGATGCGCTGGCGAGCGAAGCCTCGGCTGGTGAAAACTCGCTCTTCATCCTGGGGCGCGGGCCATCGGTTGCTATCGCCAACGAGGCGGCGCTGAAATTCAAGGAAACCTGCGCCATGCATGCCGAGGCCTACAGCGCAGCCGAGGTGATGCACGGGCCGCTGGCGCTGGTCGGACCGGGCTTTCCCGTCGTGGCGCTCGCCGCGCGCGACGCCTCGGAACCGTCGATGGCCGAGACCGCCGACATCCTGTCCGGCAAAGGCGCATCGGTGTTCATCACATCGGCGCTGGCGTCGAAGTCTAGCCTGCTGCCGCATGCGGCGACCGGCCATCCGCTGACCGACCCGCTGACGCTGATCGTGTCGTTCTACGCCTTCGTCGAGGCGTATGCGCGGCGGCGCGGCCTCGATCCGGACCAGCCCCCCAACCTGCGCAAGGTCACGGAGACCGTATGAATACGATCGCCTACCGGGCACACCGCATATTCGACGGTGAACGCTGGCACGACGACGCGGCGCTGCTCGCGCGTGGCGCGACTGTCGAGGCGATTGTCCCGCGCGGCGCAGTTGCGGCCGGCGCCGAAAGCGTCGAGGCCGGCGACCTGCTGGCGCCAGGCTTTGTCGACCTGCAGGTCAATGGCGGCGGCGGCGTCA
Source organism: Hyphomicrobiales bacterium (assembly GCA_026400435.1). Taxonomy (GTDB): domain Bacteria; phylum Pseudomonadota; class Alphaproteobacteria; order Rhizobiales; family Rhizobiaceae; genus Mesorhizobium_K. The sequence continues at coordinate 91,614 of JAPLOZ010000092.1, read as the reverse complement.
TGCTCAATGACCATCCCGATGTCGAGGGCATCGCGACGATCTGCCGGGCGCATGCGCGATTTGGCACCACCGCGCTGCTGCCCACGCTGATCACCGACACGCCCGAGGTCACCGCGGCAGCGGTCGCCGCCGGTATCGAGGCCGCGCGAAGCAAGGTGCCAGGCTTCGCGGGGCTGCATCTCGAAGGTCCTCATCTCTCGGTCGCCCGCAAGGGCGCGCACGACCCGAAACTGATCAGGCCGATGACCGACGCCGACCTGTCGGCGCTGATCGCAGCGCGCGCCGGGCTGCCGGCGCTGCTGACAACGGTCGCCCCGGAATCGGTCACGACCGGGCAGGTCGCGGCGCTGGCTGGCGCCGGCATCGTCGTCAGCCTCGGCCATACCGAGGCGAGCTACGCCACCGCCTGCGCCTATGCCGATGCCGGCGCCACGATGGCGACGCATCTGTTCAACGCGATGAGCCAGATTGGGAACCGCGAGCCGGGCCTGGCTGGAGCGGCACTCGACGACGGCCGAATGTCGGCCGGACTGATTGCCGACGGCATTCATGTCGATCCTGCCACTGTCGGGATCGCGGTGCGCGCCAAGCGCGGCCCGGGAACCATCCTGCTGGTTACCGATGCGATGGCGACCATCGGCACCGGCATGCGCTCCTTCACGCTTAACGGCCGCACCATCCATCGCAAGGATGGCAGGCTGACGCTCGACGACGGTACGCTGGCGGGCGCCGATCTGGACATGATCTCGGCAGTGCTGTTTGCGCACCGGCGTATCGGCATCGAGCTTGGCGAGGCCATTCGCATGGCCTCTCTCTATCCCGCTCGTGCGCTTGGGGGCACCATGAGGCTTGGTGCGCTGACACCCGGTTCGGCCGCCAGTTTCGTTGCGCTGTCGCATAGGCTCGACGTCTCCGCTGTGTGGATCGACGGCCAGCGGGTCTTCCGGAACGCGTAGCGGCGAGAATGGTGCTTCCCTGAGGCTAAAGAAAGAGCCCCGCCGGCGAACCGGCGGGGCATTCTCATGGTGACGATCCTACTGGATCTGAAGCTTTTGCCGCTGCTTCGGGTCTATCAGCTGCTGAAGTTGCTGGTCGATCTGTATCCGGCGGCAGTTCGGCGGTGTGCCGACGAAGCCGCGCGGGCAGGTTTCACGCTCTATCTTCACGCAGCGCCCGTTGCTCAGCACGCTGCCCCGTGGGCATTCCAGCTCGATGTTCACGCACCGGCCTTTGCGCAGCACCGTGCCGCGCGGACACTCGACCTCCACCTCACGGCACTGCCCCTTGATGAGGCTGGTGCCGCGTGGGCAGACGCAGCGTCCGTCCTTGGTGCGGATCTGGCCCGGCAGCAGTTCGCACTGCGGCGGAGGCAGCCTGCGGCACTCGCCACGCACCAGCTCCGTGCCGCGCGGGCACACGCAACGTCCGTCCTGCGTCCGGATCTGGCCCGGCAGCAGCTTGCATAGCCCGACGCCAGGCGGCGGGGGAGGCGGAGGTGGCGGCTCGCCACCGGTCGGCCTGCACTGCCCGTTGCGGAAGCTGGTTCCCTGCGGGCAGACGCAACGGCCGGCGTCGTTCATGACGAAGCCCTTCGAGCACTCTTCCACCACCGGTTTGCCTACGGTGAAGTCGTGGCAGGCATAGGGCTCGGCGCCCGGACGGCCGGTGGTGGCCGCGCCGGATGACATCATCCGTTCGGCCGAAGCCACCGGCGTATCGGGGGACACGACGCCGACGCAATTGCGCGCCGGCACCGGTTGCCTGTTGTTGGCGAACGGCCCTTCCGGAATGACGACCGTCACCTGGTGGACGCGCGATTCGCCGGGGCCGAGTGACAAGGTGGCGACGCAGGACATGGGCAGCGTCGTCGGTTCCGGCGAGCAGCCGAAGGGCGGGGAGATCTCGGTGATCTCAACCCCTTCCAGCCGCGTGCCGCCCACGCCGATCGCGTCACCTATGCGGACCGGGCCGGAGAAACCGGTCGGGCCGTCATTGGTGATCGTGATCTCGAACGTGCAGGGCATGCCCGCCGTGCACTCCTTGTCGCCGGTTTTCTCGACGTGGATCGTGGTGCCGCCCTGGGCGCACGCCTCGCCGAAAGGATAGACGATGTCGTTGCCGGGGGCAGGACCCCACGACCCCCGCGCGCAGTTCTCGAAACGGGCATATCCGGAATCCTGGACGGTCACGTCGAAGTGACGGCTCGTTCCGGGCGTCATGACCGCGCCGGGGATCTGGCACGACAGTGCGTTTGCCGGCACCGGACCGCAGGCCCATTCTCCACCGTCAGGGGTGACAGTGAGTATCTGGACCGGTGTCGCCGTGCCGAGGATCGTGGCTGCATCGGCGACACGGACCGGACCGGTGGGCGTGGCAGTGCCCACGCTTGTCACCGTGATCCGGCAGGATACCGCCGCCGCGCCCGCCGTGTCCTCGCAGGTCTTGGTGATGCGCAGCGCCGGCTGGCCGGGTTCGCGGTTGGGAATGCGCATCTGCGCGCATGCCCGGTTGTTGGCGAGGTCGGCTTCGCCCGTTATCGCATTCACTTGCGCGCAGTTGCGAATAATGTCGCCCGGATAGTCGTCGTTGACGACCGCCCGCACGGTGATCGGGATGAATGCCCCCGGCGCGAGATTGACGCCCGGATGGTCGCACTGGAACTGGCCGCCGCCGATCGGACCGCAGGTCCAGGGCGGGTTTGGCCCGAAAGTCGACGCAGCGGGTACGCCCGTCGGGTATTCGTCGACCACGGTCAGCGGACCGACATAGTTCTCGCTGCCGTTGTTGAACACGCGGATGTTGAACCAGCAGACGCCGTCGGCGGTGCAGGCGACTGAACGCGAGTCCTTGGTGATGCGCAGGTCGACCTTTTTCTCGACCGGCGGATCGCAGCGGGGGTCGCCGCGACGGCAGATCGGGATCGAGGCACAGGCCTTGTCGTTGGCGGTGGAACCGAACACGTCGGGCTTGCCGCTGGCCGTGTAGTCGTACTCGGCGCAGTTGCGGATGACGTTCCAGTCCCAGCCGGGTCCGGGCGCAAAGCCGAGCTTGAGCTCGACCCATTCGCCGGGGTCCAGCGTGGTCGCCGGATGCGTGCAGCTCATCGGGCTCGCCATGGGCGCACAGGCCCAGGGCGGGTTCGGTCCCGAAACGACTGCCGCGCTGCCGGGCGCCGTCACCTCGTCGAGCACGATCGGTCCGTTGTAAGGGCCGTCGCCGACATTGGTGACGCGGATGGTGAAGTCGCAGCCGCCTTCCGGTGTGCAGCGCGCGACGTCGGCCCGCTTCTCGACCTTGATGTCGGGTTCGTGATGCTGCGGCGGGCACCTGAGGTCGCGCGGGATGACGATGTCGACGGTCTGCGAACAGCAGAGTCCGACGCCTTCCTCCGGCCCGGCGTAGGTTTCGACGCCGGTGACGACGAGTTGCACGACATCGCCGGGCGAAGCGCCGGTGATTGTCCAGTTGAGCACGCCGCCGCCGATCGGGGCGAGCTGCGAGAGAGGCGCGACAGTGACGCCGGGCGTGGTTGTCCTCAACTGCACCCACTTGCCGCCGAGGTCAGGCCCGACCGGCATGTGGTAGATGAAGGCGCCGCCGCCCGGCACGCAGTCGACCGTGCCGGTTTCGACCTTGAAGCATGCCTCGCCCGGTGGAGGCGGGGGCGGGCGATCGCAGCGCTCGACATCGATCAGGATCTTGGTTGGCTCGCCGGTCCTGAAGTCGCCGTCGTCCGGCAGCTCAGGATCATGCGAAGGCACCAAGATTGCGGGGCCACCCACCAGAATGATGCCGACAAAGCCCTGGTTGACGACGATCTTCGGCGCCGGGAAGGCCGCATGGTCGATCCTGGCCGCAATGACGAAGTCGACGTAGCGGCTGCCGATTTCGCCGGAGCCGTCGAGGTCGCTGGTCGACAGCCGGAAATCATCCAGCTTGACCGTGTCGTTGGGGTTGGTCGTCGTCGATACGGTCGGCGCGGGCAGTGGTCCGCCGGCGGCATCGGTGCCGTCGCCCGACACCTTTACGTCGACGATCTCGAGACCGGCCGGCAGCGTGTCGCGGAAATCCAGCCGCACATTCTGCATCTCGGCGATGAAGGCAGGATCGAGGAATTTCGCCGGATCGCCCGCAGCGCCGAAGCGGAGGGTGTATCTGACATAGTCACAGTTGAGCTGCTCGCCGGTCTTGGTGAAGAACGGTTCGGCTTCTCCGGGCCTTGGGTGGTGCGTCGGACCGGGATCGAGATCGAGGCCCAGTGGAACATCGGCGGCCGGCTGGGTTCTTGCCGGCACTGCCTGCATGGCGGCGAGCGCGAGCCCGGCCGCCATCAGCCAGCGCACGGGGCGCCCGGCGTATGACAGGGGTTTCATGATCGTCTCCATGAGCGTTGCGGTTCTGCTCGTCGCGAGCGGGAAATCAGCGTTTGTCATCGTTCCCTCCCTCACGGTTCGCAGCTGACAGGGGGGGTAGCGAGCGGGACCACGACTTTGCAGCAAGGATAGTAGCCGCCAGCGTCAGCGTCGGACTGCCTGTAGAAGCAGAGGCCGACATTCACCGTATCGCCCGGGAAGAAGCCGCTCATTCCGATGGTGAAAGGAGCGCCCGGTATCCGGGTCTGCTGGAGCGGGCCAATGCCCACGCCTGGCGACCTGGAATCGGCCTTGACGGAATCGCCGCCGATACCCGCGACGTCACGCACATAGATATCGGCCTCGAGCCCGGCCGGAGTGCAGTAATACTCGACCGCATCGACGTCGATGCAGGGCGGATAGTTGCCAGGAGGTGGAAATTCCGGCGGCCAGTAAGGATCCGGATAGCCCCCGGGATAGGGAATCCGTTCATAGTACCCGGCGCGGCCCTCGCAGGGGTGCCAGACCTCGACGTCGCCGACATGACCCTCGACCTCGGGATCCTCGAAGAGGCCGTCGAAGTCGACGAACCATGAGCCGAATGGCGGCTCGTTCTGCGGGCGCACCAAAGATGTCGCGGTGATCTGCACGCCGTGCACCGCGAGCGGCCCGCCGGCGGCGAGCTGTTCGGCGAGTTCAGGGTTGTCGCGCAGCTTGTCGCCGGTCGCAACCAGCGTAGCCGAGCAGGCGTTGGGGTTGAAGTTTCCCTCAGCGTCGTAGCCATATTGCAGGTCGATGCCGCCGGCCGACTGGCGATGCTTCTCCGGGAAGCCGATCGCATATTCCTGCGGCACGGGAACCCAGATCGATTCCGTCGCGGGATCGTCCGGGCTCTCGCGCCAGTAGCGCAGCACCTCGCCGTCGCCGGAATCGGCAAACTGCGAATAGTCGTAACGGTTTTCCGTCTCGCCGCGCTGGGCGAGATACATGAAGCCCTTGCTGTCGAAGGCGATGTCGGTGACAGGCAGGTCTTCCTCGGCGTCGACGGTCAGCTCCCAGCGCGCGTCGGCGGCGAAAGAACCGTCGCTGGCGATGCCAACCGACCATATCTCGGCCTTGTCACCGACCGCGTAGTAGACGCGGCCGCCATGCGCGGCGACGCCCCAGACGCGGCGCTCGTCCTGCGTGAAGCCCCAGGTGTCGGGGTCCTCACTGTCGAAGGCCGCGCCCTGGATGTCCATCACCGAGCCGTCGTCCGCGATCGGGTCCAGGCTGCGGGCCGGACGCCCGGCGACGCCGTGGTCGAACGTGTCAACCAGCGTGCCGTCGGCGGCGATGCGGTGGATCAGGCCGCTGTCGAGGTCGGAGGCGAAGAACTCGCGATGCGCCTTGTCGAAGCTGACATCGCCGATGCCAGGCCCGCTGTTGCCGTCGATGGTGGCGAACAGCGACACCTCGCCGGTTAGCCCGTCGACCTTCCAGATCGAGCCAGGCCCGCCGCCGTTCTCCTCGCCGAACTGGCCGGCCATGAAGGCGGCGCCGGATTTGCCGCGGCGCTCGCGCTCGGGCCTTCCATCGCCGTCGGCGTCAGGGGTGATGATGCGGATGCCATGCAGCGATGTTGCGCCGGCATAGAGGTTGGGCACGTCCGAGGTTGCGCCGTCGCGGACGCCGTCGTCATAGGTGAGAGCGAAGACCTGTCCGATCTGGCTGGCCAGGACTTCGAAGGGCTGCGGCGTATAGACGAGCTGGCCCGAAGGTGGTCCGCCAAGCGCCGACACGTCGAAGACGCGCAGGGAGGCGCGTTCGGCATCGATGAAGGTCTCGTCGACCGGATCGACGCCGGGCGGCAGGCCCTCGTCTATCCCTGGAATGACGGTGCCGGAAAAGCCGGTGACCGCCATAGCGCCCGGATTGATGATGCTGGTTTCCTGGGCAGACGCGGGTGCGAGGGAGACGAAGTTCGCGGCAAATGCCAGCGCCAGCAGCGCGCTGCCGCCGGCAAGCCTCCGACGCAGGCCGTCGGTCCTTTGCCGGCTTAATTTGCAATGAAGCGAACGCAGTACGTCGTAGCCGCGTAGCATGGCCGTTTCCCTCCCTGATGGGGCGGGGGAAACTGCCGGCCTGGGCGCGCCAAAAGGATGGAAGCGCGCAATACCGGCACTTTCTCCCATGGCTTTCACCATTGAACCCCTAGCGTGGAAACTACCTGCCGTCTTACGTTGGGTCAACCGCGCCGACGCGCTGCCCGGCATGCCGGGCTCTTGGCCTGGTCCTTTGCCGCGCAGCGCGCCCGATCCAGCCGACCCGCACAAAGCGTGTCTGGTCATGGGTATATCCTCTTCCACTTCGGCCCGCAGAATTGCGGCGCCTTGGCGTCAGTCGCGGCGCAACCGGAAAAGGTTCACCGGAGGGAGCGCTTGTCGGATTTGTTGTCGACGCCATGTCGGCGTAGGCCATAATCTTTCGTCCTCATGACAGGGAGACAACCGAATGCTTTACGCCATTCTCTGCTACGCCCAGGAAGACGCCGTATCGTCGTGGACCAAGGATCAGGACGACGCTGTCATGCAAAGGCTCGCTGTCGTGCAGGAGAAATATGCCAGGGCCGGCAAACTCGGCCCGGTCGCGCGGCTGCTGCCGACAACCGCTGCAACAACGCTGCGCCAGGTCAGGGGCGAGACGCTGGTTCTCGACGGGCCGTTCGCCGAGACCAAGGAACAGTTGCTCGGCTTTTATACCGTCAACTGCGACAATCTCGAAGAAGCCGTCGCCTTCGCGCGTGAGCTTTGCGCGGCGAATCCATCCGGCGGCGGCTATGAAATACGCCCCGTCGGCGTGCTCAATCCGGTCGCGGCGACCCTGTGAGCGACATCTCCTGGATAGACCCGCTTGTCGCGGCGGCGAGGCCGCAGGCAGTGGCGGCGCTGCTGCGCTACTTTCGCGACCTCGACCTCGCCGAAGAGGCTTTCCAGGATGCCTGCCTGCGCGCGCTGAAGAACTGGCCGCAGAACGGCCCGCCGCGCGACCCGGCCGCGTGGCTGATCTTCGTCGGGCGCAACGCCGCGATCGACATGGTGCGACGCCGCTCGAAAACCGCTCCGCTGCCGGACGAGCGGGTGCTGTCAGACCTGGAGGACGCCGAAGCCGCGCTGGTCGAGCGACTGGACGGCGCCGACTACCGCGACGACATTTTGCGGCTGCTGTTCGTCTGCTGCCATCCCGACCTGCCGGCGACTCAGCAAGTGGCGTTGGCGCTGCGCATCGTGTCGGGCCTGTCGGTGAAGCAGATCGCCCGGGCCTTCCTGGTCAGCGAAAGCGCGATGGAGCAGCGCATCACCCGCGCCAAGGCGAGGATCGCCGCCGCCAACGTACCGTTCGAGACACCCGGTCCGGTCGAGCGCGCCGAGCGGCTGGGCGCGGTGGCGGCCATGGTCTATCTCGTCTTCAACGAGGGCTATTCGGCGAGCGGCGGCGATGTCGCCATGCGCATCCCGCTCTGCGACGAAGCGATCCGGCAGTCGCGCCTGCTGCTGCGGCTGTTTCCCTCCGAGCCCGAGATCATGGGGCTCACAGCGCTGCTGCTCTTGCAGCATGCTCGCTCCCGCGCCCGCTTCGACGCCGATGGCGCGGTGGTTCTACTGGAGGATCAGGATCGCGGGTTGTGGAGCGCCAAGATGATCGCAGAGGGGCTCGCCCTGATCGACAAGGCGATGCGCCACGGCAGGCCCGGACCCTACCAGATCCAGGCGGCAATCGCAGCGCTTCATGACCGCGCCGCCCGTGCGGAGGACACCGACTGGCAGCAGATTGACCTGCTCTACGGCGCGCTCGAAGCCATGCAACCGTCGCCGGTCATCACGCTGAACCGCGCCGTCGCGGTGTCCAAGTCGCGCGGGCCGGAAGCCGCGCTCGCCATGATCGAGCCGCTGGAACCGAAGCTGTCAGGCTATTTCCACTATTTCGGCGTCAAGGGTGGCCTGCTGATGCAGCTTGGTCGCCATGACGAAGCACGCGAAGCCTTCTGCCGCGCGATTGCGCTCGCCAATTCGCCGGCCGATGCCGCGCATATCCGCATGCATCTCGACAGGCTGTCGACACCCGCTGCGTGAGACAGCTGGAGCCGACGAAAAAGCCTTCCCGTCCTGTCGAAACGGACCTTGCCCGTTCGTCATAGAACCATGGACACAGAGAACACGGAGGGAATGATGAACATACGGGCCGATGTCAGCGCGGTGTTTCCAGCCGAGCGGGAACTGGTTCTGGAGCGCATTTTCGATGCGCCGCGCGACAAGGTGTATCGCGCCTGGACCGAACCCAAGCTGTTGAAGCAATGGTTCGCACCGCTGCCCTGGACGACGCCCGGCGCCGCCCTCGACGTCAGGCCTGGCGGGACAAGCCTGATCGTGATGCGCGATCCCGAAGGCGGCGACCATCCCAGCCAGGGCATCTATCTCGATGTGGTGAAGAACGAAAAGCTGGTCTTCACCGACGCCTTTACCTCGCCATGGGAACCCTCGCCGAAACCCTTCATGGTGGCGATCGTCTCGTTTGAAACCGTTGATGTCGGCAAGACGCGCTACACGGCTCGCGTGCGCCACTGGACGGTGGAGGATCGCGAAGCCCACGAAAAGATGGACTTCCACGAAGGCTGGGGCCAATGCGCCGACCAGCTGGCCGACCTCTTGAAGACACTCTGAAGGTGCAACGACAATGGCAGAGACTATGAAGATTCCCGGCGTGATCGCCTATTTCACGGTGAGCGACACGAGGGCGGCGACAGCCTTCTACGAGAAGGCGTTCGGCGCCAAACTCATCGACCGCAGGGAGACACCGGACGGCCGCTCGATGCATGTGCATGTCGAGATCAACGGCGGCGCGATGATGTTCAACGACCCGTTCCCCGAACACGGTACGCCCGACGAACCGAAGAAGAACGTCACGCTGCACATCATCGTCGACGACGCCGACGCCTGGTGGAAACGGGCGACCGAAGCGGGAGCGGAAGTCGTGGTGCCGCTGGAAGTTGCCTTCTGGGGCGACAAATACCGACAGGTTAAGGACGCCTTCGGCGTGACATGGGGCATCGTCGGGCCGGCTTGAGCGTTCGCTGTTCAGGCTCGGCGGATTCGGGCGGGTATCGCGGCCCATCCTGAAGCGGCCGCCGGACCACCCGTTGTCCCGCGGCCGCAAAAGCTTTCATTGGCTGCCGGACATCACCCCGTCTCCGAAAGGATGATCTATGACCATCTTCCAGGATCCGTCCGGCTGCCGGCGCAAGACCGCCACTGACAAAGCAGACTGCGGCCCTTCCGGGCCGGGCGCCGTCCACTTCATAAGGTGAAGCCCCACATCATCCGACACGACGACTTCATGTCGGCCGTAAGCGAACGTCGCTCCGGCGGCTACGAAGTCGGAAAACATCCGGCGCAGCGCCAAGTCGCCAGTGACGTTCATGCCCGGTGCGCCAACGACGACCGCTCCCTTCTCGTAGGTGGACATGACTGCGTCGATGTCGCCCTTCGCGAACGCGCCGGTCATGGTTTCGATCGTGCGGATGATGTTGTTTTCGTCCATTTGTCTGTCCTCCTGCGACATGTGCGTTAGAGTTTGCGCACCACAGAGTGGCGGCCACGGCCAAGATCAGTCCTCTCATTGGTCCTCCGGTCCGGTTGGAAAGCATGCTATGTGACCAAGGTCAGTGACAGTTTCCGTCAGTGGAGTGTGGCTTCTTGCGTCTGTTTCGGCTCTTTACTCTCATGGACCATCTCCGAGCCCGAATGACCCCCGTGACGGCGCGCGACCTCGCTCAGCTCACCGGCGTCTCCGTAAGATCGATCTATCGCGATATTGCGGATTTGCAGGGAATGGGAGCGCCGATCCGCGGAGAGGGCGGAATTGGCTACCTGATGGAGCGCGGCTATTTTATGCCGTCTCTGCGCCTCGAAGCGGACGAGCTGGATGCGGTCGCTCTCGGCATGCGTCTAGTCGCTGAACGATCCGGTGAACGCTTGTCGCATGCCGCGGGGCGCGTCGCGGCGAAAATCTCGTCGACACTGGATCCCAAGGCGCGCCAGGACCTGTTTTCGACGCCACTGGAAGCGGGACCGAGCACCGTGGCCTCGTCAGTCAAGGCAAGCTCGCTTCATGATGATCTGCGTGACGCGATCAGAAAGCGCAGAATGCTCCGGATCGGGTATGTCAACCTTGTCGGTGTGCGCTCCTCACGGGAGGCCCGTCCCCTGGGGCTGACGGCCTTTGACGAGAGCTGGCTGTTGACGATCTGGTGTGAGCGATCTCAGGATTTTCGGCATCTCCGGCTCGACCGCATCGACAGCGCAAGCGATCTCGGGCGGACATTCCGGCAGGAGGCTGGAAAGCGATTCTCCGACTCTTTGGCGCTGGAGCACTCGAAGCTCAGTGCGCTGAAGGCCGATCCGGCTTCGCGCGATCCTACTCCCCTCTTGCCAGCACCGGACCGGGCTGGCTGAGGCTTTGCAGCGAGGCGGCGGGCGCGCCGCCGATGAGTGCGATGATGGAGCGCGCCAGTTCACGGCCGGCCTTGCGGACGTCCTCGTTGACGACATGGATCTCCGGGCGGAACATGTGCAGCAGCTTGGCCGACTGCTTGGACACGATCTCGACGTCCCTGCCCACCCTGAGCCCGGCATCCTCGATGCCCGCGACAAGCGCGAAGGTCGCCCCGCCAGCCCCGCTGACGATGCCGTCCGGACGATTGGGCCGCTGCATCAGCTGCAGGGTGCGGGCGCGGATCTGCTCGATCGAGTGATCCACGGTGACGGCGTTGAACGGCATTTCCGCAAAGCCCAGCTCGCCCATGGTGTCGAGGAAGCCGTTGCGCATGTGATGATGGTAGGAGAGCGTGGACGGCGGCCCGAGCAGCGCCAGCCGCCTGCGACCCAGCTCGGCGAGCTTCCTGACGGCGTCGCGGGCAAAGGCGTAGTTGTCGAAGTCGTGGAAAGCGTGGCCCGTGTCGACCTCGGTTCTCCCGTGGGTGACAAACGGAAAACCGCGCTCCAGCATGTAGCGCACGCGCTTGTCGTCGGGTTCGGTGCGCGAGATGATGATGCCGTCCGCCGAACCCGTCTCCACCACGTAGCGCACCGGCTCCAGCGGGTCGTTGTTTCGCGAGTAGGGCGTCACGATCAGGTGATAGGGCGTTTGCGCGAGATGTTCCGAAATGCCGTAGATCATGTCCGAAACGAAGCCGCCGATCTGCTCCTCGGTATTGAGCACAAGGCTGATGACGTTGGTCTTGCCTGTCCTCAGGCGCACGCCGGCGCGGTTGGGCCGGTAGCCAACCTGCCGGGCGACAAGCTGCACGCGGCGGCGCGTTTCCTCGCCAATTTCCGGCGCATCCTTCAGCGCCCGCGAGACGGTGGTAACGCCAAGCCCGGTCATGAAGGCGATCGTCTTCAGCGTCGGGCGACCGAGAGCCCCCGAGAGCGGTTCCGCCGCGGCGATCTGTTGTTTCACGGTATCTGCAGGCTCGTCCATGTCCCTGCCCCTACATCGTGCTTTTCGGACGCGACGGCAACCGGCAACAGTGTGAACCTCAAGACATTTTTGCGCAAGCTGTAACGTTACAGCTCCAGCGTGGTCTGCTTCGGCCTGGCCCCGACAGGGATGCGCGCAGGTTGGCCGGCGGGCCGCCCGGCATACCGCCCCTTGCCGCATTGCAGCACCAATGGAATCAGACGATTGTCTGGGGAATTGCTTTGTTCTTGTTGCACTGCAGCAGGCTTGCTGCAGTGCCGCGCAACCAATCCGGGCGTCAGCTAATAAATTCGGCGTCCGGAAAAATCCACGCATCCGACCTAAGGAGCATTGCCTAAGTCCGGTGGCTGCCGTATCCTCTCAATCTGTAACGTTTCAGATTTCGGGAGGAACTACATGCGTTATAAGCTTTTGACCGCTGCCTTCGCCGCGACGGTCGCACTGCCTTTCGTCGCGCCGGCCGGCGCAGCCGAGCTTGAGGTCACGCATTGGTGGACGTCGGGTGGCGAGGCCGCCGCGGTTGCGGAATTCGCCAAGGCGTTCGACGCCACGGGCAACAAATGGATCGACGGCGCGATTGCCGGCGGCGGCAGCACCGCCCGCCCGGTCATGGTCAGCCGCATTACGGGCGGATCGCCAATGGCCGCGACACAGTTCAACACCGGCCGCCAGGCCGAGGAACTGGTCGAGGCGGGACTGATGCGCGACTTCACCGACCTTGCCGAGAAAGAGCACTGGAAGGACTTCATCCGTCCGGCCAGCCTGCTTGAAGGCTGCACGGTGGACGGCAAGGTCTATTGCGTCCCCGTCAACATTCACTCGTGGCAGTGGCTCTGGCTGTCCAACAAGGCGTTCGAGGACGCCGGCGTGCCAGTACCTACCAACTGGGACGAGTTCGTCGCGGCAGGCCCGGCACTCGAGAAGGCGGGTAAGATCCCGCTCGCGATCGGCGGCCAGTCCTGGCAGACGACCGGCGCCTTCAACGTCCTCATCCCGGCCATCGCCGGCAAGGATATCTTCCTGAAGGTGTACAAGGACAAGGATGCCGACGTCGCGGCCGGACCCGAGATCGCCAAGGTGTTCAAGGCTGCCGACGACGCCCGCAAGATGTCGGCGAAGTCGAACGTGCAAGACTGGAACCAGGCGACCAATCTGGTCATCACCGGCCAGGCTGGCGGCCAGATCATGGGCGACTGGGCGCAGGGCGAGTTCCAGGTCGCCGGCCAGGTGGCCGGCAAGGATTACACCTGCCTGCCAGGTCTTGGCGTCAACGAGTTGATCTCGACGGGCGGCGATTCCTTCTACTTCCCGAAGCTCGACGACGCGGACAAGACAGCCGCGCAGGAAGTGCTTGCCTCGACCATGCTGAGCCCCGCCACGCAGGTTGCCTTCAACCTGAAGAAGGGCTCCGTGCCGGTGCGTGGCGATGTTGACGTGTCGGCCGCCAACGACTGCATGAAGAAGGGGCTCGACATCCTCGCCAAGGGCGACATCATCCCCGACACCAACCAGCTGATGACGGAAGACACCAACAACCAGCTCAACGACCTGTTCGTCGAGTTCTTCAAGACGCCATCGCTGACCCCGGAAGAAGCCCAGAAGCGCTACGCTGCAATCATAGCGGCCGCCGACTGACAGCATCTCCAGACGGACAGGCCTTTCCGCAACGGATCGGCCTGTCCGTTTTCAGCCGGAGCCCAAGATGAGCATCAGCGGGAACGAGGTCCGCCGCCCCAGCCGCCTGTTCAGGAACCTGAGCGCCAAGATCGCTTCGATTCCGATGATCCTCACGGCGCTGTTCGTATTCCTGGGCGGCACGTTGTGGACGGTTCTCTACTCCTTCACCAACTCCAAGCTCCTGCCGCGCCTGAAATTCGTCGGGCTCGACCAGTATGAACGCCTGTGGTCGGCGCCACGCTGGCTAACCTCGATCGAGAACCTGCTCGTCTACGGCGTCCTTTCCCTGATCTTCTCGCTCGTCATCGGTTTCCTGCTCGCGGCGCTGCTCGACCAGAAGATCCGGTTCGAGGGCGTCTTCAGGACGATCTTCCTCTATCCCTTCGCGCTTTCCTTCGTGGTCACCGGGCTGACCTGGCAATGGATCCTCAATCCTGATTTCGGCGTCCAGCGCCTCGTGCGCAATGCCGGCTGGGAAAGCTTCACCTTCAACCCGCTCTACGACCAGCGCATCGTCATCTACGGCATCCTGATCGCCGGGCTCTGGCAGGGCACCGGGTTGGTGATGTGCCTCATGCTCGCAGGGTTGCGCGGCATAGACGAGGACATCTGGAAAGCCGCGCGCGTCGACGGCATCCCGATGTGGAAGACCTACATGTTCATCGTCATTCCGATGATGCGTCCGGTCTTCATCACCACGCTGGTCATCATCGCCTCGGGCATCGTTCGCCTCTACGATCTCGTCGTGGCGCAGACCAGCGGCGGACCGGGAGGGGCGTCGGAGGTGCCGGCGAAATATGTCTATGACTACATGTTCCTCGCCCAGAACCTGGGTCAGGGGTTTGCCGCGTCGACCATGATGCTCGTGACGGTGGCGATCGTCGTTGTTCCGTGGGCCTATCTCGAATTCGGGCGGAGGCGCTGATGTCCAACCCCGGAACGCTCGCCGCGGCGGTCGTTGGCGCCGATGCTTTCAGGGCACCGCTCGAAGGCCCGCGCGGCGCAAGGCCGCGGCGCGCCCTGTCGCGCCGCAACATATTCCTTTACGGCACGCTCATCGTCGTCGCTCTCTACTACCTCGTGCCGCTTTACGTGATGATCGTGACCTCGCTGAAGGGCATGCCGGAAATTCGCCTCGGCAACATCTTCGCGCCGCCGGTCGAGATCACCTTCGAGCCGTGGGTCAAGGCGTGGGCGACGGCCTGCACCGGGTTGAACTGCGACGGGCTCAGCCGCGGCTTCTGGAACTCGGTGCGCATCACCGTGCCGTCGGTCATTTTCTCGATCGCCGTCGCCTCGGTGAACGGCTATGCGCTGGCAAACTGGCGCTTCAAGGGCGCCGACACGTTCTTCACGATCCTGATCGTCGGCGCCTTCATTCCCTACCAGGTCATGATCTACCCAATCGTCATCCTGCTGCGGGAGATCGGCCTCTACGGAACGCTTTGGGGTCTCATCATCGTGCATTCCATCTTCGGCATGCCGATCCTGACGCTGCTGTTCCGCAACTATTTCGCCTCGGTGCCCGAAGAGCTGTTCAAGGCGGCGCGCGTCGACGGCGCCGGTTTCTGGCGCATCTATTTCGTCATCATGCTGCCGATGGCGCTGCCGATCTTCGTGGTCGCCATAATCCTGCAGATCACGGGCATCTGGAACGACTTCCTGTTCGGCGTGATCTACACCAAGCCCGACACCTACCCGATGACCGTGCAGCTCAACAACATCGTCAATTCAGTGCAGGGCGTGAAGGAGTACAACGTCAACATGGCGGCGACCATTCTTACCGGCCTCGTGCCGCTGATCGTGTATTTCGTTTCCGGAAAACTGTTCGTGCGCGGCATCGCCGCCGGCGCGGTAAAGGGTTAGGACGGGGCCATGCCGAGCGTAGCCGTCAGGAACCTGTCGCTGAATTTCGGCGCCGTGCCGGTGCTGAAGAACCTCGACCTGGACATCGAGGAGGGCGAGTTCCTCGTGCTGCTGGGGCCGTCGGGCTGCGGCAAGTCGACCCTGCTCAATTGCATCGCCGGCCTGCTCGACGTCTCGGACGGCCAGATTTTCATCAAGGGCAAGAACGTCACCTGGGAGGAGCCCAAGGACCGCGGCATCGGCATGGTGTTCCAGTCCTACGCGCTCTATCCGCAGATGACCGTGAAGGGCAACCTGACCTTCGGCCTCAAGAACGCCGGAGTGGCGAGGGACGAGATCGCACGGCGCATCGCGCGCACCGCCGAAATCCTGCAGATCGAGCCGCTGCTTGACCGCAAGCCCGCGCAGCTTTCCGGCGGCCAGCGGCAGCGCGTCGCCATCGGCCGCGCGCTGGTGCGCGACGTGGACGTGTTCCTGTTCGACGAGCCGCTTTCCAACCTCGACGCCAAGCTGCGCTCGGAACTGCGCGTCGAGATCAAGCGGCTGCACCAGAAGCTGGCCAACACGATGATCTATGTCACCCACGACCAGATCGAGGCCATGACCTTGGCGGATCGCATCGCGGTCATGAAGGGCGGGCTGATCCAGCAGCTCGACCACCCGCAGGAAATTTACAAACGTCCGGTCAACCGCTACGTAGCCGGTTTTATCGGATCGCCGGGCATGAATTTCCTCGATGGTGCGGTGAGCACGGACACCGGAGCGCCGCGCTTCAAGGCCGAGGGCATCGACATCCCGCTCGACAACTACCGCTTCGAAAATGCGCGCCCCGGTGCCGCAGTCTTCGGCATCCGGCCAGAGCATATCGGCATCAACTCTGGCGATGACTGGCCGTTCTCGGCCGCGGCGTCCGTCGAGATCGTCGAGCCGATGGGTTCCGACACGCTGGTCTGGACCCGGCTCGGCGGCCAGAACCTGACGATCCGCGTTTCCTCGGAACGCGCTCCGCGCACCGGCGACCAGGTCAGCGTCGGCTTCGACCCGATGAACGCGTCCTTGTTCGACGCTGCGTCCGGCGTGCGGCTATAGGACGGATTACGCCGATCTTGAAATTCGAAAACTTCGGGCGTCCCAAGCGCCCGGCATCCTGAAAGGAAAACGACATGAACTGGTCAATGCAGCTCTACAGCGCCCGCAACTTCCAGCCGTGGGACAAGGTGCTGAAGCTGCTCGGGCAAGCCGGCTACAAGGAAGTTGAAGGCTTCGGCGGCGTCTATGCGGACCCGGCTGCCTTCCGCAAGGAACTCGACAAGAACGGCCTGTCGATGCCGACCGCGCATTTTTCGATCGACATGCTTGAGACCGATTTCGACGGCGCGCACAAAATCGCCGATGCGCTGGGCGTAACGACGATGGTCTGCCCCTACCTCAATCCCGAAGCGCGGCCGCAAGCTTCGGCTGCAGGCTGGCGCGGATTTGGCGAGCGGCTCGCCGCCGTCGGCGCGCGCGCGAAGAAGGGCGGCTACGGCTTCGCGTGGCACAATCACGACTTCGAATTCAAGGCGCTCGCCGACGGCTCCGTACCGCAGGAGCACATCCTGTCCGCCGCGCCCGACGTGGGCTGGGAGATGGACGTGGCCTGGATCGTGCGCGGCGGCGCGGACCCCTTGCCGTGGCTCGACCGTCATGGCAAACGCGTGGTCGCCGTCCACGTCAAGGACATCGCCAAGCCGGGCGAAGGCAAGGATGAGGACGGCTGGTCGGATGTCGGCCACGGCACGATCGACTGGGCAAAGCTCGTCCCTGCCCTGCGCTCGAAGACGCCGGCTAAGTATTTCATCATGGAACAGGACAACCCGAACGATTTCGAGCGCTTCGCGCGCCGCTCGATCGAGTCTGTCAGCAAGTACTGAACGCATCAGGAGCAATCGACATGGCACGCAAGCTTGGTGTCGGCATCATCGGATGCGGCAACATTTCAACCACCTATTTCACCTTCGCCCCGCTGTTCAAGGGCATCGAGGTCAAAGCCTGCGCCGACATCAACCCGGCGGCCGCGAAAGCCAGGGCCAAGGAGTACGGCGTCCGCGCGCTGAGCGTCGAAGGCCTGCTTGAGGCCGGCGACGTCGACATCGTCGTCAACCTGACGGTCCCGGCGGTGCACTACGACATTTCGCGCCAAGCGCTCGATGCCGGCAAGCACGTCTATTCGGAGAAGCCCTTCGTGCTTTCCGTAAAGGAAGGGCTCGATCTCAAGAAGCGCGCGGGCAAGAAGAAGCTGCGCATCGGCTCGGCGCCGGACACCTTCCTCGGCGGTTCCCACCAGCTCGTGCGCAACCTGATCGACACCGGCAAGCTGGGTGCGATTACCGGCGGTACGTGCCACGTCATGGGGCGCGGCATGGAGCACTGGCATCCCAACCCGGACTTCTTTTTCCTGCCCGGCGCCGGACCTGTGCTCGACATCGGGCCTTACTACATCACCAACCTGATCCAGCTGCTCGGTCCGGTCGCCAGCGTGGCGGCCCTGTCGTCGACGCCGCGCAAGGAACGCATCATCGCCAACGGACCGCGCAACGGCGAGAAGGTTCCGGTGAAGACTCCCACCACCATCCACGCGCTGCTCAAGTTCGAGAGCGGGGCGTTGGTAACGCTCGGCACGAGCTGGGACGTCTGGCAGAACGGCCACGCGCCGATGGAGCTCTACGGCGAGGCGGGCACAGTCTATGTGCCCGACCCGAATTTCTTCGGCGGCACGGTTCGCTACACGCAGGGCGCCAAGGACGTGAAGAAACTGCCGGCCTGGCACCACCCGTTCGGGGTGCCCAACCAGAAGCACAGCCAGGGCATGATGGCCAACTACCGCACCGCCGGGCTGTCCGACATGGCGCTGGCCATCCAGTCGGGTCGTCCGCACCGCTGCTCGATGGAGCTCGCGCTGCATGCCGTCGACGTGATGACGGCGATCCTAAAGTCGGGCGAGACCGGAAAATTCGTCGCCATGCAGACGACCTGCGAGCGGCCGGCGGCGCTCGGCCCCAAGGAGGCGCGCGCGCTGCTCGCCTGAATCGCCGCGCCGGCGCCGACCCTGCAGGCAGGGCGGCGCCTCGGGGCAGCCGGGGGGGTGAGGGCAGGGCTAGCTTCAGGTCACGCGGCCGATTGGGCGACACGGGCGAGGGGAAAGCCGCCGCCAAGCAGCGCGTCCTGGGGCACAACGCGGACATGCAATGGCCGGGTGCTTCCGCGTATGTCGATCTCGCGCGCCTCGTAGTCCGACAGATCGAGACCCGACAGCGCCACCACCGCGTCAGAGACCACGATCGCGGCGTTGAATTCCTTGGCCGCCGATTCGAGGCGGCTTGCCACATTCACCGTATCGCCTATGGCGGTGACGTTCATAACGCCGCCATATCCCATGGCGCCGACGATCGCCGGACCGGCATGGATGCCGATCGCGACCTTGAGCGGAGCAGGGATTTCGGCCGCAAGCTCCTCACTCAGCCGGTCGAGGTCTGCGAGGATCGCCGCGGATGCCGCCAGCGCCTGCCGGCACGCCTCGGCGGTAGAGCTTTCCAGTCCGAACAGCGCCATGGCGCCGTCGCCGATGAATTTGTCGAGCCGCCCGCCCGACTGTTCGACCGCCTTGCCGACGATCGCGAAATAGCGGTTGAGCAGGAACACGATATCGTAGGGAAGGCGGTGGTCGGCGAGCGCGGTGAAGCTTCTGATATCGCAGAACAGCACGGCAATCTCCTGCTCCCGCCCCGGCGCCGGCTGCCGCCCGCCGCCCGGCAGAACACGCTCGATGCTGGCCGCGAGCAGCGGCAGAACGGTGACGTCGTGGGTCGGCCTTATCTGGCAGGCGAGGCGCACGTCGGGACCGGCATGGATGCGCGAAAGCGTGATGCGCTCCAGCGGACCGGGGGCTGGCAGATCGGCGGCGCCTCCGGTCACCCTGACGCGACAGGTGGAGCAGCGTCCCTTCCCGCCGCAGACCGAATAGTGCGGGATGCCGCCGACGCGGCTTGCTTCAAGCACCGTCGAACCCCTGGGGACCCGCACCACCTGCCCGCTCTCATAGCGGACCGCAATCAGGTTGCGCCGCGCCTGAAGCTGGCGCACCGCGCGCAGGACGAGCGTTGCGCCGACCGTGCAAAAGGCAACCGCGTAGGTAAGATTGAGGAAGGTCGTCTTGGTTGCAATCACCTGCGCAATGCGCTGTGGCGTGACGTCGGCAGGAAACGTTGGCTGCGCCATGGCTACGATCGCCTTGCCTGCGTCGGCGAAACCCAGCAGGCCGAGCACCGGCAGCAACACGGCCGCGATCAGGAGCAACGGCGCCGCGGCCGGGTACCACGGCCGGTAGCGAAGCCAGAAATGCAGCCCGAGACAGCCGTGCGCCCAGATCACCAGCAGCGCCACGACCTGCTTGAACCCGGTCACCGGCGAATCGACCCACAGCGAGCGGACCACAAATTCATAGTCCGGCGAATGGCCTGTCACCGCCTCGTACACGCGGGTTCCCAGCGCATGCTCGGCTACCAGCACGGGGATCAGCAGGCCAAGCAGGATCTGTGCCGCTTCCTTGACGGGCATCCTGAGGGTCCGCCTGAGAAAGAGCGCGCGCAGGGTCAGCCCCACGTGAACCGTTGCCGCGCCGTAAAGCACGACCACGCCCGGCAGCGTCAGCCATGGCGCAGTCAGCCAGACGATGGCGCTGTCGGCCGTCTCGATCGAGATCAGGTTCAAGGCGAGATTGCCGACATGCATGATGACGAAGACCATCAGGATCAGGCCGGAAACCAGCCTCGCCGTGCGCAGCATGCGTTCGGAAGGCCGCCGAGGAGCGGGGGGCGTTGGCTGAATTGCTGTCATGCGGGAACCGACGACCGATTTTCCATGCCGCATGTTTGGCAGGGACGACGCCGCGCTTCAATGCCTGTCCGGCGATGCACGGGACATGGGGCCGGCGAGACTACCGCGGCTGGAGACGCCGCGATTGCGCTCGACAGCCGCGCGCCAATGGTCGGACAGTCGGTTTTTCGAACGCATCCCGGAGAAGCTGGTTGGATAGCGGGCTCAGCACAATGATCGATGCGGGCGTCGCATTCGACAGCGGCGCGGCGCCACCGCTGCGGGTGACGCTCGACGCGGTGACGGAAGACGTCGAGCAGCTCACGCTGCTCAGAAAGGACAAGTCGTATCGCGATCTTAGCCGGCTGAAGCGCCTGAGGCACCTTTGGGCCGGCAGGGTCAACCAGGAGATGCTGGAAGCGATCGCCAGCCTGCCCGCGCTCGAAATCCTGCGTATCAAGACCATGTCGGCGACGTCGCTCGAGCCGCGGGCCAAATGCCGGAAGCTGAAGCGGCTGATCATCCATGGCGGCGGCAAGGTTGCGGACATGGAATGGACCCGCGGACTTTCGCCTGGCCTTGAAGTGCTGTTTCTCGAAGGTTTCTTTCGCGCAACCGACATCGCGCCGCTCGGTCGATTGACTGGATTGAGGACGCTGGGCTGGGAGGGCGGCATGGACCGCAAGCTGGAACTTGCAAGCCTCGAGCCGCTGCGCGGGCTTTCCGATCTGCGCTATCTGTTCCTCGCCGCGTCGCGGGTCGCCGACAAAAGCCTGGCGCCGCTGCATGACTTCAAGCACCTCGTCCACCTGACCTGCGGCGCCTATTTTCCTGATAGGGAGTTCGTCGCCCTGCACAAGGCGCTGCCGAAACTTCGATGCGACTGGATCGAGATGATCGGCGAGCATGGCAGCATCAGGAACGGCCTCGCGCGCCGTCGAAGCTGACTGGAGAAGCAGGCTGGACCAGCACTCCCGGCCGACCGGCCTCTTGCATTTATGCGGTGGCTGACCGAAACAGCGTGCTCCCCGCCAGGACCGGCGCGGCAGTTGCGGTTTCCGGCTGGCTTGTCCAGGCGAAGCACCGCGAACGGACAGGCGAGGACATGTCTGCGATCGAGGCCGGAGCGCACGCCCCGGGAAATCCATGGCGCGAGGAAATCCGCGCGATGCTGCAGCTCAGCTGGCCGATGATTCTGACCAATCTCGGCCAGACGGCGATGACCACCACGGACGTGCTCATGATGGGCAGGCTCGGGCCGGATGCCATTGCCGCCGGGTCGCTCGGCGCGAACCTCTACTTCATCCCGCTGATCTTCGGGCTCGGTCTGATGATCGCGACATCTCCGATGATGGCGACCGAACTGGGCCGCCGGCGCCATTCGGTGCGCGACGTGCGACGCACGGTGCGGCAGGGCCTGTGGATCGCCATCATGGTGTCGGTGCCGATCTGGTTCGTGCTCTGGCACAGCGAAGCGATCATGCTGGCGATGCGGCAGGAGCCCCGGCTGGCCGCGCTCGCCGGCTCCTATGTCCGCACGCTGATGTGGGCCAGCCTGCCGTTTTATGGCTACATCGTGCTCCGCTCCTTCATCTCGGCGCTGGAGCGGCCCGGCTGGGCGCTGGCGATCGTGTTTTGCGCAATCGTCTTCAACGTGCTGGGAAACTGGTGCCTCATGTACGGCAATCTGGGCTTTCCAGGGCTCGGCCTGCCGGGATCGGGCCTGGCGACGACCTTGTCGTCTGTGCTGATGTTTGCCGGCATGGCCGCCGTGGTCACCTTGGAGAAGCGCTTCCGGCGCTACCGCCTGTTCGGTCGCTTCTGGCGCGCCGACTGGCCGCGTTTCCGGGCGTTGCTCAGGCTCGGCATGCCGGTCGCGGCGCTGCTGTTGTTCGAGGTCTCGATCTTCGCCTTGGCGGCATTCCTGATGGGGCTGATCAACACCCAGTCGATCGCCGCCTATGCCATAGCGATCCAGATTACTTCGGTCACCTTCATGGTGCCGCTTGGCCTTGGGCAGGCGGTGACGGTCCGAGTCGGCAGGGCGTTCGGCGCGGGCGACCGTCATGCGGTCACACGGGCCGGCTGGACGGCCTACGCGATGGGCGTCGGCTTCATGTCCATGACGGCTGCAATGATGATCCTTGCGCCTTACACGCTGATCTCCGCCTTCATCGACCTGGACGCGCCGGAGAACGCCGCCGTCGTGCCGCTGGCCGTCGGCTTCCTCGCCTTTGCTGGGCTGTTCCAGATCTTCGACGGTGCGCAGGCGGTTGCAGGCGGCATGCTGCGGGGGCTGCACGACACCACAGTGCCGATGGTCTATGCCCTCATCGGCTACTGGGGCGTCGGCCTGCCCCTTGGAGTAGTCCTTGCTTTCCAGGCCGGCCTTGAAGGCAACGGCATCTGGATCGGCTTGTCCGCCGGGCTGGCGGTGGTGTCGGCGCTGCTGCTCGCCCGCTGGCTGCGGCGCGACCGCAACGGGCTGGCGAGAACTGCCAACTGAGCATTTCCTTTGCGCAATTCCGAACGCAAGACCGCGCTGCACTTTTGCTGGAATTGCTTCAGCTCCGGTAGGCGGGCTCCTGCTCGTCGAGGATCGCCTTCAGTTCCGACAGGTGCCGATCGGCCTGGCCGGGATAGTTGTCCAGTTCGGCGGCGGTCTTCTCGGCGATCTCATCGGAGAGCATGCGCAGCGGCTTTCCGGTCCACAGCGACTTGACGTAGGTCTCGGCCGCGCGCTCGAAATAGAACATGCGGTTGAAGGCCTCGGCGACCGTCGCACCGATGACCAGTATGCCATGATTGCCCATGATCATGACCTGGACGCGGGGGTCAGCGAGCAGCTTGGAGCAGCGCTCGCCCTCCTCCTCGAAAGCCAGCCCGCCATAATTCTCGTCGATCACCTGGCGCGGTCCGTAGAACATGGTCGAGTTCTGGTCGACCGGCGGCAGCCGCGAGTCGGCGAGCGAGGCAAGCACCGTCGCATGGATGGAATGCACATGCATCACGCAGCGCGCATGCGGCACGTGGCGGTGGATCGCGCCGTGCAGGCCCCATGCGGTCGGGTCCGGCGCGTCGGGGCCAGTCAGCGCCGCAGGATCTTTGGCGTCGATCAAGAGCAGGTCGCTCGCCTTGACGCGCGAAAAATGCACCTGGTTCGGGTTCATCAGGAATTTGGTGCCGTCGTCGTTCACCGCCAGCGAGAAATGGTTGGCCACCGCCTCGTGCATGTTGAGCCTGGCCGTCCAGCGGAACGCGCAGGCGAGGTCGACACGCTCCTCGTAGAATGGCAGGTTGGTCAACTGGCCGGTCTTGAGATGGGCGACGGTCATGGCAGGTTCCCTGTAAAGGACAAAAGATGCTCCCGCCGCTCGCGGCGGTGCAATCCGAAAATTTACTCCGCCGCGACGCGCGCGCTGTCCAGCCCGCCATTCTCGACGATGTAGGCGATCACCTCGTCCAGTCCCTTGCCGCGCGACAGGTCGGTGAAGCCGAACGGGCGTTTTCCCCGCTGCCTCGCGGCGTCGCGTTCCATGATTTCGAGGTTGACGTTCACATAGGGCGCGAGGTCGCTCTTGTTGATGACGAGGTAGTCCGAGCGCGTGATGCCCGGCCCGCCCTTCCTCGGGATCTCCTCGCCCTGGCAGACCGAGATGACATAGAGCGTCAGGTCGGCGAGATCGGGCGAGAAGGTCGCAGCGAGATTGTCGCCGCCCGACTCGATGAAGACGATGTCGAGGTCGGGGAATTTTTTGTTCATCTCGGCGATCGCCTGCAGGTTGATCGACGCGTCCTCGCGGATCGCCGTGTGCGGGCAGCCGCCGGTCTCCACTCCCATGATGCGGTCTTCCGGCAGCGCCTGCAGCCGCGCCAGCATCATGGCGTCCTCCTTGGTGTAGATGTCGTTGGTCACGACCGCGATGGAGTAGCTGTCGCGCAGCGCCTTGCAGAGCTTTTCGGTAAGCGTTGTCTTACCGGAGCCGACCGGGCCGCCGATGCCGACGCGAAGCGGGCCGTTGTTCGATGTCATGCGGAAAATCCCCTGATGCCGAGCGTGAAGAAGGCCGCGCCAATGAGCAGGCAGAGCGGTGAATAGTAGAGGCGATCCAGCCGCGCGAACGGCTCGATGGGCGTGAGCCGACGCCAGGCTGGCGTGTAGCCGGCGATACCCCTGCCGAGGAAGACGATCGTGATGAGCAGCGCGGCCGGCCCAAGGATGAAGAACGGGAACGGGCTGGGTATCATCCCGCCCAGCACCAGCGCAACGACCGCGCAAAAACCGAGCGCGGCCGCGACCAGGAAGCAGGCGACCGGCGACTGCGTCGAGCCCGCGCTGTCGCGGAAACCCGCGACGCGGCGCGCCAGGTCGGCGGGATCGGATCCCGGCCACACCCCGCCGCCGCCCCAGTAGGCGTGCAGCAGGGCGATTGCCAGGAGCGCGAGCGCGACGAGGGACGCCAGCATCATCATGAGCGGAACAGCCTGGAATGCTGAGTCTCGTGCTGCATAGCCATGATGTCGGACAGCACCGTGGCGGAGCCGAGATCGTCGAGCGTCGAGCCTGCAGCGCCTCGCGCCGCGGCGAGGACGGACGGCTCCAGCGTGGCGACCACGGCCATCGCGCCCTGCTGGCCGGTGACGCCCAGCCTTATGCCGGCCTGCACGAGGTTCATCGTGAAGGCCTGAAGCCAGGCTGCGAGCGCCGCTTCGAGCGGAACGCCGTGCGCGCCGAGGATTGCGCCCGCCGCCACGCAATAGGCGCACTCGGCGGGCAGGCGGTCGAGTACGTCATGTGGCCAGGCGCGCGCCGCCGTCACGAACGCCGCGCCCTGCAGCATGGATTCGCGGTGCCGTTCCTGCGACCCGGAAAGCGCCTCGGCAAGTTCGGCGATTTCGCGGAGGTCGCCGCCTTCTGCCCGCCGATGGGCTTCGGCAAAAAGCACCGCGTCGTTCCAGCCGGAGCCGGAGACTATCAGGTCGGACAGCCATTCCATGAGCGCGTCGGCGTCGGGCAGCAGGCCGTCATGCGCCGCGCGCTCAAGCCCGTGGCTGTAGGAAAATCCGCCGACCGGGAAGGACGGCGACAGGAAGGCCATCAGCCTGAGCTGCGCTGCCGCCGCACGGGCTTCAGCCATGGTTGTGGCCGTAATGGGGATCGCCGGGCCTGCGGCCGAAGGCGTCGCGTTCGCCGTGATCGTGGCCGTGCCCATGATCGTGCCCATGATCGTGGCCGTGGCCGTGGCCGTGGCCGTGCCCATCATCATGGTCCTGCCCGTGGCCAGAATAGGCGCCGCGCACCGGCGTGAAAGGCTCCACCACATCGGCCACCGTTGCGCCCAGCCCTTGCAGCATCGCCTTGATGACATGGTCGCGCAGGATCAGGATGCGGCCGGACTGGATTGACGCGGCGAGATGCCTGTTGCCGATGTGCCAGGCCAACTCGGCGAGATGGACTGAGTCGCGCGCGCGGATGTCGTAGAGTTCTTCTGCAGCAGCGCCGATTTCGACAAGCCGGCCGTCTTCGAGCACCAGCCGGTCGCCGTCTGCCAGCGTCACCGGTTCAAGCAGGTCGACAAGCACCTTGCCGCCTCCGACGAGCTCTATTGCGCGGCGGCGCAGGTGGCGTTCGTCATGCGGCAGCACCGCCCGCCCGCTGATTTCCCCGGCCACGCCAGCCGGCGCAATGGAGGTCGCGCGCGGAAATTTCGTGAAGTCGGCGTTGAGGGAAAGTTTCATGAAAATGCCAGCCATGCGGATAGTGTCGGGCCGATCATGCGCCATGTGAGGCGCTCTTGCCAACCGCTTCGCTCGATCGTGTCGAAGAGCCGCATGGCCGGAACTGGCCAAGCGGCGGGATGACAGCGCGCCCGCGCGACGCTATGGAACGCTTTCGGAGGACAACATGTACCATCGTCGCATAGCGGACTGGAACGACGCCTATACAAACGGCGCCAACATACCCGGCGGCGACCGCTGGCCAGAGGCGTGGGTCGCGCCTGCCAAGGCTTACCGGGATGCGCGCGGGGCGGTAGGGAAGGCCCGGCTCGGCCTGCCCTACGGCCCCGAGGAGCGCAACCGCTTCGACCTGTTCCTGCCTGACGCCGAACCGAAGGGTCTCGTCATCTTCATCCATGGCGGCTACTGGATGAAGTTCGACCAGACCTCCTGGTCGCATCTGGCGCGCGGACCGGTTGAACACGGTTATGCGGTGGCGATGCCTACCTACACGCTGTGCCCTGATATCAGAATCGCCGGCATCGTCGCCGAGATTGCTCAGGCGGTCGAGAAGATCGCGCCTCTGATCGAGGGCCCGATCCACCTGACCGGCCATTCGGCGGGCGGGCACCTCGCGACGCGCATGGCCTGCGCGGACAGTCCCCTTTCGGGGGCGGTGCGGCGGCGCATCGGCAATGTCGTCTCCATATCCGGCTTGCACGACCTCAGGCCCATGATGCGGACCGCCATGAACGCCACGCTGAAGGTCGACCATGCGGAGGCGATGACCGAAAGCCCTGTTTTCCTGGAACCCTTCGATGGGCCGCGCACAACGTGCTGGGTGGGCGGCGGCGAGCGCTCGGAATTCATCCGCCACAGCGAATTGCTGGCCAATGCTTGGATCGGGGTCGGCGGCGCCACCGCGCTGGTTGTCGAGCCTGACCGGCATCATTTCAACATCATCGACGGGCTGGCCGATCCGCCTCACCCCTTGACGCGCACGCTGCTGGCGGATTGATAGCAGACGGCTAAAGGGCTATCGACGGGCCCTGACAGACAATTGTACGCCTTCTGGGCGTCCCGCAGAACGGAAAGACCCGCGATGAGAGCCGTTTTTGTGCAGCTCCAGTGCCAGCCCGGCAAGACCTATGAAGTCGCTGGCGAGCTGTTCGAGCGCGAGATCGTCTCCGAGCTCTACTCGACCAGCGGCGAATACGATCTCTTGATGAAGATCTACATCGAGACCGAAGACGACATCGGCAAGTTCGTCAACGAACACATCGCCAATGTGCCGGGCATCGTGCGTTCGCTGACGACGCTGACCTTCAAGGCTTTCTAGGACTGCCCTCCTGCGCCCTGCCCGGCGCGGCGGCTCACTTCGTCTGGCCGACCTCGGCGACAGGAAGTTTCGGGCGGCGCGGCAGGAATGTCGGCGCGACAAGATAGTCGGCCCTGACCCAGCCCTTGCGTCCATCGCCCATCACCAGCCGCCATTCGCCCGACCGCGCCAGTTCGCGCATCACCGTGCGCGGCTCCAGCGTCGCGATGACAGCAGCGCCCGGCCGCGCCTGCGCGCGCAGATGCACCTGCGCTTTCGTCTGCATGAAGATCGGCTTGTCCGGCTTCGCTATGGAGCCGGTGACGATCTTCTGCGGCTTGACAGGCGGCGGCTCGACCGTCTTCGGCAGCGCCAGCGCCGTCTTTGCCGATGCGCCCAGGGCCGCGGCGTTGCCGCCGACCGGCTTCGGCGGGACCGGCCGCTCGTCCGATGACGCGACAGCAGGCTTTGCAGTCAGAGGCTTCGACGGCTTAGGCGTGGAATGCGCCTTGCGCTCGGACTTCGCTGGCTGGACGCGCCCGGGCGGACGCGGACCCTGCATGTCCTCATGCATCGCCCACGCGCCGGCGGCGATCGCGCCGATGATCAGCCACCTGAATTTTGGAAGCCCCAGAGCCATGCCGCCAGAATGACGGCAAGACTTTAAGACGGTGTTGACGCAGGCCCGGCCGTCTGGCCGGTCGTATCCGCGAAACGCTGCCGCGCCGCGCTCACGGACGTCTCATTCTCGATAGCCCAGTTTATCAGGACGGCCAGCGACTGCGACAGCGAGACGCCAAGCGGCGTCAACTCGTAGTCCACCCGAGGCGGGATGATCGGCGTAACCGTGCGCCTCACGATGCCCCCTCGCTCCAGTTCGCGTAGCACCGTGGTGAGCGACTTCTGGGTGATCTCGCCAACCTCCCGCTTCAGTTCGGAAAACCGTTTTGGGCGTTCCGCCAGGAGTTCGATCAGCACGACCGTCCATTTGCTGCCGACGGTGGACAGTAGATCCCGGATTGCCCTGCAATTGGGCGTCTCGGACCGAAGATGCGGTTTACTCAAGGAAACCTCCGTAGGCAAAAGGTGCCGTCTTGCACCAGCCGCGCGATGGCATAGATAGATGCAGGTATCGCACGGATACCATGGTATTTCAACGAAACCTGGACTGCCGCCCAAGGGTTTTGCGGTCCTTACTCCTCGGAGACCTCTGGCAGATGGCACTGAAACTCAACATCATCATTGGCAGCACCCGCCCCGGGCGTATCGGCCCGACGGTTGCGCGGTGGGTTCACGAGTTGGCGCTGGAGAATGGCCAGTTCGACGTCGATCTGGTCGACCTTGCCGACTTCGACCTTCCCCTGCTGGACGAGGCGGCGCACCCTGCCATGCACAAATACGAGCATGAACACACCAAGCGCTGGAGCCGCAGCGCGGCGTCTGCCGACGCGTTCCTGTTCGTGACGCCGGAATACGACTATTTCGCGCCCGCCGCCCTGGTGAACGCAATCCAGTGCCTGTTTCGCGAATGGGCATACAAACCCGCGGCCGTGGTGAGTTACGGCGGTGTGTCCGGCGGATTGCGCTCGGCGCAGGTATTGCGCTCGCTGCTTGGCAATCTGAACATGGTCGCCGTGACCCAGCCGGTCCCGGTGCCTTTCGTCCGCCAGCACATCGGCGATGACGGCGTTTTCCGGCCCGAGCCGTCAACCGGGGATGGAGCCCAGGCACTGCTTGCCGAACTGCACAAATGGGCGGTGGCTCTCAAGCCGATGCGCGAACCCGACGCATCAGCCGTCTCGACCTGAGTCCGGGTGGGGCTGGGCGGCCTGCCACGCCGCGAGCGCGGCCTTCAGGCTGCCGTCTCCTGCCGCGACGACTTCGGGGCTCGGAGAAAAACCGGCGGCAAGCATCCTGCGGCCAAGCATGTGGTCGGCCGGGCGGTTGACCGATTCGACGCCGATCAGCCGGCCGCCTTTGTAGTGGAACACCGAGAACCTGTTGTCGGTCGGCTCGCCCGAGACAATCTGGCGGTCGCTGCCGCCGGTCAGCCCGACCATCTGCAGCTTCATGTCGCCGATGTCGGACCAGAACCACGGCACGGCGGCGTAGCTGTCGCCATGTCCCACGATGGCGCGCGCGGCGAGCTTGGCGTGATCAGTGGCGTTCTGCACCGATTCCAGCCGCACGTCGCCGCCCGTCAGCCAGTGGCGGTAGCTGGCGATGTCGCCGATCGCGAAGATGTTGGGCGCGCTGCTGCGCAACTGGCCGTCAACGCGAATGCCGTTGGCGATTGCCAGGCCCGCGTCGGCGGCGAGTTCGACGTTCGGCACCACGCCGATGCCGACGATCAGCATGCGCGCCGCGATGCGCTCGCCCGCCGAGGTGATGACGGCGCTGACATGTCCGTCGTCGCCCTCGATCCGGCTCACCGTGGTGCGCGTCATCACGCGCACGCCCGAAGCGGCAAGCCGTCCGGCGACATGCGCGGAGATCGCGGGGGCGACGACGCGCGCCAGCAGCCGGTCCTGCGCCTCGACTACAGTGACGCGGCGTCTGCTGGCGACCAGCGTCGCGGCGATCTCAAGCCCGATGAACCCGCCACCGAGGATAACGACGTCCTCGACCGTCGCGGCAAGCACGCGGATGGCGCGCGCGTCGGCGATGGAGCGCAGCGACAGCACGCCGGCGAGCAGCCCGCCTTCTATGGCAAGCACGCGCGGGCGGGCACCGGTGGCGAGGATCGCCTTGTCGTAGGCGAGGCTCGCGCCGGACGCCAGTTCGAGCCTGCCCGCCGCCGGGTCGAGCCTGATCGCGCGTTCGCCAAGCAGAAGATCGACGCCGGCGCCGGAGTAGAATGAATCCGCGCGCAGGATCTGCGGCCTGGCGTCGACATCCTTGATGAACGTCTTCGACAGAGGCGGCTTGTGATAGGGAAGCTCGGCCTCGTCGCCGATCAGCCGGACCGGTCCGTCATAGCCCTCGTCGCGCAGGCTGGCGGCTGCCTGCACGCCTGCGTGGCCCGCACCGATGATGACAACGCCGTTCTTCATGATCCTGCAACAGCTAATACAATGTCGCTTGAGCGGAATGTCCCTGAGCGGCACGCCCAGGCGCGATCGGGTCGCATCCCGCGCAGCGAAGTGTCAAGCCGTAGCAGGCGCGTAAAACCTGAGTGTTGCAGTTTAGAATAATTCTAAACTATTGATCGGATTAGGTTTTTCGTGAAACCGGATTGACTCGATGGCGGCGCGCGGCCTATCAGTCTGGCGCCTGCCAAGGCAATTCCCTTTGATGACTGGGCCTTGAACCCGTTCGATTGGAGGATTTCCGGTGACTTTCCCGCCTGTCCGCCGCCACGCTGTGGAGTGCCACGAGGACAGGGGCGCTGCAGGAAATTTCGCTTCTCCAGTCCCGCAGAAACCGTTTGTGTGCGCCGCCGCGGCGCCATTTTGAGGAGACGACATGAACCGAGCCAGCAATCAGCGCCCCGTCTGGAAGTTGCCGGGCATGCGGGCGGCGCTTGCCGCGGCGGCGGTGTTTTGCGCGGCGCCTGCTTCGGCCGACTCCGACCCCAACGCGGTGATCGCCGCCTATGCCGACATCGCGCTCGCCAAATACGAGGATTCCCTGACAACCGCCCAGGCGCTGGAGCAGGCGGTAGCTGCGCTGATTGCGAAGCCCTCCGCCGAAGCGCTCGCCACCGCGCGCGAGGCTTGGAAGGCTGCCCGCATCCCCTATCAGCAGACGGAAGTGTACCGCTTCGGCAACCCTATCGTCGACGACTGGGAAGGACGCGTGAATTCCTGGCCGCTGGATGAGGGACTGATCGACTACGTCGACCCTTCCTACGGCGCCGAATCCGACGAAAACACGCTTTACACGGCCAACGTCATCGCCAACACCTCCATCGAAATCAACGGCCAGAAGGTCGACGCCACGACCATCACGCCGGAGTTCCTTTCCGGAACGCTGCAGGAGGCCGGCGATATCGAAGCCAACGTCGCGACCGGCTACCATGCGATCGAGTTCCTGCTGTGGGGCCAAGACCTGAACGGCACGGGTCCCGGCGCCGGCAACCGCCCCTACACGGACTACGACGCCGCCAACTGCACCGGCGGCCACTGCGACCGCCGCGCGCAGTACCTCGCCGCCGCGTCCCACCTCCTGGTGTCCGACCTGCAGGAGATGGTCGGCGACTGGGCGGCCGACGGCGAAGCCCGCAAGGCTCTTCTCGAAGGCACGCCGCAGGCCGGCGTCTCGACCATACTTACCGGCATGGGTTCGCTCTCCTATGGCGAGCTTGCAGGCGAGCGCATGAAGCTTGGCCTCTTGCTGCACGATCCGGAGGAGGAACAAGACTGCTTCTCCGACAACACACACATCTCGCATCTCTACGACGCCGTCGGCATCCGCAACGCCTATCATGGCAGCTACACGCGCATCGACGGCTCCAAGGTGGAAGGCCCCGCGGTCGCCGACCTCGTCAAGGCCGCCGACCCGGCGACCGACGCCGAACTGTCGGGCAAGCTCGACGCTACCGTCGCGGCGATGGAAGCCATCGAGGCGCGCGCCCTCGCCGGCGAGGCCTACGACCAGCAGATCGGCGAAGGCAATGCGGCCGGCAATGCCGCCGTGCAGGCGGCCATCGACGCGCTTGTAGACCAGACCAAGTCGATCGAGCGGGCGGTTTCCGCACTCAATCTGGACGCTATCGCCTTCGAGGGCTCCGACAGCCTCGATTCGCCCGACAAGGTCTTCGAATAAAGGCTACGAGCTTCAACCAGAGCGCGCGCTGAGGGCGCCGTCAGTCAACCAGAGCCTCACATGCTTGTCTGCCACTGCAACATGATAACGGAGAGGGAAGTCGAGCAGACGATCATCCAGTTGCTCAAGCAAGACCCCTGGCACCTCATCGTGCCGGCCAAGGTGTACCATGCACTGGAGAAGCGCGGCCGCTGTTGCGGCTGCTTCCCCAAAGTGGTCGAAACCATCATTCGGGTAACCCAACACTACCATTCCGGCGCGCATGCGGGCGGGCCGGACATCGTTTCACACCGTACCGCGCCCAGTTACAAGCAACTCGATGCCGACTGCGTCGACGAGGCCGAGAGCCACTAGGACCATGAGACCATGCCGCGCGCCCTAGAACTGCTGTGTCGCGCACCGCGCCGTTGGTTCGTCGACCGCCCGGGCGCGGCGCTTCGGGACCCTGTCGGTGGATCTGTCGCAGGCTTGTTGGCTTTGCTGATAGCCGCCCCCGCATTTGCCGGCGACCTTTCAACCGCCCGCACCGACCTGACGCCCAAGGACCTCGCGCGCGTCGAGGCGATCACCAAACCCACCACGGACTTCTCCAAGCCGGAGCAGTTCGAGTTGATGCAGGGCGGCGCCGGAACCTCGAAAAAGCGCGTCAACGCGGACGCCTTCTCGCAGTCTTCGGCCAACATAACCTTCGAGGAAGAGGGCACGTTCAAGCTTGGCAACGCCCTGTTTCGCAAGCTCTGGGTTTCGGCGCCGTCATCGACCCGGGCGTCGGACGGGCTAGGCCCGCTGTTCAACGCACGCGCATGCCAGAGCTGCCATCTGAAGGACGGGCGGGGCCACCCGCCCGAGGGCAATCCGGACGCGACCTCGATGTTCCTGCGGCTTGCGCGCGCCGCCGAAACCGAGGAAGAGCGTCGGGCCGTTGCCGACCACCAGGTCCTCAATTTCCCCGACCCGGTCTATGGCGGGCAGTTGCAGGACCTTGCGGTTCCCGGCCTCGCCGGCGAAGGACGCATGGGCATCGCCTACGAGGATGTTCCGGTAACGCTTGGCGACGGCACGAAGCTGTCGCTTCGCAAGCCGGTCTACACCGTCGAGAGCCCGGCCTACGGCCCGCTCGACCCCCGGACATCGCTGTCGCCGCGCGTGACCCCGCAGATGATCGGGCTAGGCCTCGTCGAGCAGATCCATCCCGCCGACATCCTCGCCAATGCCGACCCCGACGATGCAAACGGCGACGGCATCTCTGGCAGGGCCTCGATCGTGCGCGACGGTG
Source organism: Hyphomicrobiales bacterium (assembly GCA_026400435.1). GTDB lineage: Bacteria > Pseudomonadota > Alphaproteobacteria > Rhizobiales > Rhizobiaceae > Mesorhizobium_K. The sequence continues at coordinate 58,268 of JAPLOZ010000092.1, read as the reverse complement.
CCACCGGCGTGCTGACGCTCGGCCGCTTCGGCTGGAAGGCGTCGAAGCCGTCGATCCGCGAGCAGACCGCCGACGCTTTTGTCGGCGACCTCGGCATCTCCAACCCGGTCGTGCCCAAATCCTGGGGTGACTGCACCGAGGCGCAGGCGGCCTGCCTTGCAATGCCGATCGGCGTTCAGGAGCGGCTCGGCGACACCGAGGCGCCCGATCCGGTGCTCGACCTGGTGACCTTCTATTCGCAGAACCTCGCGGTGCCGGCGCGGCGCGACATCGGCAATCCAGAGGTGCTGCGCGGCAAGCAGATGTTCTACGCGGCAGGCTGCGCGTCCTGCCACACGCCTAAGTTCGTGACGCGCCGCGATGCGCCCAACAAGGCGCAGCAGTTCCAGCTCATCTGGCCGTATTCCGATTTGCTGCTGCACGACATGGGCGATGGCCTCGCCGACGGTCAGAAGGTAGGCGACGCCAGCGGCAGCGAGTGGCGCACGCCGCCGCTGTGGGGCATCGGGCTGACCGAGCGCGTCAGCGGCCAAACCTTCTTCCTGCATGACGGTCGGGCGCGCGACCTTGCGGAAGCGATCCTCTGGCATGGCGGCGAGGCACAGGCCGCGCGCGACCGCTTCGCGGCGCTGCCGGCTGCCGACCGAGACGCGCTGATCGAATTCCTGGAGTCGCTGTGATGAAAATCCTGCACCACCCCTCTGCCGTCGCTGCCGCGGTGGCGCTGGCGACCGTCGTCTGTCTTTGCGGCGGTCCGGCGTCGGCAAGCAAGGCGACGGACATCGTCACCCGATCGATCGACGGCTTCATCCGGCCGGGCTACCGCGCCTTCCACCAATCGACGTCGGCACTTTATGAAGCCGGCAAAGCACTCTGCACGGCGCCATCGCAGGCCGCGCTCGACGCCGACCGTGCCACATTCGCCAAAACCGTGGATGCCTGGTCGCGCATCGAAACCATCCGCTTCGGACCGGTGGCCGAACAGAGCAGGCTCGAGCGCATCCTGTTCTGGCCCGATCGAAAAGCCACCGGCCTCAGGCAGGTGCAGGCTGCGCTGGCCGACAAGGACCCGACCGTCACGGACGCCACGGGACTGGCTGGCAAAAGCGTCGCCATGCAGGGGCTCGGCGCGCTTGAGTTCGTGCTTTACGGCGCCGGCTCGGAGGCCCTTGCGACCGGCGACGAGCATCGCTGCGCCTATGGCGCGGCGATATCCGGCAATCTCGACGCGATTGCCCAGGAGCTGGAGACGGCATGGGCGGCGCCTGACGGTTTCGCAGCAATCTGGGCCAATCCATCCGCGCAAAATCCGCAATACCGCGACGGCACCGAGGCTGTCACCGAACTGATGGGCGTTTTCGTAACCGGCACCGAGCTGGTGCGCGACGTGCGGCTCGGCGGCTTCCTCGGCAAGGACGCGGCCGCCGACAAGCCCCGGCAGGCGCTGTTCTGGCGCTCGAACAAGACCGTCGATGCGCTGGCAGGAAATCTTGCCGGCATGCGCGACCTGCTGGAGGCCTCGCATCTTGCCGACGCCCTGCCCGCCGAAGCGAGCTACATGGGCAAGTCGGCGCTGTTTGAATTCGCCAATGCGGCAAGCGCCGCGAAGGGCGCCGACGGACCCATCGCGGCCGTGCTCGCCGATCCGGACAGGCGCGCCAAGCTTGCCTATTTCGGCCTCGTCACATCGAGCCTGTCCGACATCTTCGGCACGCAGATGTCGGGCGCGCTTGGCCTCACGGCCGGCTTTTCGTCGCTAGACGGAGACTGATGATGACGGACCGCCGCCGGCTCATCGACCGCAGGGACTTCCTCACGGCGGCGGGCGCCGTCTATTTGTCGTCGCTGGCGCCGGCGGCGCTTGCCGCAACGCTCGAGACCGACGCCGTGTTCGCCACTGCCTACCAGCGCCGCGATGGCGCCTATGGCGCGGCGATCCTCTCGGAAGCCGGCCAAATACTGCGCGTCGTCGAACTGCCCGACCGCGGCCACGACATCACCTTCGACCCTGTTTCGGGCCGTTCTGTCGTCTTCGCCCGCCAGCCCGGCACTTTTTTCGTCGTCTTCGACCATGCCGGGAAGATGCAACCTGTGACAGTCCAGAGCGTGGCCGGCCGGCACTTCTTCGGCCACGGCGTCTTTTCGTCCGACGGAGCGCTGCTCTACGCCACGGAGAACGACTTCGACAACGCCGCAGGCATGATCGGCGTCTATGACGCCGGAGCCGGCTTTGCGCGTCTCGGTGAATTTCCGACCCATGGCGTCGGCCCGCACGAACTTTTGCTGCTCGGCGACGGCCGCACCATCGCGGTTGCCAACGGCGGCATTGAGACGCATCCCGATTTCGGACGCGCCAAGCTCAACCTGCCGACCATGAAGCCATCCTACGCGCTGGTCGACCGCATGACCGGCGATCTCATCGAGAAGCATGAGCTGCCGTCCGCGCTGCACCAGCTTTCGATCCGCCACATGGACACCGACCAGACAGGCGCGGTGTGGTTCGGCTGCCAGCACGAGGGTCCGGCGACGGAGCGGCCGGCGCTCGTTGGCCGGGCGGTGCGCGGGAAGGAGCTGGAGCTGATCGAGATGCCGGAGCCGGTGCTTTCAGGCTTCCGCAACTACATCGGCTCGGTGGCGGCAAACCGCAAGGCGGGAACGATCGCGGTGACCTCGCCGCAGGGCAATGCATTCTCCATCATCGACGCGGCGACCGCGAAGGTCGTCGCAACGCGGCTGCTGACCGAGGTGTGCGGCGTGGCCCCCGACCGTTCAGGCTTCCTTGTCACCACCGGAACCGGCTCGATCGTCGAGCCTGACGGCCGGTCGTCGGAAGACGCCGACCACGTCTGGGACAACCATGCGCTCAGGATCGAGGCGTAAAAAAAGCCGGCCGATCGCCGGCTCTTTCAGGGTGTTCTGTAGCGCCGGTCAGGCGATCTGCTCGACCTGCTGGACCTCGGGCACGAAGTGCCGCAAGAGGTTCTGGATGCCGTGCTTCAGCGTCGCCGTCGACGATGGGCAGCCAGCGCACGATCCCTTCATGTTCAGGAACACCGTTCCATTCTCGTAGCCACGGAACGTGATGTCGCCGCCGTCCTGCGCCACCGCCGGGCGCACGCGGGTGTCGAGCAGTTCCTTGATGGTGACGACGATCTCCGCGTCGGCCTTGTCGTAGAACTCTTCGGCAAGGTCGCCCGCATCGTCATTTGCCTTGCCATTGGCCATGACCGGCGCGCCGGTCATGAAATGCTCCATGATGGCGCCCAGAATGGCCGGCTTGAGGTGCTGCCATTCGAGACTGTCGTTCTTGGTCACGGTGACGAAATCGTAGCCGAAGAACACGCCCGTCACGCCGTGAATCGAAAACAGCTTGCCGGCGAGCGGCGAGGCGGCGGCGGCGCTGTCAGCGTCGCGGAAATCGGCGGTGCCGTCGCGCAAAACTTCCTTGCCGGGCAGAAACTTCAGGGTCGCCGGGTTCGGCGTCGCCTCGGTCTGGATGAACATTGGCTTCTCCGTGGCCCGCAACGATCAACAGGCCGTTCTTTGGAATAGTTCTAAATAGGCCTGTTTGCTGGCGCATTCAAGCGAAAGGAGACAACGCTTTTCAAGGCGCCGCGAAATGGTTTTCCACAAACCGGCCGTTGCGAGAGGGCGCCGTCGAACTCAAGCCAGGCTATCGATGTCCTCGTCCGAGAGGTTCTGCGGCACCACGGTGACGGGAATCGGAAACGCGGCGGCCTTGCCGGCGATCGAGGCTACCAGCGGTCCTGGACCCTCCTTGCCGGCGCCCGCTGCCAGCACAAGGATCGCGATGTCCTGGTCGTCCTCGATCAGCTTGTGGATTTCCTCCGCCGGCTTGCCCTCGCGGACAACAGGCTCCGGCTCAATACCGATCTGTTCGCGCACCTTGCTCGCATGAATGTCCAGTGCCGCACCCGCCGCCTGCATCGCCTCGTCGCGCATGATCTTCTCGACGCCAAGCCAGTGCTGGAAGTCGCCGGGTTCGATCACGTAGAGCAGGACCAGCACGCCGCCTGTGCTCTTTGCGCGCTTCGCCGCATAGGCGACCGCGCGCTCGCATTCGGGCGTATCGTCGATGATCGCCAGGAATTTGCGGCGATGGCCGGCCTCGCGGCTCAGACGTCTGGAGACCATGGACTACTCCCTCGCGGTCACGGTCGACGACCCGCAATCTGCCATTGGCGTGGCCGGGCGGCAAGCCGGCGCCGGTTGACCCAGCGTCGGCCTCCCGCCAATGCGACGTTCAGTTGCCGAGCAACCCGATGATCTCGCGCACGGTCTTCATCGTGGCTTCGGCCTTTGCGCCGGCACGTTCGCCGCCATCGCGCAGCACGGCATCGACATAGGCCTGGTCCGCCGAGATCCGCCGCATCTCGCCGGCGATCGGCGCGAGCTTCTCGACCGCCAGGTCGGCCAGCGCCGGCTTGAACTCGGAAAACTGCCGGCCGCCGAACTCCTTCAGCACCGCCTCGGCGGTGACGTCGGCCAGGCCGGCATAGATGCCGACGAGGTTTTCCGCCTCCGGCCGTCCCTCGAGGCCGTCGGCCTCGCTCGGCAGCGCGGCGGGATCGGTCTTGGCCTTGCGGATCTTCTTCGAGATCGTGTCGGCGTCATCGGTCAGGTTGATGCGCGACAGGTCCGAGGGGTCGGACTTCGACATCTTCTTGGAGCCGTCGCGCAGGCTCATGATGCGGGCGGCCGGGCCGCCGATCACCGGTTCGGTGAGCGGAAAGAAGCCGTGCACCGTCTCTTCGCCGATCCGCATCTCCACGCCGACGCCGAGATCGGCGATGCGTGGCGAAAAGTCATTGTTGAATTTCTGGGCGATGTCGCGCGTGAGTTCCAGGTGCTGCTTCTGGTCTTCGCCCACGGGCACATGGGTGGCGCGATAGACGAGGATGTCGGCGGCCATCAGGCTCGGATAGGCGAGCAGGCCGAGCGAGGCGTTCTCGCGGTCCTTGCCGGCCTTGTCCTTGAATTGCGTCATGCGGTTCATCCAGCCGATGCGCGCCACGCAGTTGAATATCCAGGCAAGCTCGGCGTGCTGCATCACGCGGCTCTGGTTGAAGACGATGTGCTTCATGGGGTCGATGCCGGAAGCAAGAAATGCGGCGGTGATCGAGCGCGTCTGCTCGGCGAGGTCCTGGTGGACGAGTTGCGCGGTCAGCGAATGCAGGTCGACGACGCAATAGATGCATTCGGACGTTTCCTGCAGGGCGACGAACTTCTTGATTGCGCCGAGATAGTTGCCGAGGTGCAGGTTGCCGGTCGGCTGTACGCCCGAGAAGACGAGCGGCTTGAAGCTGGACATTCTGTTTTCCCTGGCTTGTGGAGGGCCGTGCCTTGCCGAGGCGCGCTTATGGACGAGGCCGCGCGCCGGATCAAGTGCGTCAATCCGGATCGGGCGGGGCGGCGGCGGCGCCGCCCTTGCGCCTGATGCTTCGGCGCAGCATGCCGATGTCGGCGCCGCCAAGCCCGAAAGCCGCCGCGAAATAAAGCACGGTCGCGCACAGCACGATCGCGCCGAGCGCGGCAGCCTGCGTGTGGGTCGGCGAAGCCGAGGCAAGCTGTGGCTCGAGATAGGACGCAGCGTACCAGATCGCGGCGGCCATGATGGCCGACGCCACCACCAGCCGCGGCGTCCGTTTCATCAGGCCGGCGTCGCCGCCCCAGTGGCCCCGCCTGACCAGCACGCCGAGTAGCATGGCGGCGTTGACCCATCCCGCCACCGCGGATGCCGTGGCGATCCCCGGCGCTCCCATGGAGGGAAAGAGCCAGAGCGCCAGCGACACGTTCACCACCACCGAGATTGCCGCGAAGATCATCGGCGTGCGCGTGTCCTCGCGGGCGAAATAGCCCGGCGTGAACGCCTTGATCAGCACGAAGGCCGGCAGGCCAAGCCCGAAGATCGCGAGCACCTTGGCCACCAGCACGGTGTCGTCGGGCGTGAAGGCGCCGCGCTCGTAGAGCACGCGCACGATCGGCTCCGACATGGTGAGAAGCGCCGCCGCCGCCGGCAGCGTCAGGAACAGCGTGAACTCGACCGAGCGGTTCTGAAGGTTGGACGCCTCCGTTGCGTTGCCGGCGCGCAGCGCGCGCGCCAGTTCCGGCAAAAGCACGATCGCCACCGCGATGCCCACCACGCCGAGCGGAAGCTGGTACACGCGGTCGGCGAGGTTGAGAGAGGACACGGCGCCGGCGCGCGACGAGGCGATCGCCGTGCCGATCAGCTGGTTGATCTGGGTGATGCCGCCGGTGATCGCGGCAGGCAGCGCAAGCCAGAGAAGCCGCTTGACGTTGGGCGTCAGGCGCGGCCGGCGCAGGCCGATCGACACGCCGGCATGGCGAACCGCGATCCACACGATGGCAAGCTGGACGATGCCCGCCGCCAGAACTCCCCAGGCAAGCGCGTAGCCAACCGCCGGTCCGTCCTTGCCCTCGTACCAGGCATAGGCCAGCACGCCGATCAGGATGACGTTGAGAAAAACCGGCGCGATCGCCGCCGCGAAGTAGCGGCGCAGCGAATTCAGCATGCCGGCCATCATGGCACCGAGCGACATGCAGATGAGGTAGGGGAACATGATGGTGGCCAGCGACACGGTCACCGCCAGCTTTTCGGGCTGGTCGCTGAAGCCCGGCGCGATGGCGTAGCGCACCAGCAGCGGCATCGACAGTTCCATGACGATGGTGAGCGCCAGAAGCACGGTGAACAGCACGCCGAACACCTCTTCCGAAAACCGCTTGGCGCCGTCGACGCCGTTGGCCTCGATCTCCTTTGCGAAGAGCGGCACGAAGGCGGCGTTGAACGCGCCCTCGGCGAACAGCCTGCGGAAGGTGTTGGGAAACTGGAACGCCGCATAGAAGGCATCGGCGATCGGACCGGTGCCGACCGCCGCCGCCATCAGCATCTCGCGCGTGAAGCCGAGCAGGCGGCTCATCAGCGTGCCCGAGGCAACGGTTGCGAACTTCCTGATGAGGCTCATCGGGCTGGTTCTTACTCCGCCGCGATCTTTGCCTTGGCCGGGCGTTCCGGTTGATCGCCCTCCAGAGCCGCGATCAGCCGCTTCCTCACCGTCTCCTGCCTGGTCGGGTTCTCGATCTTCGACCCGGTCAGGTCGGTCACGTAGAAGGTGTCGATCACCTTCTCGCCGAAGGTGGTGATGTGGGCCGACGCGATGTCGAGCGACAGGTCGGAAAGCCTGCCCGTGATTTCCGACAGCAGCCCGGGCCGGTCGAGGCCCTCGACCTCGATGACCGAGAAGCGGTTGGACAGGGTGTTGCCGATGTCGACGCGCGGCTCGATCTTGAAGGCCTTCTGGCCGCGCCTCGGCTTGGCGCGCTTGGCGATCATCTCGGGCAGCCACAGCCGGCCCGACAGCACGTCCTCTATCAGCTTGCCGACACGCTCGGCGCGGCGGCGCTCGTCCTCGTCGCGGTCGAATTCGCGGCTGATGAGGATGCTGTCGAGCGCCCGTCCGTCGGACGTCGTGAAGATCTGCGCATCGACGATGTTGCCGCCGGCGGCGGCGCAGGCGCCAGCAATGATCGACAGCAGGCGCGGATGGTCCTGCGCGAGCACGGTGATTTCCGTAACGGCCTCGAAGCCGTGCGTCTTGACCATGGTGGCGAACTGCTTGTTCGCCTGGTCGGCATCGCGAATGAATTCGGCGTGGCGCAGCTGGTCTCCCAGATCGACCGTCAGCAGGTAGTTCTCGTAGTGAAGCCGGACATATTTGCGGCGCAGCTTTTCCGGCCAGTCCGTCAGCCCCTGCGCCAGCCGCTCGCGCGCCTCGACGATGCGCTCGGCGCGCGTCACCTCCGAGAACCCGCCGGTCAGCAGCAGCTCCGTCTCGTAGTAGAGCGTGCGCAGCAGCTGGCCCTTCCAGCCGTTCCAGACGCCCGGGCCGACACCGCGTATGTCGCACACGGTCAGCACCAGCAGCAGCTTCAGCCGCTCGACCGATTGCACGAGGGATGCGAAGTCGTCGATCGTCTTGCGGTCGTTCAGGTCGCGCGTCTGCGCGGTCATCGACATCACGAGATGGTTTTCGACCAGCCACGCCACCGTCTCGGTGTCGGCGGCCGAGAGACCCATGTGCGGACAGATGCGCCGGGCAATCTTGGCGCCGGCCATCGAATGATCCTCGGGGCGGCCCTTGGCGATGTCGTGCAGAAGCACGGCGACGTAAAGCACCTCGCGGCTCTTCTTGAGGCCGGGTGTCAGCGAGTGCGACAGAGGATGTACCTTCTCGCCGCCGCCATGTTCGATCTCGCTCAGCACGCCGACGCAGCGGATCAGATGCTCGTCGACCGTGTAGTGGTGGTACATCGAGAACTGCATCATGGCGACGATCTTGCCGAAGTCGGGTATCAGCCTGCCGAGCAATCCGGCCTCGTTCATGCGCCGCAGGTTCAGTTCGGGATTGCGGTCGGAGGTCAGCACTTCGAGGAACAGCCGGTTGGCCTCGGGATCGCGCCTGAGGTTCTTGTCCACGAGGCCCAGGGAACGCGTCAACAGCTTCAGTGCGTCAGGATGGTATTCAAGCCCGTGCTTGTCGGCGAGCCAGAACAGCCGGAGCAAGTTGACCGGGTCGCGCTCGAAGACCTTGTCGTCGGCAATGTTGATGCGATTGTTGTCGACCATGAAGTCGCCGGTGCCGGCCAGCTTGCGCCGTCTCCGCTGGAAAGTCTGGAAGATGCGGTTGAAGCCCGGGACGTGCTTTGCCTGCTCCTCCTCCAGCGCGGCGCAGAAGATGCGGGTCAGGTCGCCGACATTCTTGGCGATCAGGAAGTAGTGCTTCATGAAGCGCTCGACGGCGGACAGGCCGGGATGGCTGGTGTAGCCGAGCCGCCCGGCGATCTCACGCTGGATGTCGAAATGCAGCCGCTCCTCGGCCTTGCCGGTGGCGAAATGCATGTGGCAACGCACCGCCCACAGGAAGTCCTCGGCCTTGCGGAACTGGTCGAATTCGGCTTGCGAGAATACGCCCTTCTCGACCAGTTCTTCCGCGCTGCGCACGCGATAATAGTACTTGCCGATCCAGAACAGCGTCTGGAGGTCGCGCAGGCCGCCCTTGCCTTCCTTGATGTTGGGCTCGACCAGATAGCGGGTGTCGCCGGCCTTTGCGTGGCGCTCGTCGCGCTCGGCGAGCTTCGACTGGACGTATTCGGCGCCGGTATCCTTCACCACTTCCTTGTCGAAGCGGGCCATCAGCAAATCGAACAGGCCCTGGTCGGCCCACAGGAAACGCGCTTCCAGGATCGATGTGCGGATCGTTATGTCGGCGCGCGACTGCCTGACGCATTCGTCGACGTTGCGGGTGGCGTGGCCGACTTTCAGCCCCATGTCCCAGAGCATGTAGAGCATGTACTCGACGACCTGCTCGCCGAGCGGCGTCTGTTTGGCCGGCAGCAGGAACAGAAGATCGATGTCGGAGCCCGGCGCCAGCGTCCCGCGGCCGTAGCCGCCGGTGGCGACCACCGCCATGCGTACGGGCGCCTGCTTGCCGGACGGCTGCAGCTGCTTCACCGCGAAGTCATGGAGGGCGCGGATGATCTCATCCATCAGGTGCGACAGGCGCATGGCGCATGTCGTGCCGCCGCCGTCCTCCATCAGCATTGCCTCGGCTGTCTGGCGGCCGTCGGACAGCGCCTGCTTGAACAGGGCGAGCGCCTTCAAGCGCTTTTCGTCGGGCTTGAGGTCAGCCTTGCGAGCAAGCGCGTCAAGCTTGCGGCGCAGGGCCGCGCCGTCGATCACGTCTTCCAGTTTCAAGGGTATCCTAGCCATTGGCCCTCGCCGTCACGGCGGCGTCTATAGCGCGATTTGCCGGCAATGAATATGGTATCGGGCAAGCCGTCGGCAACACTTCTAGGAGGCGGCGCGCAACTGCCTTGCGTTGGCGAATTCCTTGAGGTCTGTCGCGCTCATGGCCTGTGCGAAGGCATGGCCCTGCAATGCGTGGCAGCCGAGCGACTTCAACACCCTGGCATGCTCCATCGTCTCGACGCCTTCCGCCAGCACCTCGATGCCGAGGGATTTGCCGATGTCGATGATCGAGCCGACCAGATGGCGCTGCGGAGGCGACCCCAGGATGGGCGTCACCAGCTGGCGGTCGATCTTGAGACGGCGCGGCTTGAGCTTCAGCAGGCTGACGATCGAGGCGTAGCCGGTGCCGAAATCGTCGATCTCGATTTCAATGCCAAGCGCCTTGATCTGCTCGACGTTCCAGGTGAACTGGTCGTCGTTCTCGTCTAGGAAGATCGACTCCACCAGTTCGAAGGCTATCGTTCCGGGCTTGATCGACAGTTCGCGCAGGCTGCGGATCAGCTCCTCGTCGTGCAGGCGCTTGGCCGAAACGTTCACCGACGCCTTGGGGATGCGCAGGCCGCCGGCGGCCCAGTCCTTGAGGTCGCGCAGCGCCTGTTCGAGGATCATGCGGTCGATGGTGGCGACGACGTTCAGTTCCTCGGCGATCTTGATGAACTCGCTCGGCGGAAGGATGCCTGCTGTTGGGTGTTTCCAGCGCGCCAGCGCCTCGACCCCGACAATGGCATGCGTCACCGCGTCGAACTGCGGCTGGTAGTAGGCGACAAACTCGTTGCGCTCGAGGCCGGACAGGATCTCGTCGGCGACGCGCTTGGTGGTGGTGATCTCGGCCTGCAACGCGTCGTTGAAGAACTGGTGCCGGTTGCGGCCCCGGCTCTTGGCGCGATAGAGCGCAAGGTCGGCGTTGACCAGCAGGCGGGTGGGATCGCCGACGTTGTCGAGATCGCAGGCTATCCCGATGGACACGCCGAACCGGCATTCATGCCCCTGGTAAGGAACCGGCTGATGCATCTCCTCGATGATGCGGTCGGCCAGGCCGGCCAGCACTTCGCTCCAGCGCGCGCGGTCCTGTTCCTCGATCCTGCACAGCACGACGAACTCGTCGCCGCCAACGCGTGCGACGAAATCGCCAAAGCGCAGGTTGGATTTCAGCACCCTGGCGGCATGCACCAGCATCGCGTCGCCGGCTGCGTGGCCGAGCGTGTCGTTGATCTGCTTGAAGCGGTCGAGATCGAGATGCAGCAACCCCGCGCGTTCGGTCCCGCTTGCGAACTTCGCAATATGCCTGGCCAACACGTCGTCGAGGTAGCGGCGGTTCGGAAGCCCGGTCAGAGAATCATGGAGCGCGTTATATTCGATGCGTTCCTTGGCCGCTTCCAGTTCGAAATTGCGCGCCTCGCTGTCGGTGTTGGCGCGCTGCAGCTTTTCGGCGAGCAGGACATCGTCGGTGACGTCCCAGTTGACGCCGACGATCCTCAGCGGCCCACCCGGATCCTGATAGGCCATCGCGCTTTCGCGGACATGCCTTACCCTGCCGTTGGGCAGTACCAGACGGTACTGGGTCTGGAAAGCGTCGCCCGTGGCCGCGACATGGCCTGAATCGCGCAGCACACGCTCCAGGTCGTCCGGGTGGATTGCGCGCTCCCAGTGCCCGTAGTTGCGCGGACCGCCATCGGCGGGATAGCCGTAGAGTTCGTTGACGCGGTCGTCCCAGAACAGTTCGTTGGTCTCGGCGTTCAACTCCCAGACGCCGATTCTCGAACTGTCCAACGCGAGGCTGAGGCGCCGCGACATGCGTTCGAGTTGCACCTCGCGGCGGCGCAGTTCGTCGACGTTCTTGAGCCGCTCCTCGATCAGGCGCCCGGTCGCGACGGCCGGTATCATGATCAGCAGTCCTCCTGCCAGGATCAGCAACCGCAGAGCCCAGGCATTGGGCGGAATGTTGTTCCACCCGCCGCGCGGAACAGCGGCAATCCGCCAGTATCCGGCCGGAAGCAGGACGTCGGCCGTCACGGGGTGATTGGCAACCACGGCGGCGCGGCCGTAGAACAGTTCGCCGTGTTCCCCCTTGCCGTCCCTGCCGACGATGCTGAGTTCGATCGGCAGACCGGGGTCGAGCAGCCCGCTGTCGCGGTAAAGCGTTTCCATATCGACGACGGCGGAGACGATGCCCCAGAAACGTTTGCCCTCACGGCCGTCATTCACGAAGACGGGAAACCGGCCGACGATTCCCTTGCCGCCCTGCACCAGATCGACCGGGCCGGCCAGGACGAGTTCGCCAGTGTCGCGGGCGCGCATGGCAGCCTCGCGCTGCGGCGCGCTCTTGCGATAGTCCAGTCCAAGCGCCCGCTCGTTCCCCGCCATCGGGTGGATGAGCGTGATGACGAGGTCGGGCGCGCCCGCGATGTTCCTGATCTGCGATTTTTCCGAGAGCAGGTTGCCGGCAAGCGCGGAAAAGCGCCGCTGGTCCATGAACGGCTCCGTCGCCAGCGTCGCGACCAGCCCGCGAACCAGCTGGATGTTGCTGTTGATGTCGCCCTCGAGCTTGGCGCGGATCAGGCTGACATGGCCGAGCACTTCGGTGCGTTGGCGTTCAACGTAAGCGCCCCGGTTCTGATACTCGGCAAGCAGGCCGACCGCCGCCACGACGAGCAGCGCCAGCCCTGCCGGCACGTTGGTCGGCTTCCAGATCAGCCGCAGCGCGCGGCGCAAGGGGTAGAAAATTGTTTCCAATGTTCCATCCGCACCAGAACGGCCAAGGTGCATATTCGAATGGACGCTATGATATACTGTTTAAACACGGTCTTAAGATGAGCAGCGAATTCTGCGAATTGCAGGCGAAACGCCTTGATATCTTTCGAAACCCGCTGCTCCGGCTAACAAATTGCCGGATAATCATCACATCCGCGGCTGGTTGGCCGGCCGGGAAATATGTCGTGTCGGCTGTGACCTTGCGGAAGCTTTCGCGCCGGCTTTCACAACCTGTTCGACCGCGCTCCAGCTGGTGAAAGACTGCTTTCCCTCACGCATATTTCTGGCTTACGCAATATTGAGGGCAATGCGAGGGGCGCCCGGTCCTTTGTCGTCCCCATCAGGACATGATCACGAAATCCTTGCCTGTCTTGGTGTCGGGCGACAGCGGCGCGTCGGTCAGGATCATGACCATGCCCGGATGCATCTTCTGCTTCATCTGTTCGATGAACGCCGTGTCGGCGGTCAGCCTGCCGAGCGCGGCGGTGTCCGGCTGGGCGTCGACGCCATGCGTGATGGCAATCCATTTCATGCCCTTGATGCCGGCATCGGGCCCCTGCAGCACGAAGACATGGCTGCCCAGCGGTCCGTCGCCCTTGATCGTCAGGGCTGAGGTCGCGATGACGTCGGAATCCTGCACCAGCTCGATCGTCCTGCCCGCCGAGGAGGCGATCACCGAAATCACCGGGTTGGTTTCCGCCTCGGCCCAGTCCGAGGGCGCCTTCTTGCCCTGCAGTCCCGATTCGACCTGGGCAAACTCGCTTTCCGCGTAGCCAGCCAGCACCATGCCTGGATGCGTCAGTTCCCAGGGATCGGAATGGCTGTCGGCGATGATGACGGGGGTACCGAGATGCGTGATCGTGAACAGCTTGGCCGAGAAGTCGAGCGGCAGGTGCACGCAGCCGTGCGAGGACGGATATCCCGGCAGCCCGCCTGCATGCAATGCCACGCCCGACCATGTCAGGCGCTCGGTGTTCGGCATCGAAGCGTCGTTATAGGTCGAGGAATGGTGGTTCTTGTCCTTCTGCAGCACCACGAACACGCCGGTCGGCGTATCATGTCCGGGCTTGCCGGACGAACAGGTCGACACCGCCACGCGGATGCCGTTTCGATAGACATGCACCAGCTGCTCGGGCAGCGAGACGACGACGGCGACCGGGCCTGCGGGCTGGCGGTCCGGGTGCCAGGTGAATTCGCCGGGCTTCAGGTCGGCGATCTCCTTGAGAACCTCCTGGCCGACCGTCTCGGCGGCGATCAGGCTCGCCCCGACGGCGAGCCCGCCGCGCAGCAGATGGCGCCTGTTGATGCCGGAAAATCGCGTGAGCGCCATGAATTCCCCTTCTTGGACCGGTCCAGACTAGCCTGTTCGTTGCAGCTTAGGAATCGGGGCGGGGCATTGCGCTTCACAAAATTTCCTTCACATGATGTACCGGGGCCCGGGCGCAGAGTCTGCATCTTGACGCCCGCAGTGAGCGTCGAGCACGAACCATGTCGGATCATTCCGCGTCCAGCCTGCCCAAGAGTGCGCTCGCCAGTTCCTTTGCGGTCGTCATCACCCTGTTTGCCCGGTTCGTAACCGCGGTGCGCGGCATCTGGGTCGGCAATGAGCCCTCGCGCAAGCGGCGGATCTATTTCGCCAACCATGCCAGCCACGGCGACTTCATCCTGATCTGGATCGTCTTGCCGCCACGCCTGCGTCGCAAGACGCGCCCGGTGGCAGGCGCTGACTACTGGATGAAATCGCCGCTCCGGCGCTTCATCGGCCGCGACGTGTTCAATGCCGTGCTGATCGACCGCGACCGCGAGGCGCGCACCCGCGACCCGATCGAGGTGATGCAGGAGGCGATCGCCGGCGGCGCATCGCTCATTCTGTTCCCGGAAGGCACGCGCAACATGACCGACGAGCCGCTGCTGCCATTCAGGGCCGGCCTCTACAAACTGGCGCTCGCCCGCCCCGATGTCGAACTCGTGCCGGTCTGGATCGAGAACCTCAACCGTGTCATGCCGAAGGGCGAGTTCATCCCCGTGCCGCTGATGTGCACGGTCAGCTTCGGACCCTCGCTCAAGGTTGCCCACGGCGAGGCGGCGGAGCCGTTCCTTGCCCGGGCGCGCGATGCGCTGCTTGCGCTGAGGCCGGCCCGCAACGGTGGCGCGGCATGATGCGAATCCACCCCGACCTCATCCATCTGCTATACGGCATCGCCGCCGTCCTGGTGTTCGCCTCCCTGGTTGGCTACGCGCTGCAGCGCCGCTACTCGCCCGACGGCGCCAACCTGGCGATCGAGAACCTCAACGACCGCATCCGGGCGTGGTGGGTGATGGCGGTGCTGCTCGCCATCGCCTTCATCGGCGGCAAGACCGGCGTGGTGCTGCTGTTCGGCTTCTGCTCGTTCGCGGCGCTGCGCGAATTCATGACGCTGACCCACGCGCGGCGCGCCGACCACTGGTCGCTGGTCGCTTCCTTCTTCATCGTCTTGCCCTACCAGTACTACCTGATCTGGATCGACTGGTACGGGCTCTACGCGATCTTCATTCCGGTCTATGTGTTCCTGCTGTTGCCGATCCTTTCGGCGCTGCGCGGAGAAACCGAGGACTACCTCGTGCGCATCGCCGAGATGCAGTGGGCGCTGATGATCACGGTGTTCTGCGCCTCGCATGTGGCGGCGCTGCTCAACCTGCACATACCGGGCTACGACGGCCGCAACGTGCTGCTCATCGCCTTCCTGATCGTCGTCGTGCAGCTTTCGGACGTGCTGCAATATGTCTGGGGCAAGCTCATCGGCAGGCGTAAGATCGCGCCGCGCCTGTCGCCGTCCAAGACCGTCGAGGGTTTCGCGGGCGGCGTTCTCTCCGCGACGCTGGTTGGCGCCGGGCTGTGGTGGATGACGCCGTTCACGGTGTTCCAGGCGGGCCTGCTTGCGCTGGTCATCGCATTGCTCGGCTTCTGCGGCGGCCTCGTCATGTCGGCCATCAAGCGCGACCGCGGCGTCAAGGACTGGGGCCACACGATCGCCGGCCATGGCGGTTTCATCGACCGGCTCGACTCGGTCGTCTTTTCCGCACCGATCTTCTTCCACCTGGTGCGCTTCTGGTGGACCTGATGGCAGGAGCCACACAGAGCCTGGCGCAGCGTTCGATCGTCCATGTCGCCGTCGCCTTCCTTGCAATGGGCGGCTGGGCCGTCTTCGCCAACCGCGCGCACGCATTTCCGCAACCGCTCGTCGCCGGCATGGTGCAGGGCGCCCTGTCGGCTGCCATCACGTTGGTCCTTAAGCGCATGATCGAATTTCTGGCGGTGCGTTTCAGCGGCATCGCGGCACTGGTCCTGCCGCCGCTCGTCGCCATCGCTCTGTCGCTTGCCATCCTCACCACGGTCCACACGCTCGCAGGCACGCCCGAGATCCTCGCCACAATCGCGCTGCCCGCCGGTGTCACCGCACTTTATTCCACCATCTACGCCGCGGCGCTGTGGCGCCAGAAGGTAAGTCATGGCTAACCTTGAGAACCGCCGCCCGCTCGCCAGCCGGCAGACCGGATGGGCCGGCGCCATCACAGGCTGGCTTGCCCGGACGCGCATCACGCCAAACCAGATTTCCATCGCCAGCATGGTTTTCGCGGCACTATCGGGCGCGGCTTTCTGGTGCGCCGGATCCAGCGAAGGCGCCGCGTCCCGCGCGCTCTTTCTGATTGCGGCCGCGGCGTTCTGCCAGCTCAGGCTGCTCTGCAACCTCTTCGACGGCATGGTGGCGATCGAAGCCGGCAAGAGCGCGCCCGACGGCGGCTTCTGGAACGAGTTCCCCGATCGCGTTTCCGACCTGCTGATCTTCATTGGCGCAGGCTACGGCATCGGCCATCCCGCGCTCGGCTGGGCCGCCGCGGCGCTTGCCATCCTCACTGCCTATGTCCGCGAGCTTGGCCGCAGCTGCGGGCTGCCAGCAGATTTCTCCGGCCCGATGGCAAAGCAGCATCGCATGGCCGTGATGACCTTCGCAGCACTCGCCTCGATGCTCGAGCCGCTCTGGAACGGCCGCAACGAGACCCTGCTCGCCGCGCTGTGGCTGGTGACGCTCGGCGCGGGCGTGACCGTGGCGAGAAGAGCGGCGAGTGCGGTGCGCGGGTTGCGGGGCAGCGGGCGAGTGTAACGCTGACGCGGGATATGTCAGATCAGCCCCGCAAGCCGGCCAAGGGAAACGGCGTGGGTCCTGTTGCGGGCGTGCAGCGCCTTCAGTATGGCGGTGATGTGCGCCTTTACGGTCTTTTCCGACAAACCCAGCTTGAACGCGATCGTCTTGTTGGGCTGGCCAAGGTCAAGGTGGCGCAGCACCTGTATCTGGCGCTCGGTCAATAGTGGCGGCATCGACTCCGAGGATGCATTCCTGTGCACCCCGGCAACTTCGTTCAGCAGCATCGGCGGCACATAGATTTCGCCCGACATGACCAGTTCGATGGCAGCGGACAGGGTATTCTGGCTGGCCGATTTGGGAACATAGCCAAGCGCCCCCTGGGACAGGGCGCGCCGTGCCCCTTGCGGATCTTCAGACGACGACAGGACGATCACCGGCAGGCCAGGACAGCGCCTGCCAAATTCTGCCAGTACCGAGAGCCCGCCCATGTCGGGCAG
The DNA here is from genome assembly GCA_026400435.1 of Hyphomicrobiales bacterium. GTDB lineage: Bacteria > Pseudomonadota > Alphaproteobacteria > Rhizobiales > Rhizobiaceae > Mesorhizobium_K. The sequence continues at coordinate 41,049 of JAPLOZ010000092.1, read as the reverse complement.
CACGAGATCGAGAATCACGATGTCAAGGTCGGGGTAGAGATCGACTTGCTTGAAAGCTTCGGCTGCATTGCCCGCCTCAATGATGGTTGATCCCGCCCGAGCCTGACCAAGAAGTGCCGCAAGGCCGGCGCGCAAGACAGGGTGATCATCGACAATCAGGATTTTCATCCGACAAGTATTGCGGCGAAGCCCGAACGGGGCAATGGGCCATAGTTCCTACCTGAACCCCGGGGTCCCGAGACATCCCGGGACCCCGGCGGACCTCTGTCCAATTTACGACAGGTCCTGATTTGCCGATCCTTGGAACCCATGGATCGCAACGGAGCTTGGACATGACCCGCAGATTGATGATCGCCGCCGCCTTGCAGGTGGCATTTGCAACCGCCGCCCTGGCCTGTGAAGGCCAAAGTGGCGTTTCTATTTTCGAGGACAAGTTTGCCGATGACAGCGGCGGATGGGACATGTCGTTCAGCAATATAAAGATTGTCCCGCCCGCCATGCAGATCGAGCTGAACAAGGACATTTCCGCGGGAGCGACCATGAACCTGACCTTCAACGCCAACAATGGCGATTATTGTCAGGAGGTGGTGTTCCCTCCCCCCGTAGCCGGCAATCCTTTGAGCAGTGGAATCCAATTCTGGGGCCTCGACGCCAGCAACCTGTTCATGTTCCTCGTTGGCGATGACGCCAATGCTGCGCTCTACAAAAAGGTGAACAACGTCTGGAGCGCAATCTTTACCGGCGTGAAGGTTGACGGCTTCAACACCGCACCGGGTACGGTGCATACGCTTCTGGTGCAGGCCAAGGCCGGGGTGCTGACCCTTTCCGTGGACGGGATAAAGGTCAAGTCGGTCCGCGCCCAGATGCCGCCCGGACCGCTGCAATTCGGCATTTTTGCTCAGGCCAGCCTGCCGGCTGATCCGCCGGTGACCGTGAAGATTACAGGATTTTCCGTCACGGCCGGACAGTAGTCGGGGCCATCGCGGGGTCCCGCTTGTGGGGACAATCATACAGGAATAGCTCTGAGGCGAGACACGCTTGCCTCGGAGCTTTTGAAAGCGTTGGCAGACATCGACCGTATCAGGGCCGCTCAGATCCGGTCGCTCTACCGGCAAACGCCGGTGGGCCTGTTCAGCGCTGCCTGTGTCGCCGTGTTGATCGCGACAGTGGGGCACAGCGCCGAGACCCCGCAAATCCGGGCCGTTGGCTGGGGCCTGAGCATTGTCGGCCTGGCTGTTGTACATTTCGCGCTGATCGTCGCCTATCGACGCGCTTCACCCGTTGATGCTGCCTGGCGCCTCTGGATGGCGCTGTTCACCGCGATGGCGCTTATCGAAGGCATTGCCTGGGGCTGCGGCGCCTTGCTGTTGAGTTCGGCTGACGATGTCACCCAGGCATTGGTACTTATCGTCGCGTGGGCAGGGCTAGGTTCGGCGGGTGCCATCGTATTTGGCGCGTACCTGCCGACCTACCTGATTTTCCTGTTTCCGATGATGTCCCCGCATGTCTTTCTAGCGCTGTATCACCGTTATCCTCATTTCGAGCTTCTGGCCGGATTGGAGACCATGTTTTTGATGGCGATGCCATTGATCGCGCTGCAGTACAGCCGGCAACTGATCGCGAGTCTGCGCCTCGGATTTGCCAATCTCGACTTGGCCAGCGACCTCAGCCGGCAGAAACTTGTCGCTGAACAAGCCAATTTGGCAAAGTCGCAGTTTCTGGCCGCCGCCAGCCACGACCTTCGCCAACCGGTGCATGCTCTTGGCCTGTTCGTGGGTGCGCTCAGCGGGCGCAAGATGGATGCCGTGTCGCGCCGCCTCCTGGAACAGATCGTCAAGTCAGTCGCCGCGCTGGACGAGTTGTTCGTAGGGCTGCTCGACATCTCAAAGCTTGATGCCGGCGCGGTGCAGGTTCACCGGGAGCCGGTCGCCATGTCGGCAATGCTCGATCGCCTGATCCGTGACCATGCCGACGAGGCCGCCGCCAAGCAGATCACCTTGCGCCAGCATCCGTGTTCCATGCTGGTCGATAGCGACCCGGTGATGCTGGATCGCATACTGCGCAATATCCTCTCCAACGCCGTGCGCTATACCGACAAGGGCGGCGTCCTGATCGGGTGTCGGCGGCGTGGCGCCGATGTGTCGATCGAGATTTGGGACACGGGCCGCGGCATCCCGGAAGCGGAGCATGACCGGATCTTTCAGGAATTCTATCAGATCGACAATCCAGAACGCGACCGGTCGAAGGGAGTGGGTCTGGGCCTCGCTATCGTGCGACGGTCTGCCGATCTCTTGGGAGTCGAGACTACTTTTAGGTCCGTTCCCGGAAGCGGCAGCGTGTTCCGGGTGGCAGTCCCCAAGGCCACCAGCGCCGCCGTGGTCGCCGATCCCATTGTTCCTGCAGTCACAAGCTCTCTGATTTGCGTAGTCGACGACGATGCCGCCATCCGCGACGCGATGTACAGTTTGCTGACAGGCTGGGGGCATACAGTTGCAGTCGCAGGATCGGCGAGCGAGATCGTCATGCGGTACCCGCAACCTGGGCAGTGCCCCGACCTCATCATCTGCGACTACCGGCTCTCGGGGCAGGAAACCGGACTTACGTCAATTGCGGCACTGCGACAGCATTTTTCCACGACAATCCCTGCGATCATTCTGACAGGCGACACTGCCCCCGACCGCATCGCCGAAGCTCACGCCAGCGGCTTTGTGTTGCTGCACAAGCCACTCTCCAGTGGCAAGCTGCGGGCGGCAGTCGGCAATATGCTCCGCAAGACAGCAGTCTGACCGGCGAACCCATCCATGCTCGGCACGATGGCGTGGCCCATCGGCCATTTCGCCCTTCAGCCTGCCGGACTGCCGACGAAGATGCAGTCAGAACCTAGCGAGACGCGGCTCCACATCCATTCGTCGCCTTGAGCGCGTCCTCCCGCTGTTCCCTTTCCAATGCGCCGAGCCGCCGGACCGCCGCATAGAAGCGCGCGTAGTTGCCGGAACAGAGGTCGAACAGGTGCAGGAACGCCGGAACCTGATCGCTGTAGACGGTTGTGGCGGCCAGCTTGGCGTTGTTGATCGGGCTATCGAACCACGCGTCGTATCCGCGGTATCCGCCCCAGCGCCGGTCGCGCGTGATCCGGTAACGCGTGCGGAGCCGTTCGATCGCTGCTGCCTTGGCTGTCCGCTTGCTCTGTATGCTTGCGGGTCCGTCATAGATCTGAGCCAGGTCTGACCGGGCCTGAGCCACCAGCGCGTAAAAATCGTTGCCGCGCTTGATCTCGGCCTCATAGCCGCGCAATCCCGCCAGGTTGCCCGTCTCACGCAGCCATCTTTTGACGCCGCTCGTTTCGACGGCGACCGCGAAGGCCTCGTTGAACGCGGAGTCGCCGTTCACATAGACCCGCTGGTGGGCCAGCTCGTGAAAGACAAGTCCCGCGAGGTAGGTATCGTCCTGCCGCAGCATCGTGTTCAACAGCGGGTCACTCGACCAGCCAAGTGTGGAGTAGGCGGTGACGCCGCTGACATGCACGTCGAGACCCTGCGCTTTCAGCCCGGTTGCAGTTTCGACCGCACCCTGCTTGGAAAAATATCCCCGGTAGGGAACACAGCCATAGACCGGGACGCACCAAGTCATGGGCGCAAGCGAGAATTCAGGCGCCGCGAACACAGCCAAGGTCACATAGTCGCGCCCAACGTCGACGTAGCTGCGGTAGCTGTTGTTGTCAGGCAGTCCCAGACTGTCGGTGGCAAACTGCCTGATGGCGCTAGCTTCCTCCAACCGGGCGCGCAATGGCTCGGGTGTCGCGGGATTGTCGACCAGCCCGGCGACGCTCTTGCGCGCCGCCATGATCTCGGCGTGGCCCTGCAACGATTGCACATAGTAAGAGATGCTGGTGCAGCCGGCCACGGCGGACATCATCATCGATGCGGCGATCAGACGATACAACGCGCGTTTCACGTTCTGTGCCAGCGTCAATTCGTCCATCCGCTGCGAGACATTTCTACTTCAAGCATTTCCGGCCGCGCATGAATCGGATGTGTCGGCCGATCGGGCCTCCAGCGCCGCCAACAGTGCTTTCGCATAGAAACCCGACAGTCCCTTCCGCCTTTCCCGCAGGAAGTGAGACTTCTTCAAATCCCACATCCTTGCAGCATTCTGGGCTATGGCTGGATTAGACCAGGTGCCGTAGCCGGAAGCCGAATAGACAGTCAGTTCCCCCACAAAGAGCTTGTTCTCGGCTACCAGAAAGTCAACCCGGATATAGTCCATGTCCGAAGCAAGCAGAGCGGCGTTCGCGACCGCTTCGCGAACAAGTTTCGAAAGCCGTTCGCTGAATGGAAGCGCCTGATCTTCGCCTGGGTAGTCCGAGTCACGTCCGGCAAGCGCGGCGCCCCGTGAGTCAAGCAACAGCGATCGCCGACCAATGCGATCTTCGACCCAGACGTGGCAAACTTGTCCCCCGCAAACATGAACTTTGATGTCAGTCGGCAGTCGGTCCCCGCCGAGGACCAGCCGTTGCTCAACAAGCAGTCGCCGAACGATAGGACCGTAGGCCCACTCGCCGTGGCGCCTTCCGTGGCGCTTGCTGAACCACTGTTGGCTCAGGCGATGGATTTCGTCGCGTGAAGGCTGACCTGCCGACAAGAACGCGTTCATGTTGCAGCCCGCATTGAGTTTCACGACGACATCACCTTCGAGCAGCCGACCGGGTATGTCCCGGGCGTCCAGCCCCGTCCATTCCGTGATCGGGACAGCGAGATGCGGTGCCTTGACCCTCACCCACTCCTTGCAAAGGATCTTGTCGGTCAGGCGTACGAAAAGCGGGTTTCGATCAACCACTTTTCGCCAGAGCATCTTTTCATGATACGTCCGCGGCAGTGCCAGATTGGGAAAATACCTTAGCCTTCTCGCAAATCGCCAGATCAGGAGCGGATGCCGGAGCGTCAGGCACACCCTGGAGAGAGTGAGAACGAGGCGTGCGGCCTCACCCACCACCCAGCCCCTTCAGGCGGTACAGCGCTTCCAACGCTTCTTTCGGCGTCAGCTCGTCGGGGTTGATACCAGCAAGCGCCGCGCCCACCGGGTCGGTCTTGGCAGCCACCGGCGTCTCGCGTTTCAGTGCCGCTGAAAACAGCGGGAGGTCGTCGATCAGCTTTTCGGCCTTGCCCGCCGTCTCGCCGCTCTCGAGTTGCGCCAGCACGTCCTTTGCGCGGTTCACCACGGCAGCGGGCAGGCCGGCCAGCCGCGCCACCTGCACGCCGTAGCTCCGGTCCGCCGCGCCCTTCGCTACCTCGTGCAGGAAGACCACGTCGCCTTCCCATTCCTTGACCCGCATCGTCACATTGCGCAGCCGGCTAAGTTTCGTCGACAGCGCAGTCATCTCGTGGAAATGCGTGGCGAAGATCGCCCTGGCGCGGTTCTCCTCGTGCAAATACTCGACCGCCGCCCAGGCGATCGACAGGCCGTCGAAGGTCGCCGTGCCGCGCCCGATCTCGTCGAGGATCACAAGGCTCCTTTCGCCCGCCTGGTTGAGGATCGCGGCGGTCTCCACCATCTCGACCATGAAGGTCGAGCGCCCGCGCGCCAGATCGTCCGAAGCGCCAACCCTGCTGAAAAGCCGGTCAACTACGCCGATGTGGGCCGCGCGCGCCGGCACATAGCTGCCGACCTGGGCGAGCATCGCAATCAGCGCGTTCTGGCGCAGGAAGGTCGACTTGCCGCCCATGTTGGGGCCGGTCAGCAGCCAGATCGCGCCGCTCCTCCCACCGTCCTCCGGCGAGAGGTCGCAGTCGTTGGCGACGAACGGAGTTTCGGCCTGCCGCCGCAGCGCCTGCTCTACGACGGGATGCCGGCCGGCCTTGATCGCGAAGGCAAGGCTGTCGTCCACCACCGGCCGGCAGTAATCGTCGGCCAGCGCCAGGCAGGCCAGTGCCGATGACACGTCAAGCACGCCGAGCGCGTCTGCGCCGGCACGGATCGCATCGGCCGAAGCCACCGCCTCTGCGACCAGCCGGTCGAAGGCCGCCAGTTCGATCGACAGCGCCCGGTCTGCCGCATTGGCGATCTTGCTCTCCAGCCCGGCAAGCTCGGTGGTGGTGAAACGCATCGCGCTGGCCATCGTCTGGCGGTGGATGAAACGCCCCTTGGCCTCGTCGGTGCCGGTCATGATCGCCGCGTGGTTGGCGGTCACCTCGATGTAATAGCCAAGCACATTGTTGTGCCGGATCTTGAGCGACCGTATGCCGGTCTCCTCGATCAGCCCGCGCTCCAGCCCGAGGATCACCCGCCGCGATTCGTCTCGCAGGCTCCGCGCGTCGTCGAGGTCGCGGTCGTAGCCGTGGCGCAGGAAACCGCCGTCGCGCTTGAGCAGCGGCAGTTCGTCGGCAAGCGCCGCCCGCAGATGCCGCGCGAAATCCTTCGGCAGCATGGCGATCGCCTGCATGGCCTCCGCCAGTTCCTGCGATAACTCCACGCCGGCAAACGTGTCGGCGATTTCGGCCGCTGCGGCGAAGCCGGCGCTGATTGCGCCGAGGTCGCGCGGGCCGCCGCGGTTAAGCGCCAGCCGGGTCAGCGCCCGCGGCATGTCGGCAACGCCCTTCAGCGACGCGCGCAGCCGATCGCAGAGCGTCGTTTCGGCAACGAAGAAGCCGACCGAATCAAGCCGCCGGTTGATCGCGGCCGGGTCGGTCAGCGGCGCGGTCAGGCGATCGGCCAGCAGCCGTGCGCCGCCGCCCGTCACGGTGCGGTCGATCGCCCTGAACAGCGAGCCGTCGCGGCTGCCCGACAGCGTGCGCGTCAGCTCGAGGTTGGCGCGCGTTGCCGGGTCGATGAACAGGGTTGCGCCGTTCTCCTCGCGCGCGGGAAAATCGAGCGGCGGCCGCTCGGCCTTCTGCGTCTTCTCGACATAGGCGACGATGGCCGCGATCGCCGACAGTTCGGCGCGGGAAAACGCGCCAAAGCTGTCGGGCGTGGCGATGTCGTAGAAACGCGCGATGCGGCCGGCCGCAGCGCCTGAATCGAACAGCGCGGCCGGCTGCGGGCTGGCGACGCGGCCGAGCACGTCGAAGGCGGGTCTCAGTTCCGCATCGTGGAACACCGTGTCGGCGACGATCAACTCCCTGGGGTCGACGCGCAGGATGTCGGACAGCAGCCGGTCGGCATGCGTCTCAGCCACGCGGAAGGCGCCGGTCGACATTTCGATCCACGCCAGTGCGTAGGAGTTGTCCTGCCCGCCCTTGACCCGTCCCAGCGCCATCAGGAAACTCGATTCCTGGGGCGAGAGCAGCTTGTCCTCGGTGATGGTGCCCGGCGTCACCAGCCGCACCACGTCGCGCTTCACCACCGACTTTGCGCCGCGCTTCCTCGCCTCGGCCGGATCCTCGATCTGCTCGCAGACCGCGACGCGGAAGCCAAGGCCGATCAGCTTCTGCAGGTAGTCGTCGGCGGCATGCACCGGCACGCCGCACATCGGTATGTCCTCGCCGAGATGCTTGCCGCGCTTAGTCAGCACGATGCCGAGCGCTCGGCTGGCTGCCTGCGCGTCGTCGAAGAACAGTTCATAGAAATCGCCCATGCGGTAGAACAGCAGCGAATCCGGGTTGGCCGCCTTGATCTCCACATACTGCTCCATCATCGGCGTAGCCGCGGGCTGGGCAGTGCTGACCTTGATGGGCGTCTCGTCGTTCAACTTTCCGGTTCCGTTGCGGCAAAAAGCGCCGCTGCCTGCCTTGTTGGCGGTTTACAGCAGCCAAGTGTAGCCTTAATCCCGAATGCTCCACAAAAACAAAGCGACATTTCCCTGGGAGGGGGCTGCCCGCATGGCCAAGAAACCGGACAACGCCGGCCCGTCCGTCAGCGCCCAGGAGGCGCTCGACTTCCACGCCAAGGGCCGCCCCGGCAAGCTGGAGGTCGTGGCGACCAAGCCGATGGCCACCCAGCGCGACCTCAGCCTCGCCTATTCGCCCGGCGTCGCGGTTCCCGTGAAGGCCATCGCCGAGGATCCGGCCAAGGCCTACGACTACACCGCCAAGGGCAACATGGTTGCCGTCATCTCCAACGGCACCGCCATCCTTGGCCTCGGCAATCTCGGCGCGCTCGCCTCCAAGCCGGTGATGGAAGGCAAGGCGGTGCTGTTCAAGCGCTTCGCCGACGTCGATAGCATCGACCTCGAGGTCGACACCGAGGACGCCGAGGCCTTCATCAACTGCGTGCGCTACCTCGGGCCGTCGTTCGGCGGCATCAACCTCGAGGACATCAAGGCGCCCGACTGCTTCATCATCGAGCAGCGCCTGCGCGAGCTGATGGACATCCCCGTCTTCCACGACGACCAGCACGGCACCGCCATCATCGCGGCGGCCGGCCTCATCAACGCGCTCGAAATCACCGGCCGCGACATGAAGACCACCAAGCTCGTCTGCAATGGCGCGGGCTCGGCCGGCATCGCCTGCATCGAGCTCATCAAGTCGATGGGGTTCGCACCCGAGAACATCACGCTCTGCGACACCAAGGGCGTCGTCTACCAGGGGCGATCAGAGGGCATGAACCAGTGGAAGTCGGCGCACGCCATCCGCACCGACGCCCGCACGCTGGCGGAGGCCATGGATGGCGCCGACGTGGTGTTCGGCCTGTCGGCCAAGGGCGCCTTCTCCGACGCCATGATCCGCTCGATGGCCAAGAACCCCATCATCTTCGCCATGGCCAACCCCGACCCCGAGATCACGCCCGAGGATGTCGCCAAGATCCGCTCGCACGCCATCATGGCGACCGGCCGCTCGGACTATCCCAACCAGGTCAACAACGTACTCGGCTTCCCCTACATCTTCCGGGGTGCGCTCGATGTCCGCGCCACCACCATCAACGACGCCATGAAGGTCGCAGCCGCGGAAGCGCTCGCCGCGCTTGCCCGCCAGGACGTGCCCGACGACGTCGCCGCCGCCTACCAGGGCAACCGGCCGAAGTTCGGCCCGCAATACATCATCCCGGTGCCGTTCGACCCGCGCCTCATCTCGGCGATCCCGATCGCGGTCGCCAAGGCCGCGATGGAGACCGGCGTCGCTCGCAAGCCCATCGCCGACATGGAGAAATACGCGCAGGAGCTCAGCGCCCGCCGCGACCCGATCGCCTCGACGCTCAGCCGCATCTACGACCGCGTGCGCAAGAAGCCGCAGCGCGTCGTCTTCGCCGAGGGCGAGGAGGAGCAGGTCATGCGCGCCGCCGTCTCCTATGTCAGCCAGAAGCTCGGCACCGCCATCCTTGTGGGACGCGAGGAGATCGTGCGCGAGAACGCAAAACTCGCCGGCGTCGACCTTGACCGTCCCGGCATCGAGATCATCAATGCGCGGCTGTCACGCAAGAACGGCGTCTATGCCGACTTCCTCTACGAGCGGCTGCAGCGCAAGGGCTACCTGCTGCGCGACGCGCAGCGGCTCATCAACAACGACCGCAACCATTTTGCCGCCTGCATGGTTGCGCAGGGCGACGCCGACGCCATGGTCACCGGCGTCACGCGCAACTATTCCACCGCGCTCGACGATGTCCGCCGCGTCATCGACGCCCGCCCCGGCCATCCGGTCATCGGCGTGTCGATCGCGCTCTGCAGGGGCCGCACGGTCATCGTCGCCGACACCGCCGTGCACGACATGCCCAACGCGCTGGAGATCGCAGACATCGCCGAGGAGACCGCGCTGTTCGCCCGCCGCATGGGCTACGAGCCCCGCGTGGCCATGCTCGCCTACTCCACCTTCGGCCACCCGGCCGGCGAGCGCTCCGAGCGCGTCCAGGAGGCGGTCAAAATCCTCGACAAAAGGCGCGTCGATTTCGAATATGACGGCGAGATGGCGGCCGACGTCGCGCTCAACCCCGAGGTCATGAAGCGCTATCCCTTCTGCCGTCTGTCAGGCCCGGCCAACGTGCTGGTCATGCCGGCCTTCCACTCGGCCTCGATCTCGACAAAAATGCTGCAGGAACTCGGCGGCTCCACCGTCATCGGCCCGCTGCTCGTCGGCCTCAACAAGCCGGTGCAGATCGTGTCGATGTCAGCGAAGGACTCGGACATCGTGAACATGGCGGCGATTGCGGCTTATGCGGCAGGGGTGTGAGGGGGGCGCCACCCCTTATCTCCCCCCTTGCGGGGGGTGAGCAGCCGGTTCGCGAAGCGAATTTGTCATGCCGGTGGCATGACAAAAGGCCAGCGAACGCTGGGACGCTGCGCAGCAGCGGGGACCCGGCCGGAAAGCGATTTCAACATCTTAGCCGAGCACGGCCGCAGGCCGCGCGCAGGCTAAGTGTTAGAAATCGCAAGAGAGGGGATCAAGACGACGCGTCGTCGGACATCGCAGCGGCGGCGCTGTCGGATGAAGCGGGCGCCGGTCTAGTCGAGTTCACAATGTCGTCTATGCCGATTGGAGTCAGAAATTTTTGCCACCCCATTACCACAGCCAGTTCGTAGCGGAACTCCTCTGCAATCTTGGGATGGTCAGGCATCAGGTGCTCGACTGCATCAACGAACCGCAGCGTTGCCCGGGTTGTATAAGCCCATAGGTCAGAGGCAAAGACGAGGAAGCGTTCTGGGTTGGCAACCGGCCCAATGTTCTTGGTGCCATCCGCCGTCATGTGCAGCGACAACCCTTCGATGCTCGGATGCGAGCCGACATTCGAGTAGAAGTCGAACGCAAACTTCACATCCTCGACATCCTTCGCGGCAGGATCCTTCAGGAGGGTCTTCCGGATATTCCCAAATCTGAATTTTTTGATCCGCGTCTTTCCAGTCGCGTTTAACCAGTCCGTGGCCGCCAACGGATGCAGACGGAAGTGCTCGACGAGCTGGTGGCATTCAGCAATGTCGCGACATTGGTGCGCAGCCGGAGACCAATATCCGCAAAGCATTAGGCGACCGGCTGCACCGCAACTGTTCACCATGCGCGCGCCAAGGTCGAGAACGACTGCGATTTCTGACCTGCCGTTTATATACTGGCCGCGTGAGAGTGCGACCTTTTCGATTAGCCGGACGCAGCCTAGCCCCGCCCGCGAATAGGCGTCGCCAAGACTGCCGTTGGCGAGAAGCGCATGGTGGACGGAGACGATTGCCGACTCGTTCAGGATCACAAATCAACCTTGGCGCATTGGTGGTGCGGTGTCATCCGGTGATCACGAGGCGGCAGCGTTGATTAACAGGTCGCGCCAGCCAGTCCCGCGCGTCCCCGCACGTTCGCCCGGACCATGCGCGCCGACTCGACCAAGGCCGAGAACTGGCAGGCGCTGCGCCCTATCTCCCCCTCGGCGGGGGAGAAAGCATTTTCCTGCATTTGCGAAGCGGCAGCGAGCAAGTGCTTGGAAAATGCCAGAGAGGGGGTCGATAGACGTAGAGAAGAATCCCCTCTCTTGCGATTTCTAACACTTAGCCTCCGCTTCGCTCCCGGCTAAGATGTTGAAATCGCTTTCTCCCCCGCAAGGGGGGAGATCAAAGGCCGCGCTATTGGAGACCCGCTTGCGCCAACCCGTCCCGCCACCGCACCGCACGTTTGCCCGCACCATGCGCGCCGACTCGACCAAGGCCGAGAACGTGCTGTGGCAGGCGCTGCGCAACAAGCAGCTCGAAGGGCTGAAGTTCAAGCGGCAGGTGCCGCTCGAGGGCTACATCATCGACTTCGTCTGCTTCGACGCGAAACTGATCGTCGAGGTGGACGGCAGCCAGCATGCGGAGTCCGAAAGCGATGCCGCAAGGGATCGCCATTTCCACGCGGCGGGATTTCGGGTGATGCGCTTCTGGAACGACGATGTGCTGACCGCGCTCGACGGCGTGTGCATGGTCATCCAGCGGGAAGCGCAGGGGCGTTTGGGCGAGGGGAAGTAATCCCCTCTCTTGCGTTTTCCAAGCACTTGCTCGGGGACAAGCCCGCTCGCAAATGCAGGAAAACGCTTTCTCCCCCGCAAGGGGGGAGATAACCCCCGCATCACCACCCCCGCCCTGTCTGCAAGGTCATAGTCTGCATCAGGCCAATTAAACGTGGATGAGACTTTCGCCGCCGTTGCGGCCGGCGTGATCTCCCCCCATGCGGGGGAGAAAGCGATTTCAACAGCTTAGCCGAGTTCTTCACGAGGCTAAGTGTTAGAAATCGCAAGAGAGGGGATTTCTTCGGGATGATTCCATCCCCACCCCTCCCGGCTCCCGCATAATCCCCACACCGCCCTCGCGGGAACCTGGTGCGCACCGGGTATCAGGGAGGGTGGCGGCGCCGGATCGGCAGCACTGACGGTGGTGCTGCTGGGTGATGAGCCCTGAGGTCTGGGCCCTGACCGAGGTCGCGCGGTGCACTGGCGCTGCGTCCCCTCCAGGTAGGGCAAGAACGCCGGCGACGCCCGGAAACCGCGCCGCATAACAACAAAAAGATGGTGTGGTCCCGGGCGTTGCTTCCCGACCTCTCATCGAACCTTCGCTCCCTCATCCTGAGCGCGAGCGGAGCGAGCAGTCGAAGGGAACGGACAGGCGCTTCGGCGGGCGTGGCGACGCCGAAGCACGCCACTTCGGCCGAAGGCCGCAAGCCCAAGCGGGCGTCGCGCCTTATGGCGCGCTCCCGAGCCTGTCGAGGGGGCGGAGGGCCAGCGAGCGAAGCGAGCGGTACGGCCCGTGAGCGAAAGTAAAACCACCCCGTGAGCGAAAACACCACCCCAACCCCAACAAGGAGCCAACAGCATGACCCGCAAGAAACTGCAAGCCGCCCCGCCGCCCCCCGTCGGCCTGCCGCGCCGGCTGCGTTGGGCGGAGGTGCCGGAGTTCGAGCGCGACTTCATCCGCAAGACCCTGGCGCGCTACGATGAGTGGGGCTCGTTCGGCTACGACGAGGACGGCCGCCTCTATACCGGCATGGAGCTGAGCGAACTGCTGGTGGCCATCCTGCGCCACGCCCAGGATGTCGATGGCGCGCCGGCGCGCTGCCGCGACCGGCAGTGCCGCAACGGCCGCTGCCACCTGTTCATCGACCGCGACGATGCGGGTGTGTGCCATGGCGGCATCCGCCCGGCGTCGATCGACAGGGCCGGCGTCATGCTCTCCGGCATCATGGCGATGTTCAGGCACTACTGCCCGGCCTGGTTCGAGCATGCGGCCGAGAAGGACGCCGAGGCCCGGCTGGAGGTGGCCGCCAGGGAGAGTGCTGCGACGGTGGAGGGGGCGTGATGGCAAGCGGCGCTGATGCGCCGCATCGACGGATCAGGGAAAGCCGCGGCGTGCGCAGGCGGGGCCGGGGCCGCGCATGTAGTGGCGCTCGGGCCGATAGGTCGGCGCGATGAATTCGCGCAAGGCGGATGCAAGATGCAGCACGTTGTTCCAGATAGTCATGGTCCCGGTTCCTGTCCCCCGGATGTCCCGTCCGATTGGGAGGCATGCTTAGCGTCCAGTCGTGAATCTTCGGTGAACGCGATGTTAATGTTGGACCCTGTTCGACCCCCGGCATGGCCGAATCACGGCGGTTTGGAGGTCTTTGCGGGACCGGTCGCACACGTGTCCGGCGCTGTGCCTTTTGCGGCACGGCCGTATCGCGAAGATGCCGCCGGGCCGCGGGCGATGTTTCAGCCTTGTGCCGGGCGGTCGCTGCCGGCAGGCGTGGCGCTCAGGCGCTGCCGATCAGAACGCCCGCCGCAAACACCAGGGCGCCGCCCAGCACGACCTGGAACGCGGCGCGGAAGAAGGGCGTGTCCATGTAGCGGTTCTGGATGAAGGCGATGGCCCACAGCTCGACGAAGACGACGGCGGCGGCGAGCGTGGTGGCCGTCCAGAAGTCCGGGATCAGGTATGGCAGCGCGTGGCCGAGGCCGCCGAGCGCCGTCATGATGCCGGAGGCCAGTCCGCGTTTCAGCGGCGAGCCGCGGCCAGACAGCTTGCCGTCGTCGTGCGCGGCTTCGGTGAAGCCCATCGATATGCCGGCGCCGACCGAGGCCGACAGGCCGACCAGGAAGGTCTGCCACGTGTCGCCTGTGGCGAAGGCGGCGGCGAAGATCGGCGCCAGCGTCGACACCGATCCGTCCATGAGGCCGGCCAGTCCCGGCTGCACGAAGGTCAGGATGAACTGGCGGCGCTCGGTCGCGTCCTCGTCCGCCTTCACGTCGCCGGGCAGATGCTGGAGCCCCAGCTTGCGGGCGAGCGATTCGTGGCCCTTTTCGGCGATGGCCAGATCGCCCAGAAGCTTGCGCGTCGAGGCGTCGGAGGTGCGCTTGGCGGCCTCGCGGTAGAAGCGCTCGGCCTGTCGCTCCATGTCCTCGGCCTGGCCGCGCACCCGCTCGATGCCGAGCGGCCTCACCAGCCAGTCTGGCTTGCGCTCGTAATAGCCGCGCACATGTTCGCGGCGGATCAGCGGGATGCGCTCGCCGAAGCGGGACCGGTGCAGTTCGATCAGCGCGGCGCGGTGCTGGTCCTCCTCCGCCGCCATCTCGTCGAACACCCGCGCCGAACCGGGATAGGCGTCCGCCAGCCCGTCGGCATAGGCGCGGTAGATGCGCCCGTCATCCTCCTCCGAGGAGATGGCGAGCGCCAGCATCTCCTGTTCTGTCAGCGAATCGAAGGAGCGGCGTCCGAATCCGAAAACGCGGGAAAGCATGAGTGCACACCTCTAGATTAGAACGGTTCTAAACTAACTGCTCCAGGCTGTGGCCGCAACAGGGTCTTCATATAACCGCACCTTGCCCTATATAGCCTAAAGTCCGCCAAGAGAGAGCCCGCCATGAAGAACCCCGCACCTGCCTCCGAACCGACCGCCGCCGCGACCGTCGACCTGCAGCCGATCCTCGACCTCATCGCCGGTATCCAGGCCGATCTCGACCGTCTCAAGGGCCTTGTCGAACAGGTCGCGCCGAAATTCGATCCGGCCAACCCGGCCAACAAGATGGCCGACGGCAAGCTGTCGGAGGAGGGCGTGGAGTGCTGCTACCGGATGTTCGACGAGGGCGCGAGCCGCTATTCGGTGGCGCGCGCCATGAAGATCTCGTTCGCCGCCGCGACCCACCGCTTCAACTCGTGGCGCAAGGCCGGCGGAGAACGGCGCGTGCGCACCCTGCTCGGCTAGGCAATGCCTGGCTCAGTCGAGCGTGCGACGGAAGCGGAACAGCGCCAGCCCGGCAAACAGCGCGACGAAGAAGCCAAGCGCTGCGACCTCGCCGGCGATCGCCGCGAAGTCGGCGCCCTTCAGCATGACCGCGCGGGTGATGCGCAGAAAATGCGTCAGCGGGAATATCTCGCCGAACACCTGCGCCCAGCGGGGCATGCCGCGATAGGGGAACATGAAGCCAGACAGCAGGATCGACGGCAGGAAGAAGAAGAAGGTGAGCTGCAACGCCTGCATCTGCGTCCGGGCAACGGTCGAGATGGTGTAGCCGAGCAGCACGAGCGCCAGCACGAAGACGAGGATGGCCGAAAGGAGCAACGGCAGCGATCCTTGGAAGGGAATTGCGAACAAGAGCTTGGAGGCGACCAGCACGACGACGACCTGCACCGCCCCGACGGCGAGGTAGGGCAGCACCTTGCCGAACATGATCTCCACCGGCGAGGCTGGCATGGCGAGCAGGTTTTCCATGGTGCCGCGCTCGGTTTCGCGCGTCAGCGCGATCGAGGTCATCATGACCATGGTCATCTGCAGGATGACGCCGAGCAGGCCCGGCACGATGTTGTATTGCGAGATGCCCTCGGGGTTGTAGCGCTTGTGGACGACGACATCGAGCTCAGACTTGGCCAGTTCCGCCGCCTCGGCCTGCATGCCGCGTTCGCGCAGCAGGGCGCGTTGCGCCACCGTTCCAAGCGTCGAGATGGCGCCGCTCGCCACCGCCGGGTCTGTCGCGTCCGCCTCGATCAGGATCTGCGGGTGATTGCCGCTCTCGACGCGGCGGGCGAAATCCGCCGGGATGGTCACGAGGAAGGCGACTTCACCGCTGGCCATCAGCGCCTCTGCTTCGGCCTCGCTCTGGACGACATGTTCGAAGCGATAGTAGCCGGTCATCTGCAGCGCCGACACCATAGCGCGGGTGTAGTCGTCGTTGCTGGTGGCGACCAGCGCCGCCGGGAGGCTTTTCGGGTCGTTGTTGATCGCGTAGCCGAACAGCACGAGCTGCATCAGCGGCACACCCAGCATCATGGCGAAAGTGATGCGGTCGCGCCGCATCTGGATGAACTCCTTGATCAGCAACGCACCAAGGCGGGAAAACGAGAAGACGGCGTTCACGCCATGTTGTCCTTCGACTTCGCCATGAACTGGATGAAGACATCCTCAAGGCTCGTTTCGCCCGGCTGGACGGTGACATCGGGCATCGCGCGGATATCCTGAAGCGACCTGTCCAGCAGCCGCGCGTCGGAACCGACGACATGCAGCGTCGCGCCGAATGGCGCAACCTGCTCGACGCCTGGCCGGCCTTCGAGCGCCTGGGTGACCAAATCGAGACGCGGTCCCTCGATGACGAAGGTCGTCAGGCCGGCGTTGCGCACGACCTCGGCCACGGTGCCTGACGCCAGCATCCTGCCATAGGAGATGTAGCTGATGCGATGGCAGCGCTCGGCCTCGTCCATGTAGTGGGTCGACACCAGCACGGTCAGCCCGCCGCGCGCCAGTCTGTGGATCTCGTCCCAGAATTCCCGGCGCGCCTTCGGATCGACGCCGGCGGTGGGCTCGTCGAGCAACAGCAGCTTTGGCTTGTGCATGATGCAGGCGGCGAGCGCGAGGCGCTGCTTCCAGCCGCCGGACAAGGTGCCGGCGAGCTGGTTGCGGCGGCTCGTCAGGCCGAGGTCCTCCAGCGTTCGGCCGACGAAATCCGCCAGCGGGCGCAATTGGTAGAGCCGCGCCACGAATTCCAGATTCTCGGCGATCGTCAGGTCCTCGTAGAAAGAGAATTTCTGCGTCATGTAGCCGACTTCGCGCTTTATGCTGAGGCTCTCGGTGCGCAGGTTGTAGCCAAGAACCTCGCCCTCGCCCTCGTCTGGCGTCAGCAGGCCGCACATGATGCGGATCGTCGTCGTCTTGCCGGAGCCGTTCGGGCCAAGGAACCCGACGATCTCGCCCTCGGCCACGCGCATGGTGACATGGTCGACGACTGTCTTGTCGCCGAAGCGCTTCACGAGGCCGGTTACGTTGATGACGTCGGTCATGGCACGACGCCTTCGGCTGCCGCGTCGTGAAGGGTCAATGGTGAATGGTGAATGGAAGAGGCAAACTGGCACGAGCATCGCCTGGACAGGATCCTGTACTCCCGACCATTCACCATTTTACTAGTCACCATTCACCAGTTCCACGTCGACGATCTGCCCCGGCTGGAGGGGCGAGTCCTCGCCGATCGGCCGCGCCTCGACCAGATAGACGAGCTTCTGACGCGTCTCGAGCGAATAGATCACCGGCGGCGTGAACTCGGGGTCCGGCGACACGAAGCTGATGCGTGCCTGCAGGCCTTGCGGACAACCATCACAGCGCACGTTCAGGACCTTGCCGACCGCAACCCTGGAGAAGGAAGCCTCCGGGACGAAGACCGAAAGCTTGACCGCTCCGTCCGGCAGCATCGAGATGACCGGCGCGGAAGGGCCGCCGACGTCGCCAGGGTTGCGTATCACATCGTCGACCCGCCCGTCCGACGGCGCCGTCAGCGTGCGCTTGGTCAGCCGCCAGTTCGCCTGGGCCAGCGCCGTATCCGCCTGCCTGACCTGGCTCTCGGCGGCCTTGATCTCCTCGGGACGCGCCGGCAGGTTGCCGACCGCCAGATTGGCCTCGGCCTGGTTGATCTTCGCCTCGGCGACCTCGACCGCCGTCTGCGCCTCGTCGAATTCCGCCTGGGTGGCGATGCCACGCTTGAGCAGGTCGCTCGCCCGAGCCAGCACGCGGCGTTTCTCGCTGGCCTCCGCCTCGGCCGACCGGCGCACCGAGTCGAGCGCGGCGATCTCCTCCGGCCGCTTGCCGATCTGCAGGTTGGCAAGCTGCGCCTGCGCCTGCGCCAGCGCGGCTTGCGCCTGCGCCACCGCGATGCTGGCGTCGTCGGTTTCCATCTCGGCAACCCGCGCTCCGGCAAGGACACGGTCACCGCGTTTCACGGATATGGACTGCACCTGAGCCACCTCGATCGGCGCGAGCAGAACGAAATCGCCTTCGACGTAGCCGACCGCAAGCGGCGGAGAGCCGGCGCAGGCCGAAAACAGCGAGGCTGCTAAAGGGATCGAGCAGAAGAGGCTCATGGATGATCCTTGCCTTTGCGGCTGGCCAGAACCGCGGAGAGGTTGGCGAGCGCGACGCCTGCGATGGCCTGTGCCTGTTGCGGGCCGATATCGGACCAGCCCATGCGGCGCTGGACGGCCGCGCGGGCGATGCGAAAATAGACAACCTGCCCGATCAGCATGAACATGCGAATCCTGGTCTCCTCGCTTTCGGCCGCTTCGCCGGTGGCGCGCTCCCAGATGCTGCAGAGCTGGGTGTGCGTCGGGGCGAAGACGCCGGAGTACAGACGGTCGAAGGCGGGGCTCGGCAACGACATCTCGCGCAATATGAACTGCGCGAAATCGCCAATCTCCGGGCTCGCCACGAAGAAGGATACGATCCGCTCGACCGCATGTTTCAGACCAGCTTCCGCATCCGCCGGCGGCAGCGCCGCAACGTCGGCCAGCGCCGGCCGCGCGATCTTCCCGATCGTGTCCACGATGAAGTCGGCGCAGGCGAGATGCAGCCCCTCCTTGCCGCCGAAATGATAGGCGATCGAACCAATGTTGGCCTTGGCCAACGCGGCCAGCTCGCGCGTGGAAGCGCCCTCAAAACCCTTGCGCCCGAACAGGACCAAACCCGCTCGAACCAGCGCCGACCTTGTCTGTTCCGCGGGGGAGGGAAAGCGTTCGCCCATTCTGTTCATACGCGAAATTTTAATCATTCGATTGATTAAAGTCAATCCGCGATGTTGCCCTCGCACGCCTTGACGGCCTACCAACAGGGCATGGCCAAGGAAATCGAGCGGAAGTTCCTCATCGCCGATCCGGCATGGCGCGCATCGGCGCATGCTGCAATTCGCATACGCCAGTTCTATCTCGCGGTCGGTACCGGCCGTACAGTGCGGGTGCGCATCAGCAACGATGCGGAAGCCACGCTTACGCTCAAATTTTCCGGCGCGGGACCGGGGCGCGACGAATTCGAGTATCCGGTTCCGCTTGCGCAAGCCCTGGAAATGGAGGCTTTTGCACTCGGCCGCGTCATCAAGAAGACACGACACCATGTCACTCATCTGAACTACCTCTACGAAGTGGATGTCTTCGAGGGAGAACTGGACGGCCTTGTGATCGCCGAACTGGAAACGCCAGACATCGTACCGGACGAGAACCTGCCGTCGTGGCTTGGCCGCGACGTGACCCAGGACGGCCGCTACTACAATGCTGCCCTCGCGCTAGGCGAGTTGCCGGGGTCATCCCGATGAGCTACCGCATCGATCCACGCCTGCGGCTGACCCATGAAGTCCGGCGGATAGCCACGGAAGAGCTCGAAGGCGCGCTCGGCCATCTCGCCACACTTGGAGAAAATCCTGACAAGGCGCTGCATGAATGCCGCAAGCGGCTGAAGAGCGTGCGCGCGCTCGTCCGGCTGGTGCGCTCGGGCGACGCCAAGTTTGCCCAAGCCGAGAACGCGCTCTGTCGGAAAGCTTCAACGCGGCTGGCCGCGCAGCGTGGAGCCGCGGCGCTCGTTGAGACCCTGGACCGGCTGGCTGCCGAATATCCCGAGGAAGCGGCCGGCGGAGCGCTCGGGCCTGTTCGCGAAGAGCTGGTCGCACGCCACGCCACCCTGCTGGATCAGGATCTGCGCAAAGCCGCGGCCGCAGCTTCCGCGGCCTGCAGGACCGGGTTGCGCAGGCTGGAAGGCATCGACCTGCCCGATCACCCCGAAGCGGCCGCCGACGTGCTGGCCGACGGCGTGCGCACGACGATGCAGCGCGCGCGCAAATCCCTGCGGCGCTCCAAGGAGCGCGGCGAGCCCGTCGATTTCCACGATCTGCGCAAGGCAGTGAAAGCGCACGCCAGGCATCTTGCCCTGCTGAAGAAGGTCTGGCCGTCGCCGGTCAAGCCCCGGATCAAGGCACTCGATGCGCTGGGACAAAAGCTCGGCGACCTGAACGACCTTTTCGTCCTGCGTGCGCTGTTCCACGACGTCGAAAGGCCGCTGGGCAAGCGGACCCGGGTGCCCGACAAGCTCGCCCTCCGCTCGGAACGCAAGCTGCGCAAGAAGTGCCTGGCAGAGGCATCCGAGCTGTTCCACGACAGTCCCAAGCGCTCTGCCAAGGGCGTCGCCCGGACGGTCCGGCGGGGCATGGCCAAACAGGCGCCCGACGCCGCGTCCTAGATATCGGCGATACTGATCCCCTCCACCGCTCCGTCAAGCAAGCTTTGCCTGGGCAAATTCCCGCTCGGCTTCGGTCAGTCCCTCGCGAAAAAATATACCTCGGGGGGCTATATGCGATATCCACAGAACTGCGCGCGGCGGGGGCCATCGGATGCCGATCTGGCAATCTCCGCCGGGGACATGTTACGCCTAGCCGATGACGCAGACGCGCGACACGTTCCTCGACAGGCTTGGCGCCTTCATGGCCGGGCGGCTGCAGGCCGAATCGTCGGGCTATGAGCCCTACACGCCGTCCGACCCGGAGACGCTGCGCCGCATCCTGCAGCCCGGCGACATCCTGCTGATCGAAGGCAACCAGCGCATCTCGGCGACCATCAAATACCTGACGCAGTCGACATGGTCGCACTCCGCGCTTTATGTCGGCGACGCGCTGCCGGAGCAGGCTGACGGTTCGGAACGGCCGCGTCTCATCGAGGTCAATCTCGGCGAGGGCTGCGTGGCCGTGCCGCTGTCGAAGTACCGCACATACAATACGCGCATCTGCCGGCCGAACGGCCTTTCGCCTGAAGACCGCGACCATGTGGTCGGCTTCATGCTGAAGCGGATCGGGCTGAAATACGACCTGAAGAACATCTTCGACATGCTGCGCTATTTCTTCCCGGTGCCGATGCCGGTGCGCTGGCGCCGACGCGCCATTGCCTTCGGATCGGGCGACCCGACCCGCTCGATCTGCTCGTCGCTGATCGCGCAGGCCTATGAGGAAATCCGCTATCCCATCCTGCCGGAAATCACCCGCGCGCCGGGCCGCGCCTCCGCGCAATCATCCTACTCGCGCTCGGAGATCCTGCACATCCGCCACCATTCGCTCTACACGCCGCGCGATTTCGACCTGTCGCCCTATTTCGAGGTCGTCAAGCCGACGCTCGAATACGGCTTCGACTACAAGAGCGTGACCTGGGCTAAGCAAGGCCAGCCTGCAAAGTGAGCCCTCCGTGCTCATACCGCCGAAGCTCAGAGCAGGCGACAGGGTGCGCTTCCTGTCGCCTGCCAGCACACTAGTTCACCGGCTTCGAGCCAAGTTCTGGCGGCTTGACCGTGATCGACCTGCTGCGCGACCACCTGGGGATGCTCGGGGCGCCGATCCTGGGCGGCTTGCCGGTCGGCCATGGCGAGATGTGGTTGCCGACCCCGGTCGGCGCTGAGGCAATGCTCGACGCGTCCAGCGGAACCCTCACAGTGCCGTGGCCTACTTAGCGGCTATGTTTCTTTCAACCTCTCGCCGCGCACCTGCTTCAGCGCGCCCGCGACCGTCGTCTTGTAGCGTACATGCGGCGGCCGCACGCCGTGCGCAAACAGCATGCGCCTGACCTGCGGCGAAGCCCCTGCGATGAAGAGCCGCAAGCCGGCCCGCTCCGCCTTGCGCGCGGCGCTCTCGATCACATTGGCGGCCGAGGAATCGAGAAACGCCACGCCCGAACAGTCGAGTACGAAATTCCTGTACCTGTCGGCGATACGGTCGAGGACGCTGGCGACCGTCGATGCCGAGCCGAAGAAGAAGGCGCCGCTGATGCGATAAACAACGGTTTGCGGATCGGCGGAGACGGAAGCATCGTAGGCGACGCGCTCGTCGCCGCTGGCGTCAGCGGCATCGGCTGGGCCAACATCGATCGCGACCTGTTGCGACATGCGATGGATGAACAGGAGCGAACCGAGCGCGAAGCCGACGACGATGCCTTCGGTCAGGTCGCGGAAGATGACCAGCGCGAAGGTGACGAGCAGCACGAGGGCGTCGCCCCACGAGGAGCGCAGAAGCGCGGCGAAAGCCGTCTTCTCGACCATGTTCCAGGCAACCACGGCGAGCACGCCGGCGAGTGCGGCGAGCGGTATGTAGCTGGCTAATGGAGCGGCGACCAGAATGAACAGCAGCAGGAATGTCGCATGCAGCATTCCCGAGACCGGCCCGTAGGCGCCGGAGCGCACATTGGTGGCCGTGCGCGCGATGGTTCCGGTGACGCAAATGCCGCCGAACAGCGCCGAGCCTATGTTTGCGAAACCCTGCGCGACCAGTTCGCAATTGGAGCGATGCCGCCGCCCGGTCATGCCGTCGGCAACGACCGCCGACAGCAGGGATTCGATTGCGCCCAGAAGGGTGAACGCGATGGCGTCTGGCAGCACCGCCTGCATGGTCGCGAGGTTGAACGCAGGCAGGGCAGGGAACGGAAGCGTGCGCGGTATGCCGCCGAAGCGGGTCCCGATCGTCTCGACAGGAAGCGACAGCAGCGCAGTTGCAATCGAAGCGGCAGCCACCGCAAAGAGCATGCCCGGCCATGACGGCCGCGCACGCTTCAGCCCGACGATGATGACCACGGTCAGCAGCGCGATCAGGATCGCCGAGGGATTGAACGTTCCCCAGGCGGCGGCGAGCGCCTTCAGCTTCGGGATAAGTGCGCCCGGTTCCTTGCCATCCAGCGACAGGCCGAACAACTCGCTCAGCTGGCTGGCGAAGATGATGACCGCTATGCCCGCGGTGAAACCGACGGTAACCGGGTAGGGGATGAATTTGATGTAGGTGCCGAGCCTGAGATAGCCGATGGCGACGAGAAACACGCCCGACATCATGGTGGCGAGGATGAGGCCGTCCAGACCGTGCCGCGCAACCGTGGAGGCCACCAGCACGATGAAGGCGCCCGCCGGTCCGCCGATCTGGAACCTGCTGCCGCCGAGGGCCGAGACAAGGAAGCCGCCAACGATGGCGGTGTAGAGCCCGCGGTCCGGCGAGACGCCGGATGCGATGGCGATCGCCATCGAGAGTGGCAGCGCAACGATGGCGACGGTCAGTCCGGCTACGGCGTCGGCGCGGAGCTGCTTCAGCCCATAGCCCTCGCGCAGCACGCTGACGAGCTTGGGCGTGAAAAGTTCCCGGAATGTGGGCGAGGCTTCCATCCAACACTGACCGCTAGGCGGCGGGATCGTCGGCAAACTGTCGGCGGTCGCCGTCGCGACTGACTTCACGTTCGGAGCGTGCCCGATGGCGTCACGCCCCGTTTTGCAGCCTCAGCCGGACGCCGGCGCCTTGAGGCGGACGCCCCTGCCGCCAGCGGCGCTCGCCTGGTTGGCGCCGATCAGTTCGACGCCCGATTCGTCCAGCGCGCTGATGACCTTCATCAGCGTATCGACCACGCCCCGAACGACACCTTCGCTCGCTTCCATCCGCTGGATGGTCGGCAGCGACACACCGGCACGCTCGGCGAGCGTCCTCTGGTCGATACCGGCGAGCGCTCGCGCGGCGCGCATCTGCTGGGCGGTGATCACGACGCGTGCTCCTGCCTGAGTCTGCAGTATGCATGTATATTCAATTCATATTGATGTTTCAAGCATCACTTCTCTGGTCTTGAGCTGATCCCAGCGGCGCCTTTGCGGCGGTCCCCGGCGCGAGATGGCGCGCGACAAGCCAGCAGAGCATGGCCCAGGCAAATCCGGCGCACCAGCCGGCAAGAACATCGGAGGGCCAATGCACCCCCAAATAGACCCGCGACAAACCGACCAGCAGCGTCACGAAAATTGCGACGCAAAGGACATAAATGCGGCTCGCCCTGCCGGGTACGATGCCGGCCAGCATGGAACCGAGCGTCAGCCAGGTGACGGCCGCCATCATGGCGTGACCCGACGGGAAGGAAAGCGTCTGGACATTGACGAGATGCGAAACGAGGTCGGGGCGCGGGCGATCGACACCGATCTTCAGGAGGCTGGAGATTGCCTGTCCGCCACCGACCGCGACGAGCACCACAAGCGCCTGACGCCGCCAGCCGATCAAAAGCAGGTAGAAGACAGCCGACGCGGTCACCAGAACAAGCACGACCATCGAGCCGAGACTGGTGATGTCGCGCACCGCCTCCTCCAGCCAGGGCGGTCCAACCGGATTGTCCGGGCGACCGGCCTCGCGGAAAGCGAGCATGATTTGCGTGTCGAACGCGTGCGGGGTCGCGTCGCGCGCCACTTCCGCCATTTCGATGAATCCCCACAGACCGCCCGCCACAACGACGCCGGCGAGCAGCACGGAGAATTGCATTCTTTCCCAAAAACGCAGGGTCACGACGCCTCCGCTCCGCCGGTTCAGCGGCCGCCGGCGGCTGGCCCGAGCGTGATCATGCCAACCGCGACAACCGCCAGCACGACGCCGGCGCCCTGCACAGGGCCGAGCCGCTCGCCGAAATAGACAAGCGCAATCAGGTTCACCGCGACAAGCTGTATGACGGCCGACAGGCTGAACGCCGAGGCCATGCCGAAATCGCGCACCAGTCTCAGCATGATGAGGTTGCCCAACGAATAGAGCACCAGCGCGAGAAGGATCTTGCCGACATGGGGCGCGATGGCCCAGTACTTGGCCACTGTCGCAGCCAGCAGGAAGATCACGGTGGCGAGGCCGAGCCACAGCATGCCCCACAGGTTCATCGGCGTTTTCCCAGAATCGCAGGTTTCGGCTACCTTGTCGGGAGAAGCGCCCCTTTCGTCAAGCGACCCGCTCGACGCCTGCCATCTCGCCTGACGGCCTCAGTTCGTGCGGCACCATGGAAAGCATGCGGCCGCGTACACGGGCGATCTTGCGATCGTTGATCGCCTTGCTCCAGCGGTGGACGGGCACGGAGGCCTTCTCGCCAAATCCGTCGACCGCGACGAACTCGCCGGCGGGATCGCGGCTTTCGGAATAGACGATGTTGTTGGCCGTCATGTCGCCGAACACGATGTGCAATTGGCTGCAACGCTTGAGGAACCGATCCATCGCCAAGACGTGGCGCGGCAGCAGCTCACCGCGCAATACAAGCTCCATCATGGTCGGGGCAAGCCCGCCCCGCGGGTCCGAAATTCGTTCCACGACGAGACCTAGTCCCGCGCTGGTCTGGACCAGCCCGTTGATGCGGGCGACGGGCAGGAGACCCGGCAAATCGCGCCCCCATTGTCTCCTGGAGAGAACGACGAACTCTTCGAGTTCCCGCAGAAATGCAAAGTAGGCGCCCGGCGGACGGCTTTTTTTCCACCACGGATAGGCTTTGAAGTATCCAGCGTCATCGACCAGGCCAGGCTGCAGCGTCTTGATCAACAGTCCGGGCAGAGCGCTGTGTTCGTGCACGTTGCGCGTCTGCCCGCTGCGCAGCAGGGCGCATTGCGCTAGGTCGATTTCCTGTCCAACGAGAAACGGCCTGAAAGGCGTCATCGTCGCTCCGTTCCGCCCGATGGTTCGATGCCGGCATTTGATGCCGGTTGATGCGGGTCGCTCAGGCAGATGTCAGAATTGTTGGCCCCCAGCAAGTATATGTTCCCCGTGGAAGTTTGAATTGGGCGTCCGCCCGCGACGCGCGATGCCAGACAGGAGCGTGCATTAAAATCGTTGCGCCAGTCGCAACCTGCCCTGAAGGTGGCGGAATCAAGCCGGCAAAATTGAATGGGAAAGGGACGCTCAGATCGTGCGGACGCGCTGGGCGCCCCTGAAGCTGTCGCGCAGATAGCCGAGGGTCGATTCGGCATCGACCGGGCGTCCGAAAAGGTACCCCTGCCCGCCACGGCAGCCGAATTCCACCAGTCGCTCGGCCTGGGCTTCCTGTTCGATGCCCTCGGCGACGACATCCATGCCAAGGCCCTCGCACATCGCAAGAATGGCGCGGATGATGTGTTGTGCCGGCCGGTCATCGAGCAGCGAGGCGACAAAGGTGCGGTCGATCTTGAGCTTGTCGAAATGAAACTCGCGCAGCCGGCCGAGCGACGACTGGCCGGTGCCGAAATCGTCAAGCGAGACACGGATGCCGCAGCGGCGCAGATCCTGGACAATCTTCTCGGCGGAGGCAGGATCGGACATCAGGCCGGTCTCGGTGATCTCGATCTCCAGGCGGCGCGGATCAATGCCGCTGCGCCCAAGGATCGCCAGAATGTGCAGGCCGGTATTCTGGTCGACGAGCTGGGATGGCGAAAGATTGAAAGACAGGAACAGATGCGCCGGCCAGTCGCGCGCCGCTTCGGTCGCCTTGCGCAGCACCAGTTGCGACATCGGGCCGATGATGCCGCGTTCCTCGGCGATGGGAATGAATACGCTCGGCGAAATCGAACCAAGGTCGCGGTCGGTCCATCGCGCCAGGGTTTCGAAACCCACCGTGCGACGCGTCTTCAGATCGACGATCGGCTGGAAATGCGGCTCTACCTCGCCGGCCGAGACGGCGCGGCGCAGCGCCTGTTCGATCCGGGTGACCCGCTTTGCCGCCTCCTCCATCTCGTGCGTATAGACCACAACCCGGCCACGGCCCGACCGCTTGGCCTGATAGAGTGCGGTTTCGGCCTTGTGGATCAGAACTTCCGTGGTCTCGTCGCCGAGATGAAACAGCGAGCAGCCCACCGAAGCCGACAGTCTCGCGGTGCGCTCGCCCACATCGTAGGGCGCGGACAATATCTCGATCAGCATGCGCGATTTCTCGGCCGCGGCCTCTTCGCTGAAGACCAGCGGATAGAGAAACGCGAACTCATCGGCGCCGATGCGCGTCACGGTCGAGGGTCCGTCCATCGACGCCCGCAGACGCATGGCTACCTGCACCAGTATGTCGTCTCCCGCCTTGCTGCCGAACAGGTCGTTGATTGGCTTGAACCCGTCGAGATCAAGGATGCCTATCGTGAAAGGCGCGGGGTCGTCGGCGCGTTCGCCGATCAGGCGCTCGACCTTGTCGTAGAAGCGACGGATATTGCCCAGGCCAGTCAGTACGTCGGTGTAAGCCAGTTCAGGGCTCTCTGCGCCGACATAGCCGTTGGCAAAAACGGTAGGCATCGGAAACCTGCTTGTTCTTGTATTTTCACAGCAATCTGGCAGCAAACCGTTTAGGAATAGTGACGCTGATCCGTTTTACTGTACTGATCCCCGTTTATTCTGGTTACCTTGGGTCAGCGGTGCAGCAATGCCCTGTCAGGGCGTGAAGATGACCCGATACACGGCCAGCGGTTTGCCGTTGCTTTCAGGAACAATTGCGAGCCAGCCGGGAATCTTGCCTGCAACCATTCCCGCAAGCAGGCCGTTTGGCGCGCGGCTAGCCAGGAACTTGGTTTCGTTGTTTGCCGGACAGAAGGCGACAAGTCCTATGCCGTTGTCCCTTACCACGGTGGCGGACTCGTCCGGCGACCCCATGAAGGCGGTCAGTGCAGCCAGGTTGCCCGCGACGTTGCGGTGGTAGGGGCCGGCAAGCACGCTGTGCGCGGTGTTGCTCAGCACCGAGGCGCCCAGATTGGAGATGACCAGCACCCTGCCTGCGGGCATCGCGGCCAATGTGGCATAGTCCGCCCGCTTGTAGCACTCTTCCGCGACCAGCACTTGCTTGGCCTCGGCAGGGGCGAACAGGTGCCACACGCCGATGGCAACCAGGATCCATGTGACGTTGAATGAAGCAATCCACGCTCCGGCCATCTTGAGCGATGTGACCGTTGCGGGCTCTGTCGCGGCGCGGCGGCGCCATTGCGCCACCCAGATCGCCAGAGGCACGCATGCAAGCGGCAGCGAAAAGCGCGAGCCGCGCACCTGCCAGATGCTGACCAGGAGCGCCGCGCCCAGCATCACGGCAAACAGGACTTCCTGCTGGCGCAGCCCAACCTTGCGGATCCGCAAGCCCAGAACGGCGAGGCCAATCAGCACCGTCGCATAATGGCCGGCGACGGCTTCGGGCTCGCTCGCCAACAAGCGCCAGAGCGGCTGCGCCTCGTCGACGGCATCGAGCCAATAGCTCCTCAGCATGAGCGGAAGGCCGGCATAGGGATCGCCCAGGCACTGCGGAAACCAGACCGCTGCAACGCCTCCCACCGTGACGCCAAGCAAAGCCAGCGCGGTCGCGCGCCTGGCGAGGCTAGTGCGCAGCGCGGGTATCGAGGCAACCGCCCAGAGGCCTGCGCCCGCGACGACGCCAAGCGAGAACTGCGCCACGGAATAGGCGTCGCAGTAGGCCACCCACCATTGCATCGACGGAACCGTCGCGACGAATACGACAGCCGACGCCGCCGCGAAGACGGCGCCGAATGCCGCCGCGACGCCGGCCGCCGCCTCGCCCTTGACCAGGAACCAGCCGCCCACCGCCAGCCCGGCGGCCGCGACGTAGGGCACCGTCTCCATGCCGATGGCCAGCATCAAAACACAGCAGAGCCCGGCCAGCCCGGCAGAACGCCGTTCATCTCCAGTCCGCAGCAGCAAGGACACCGTGGCCAGCATCAGCACGAGCTGGATGTTGTGGTGGTCGAGCGAACCCGCGCCAAAGGCGCCGCCGTAGTAGAGCGTGGCCGTTGACAGAACGAGCGCCGGGAACACCGCCTCCTCGCCGCCGATCGACCGCGCGATCCGCAGCAGCAGGTAAAGCGCGATGCCGAACAGGATCAGCGGCCAGAAGATCAGGGCGGCGGTTTCGCCCGCTGCCTGAGATCCGGTGATCGCGCGCACGACAAGAATGATCGCGGCGATCGGGGCATCGACGAGCCGCGACCAGTGCATCAGCAGCCCGCCGTCGAGTCCCATGCGGTATTGATGCAGGTCGAACCAGCCCTGTCCGGCGATAAGGTCGCGCACTTCGACCAGCCGCAGCGTGCTGTCGTTGTCAGCGTTGCCGGCGAGCTGTCGCAATGCGCCTGCCGCCCCGATCGCCAGCACGGCAAGCGTCGCGGCAACCGCCTTGACCAGGTCGCTTTGCCAGAACGTCCGCCAGCCGGACCGTGGTTCGGCCATCGTCATCTCGTTCGCCATAAGTAATTCCGGAAGTTCGCGCCCGGCTAAACCTAGCCTTAACGGCTTCAAGAAATAGTAAAGCGCCCGCACTTGCCGACGCTTCACCGGCGCAGGCACTGGAGATTACCATGAACCACGGCCCTCTCGACGACCTTGCCGTCGCAATCCTCATCCCCTGCTACAACGAGGAGCAGACGATCGGCGACGTCGTTTCGCGCTTCCGCGCGACGCTGCCGTCCGCGTCGATCTATGTCTATGACAACAACTCGAGCGATCTGACCGCGCTCAGGGCGCGCGCCGCGGGCGCCATCGTCATCCGCGAGGCCCGCCAGGGCAAGGGCAACGTGGTCCGGCGCATGTTCGCGGACGTCGAAGCCGACGTCTATCTGATGGTCGATGGCGACGGCACCTACGCGCCCGAAGACGCGCCGCAGCTTATCAATGTGCTGCTGACGGCCCAATCCGACATGGCGGTGGGCACCCGCCGCGGCGTCACCGACGACGCCGGCCGCGCCGGCCACGCATTCGGCAACCGCCTGTTCAACGGGCTCTACAAACGCATGTTCGGACGCGACTTCAGCGACATCTTTTCCGGTTACCGGGCATTTTCGCGCCGCTTCGTGAAAAGCTTCCCGGCGGTGTCGGGCGGTTTCGAGATCGAAACCGAAATGTCGGTCCACGCCTCCCAGCTCAAGCTGCCAGTCACCGAAATCGCGCTCGACTACGGCCGGCGCCCGGAGGGATCTTCCTCGAAGCTCTCTACCTACAAGGATGGCGCGAAAATCCTCTGGATGTTCGCCATGCTTGCAAAGGAGACGCGGCCGATGCGCTTCTTCGGCGCAATAGCTGCCTTTTTCGCGCTGGTCAGCATGGCCCTGATGACGCCGATCCTCATCGAATACGCGGCGACGGGCCTGGTGCCCCGCATGCCGACATGGGTGCTTTCGCTCGGCCTGCTGATGTTCTCCGCCATGATGATCGTCACCGGGCTCATTCTGGATTCGGTGTCGCGTGGGCGCGCCGAGCAGAAGCGCATCTTCTACCTGTCGATACCGGCGCGGCGCCCCAGGCGCGAGGTTGGCGAACTGCCCAAGCCGGCGACAAAGCGCGGGTCGCCGCGGGCGGCATGAGCCGCTTCCTGCGCTTTGCGATCGTCGGCTGCGTCGGCTTCGCCGTCGACGCCGGGCTGCTTGCCGTGCTGCTGTGGGCAACGCCGCTCGGGCCGTTCCTCGGACGGCTGGTGTCGATCGCCTGCGGGCTGACAGTGACATGGCTCTGCAACCGGACCCTGACGTTCGGTCCGTCGGGCAGGAGCAGGCTGCGTGAGGGCGCGCGCTATGGCGGCGTCGGGATCGCCAGCAGCATCGCCAACTACCTGGTGTACAGCGGCGTGCTGCTTGCCGTCCCGCAGACGCCTCCCGTCGCGGCCGTCGTGGTCGCCTCGCTTGCCGCCATGATCTTATCCTATCTCGGCTACTCGCGGCTGGTGTTCGACCGCTGAAGGTCGCCGCGCCAGGCAAACGGTCGCCCGGCGATTGGCAGACGTCGCGCTGGTGCCTATATCGGCAGCACCAGATTGTTGGGGGATAAGGCCATGCCGCTCAAAGTCGCCGTCCAGATGGACCACGTTTCGACCGTGTCGATCGCCGGCGACACCAGCTTCGCGCTTTCGCTGGAAGCGCAGCGGCGCGGACACCGGCTGTTCCACTACACGCCAGACAGGCTTTCCATGGTCGGCGGCAAGGTTTTTGCGCGGATCGAGGAAATGACCGTGCGCGACGAGAAGGGCAACCACGCTTCGCTTGGCGAGCCGGTGCGTACCGACCTCCAGGAGATGGACGTGATCCTGCTCCGGCAGGACCCGCCCTTCGACATGAACTACATCACGACGACGCATCTTCTGGAGCGCATCCACCCGAAGACGCTGGTCGTCAACGACCCCGCCTGGGTCCGCAACAGCCCCGAGAAGATCTTCGTCACCGAGTTTCCGGACCTGATGCCCGAAACGCTGATCACCAAAGACCCCGCCGAGGTGGCGGCATTCCGCAAGGAGCATGGCGACATCATCGTCAAGCCGCTCTACGGCAACGGCGGCGCCGGCGTGTTCCACCTGCACGACGCCGACCGCAACATGGCCTCCCTGCTCGAGATGTTCGGGCAGATGTTTCGCGAGCCGTTCATCGTGCAGCGCTACCTCAAGGATGTGCGCAAGGGCGACAAGCGCATCATCCTGATCGAGGGGGAAGCGGTCGGCGCGATCAACCGCGTACCGTCGGATACCGAATCGCGCTCCAACATGCATGTCGGCGGACGCGCCGAAAAGACGGACCTGACGAAGCGGGAACGCGAGATCTGCGAGCGCATCGGCCCATCGCTGCGCGAGCGCGGCTTCATCCTTGTGGGGATCGATGTCATCGGCGACTGGATGACGGAGATCAACGTGACGTCGCCGACCGGCGTGCGCGAGGTGAAACGCTTCGGCGGCGCCGATATCGCCGCTCTGTTCTGGGATGCGGTGGAAGCCCGCAGGGCATAGCGTCCCGATGCGCTGCGCGGCCATGGACGGCTTGCGCCAACCTCGCTAAGAGGGTCGCAGCGCTGGCAACCGGGGCACGTCGGGCAGCGAATGGGTGAGGACGCTCAATGCTGACCG
This sequence comes from Hyphomicrobiales bacterium, assembly GCA_026400435.1. Taxonomy (GTDB): domain Bacteria; phylum Pseudomonadota; class Alphaproteobacteria; order Rhizobiales; family Rhizobiaceae; genus Mesorhizobium_K. The sequence goes on along the minus strand of JAPLOZ010000092.1, from coordinate 9,335 downwards.
TCGTTTGCATGAAGTGGGGAACAGCATTTCCCGCCGTCCACGTGAATGTGCTGCATGCAGCCGTCAAACGAAACCTCTCGATGCCGTTCCGTTTCGTGTGCCTGACGGACAAGCCGGAAGGCATCGCCGAAGGCATCGACGCCATGCCTATCCCCGACATGGGGCTGGAGCCCGAGCGGTGGAATACCGGTTGTTGGGCCAAGCTCGCGGTGTTCAAGCGAGGCCTGTTTCCAGATGCCGACGTTGTCATGTATTTCGACCTCGACGTCATCATCCAGCAACCGCTCGACCCGTTCGTCGAGATGGTGCGCGCTAGTAGCAGCCTGCATATCCTGCGCGAGTGGAATCCGGCGCTGTGGAGCCTGCTGCCGGTTGCGATGCGACCAGATCGCGGCGTTCAGGCCGCATTCCTGGCATTCAAGCCGCAGGACGGGAACTACATCTACGACCGGTTCATGGCCGACAAGGAGAAGGCCTACGCGATTGCCTATCACGACCAGGCCTATCTGACCGAGACGGTAACCAACCGCACCTACTGGCCGCACGGCTGGTGCGTCAGCTTCAGGCGCTCCTGCCTATGGTACTACCCGTTCAACCTTCTGTTCACGGAGGTTCGTCAGCCCAAGCGCGCCAAAGTGGTGATCTTCCACGGAATTCCCCGCCCATGGGACCTTATCCTGAAGCCAGGCGTGCATTGGGGAACCAAACGCAAGTTCGGCACCCAGCCGGTCGGCTGGGTCAAGGATTATTACCGGGCGGCAGGCGCTCCGGTCGACTGATCGGTGGGACGATGGCCCACTTTCGTTCCACAAGTACAACCAGGTACAACCCGACTGCACTCAGAACCATATATATGTTCTGGTATTGTTCTTGTCTTTCCCCTTAGTCTGTGCTTCCTTGTGTCTACGGGACATCTGATCCAACCTCCGCGGTGCAACCGCTGGGCGGATCCGGAGGGGCGACATGGTTTCGCGCGTGCGCACGGTTGCATTCCAGGGCATCGAGGCCGTGCCCGTCGACGTGCAGGTCATGATTGCCCCGGGCAAGATCGGCATGCACATCGTCGGCCTGCCGGACAAGGCGGTCGCTGAGAGCCGCGAGAGGGTCCAGGCGGCGCTGCATGCTTCCGGCCTGTCGATGCCGGCCAAGAAGGTGACCGTCAATCTTGCTCCCGCCGATCTGCCCAAGGAGGGTAGCCACTACGATCTGCCGATCGCACTCGGCCTGATGGCCGCGCTCGGCGCGCTGCCGGGCGATGCGCTCGACGCCTATGTCGTGCTCGGCGAACTCTCGCTCGACGGAACGACAGCCGCGGTCGCGGGCGCGCTGCCGGCCGCGATCGGCGCCAATGCGGAGGGCAAGGGCCTGATCTGTCCGCATGCCTGCGGCCCCGAAGCAGCCTGGGCGGGCGCCGACATCGATATCCTCGCGCCGCGCAGCCTGATCGCCATCGCCAACCATTTCCGCGGCACGCAGGTGCTCTCGCGGCCGGAGGCGAGCGTCCATCCCGCAGCCAGCAACCTGCCCGATCTTGCCGACATCAAGGGCCAGGAGAGCGCGCGGCGAGCCCTCGAGGTCTCGGCCGCCGGCGGACACAACCTGCTGATGATCGGACCTCCCGGCTCGGGCAAGTCGATGCTGGCGCAGCGGCTGCCCTCCATCCTGCCGCGCCTGCAGCCCAAGGAACTGCTTGAGGTCTCGATGATCGCCTCGATGGCGGGCGAACTCGCCGGCGGCAAGCTGACGGATCGACGCCCGTTCCGCGCACCGCACCATTCGGCGTCGATGGCCGCATTGGTCGGCGGCGGTCTTCGCGTGCGTCCGGGCGAGGTTTCGCTGGCGCACAACGGCGTGCTGTTTCTCGACGAGTTCCCGGAATTCTCGCCGCAGGCGCTGGACGCGCTGCGCCAGCCGCTCGAAAGCGGCGAGTGCGTGATCGCCCGGGCAAACCACCGGGTCGCATATCCGGCGCGGATCCAGCTCATCGCGGCCATGAACCCGTGCAAGTGCGGGATGGCTGGCGAACCGGGTTATCGCTGCGCGCGGGGGCCACGCTGCCAGGCCGACTACCAGGCGCGCATTTCGGGTCCGCTGCTCGACCGCATCGATCTGCGGGTCGAAGTGCCCGCGGTCTCGGCCAGCGACCTGATCAGGCCCGGTCGCTCCGAGGCAAGCGCGGATGTCGCAGCGCGCGTGCTGGCCGCCCGTCAGATCCAGCAGGAGAGATTCGCCCGCCGTGGCGCCGCCGCTCCAACCAACGCGCATTGCCCGACTTCGCTGATCGAGGAGATCGCCGCGCCCGATGCCGCCGGGCTTTCCTTGCTGAGGGACGCCAGCGAGAAGCTTGGCTTTTCGGCGCGCGCCTATCACCGCGTGCTGCGGGTGGCCCGCACGCTTGCCGACCTAGACCAGATGGATTCGGTCGGGCGCATTCACCTCGCCGAGGCGATTTCCTACCGGATGAGCGCCGAACGCATGGCGCAGGCGGCTTAGTGCAGGCGTGGCGTTTGGGGGTTACTTGACCGAACCGACCAGCGGGGCGGAGGGCTGGGCCTCGCGGATTGTCACCCAGCGGCCGGTATGGTTGCTCGCCTGGCGTTTCAGGAAGCGGTAGCCGGTCTCGTTCCACAGCCGCACCGCGTCGGTGAGATTGTCCAGAATGTAGTCGCCCTGGTCCGTGCGCACCGTGAGCACGGCGTGACCCTCGCCGTCGGGCTTGCGGACCACCGTGATGAGCAGGTTGGACAGCGACAAGCCTTCGCGCATCAGGTCGCGGCGCTTCTCCAGCACATAATCCTCGCAGTCGCCCGCGCCAACAGGATAGGCCCAGACCTCGTCCTTGCCATAAAGGTCGATGTCGTTGACCGGCTTCACCGCCGCGTTGACGGCGGCGCTGACCGCGGCGATTTCCCTCCAGAGCGTGCCGGTCATGTGTTCCGGGCCATCGTCACGCAGGCGGGTGTTGCACTCGGCAGGATTAGCCTTGCAGAATTCATAGTGCCCGATGGGCTGGGAGGTCAGGCCCCCAGTCAACATGGGCTGGCCCGCCGCCATGGCATCGCCGCAGGCAAGGCACGCCGCCGATGCGGCCAGTGCGATCCCCGCGCGAATCCACGAATGCCCCACGGCGTTCATCAGAACCCGGCCCCGCCCCTCTGGTTTCCTTAATGAAAGGTTAAGAGCGATGCTGCGAGGCTGTCAATTCGATAGGCCGTCAGATTGTCGTGATGGTTACCGGCGCAATTTTATTGCGGCGGATTTGCAACAAAAAAGGCGAAGCAGCCTAATGTTTCGCCGTTCTTTGCCTCGTCGCTGGACGCTTGCCGCCGTAGCTTGCGATGAAATCGGCGATGCGCGGCACGATTTCGGAGCGGAAGCGCGAGCCGTTGAATACGCCATAGTGGCCGACCGCCGGCTGCATGTAGTGTGCGCGCCTCCCGGCCGGGATATTGACGCAGAGCGCATGTGCAGCCTCGGTCTGGCCAATGCCCGATATATCGTCGTTCTCGCCCTCGATCGTCAGCAGCGCGACATTGCGGATTGCCTTCGGATCAACCGGCGTGCCGCGGTGCGTCATCTCGCCCTTGGGCAGGGCATGGCGCACAAAGACCGTGTCAACGGTCTGGAGATAGAACTCGGCGGTCAGATCCATCACCGCCAGATATTCATCGTAGAAATCGCGGTGCTTCTCGGCGCCGTCACCGTCGTTCTTCACGAGATGCATGAAGAACTCCTTGTGCGCCGTGATGTGACGGTCGAGGTTCATGCCCATGAAGCCTGACAGCTGCAGGAAGCCGGGATAGACCGCTCGCCCGAAGCCCGGCTCGGGCCACGGAACCGGCATGATCACGTTGTCGCGGAACCAGTCGATGCCTTTTTCCTCGGCCAACAGGTTGACGGCGGTCGGATTGCGGCGCGTATCGACCGGTCCGCCCATCAGGGTCATGGTTGCCGGAGCGAACCGATCCTTGCTGGCTTCCATCAGCGCCACGGCGGCAAGAACCGGCACCGATGGCTGGCAAACCGCCATGACGTGCGTGTCCGGCCCCAGTTCGTGGAACATGCCGATCACGTAGTCGATATAATCGTCTAGATTGAAGCTCCCCTCGGCTGCCGGCACCATGCGCGCGTCGGTCCAGTCGGTTATATAGACGTCGGCGTGCGGCATCATGGCTTCGACCGTGCCGCGCAGCAAGGTTGCGTAGTGTCCCGACATCGGCGCCACGATCAGCAGCTTGGGGCCGGATTTGGCGCCGGGCGCAAGATCGCGTTCGAAGCGGATGAGATTGCAGAACGGCCGGGACCAGACGACCCGCTCCGCGACAGCTACCGTTTTCCAGTCGACCGTCGTCTGCGTCAGGCCGAAGGCAGGTTTGCCGTAGCGGCGGGTGGTGCGCTCGAACAGTTCGGCGGCGGCTGCGACCGAGCGCCCCAAAGGCGTGTGGGAAATCGGGTTGAGCGGATTGGAATAGAGCAACTTCATCACATCTGCATAGGCGCGCAATGGCTGCACCGCGGCGTGATTGAATTCGTAGAGTTGATAGAACATCGGACCCCATCTGCCGGGTCGCGTCCGGCTGCTTCATGCCCCGCGTCGGTTCCGAAAGGGGGCGCAGCGGTCTGCATCCGGAATCGCGCAAGACAAACAGATAGCGCATTTCCGTTACCCGGAGAAAAACGGAAATGCCCCTGACAACGAAGTTAGCGATGTTTTGTTGCGATGCAATGTGACGCAGCGTGACGCCAGCCACCGGCGCACCGGCCGCTTCCCGTTCAGTCCGGAACGCCCTCGACCAGAACCATCTGCGCGGTAGCGACCTTGTGGCGTATTGCCCGCGCCGCCGCGTATTCCGGGGAATGATAACAGTCCTGTGCGGCTTTCAGGGAGGCGAACTCGATCACCACGTTGCGTGGCCAAGCCTGCCCCTCCGTCGCCTCGTATGCGCCCCCGCGCGCCAACATGCGGGCGCCATATTTGTCAAACGCGATCTTGGACGCCGCGACATAGTCCTTGTAGGCCTCGGCGTCCCTGACATCGACATGCGCGATCCAGTATCCCTTGGGCATGTTCTCCTCCTCCTGCAAACTGGCCGCAATCCGTGGCTCAGGCTGACGCCATCTCCGCAAGGATCGCGGCCGCGGCCGCGCGGCGGTCCGGCGCGGCAATGATCGGCCGCGCAACGACCAGATGGCTGGCGCCGGCGCGTATCGCCTCGGCGGGCGTCATGACGCGCTTCTGGTCGCCGTGCGCAGCGCCCGCCGGGCGGATGCCCGGCGTCACCACCGCGAGATCCGGGCCGACCGCCTTGCGCACGGCCGCAGCCTCGTCGGCGGCGCAGACAATGCCTCCCATTCCGGCCGCCAGCGCTTGTTCTGCCCGGCGCAGCACAAGGCCGCGCGTTTTCAATCCGTAGCCGGCCTCCGCCAGGTCTTCATCGTCCATCGACGTCAGCACGGTCACGCCAAGCAGCGTCAGGCCCGATCCCCTGGCGGCGTCAACCGCCGCTCGCATCACTCTGGGATAGGCGTGCAGAGTCAGCATCGAGACCCCCATCCTGGCGATGTTCTCGACCCCCTTGGCAACCGTGTTGTCGATATCGAGCAGCTTCATGTCGAGGAATACCCGCGTGCCACCCGCGGCCAGCTCACGCGCGAAGTCCAGCCCGCCGGCGAAAACCAGCTGGTAGCCGATCTTATAGAACGAGACGACGCCCTCGAGGTCGCGCACGACGCTTTGCGCCTCCGCAAGGGTCGCGACGTCCAGCCCGACGATCAGTCTTTCCCGCATGCCGGCTTCCTTCTCTTCAATGCCCGATCCGCGTCGACATCATGGCCGCGCGCTCGATCAACGTCCTGCACACCGTCTCCATCTGATAGCGCAGACGTTCCTCCCTGAACTGGCCGTCATCGTCAAACGCCTCCGCCGCCCGCGCGACGGAGCATTGCGGCGTGATCACCTCGACCTGGCAGGCCATCAGCACGGCGCGCAGATGGTAGAGACCGCGCATGCCCGCGAAGTTGCCGTCGGATGACGAACAGAGCGCAGCCACCTTGCCTTCGAAGGGCTTGAAGGGGCGGGCGCCGTCGCGCCTGACGCGGCCCACCCAGTCAATGGCGTTCTTGAGCAGCGGCGGGATCGAGGCGTTGTATTCGGGGCTCGCTATGAGAAGCCCGTCATGCGCGGCGATCTGGCGGGCCAGCTTCTGGGCATTCTCGGGGACGCCCTTTTCCATTTCGAGATCCTGATCGACCAGCGGCAGCGGATAATCACCGAGCGATATCCTGGTGACGTCGGCACCTTGCAGGGCAAGTTCCTTCATCGCGGCGTCGGCCGTCTTGATGCTGAATGCGCCCGTGCGCAACGACCCGGCGAAGACGAGGACTTTGGGGATGAGGACCTTCGGAAGCGAAACCACGTCGGCGATCAGTTCCTCAGTGCACGGCGGTAGAGCCACAGCCGCGTCGGCGGGATGTTGCGCAGGATGAAGTGGAACCGCTCGACCGTGTAGTCGCCGAAGCCTGGCGGGATGGGCGAGCGCGGCCCATAGGTCAGCTGCACCACCGGCCGTCCCCGCGGGATGCGCGACAGGAGGTTTTCCAGATAGGCGACGCGCCTGGTGACCGGGAAATTCAAGAGCGGGACGCCCGAAACGACGCAGTCGAACTTCGTATCGCTCCGGTCGCCGAGCGTCTTGTCGAGGTTGAAGCCGTCTCCCTCGATGACGGTCACGCCGGGAAAGTTGCGGCGCAGATGCGAGACGAAATCGTGCGAGTACTCGACCGTGACGAGGTCCTTCGGCTGCACGCCGAGGCGCAGGATCGCCCTGGTGATGACGCCCGTGCCGGGCCCGACCTCGAGAACGGGAAGGCCAGATGTCGTGTCGACGATCGAAGCCATGCGGCGCGCGGTTACCGAACTGGTGGGGACGATCGAGCCGACGGCGCGCGGCTTGTCGATCCAGCCCTTGAAGAACTTCAGTTCGTCATCGAATTTCGACGCCAGCCTGCGCAGTCCCGAACCGGCCATCGACGGTCTCCATCAATCGGTACGCGGACACATAACAGTCCGCTGCGTCAACGCAAGGTCGCAGCATGACGTTGGCAACCAATCCGCGTTTTCGGAGGGCTGCAGTTCAACGCTCGCCGAAAGAATCGAAGAATTCCTTCATGCGCGAGAAGAACCCGCTCGACTGCGGCGAATTCTCGGTCGACGACAGCTTCTCGAATTCTTCCAGAAGTTCGCGCTGGCGCCTGGACAGGCTCTGCGGCGTCTCGACCGCGGTCTGGATATAGAGGTCGCCGATCTGCGGCTGGCGCAGCACCGGCATGCCCTTGCCCTTGAGGCGGAACTGCCGGCCGTTCTGGGTGCCTTCCGGCACCTTGACGCGCGTCTGGGTGCCATCGAGCGTGGCGACCTCGAAGGCGCCGCCCAGCGCCGCCGTCGTCATCGAGATCGGCACCTTGCAGTAGAGGTCCGCCCCGTCGCGCTGGAAGAATTCGTGCGGCTTGACCGACAAGAATATATAGAGATCGCCGGGGGGTCCGCCGCGCAGGCCCGCTTCGCCCTCGTTGGCCAGCCGGATGCGCGTGCCGTCCTCTATGCCGGCCGGGATATTGACCGAGAGGGAGCGCTCCTCGACGACGCGGCCCTGGCCGGAACATTTCGGACAGGGATCGTTGATGGTCTGGCCGCGCCCCTGGCATGTCGGGCAGGTGCGCTCGACGGAAAAGAAGCCCTGGGTCGCGCGCACTTTGCCGTGGCCGCCGCACATGGTGCAGGTCACAGGCTGCGTGCCGGGTTTTGCGCCGCTGCCGGAGCAATCGGTGCAGGCGATCGAAGCGGGAACCCTGATCTGAGCGGTCTTGCCGGCGAAGGCCTCCTCCAGCGAGATCTCCATGTTGTAGCGCAGGTCAGCGCCGCGCTCGCGCCCGCCACTGGAACGGCGGCGCCCGCCGCCCATCATGTCGCCGAAGATATCCTCGAAGATGTCTGCGAAACCGCCCGCGGCAAAACCGTGTCCGCCGCCGTTGCCCTGCTCGAACGCCGCATGGCCGAAGCGGTCGTATGCGGCCCGCTTCTGCGGGTCCTTCAGCGTCTCGTAGGCTTCGTTGATTTCTTTGAACTTGTGCTCGCAGGAATGGTCGCCGGGATTGCGGTCGGGGTGGAACTGCATGGCCAGTTTGCGAAACGCAACCTTGAGTTCCTTGTCGTCGGCGCCCTTGGCGACGCCGAGCGTTTCGTAGAAGTCAGCTTTCATGTCGCCCCGAAGCCCGGATGTTCAATGACTTTGTGCATTGTGCGGCGCCATCCTGCAAATGACTGGCTCCCGATTTAGTAAGTCGGCGGCGCCATTGCCAGAGTTCCGGTGCAACACAAGCCATTTTTCGAACCCCGCCTGGTTGCGCCCACCTAGCAAAAAGCCCGGCCGCCTAGCCGGGCTTTCGCTGCTTTACCAAAGCAGGAGGATCAGGCCGACTTCTTCTTGTCGTCGTCCTCGTCGATTTCCTCGAAGTCGGCGTCGACCACATCGCCTTCCTTGGCCGCGTCGGCCTTGGCGTCGGCTTCGGCCGCTTCCTTCTGCGAGGCTTCGTACATCGCCTGGCCGAGCTTCATCGACACTTCCGCCAGCTTCTGCGTGGCGGCGTTGATCGATTCGGCGTCGTCGCCTTCGGCGGCCGTCTTCAGCGCGGCGATCGCATCGGCGATGGCCGTGCGGTCTTCCTCCGAAACCTTGTCGCCATAGTCCTTGAGCGACTTCTCGCTCGAATGGACGAGGCTTTCGGCCTGGTTGCGCGCCTCGACCAGCGCGCGGCGCTTCTTGTCGTTGTCGGCGTTGGCCTCGGCGTCCTTGACCATCTTCTCGATGTCGGCGTCCGACAGGCCGCCCGACGCCTGGATGCGGATCTGGTGCTCCTTGCCGGTGCCCTTGTCCTTGGCCGAGACGTTGACGATGCCGTTGGCGTCGATGTCGAAGGTGACCTCGATCTGCGGCACGCCCCGCGGCGCCGGCGGAATGCCGACCAGGTCGAACTGTCCAAGCGCCTTGTTGTCGGCCGCCATCTCGCGCTCGCCCTGGAAGACGCGGATCGTCACGGCGGACTGCGAATCCTCGGCGGTCGAGAAGACCTGGCTCTTCTTGGTCGGGATCGTGGTGTTGCGCTCGATCAGCCGGGTGAACACGCCGCCAAGCGTCTCGATGCCGAGCGACAGCGGCGTAACGTCGAGCAGCAGCACGTCCTTGACGTCGCCCTGCAGCACGCCGGCCTGGATGGCCGCACCAAGCGCCACCACTTCGTCCGGGTTGACGCCCTTGTGCGGCTCCTTGCCGAAGAAC
>JAPLOZ010000108.1 GCA_026400435.1 Hyphomicrobiales bacterium | reverse complement strand
TTTAAATGCCTGCCCCGCTCCCCTATCTTGTCTAGCCAAGAACAGCGGTAGCCAATGTCCGATTCTCCAGGCGTCATTTCCGGCATGACACGGCTCAGGAACTATTTCCTGACCGGCTTCATCGTTGCCGCACCGCTCGCCATCACGGTTTACATCGTCTGGTCGTTTATCGGCTGGATTGACTCCTGGGTGAAGCCCTACATTCCGGCAGCCTGGAGCCCGGACACCTATCTGCCGTTTGCGGTTCCGGGTTTCGGGCTGCTCGTCGCCGTGTTCTTCATCACCATGATCGGCTTCCTGACGGCGAATTTCGTTGGTCGTTCCATCGTCCGTTTCGGCGAGCACCTGCTGTCGGGGATGCCGCTGGTGCGTGGCGTCTACAAGGCGCTCAAGCAGATATTCGAGACGGTGCTTTCCAACAAGAACGACACATTCCGCCATGTCGGGCTCGTCGAATACCCGCGCAAGGACGTCTGGTCGCTGGTGTTTGTTCCGGGTGAGAAGCACAGCGAAATCAACGCCAGGCTGGACAGGGAAGGCGACCCGCTTGTTGGCGTGTTCATGCCCTGCACGCCCAACCCGACCACCGGGTTCCTGATGTACGTCTATCGGTCGGACATCGTCATGCTCGACATGTCCATCGAGGACGGCGCCAAGCTAATCGTTTCGGCTGGCCTCGTGGCACCCGAATACAAGCGGAAGGTCGTCACCAAGGATGGCGCGCCGATCGAGGTCGGGCTGGCCAACCCGACGGTCGAAAACGTGTCCGGCCTGAAATTCAAGTGACGCTGCCCGGCGGCTATCCCGCCCTCAGCAGCCGCACCGCCTCGTCGCGCCCGAACAGGTAGAGCAGCACCCGCAGCGCCTGGCCGCGCTCCGTCCTCAGGTCGGGATCGCGTGACAGGATAAGCCGCGCATCGTCGCGCGCGACCTCCAGCAGATCTCCGTGAAACTCGATGCGCGCCAGCTGGAAACCCGGCGTGCCGGACTGTTTGGTGCCCAGCAGTTCGCCTTCGCCGCGCAGCCTCAGGTCCTCCTCCGAGATCAGGAACCCGTCCTCGGTCTCGCGCATCACCGACAGCCGCTTTTTGGCGGTCTCGCCGACCGGGTCCTTGTAGAGCAGCACGCAGGAGGAAGGTTTTGCGCCGCGACCCACCCGCCCGCGCAACTGGTGAAGCTGCGCAAGGCCAAAGCGCTCGGCGTGCTCGATCACCATGATGGTCGCGTCCGGCACGTCGACGCCGACCTCGATCACCGTGGTAGCGACAAGGATCTTCGTCTCGCCCTCCTTGAAGGCGCGCATCGCCTCGTCCTTGTCGGGGCCCTTCATGCGGCCGTGGACCAGCCCGACCAGATCGCCGAACTCCTGCCTGAGCATCGCTGCGCGATCCTCGGCGGAGGTCAGCTTGATTTCTTCGGACTCCTCGACCAGCGGACATATCCAGTAGGCCTTCTGACCCTCCGCCACGGCTTCGCCGATGCGCTCGGTCAGCTCGTCGAGCCGGTCCAGCGGCAGCGTCACCGTCCGGATAGGCCGGCGACCGGCCGGCTTCTCGGTCAGCCTCGACACGTCCATGTCGCCGAAGGCGGTCAGCACCAGCGTGCGGGGTATTGGCGTCGCCGTCATCACCAGCATGTCGGGCGCATCGCCCTTGGAGTTGATCGCCAGCCTCTGGTGCACGCCGAAACGGTGCTGCTCGTCCACGACGACAAAAACCAGGTCGCGGAACGTCACATGTTCCTGAAATAGTGCGTGTGTGCCGACCACGATGTCGATCGATCCGTCCTCAAGCCCGGCCAGCGTGGCGGCGCGTTCACGGCCCTTTTCGCGGCCAGTCAGGATCGCGATCTTGAGCCCGGCGCGTTCGGCGAGCGGGATGATCGTCGCCAGATGCTGGCGGGCCAGGATCTCGGTTGGCGCCATCAGCGCCGCCTGACCGCCGGCCTCGACCGCGCGCGCCATGGCGAGAAGCGCCACCACCGTCTTGCCGGAGCCGACATCGCCCTGCAGCAGCCGCAGCATGCGTTCGGGTTCGGCGAGGTCGGCCATGATTTCGGCGATCGCGAATTCCTGCGAGCCGGTCAGCGAATAGGGCAGCGCCTTGCGGATAGCGTCCTCGAACCTCCCGTCGCCGGTCAGCGGCCGTCCCGAAAGCCGGCGCACGTTTGCCCGCATCAGCGCCAGCGAAAGCTGTCCGGCGAGGAATTCGTCATAGGCAAGCCTGCGCCAAGCCGCGCCTTCGGGCGAAACGTCGATCGGATCGGCGGGATCGTGCAGCCGCTCCAGCGCCGCTGCGAATTCCGGAAAACTCTGTTTCTTGACCACCGATGAATCCAGCCAGTCGGGCAGGGCAGGGAGCCGCGACCGTGCCTGCCCTATGGCCCGCCTCAGCACCTTGCCGGAAAGCCCCGCCGTCAGCGGATAAACCGGCTCGACCAGCGGCAGGGTGTCGTCGCCACCCAAGGGGGCAATGTGGTCGGGATGCACCATGCTCGGTCGGCCGTTGAACCATTCCATCCGGCCCGAAACCACGACATGTTCGCCGACCGGCATCGCCTTCTCGAGATAGGCGGCATGCGCGCGGAAGAATGTCAGCGCGATCTCGCCGGTATCGTCATGCGCATAGACGCGATAGGGCACCGATCGGTTGCCGCGCGGCGGCGGCTGGTGACGGTCGATCCTCAGTTCGAGCGTTACGATAGCTCCCTCAGCCGCACCGGCGATGCCCGGTCGATTGCGCCGGTCGATGACCGCATGCGGCAGCGTGAACAGCAGGTCGCCGACCCGCGCCGAGCGGTCGCCGAGGTCGGCCGGCACCACCTTTTCGATCATCGCCGCGACCTTCGGGCCGACGCCTTCCAGCGCTGTGATGGGTGCAAACAGGGGGTCGAGCAGGGATGGTCTCATGACGGCTGTCGCTTTGAGACGTCGCGCCCTTGGCTTGCCACGTCGGAGATTGGCGGAAGCCGAGGTGCAGTCTGATCTCCCCCTTTGAGGGGGAGATGGCCGGCAGGCCAGAGGTGGGTGTTGTAAGCAATGATCGCCACAACCCGATGTTAAGCCCCACAGGTCCCGTTGCAAGCATGACACCGGCCGTCATCCACGCTATATGCGCCGCGTGCGAGGGAAATGGCGATGAGCGGCACGCGGCGGTCGAGCGATGGACTGGACGGGCGGCGACGCAAGCTGCTGTTCCGCTCGTGGCATCGCGGCATCCGTGAGATGGACCTCATCCTTGGCGGTTTCGCGGACCGCGAGATCGCCACCTTGACCGATGCCGAAATGGACCAATATGAGCATCTGCTCGAAGTGCAGGACGCGGACATCCTGTCATGGGTGACGGGCACAAACCCGACACCTGCCGTATTCGACACGCCCTTGCTGAAGAAGATCGTGGCCACCCGGGTCACCTGAAGTATGAATTCATGAGCCTTTTGGAAAAAATCGGCCTGCCTAAAGGCAGAACCGGCCAGTTTATCGTCGATGGCGTCGCCGATGGCTTCGAGGCCTTCGCATTGGCGTCGGTCGCGGCCGAGACGGCGCCTGACGGCCCCCTCCTGTTCGTGGCGCGAGACGGCCAGCGCTTGCCATCCATCATCGAGGCTCTTGCCTTCGTGGCGCCCGACCTGCCGGTGCTCGAGTTTCCGGCCTGGGACTGCCTGCCCTACGACCGCGTCTCGCCCGGAGCGGATGCCGCCGCCCGCAGGCTTGCCGCCCTGTCTGCCATGGCCGCGCTGCGAAAGGCGCCGCATCGCGCCATCATTCTCACCACGGCCAATGCGTTCCTGCAGCGCATCCCGCCTGCCGAAGTGATCGAAGCGCAAGCATTCCACGCGAGGCCGGGCAGCAACGTCAACATGAACGAGCTGATCGCCCGGCTGGAGAAATCGGGCTTCGAGCGCGTGCCAACCGTGCGCGATGTCGGAGAATTCGCCGTGCGCGGCGGTATCCTCG
>JAPLOZ010000061.1 GCA_026400435.1 Hyphomicrobiales bacterium | reverse complement strand
CCGAACTCGTCGCGCATCTCGACGCCATGCCTGAGTTCGCCGGGCTCGACGTCAAATACAGCCAAGCCGGCGCCATGCCGTTCCACCGCATGAAGGTCCGGCTGAAGCAGGAAATCGTCACCATGGGCGTGCCTGACATCGATCCGCTCAAGGGGACCGGCGCCTATGTCGATCCCGCTGACTGGAACGCGCTGATCGCCGACCCCGGGACAGTCGTCATCGACACCCGCAACGACTATGAGGTCAGGCTTGGCACGTTCGCCGGAGCCATCGATCCCGAGACATCGAGCTTTCGCGATTTTCCCGAGTGGGTGGCGCGCCATCGCGGCGAACTGGAGGGCAAAAAGGTCGCCATGTTCTGCACCGGCGGCATACGCTGCGAGAAGGCGACGGCCTATGTCCGCTCGCTCGGCATTGATGACGTCTTCCACCTCAAGGGCGGCATCTTGAAATATCTCGAAGATGTGCCGGCCGAGCAGAGCCTCTGGCAGGGCGAGTGTTTCGTCTTCGATGAGCGCGTCTCAGTCGGACACGGCCTGCAGGTCGGCGACGCCGGTCTCTGCCGCGCCTGCCGCTCGCCGGTCGCCGCTGCCGACCGCCTCTCGCCGAAGTTCCGCGAAGGCATCTCCTGCGAGCGCTGCCACGACGGCCGCACCGACGAGGACCGCGCCCGCTACGCCGAGCGGCACCGGCAGGTCGAACTAGCCGCCGCGCGGGGCGCGCGCCCGCATATCGGACGGTAGGTCGCAGAGGCGCGTCGCCTCGAAATCCGGCGCGCGTCATTGTAATGTCGCCGCCATACCTTACCTCACCAGAACCGCAAACGTGGAGGCCCTGATGTTCGACCCCAAGAAGCTGCTCGACGACCTGCTCGGCTCGAAGATTCCCGGCACGGAGTCCACCATCCGCGACAAAGCCGGCGAAGCCGCACAGATGGCCAAGGACAATCCGCTCGCGGCTGGCGCGCTGGTCGCCGTGCTGCTCGGCACCGGAGCAGGGCGCAAAGTGACAGGCTCGGCAGTCAAGGTCGGCGGGCTCGCTGCCATCGCCGGCCTCGCCTACAAGGCCTACCAGAACTACCAGAACGGCGGCCAGCCGGGCGCGGCGCAGCAGGAAGCCGGCCAGCAGGGCGAGCCCGAACTGCTGCCGCCGCCCGCCGACACCGATTTCCACCCATCGCAGGCGCCACAGGGCGAGGCGGAATTCTCATTGGCGCTGATACGCGCCATGATTGCTGCCGCCAAGGCCGATGGACATATCGACGACGATGAGAAGAAGAAGATCGGCGATCGCCTGACCCTGGCCGGCATCGGCCCGGAAGCCGGGGCGTTCCTGCGCGACGAGCTGGAAAAGCCGCTCGACCTCGAAGAACTGGTAGGCCTTGCCACTACCGAGGCGCAGCGCGTCGAACTCTATACCGCTTCGCGCCTGACCATCGAGCCGGACTCGCGCGCCGAGCGCGGTTATCTCGACCTGCTGGCGGGACGCCTTCAGTTGCCGGACGCGCTGGTCGATCATATCGAGGCGACCGTTTCGGCCGCCAAGTCGCCGGTCACGGTCGACGCCTCCACCGACCCCGCGCCTACCTCCGTGCCGCAGGTCCCTGGGTCCGGCGGGAGCCGCTGGTAGCACGCGCCGGTTGCACCGGCCGCAGGCCCTGCAGCCGTTAACGTGTCGTTAACCATTAGGGAGCATGATTCCCATCAGTCGGATCGAACCTCCTCCTCCCAAGCTCGGTCCGCAAATTCGGGGCGGTCGCCAATGACCGCCCTTTTTGTCGGATAATCCCGCCCTCCTGCTTGCCTCCATCCCTGCCGTTTGCAATGTGTTCCCGGTCACCGGGAGAAACCAGCATGGACAATGGTAGGACCGCGATCGTCACCGGCGCCGGAACCGGTATCGGCAAGGCCACCGCCACAAAGCTTCTCGCGCAAGGCTGGAACACGGTCTTTGTCGGGCGCCGCAAGAACCTGCTCGATGAGGCGGTTGCCGATGCCGGGAGGTCGGCGGCTCTCGGCGCGAAAGCGCTTGCCGTCGCCTGCGACGTGACCAAGCCGACCGAGGTGGACGCGCTGTTTGCCAAGGTCGACAAGGCATTCGGCCGGGTCGACCTGCTGTTCAACAATGCGGGCATCGGCTTCAAGACCTCCACCATCGACGAGGTGCCGGTCGAGGTCTGGAACGAGGTCGTGGCCGTCAATCTGACCGGTTCGTTCCTGGTTGCCCGTGCTGCCTTCGCGGCGATGCGCCGGCAAAGGCCAATGGGCGGTCGCATCATCAACAACGGCTCGATATCCGCCCATGCGCCGCGCCCGGGCTCGGTTCCCTACACGGCGACCAAGCACGCCATCACCGGCCTTACCAAGACGCTGGCGCTTGACGGCCGGCCCTTCGACATCGCCTGCGGCCAGATCGACATCGGCAACGCGCTCACCGAGATGGCCGCCTCCATGCAGACAGGCATGCCGCAGGCCAATGGCACGATGGCGACCGAACCGGTCATGGACCCGCAACGCGTCGCGGAAGCAGTCGCCTACATGGCGAGCCTACCGTCCGATTCCAATGTGCTGTTCATGACCGTCATGGCTACCAAGATGCCGTTCGTCGGGCGGGGGTAAGGGGGGCGGGTGATCCACACGCGCCCGCCGCGCGTAGTGATGTGGATGGCTATCGCTTCCCTCGCTTCCGCACTCCGGCGCAGGCTCGAGTCCTATGCCGCGAACGACGATCCCCTCGTCGCGGCCGCAAATTGGATTGCGCTGGTCGTCGCGTCGAACCAGCCGTTCTACCCGCTCTACCTCTACCCGATCGTCGGCGACCGGCTGGCTCCAGCGCTGCTCACCTTCCTGTCGACGCCGCTGTTCGCCGCAGTTCCGGCGGTGTCGCGACGCCATCCCGTTGTCGGTCGGGCTATGCTGCCGCTGGTGGGCATCGCCAATGTGGCGGTCAGCGCCAAGGCGATGGGCGTCTCCTCCGGCGTCGAGCTTTTCCTTATACCCTGCGCGCTTATTGCCGCCGCGCTGTTTCGTCCCTCGGAGCGAGTCATCGGCTTGCCGATCGTCGGCATCGCGCTTGCGATGTATTTCTTGCTCCACGGGCGCTATGGCGCGCCGCTCGCGACCTACAGTGCCGCTGAATACGGCTCGCTGCTTTCACTCAACGCAATCAGCGCCGCCACGCTGACGGTCTTTGTCGGTCTGCTCCTGTCGGGCATCGTTGCTCGGGGGCAGGGAAATCAGAAATAACTACCGGACGAAACGCCTGGTTGCGACAAAGCCAACGGTAGCTGCAAGCGCGGACAACACAGTGCCCCAGCACAAGTCCGCCACGGTGATGAGCGCAGGCCAGTCCTTGATGGTCGCCTGGTTCGTCAGGTCATAGGTTGCATAGGCACAGAAGCCGAACAGCGCTCCAAAGAGCGCAGCCGTCTTCCAGCGACCGCTCGCCCATGCGGGCCTGACTGCGAAGATGACGATGCCCGCAATGTAGATGATGTAGAACAGGATGGCCGGCACGACGTTGAAGGTCTCGGTCAGCAGGTCGCCAAGCAGCGGCCTGTAGAGTCGGTCCGCCATGGTCATCAGCCAGATAGAGTCGATGGCGAGGAACGCGATACCGGTCGCCAGATATGCAACGACATAACGCATCTAACGCGCCGGGGTCCAGGAGACGTTCTTGCACAGCATGCCGGCGACGATGCAGCCGCGCGTTATCAGCGAGTTCTTGCCGACCGTCACCTTGATCGCATAGCGCATGTCGCGCTTGGGATCGTAAGCCTCGCCTGCGAGCGTTGTCGGTGATTGCGGCGTCAGCGTCATGATCAGCTTGTCGCCGACTTCCTCACCCTTGCTGGTGTCGCCGATCCACAAATTGGTGGCGCACATTGCCTTGCCGCACGGGGCGATCTTGACGCGGGCGTTCCCGTCCTCGCGCATCCAGATGCCGCGCGGATCCGCCTCCTGGGATGCGTGGGCGGAAGCTACAGGCAAAAGGGCGGCAAGCAGAACATATCGGGCTTTCATCGCAGCAGGTCCTCTCCAGTCCCCCACACTACGAACGAAAAGCGGTACGGATCAGTTTCGCAGAAAATTTCCTTTTTTGGCGTTGTCCCAAGCCGCGGCCGTCTCCTGCCATGATGCTGTCGGGAGCGGTTGTGATATCCCGTGCCTGCGCTGAACATCTCGCGATTGTGGAAAGAGCGATGCACCTCGCCGAATATTTGCCGCAACTGCTGCTTGCCTGGTCGATCCAGGCGATGGGCATCCTGTCGCCGGGACCGAGCGTAGCGCTCATCCTCGGGGTAGCAACCAGCCGTGGCAGGCTGCCGTCCGTGGTCACCGCATTCGGCGTGGCCTGCGGGTCGATCGTGCTGTCGGTAGCGACGGTTGCAGGCGTCACGGCGGTGCTTGCCCAGGTCGCCGAACTGATGACGGTCCTGCGCATGGTCGGGGCGGCCTATCTCGCCTGGCTGGCCTGGAAGGCATTCCGCAACGCGGCCTCGACGCCGAAGTTCGTCATCGAGCCTGTCGGGCGCGAAAGCGTCTGGCGCACCGGGCTTGCGGGCTTCGTCCTGCAGATTTCGAACCCCAAGGCAATCATGTTCTGGCTGGCGATCGCCAGCGTAGGGGGTGTCGGCGATGCGCCGTTGCCGGTGGTCGCGCTGTTCGTCGCGGTGGCTTTCCTGAACTCGTTCCTCGGGCATGGAAGCTATGCGCTGCTGTTGTCCTCAACTCCTGTTCGCAAAACCTATGTGCGAATTCGCCGCTGGATCGAGGCCGGTCTCGGCTGCTTTTTCCTGTTTGCCAGTTTCAAGCTCGCGACAACCCGGCTCTAATGCATGCCGCGCAAAAGTGACCTCGGTTTTTGCGACAACGACATGCAGCAAACAACGACCCAAAGCGCGTCGTCTGAATCCGTTTTCACGCGACGCGCTCTAGGATCAGGCGTCGCCGGTGTGTGTGCGCGTCCTGGCCAGAAACTCCTTCATCCGCTCCAGTGCCCTCAGGATGTTCTCTTCTGAATTGGCGTAGGAGAGACGGATATAGCCCTCGCCGAGAATTCCGAAGTCCGGCCCTCCGATCAGCGCAACGCCGGCTTGCTCCAGCATTTCCGAGGCGAGCTTCTTCGCCTTCCAGCCTGTCTGCGACACGTTCGGGAAGGCGTAGAACGCGCCCTTGGGCGTGATGCAGGAGACGCCGGGCAGCGCGTTAAGCCCGTCGACCACGACCTTGCGGCGGCGGTCGAACGCCTTCATCATCTTTTCCACCTCGTCCTGCGGTCCGTCGATTGCAGCGATGCCGGCGAACTGGCTTGGGGCGTTGACGCAGGACCAACAGTTAACCGCGAGCTTGCGCACCTTGTCGTAGAGATGGCTGCTCTCTGCCGAGTTCGGCCAGATCGACCAGCCCATGCGCCAGCCGGTCATCGCCCAGGTCTTCGACCAGCCGTTCAGCACGATCAGCCGGTCGCGGATCTCGGGATAGGACAGCAGCGAGGTATGCTTCTCGCCGTCATAGGTCATGACGTCGTAAATCTCGTCCGACATGATCGCGACATCCGGATGCTTTTCCAGCCCTTTCACCAGCCTGTCGATCTCGGCCTTCGGCGTCACGCCACCGGTCGGGTTGGCCGGCGAGTTGAGGATGATCAGCCGCGTCTTGTCGTTGATCAGCGCCAGCGTCTCCTCGGCCGAGAAGGCGAAACCGTTTTCCTCGCGAACCGGGATGGGTACGGGTTTGGCCCCGGTGAACTCGATCATCGAGCGGTAGATCGGAAAGCCCGGATCCGGATACATGATCTCCGCGCCCGGTTCGCCGAACATGACGATCGCCGCATACATGGTCGGCTTGCCGCCGGGCAGGATCATAACATTCTCGGGCGACACCTCGACGCCGGTGGTCGTCAGCGTGCGGCGCACGACGGCCTCGCGCGTCGCGAGCAGGCCAGTTGCCGGCGTGTAGCCATGGTGCCCATCGCGCAGCGCCTTGATAGCGGCTTCGACGATATGTCCCGGCGTCTTGAAGTCGGGCTGGCCGATGCCGAGGTTGATGATGTCCTTGCCCTGGGCAGCCAGCGCGGTGGCGCGGGCCAGCACGGCAAAGGCGTTCTCTTCGCCCAGGCGGTCGAAGGCAGCGACGGTGTGGAGCATTTCAAGTCCTTCTGTTTGCGACCGCCGGTTCGATCGGCGTCTGCGAGAAATCATTGCCAGTAAAGAGAAGCGGCAGGTCACGAAACTCCGCCACGGCATAGGAGAGACAATCGCCGAAATTCAGTTGCGCCGGGTGCCCTGAACCTCTGCCATAGGTCCGCGCCGCTTTCGTCGCGATTTCCGCAACCGGCGCACTGATCTCGCCGATCTCGAAGCGTGGGTCCTTCATCGCGTCCTCGATCCAGGCGAAGAATCCGCGCCCGACCTGGCGGAGCAAAGCCGCTTCGACGAGGCAACTGGCGGGAACAACAACCAGGCTCGCCTGGCTCATCGCCTCGGCGAGCACGTCGGCATCGTCTTCAGCCTTGAATATTGCCGCCAGAGCCGATGTATCCACGACGATTGAACGCATCGTCAGCCGCGCGGCTTGCGCGGAAGGTCGAGGTCGTCGCCGAAGATCGAGTCCATCTCCTGCTCGATCTCGTCCCAGGAAAGCTTGGGATCGTCGGGATGCGTATGCTTTAGCCTCAATTCTTCCAGCCTTTGCATGCGCATCTTTACGATTTCAGGCGCAACAGGTTTTGGATTGTCGTTGATGCCTGCCTCGCGCTCCGCCAGCCTGCGCACGACCGCGCTGGGGCCTTCGCCTGTGCGGCGCCCGATCTTGCGGATAAGTTCTTCCGTCTTCTGGTTGCGTATGGTGATGGCCACTGGCTCTATCTCCCGGCTGACCGGAAGCATATACAGCTATGCTTCCATTCTCAAGTTGCAAGGCCTTGATGATGACCGACTTCAGGAACTGGACACCGCGGCCGCGGCCCGAACGCAAGGCGCTCGACGGGCGCTATGTCCGTCTCGAACCGCTGTCGGCGGCCAAGCACGGCGACGGGCTTTTCGAGGCAGCGACGGTCGCCAACGCCGACGAGCGCTTCCGCTGGCTCGGCGAGACGCCGCCCGAAAGCCGCGCGGCGTTCCAGCCATGGCTGGAAAAGGCAGAGGCCAGCGAGGACCCGCTCTATTTCACCGCCATCGACAAGGCTTCCGGCAAGGTTGCGGGGCGCCAGACGATGATGCGCTTCGATCCGGCCAACGGCGTCGCCGAGATCGGCCATATCCACTGGGGTCCGCTGATGCAGCGCAGGCCGTCCGCCACCGAGGCGCACTACCTTTTCATGCGCCACGTGTTCGACGATCTTGGCTACCGGCGCTGGGAATGGAAATGCAACAACCGCAACGAACCCTCCAAGCGCGCCGCCATGCGGTTCGGGTTCACCCCGGAAGGCGTCTTCCGCCAGCACATGATCATCAAGGGCGAGAGCCGCGACACCGCCTGGTATTCGATCATCGACAAGGAATGGCCGGCGCTCAAGGCTGCATATGAGGGCTGGCTCGATCCCACCAATTTTGATAGTGAAGGAAAGCAGAAGCGCCGCCTTGAGGATTTCCGTAAGTCTTTGGCGTGAAAGGTTATTCCGTTACAGACGAGGTTTTTGGTGGCTGCTTCTCCCGGTCATGGCGACCGTGACCCCGACGAACATGCCGGGCATGATCACGGCGGCGGCGGTCACGTCCCCCAAAACCACGCCGGCCACAGTCATGGCGGCCACAGCCATGGTCCGGGGCATGTGCATGGCGGGACCGACAAGAAGCGCGTCCTGATCGCTGCCGTCCTGACGGCGGGCTTCATGGTCGCCGAGGCCGCCGGCGGCCTCTACACCGGCTCTCTCGCGCTTTTGGCCGACGCCGGCCACATGCTGACGGATTCGATCTCGCTCGGCCTCGCCTGGTATGCCTTCCACCTCGCCGACAGGAAGGCCACCGCGCGCCTCACCTACGGCTTCGACCGGGTCAAGACGCTGGTCGCCTACACCAACGGCATTGCCATCTTCGCCATCGGCGCGTGGATCGTGGTCGAGGCGTTCCACCGCGTCAACGACCCGTCGACGGTGCTGGGCGGGCCGATGCTGGTCATCGCCGGGCTCGGACTAGTTTTCAACATCGCCGCCTTCCTGGTGCTGCATGGCGGCGACCGCGAAAACCTCAACATGCGCGGCGCCATCCTGCACGTGCTGGGCGACCTGCTCGGTTCGGTCGCCGCGATCATCGCCGCGGTCGTCATCATCTACACCGGCTGGATGCCGATCGACCCGATCCTCTCGGGCCTGGTCGCCGTGCTCCTGTTTCGCAGTGCCTGGTCGCTGGTGCGCGAGTCCGGCAATCTGCTGCTCGAAGGCGTGCCGGAAAGCATGGACCGCGACAGCATCGCGCGTGACATAGAGGCGCATGTGCCCGGCGTCCGCGAGGTGCATCACATGCATGTCTGGTCGCTCGACGGCACGAAGAACATGGCAACGCTGCACGCCTGCCTCAACGAGGGCGCCGACGCCTTCGCGGCCGTCACCGCGATAAAGTCGCGGCTTGCGGGCAAGCACGACATAGAGCATGCAACCGTCGAGCCGGAATATGGCGCGTGCACGGACGCGTCGATCGGGCGCGTTCACTAGATCGTTGTGCGCCCTGCCGGGCGCACAAAGGACGATACAAATATTTGATGGAGCATCGGAGCAACCCGAAAACCGGATTCCACTTTTCGGCCGGATGCTCTAAACCACCGCGAAGCGGGCATCAGAGGAAACAAAATGGCAGGCAGGCTGAAGGGAAAGATCGCCGTCGTCACGGCGGCGGGGCAGGGCATCGGCCGGGCGATCGCCGAGAGCTTCGTGGCAGAGGGCGCGACGGTCTATGCATCCGATGTCTCGCGCGACAAGCTGGAAGGTCTGGCGCGCGCCAAGAAGGCCAAGCTAGACGTGCTGTCGACCAAGGCAGTCGAGTCCTATGCCGCAAAGATCGGGCCGGTCGACATCCTGGTAAACGTCGCCGGTTTCGTCCACCACGGCACGGTGCTGACCACCAGTGAGAAGGACTGGGACTTTTCGTTCGATCTCAACGTGAAGTCGATGCACCGCACCATCAAGGCGTTTCTCCCCGGCATGCTGGAGCGTGCGAAGGCCAGCGGCGGGACAAGTTCCATCGTCAACATCGCGTCGGGTGCATCGTCCATCCGGGGCATCCCGAACCGCTACGCCTATGGCGCCAGCAAGGCCGCCGTCATCGGCCTGACGAAATCCGTTGCCGCCGACTTCATCCGCGACGGTATTCGCTGCAACGCAATCGCGCCCGGCACGTTCAAGTCGCCCTCCTGGGAAGACCGTGTCGAGACGCTCGGCAAGGAGTGGGGCAGCAAGGAGAAAGCGCTCGATATGTTCGTCCAGCGCCAGCCGATGGGACGCGTCGCCGAAGCCGCCGAAATCGCTCCCGTCGTCATCTACCTCGCCTCCGACGAAGCTGGCTTCACCACCGGCACAGTGATCAGCGTCGACGGCGGCTTCTCGCTGTGATGGCCAAATGACCCCCGAGAACCGCAGCTCAGCAATCGCCGCGGCGATCCTGCTCGCCGTCTTCGGGCTTGGCGCGTTCTACATGCCGACAATCATGATCGCCGTCGGCAATGTCTCCACGATCGCCGCGGGCATCATCGCTGTGCTGTTCGTGGGAGCCTTCTTCATGGTGTTCTGGTTGCGCGGCAGGAGCCAGCGCAGGCGAGGCCTGTAAGGCTCTGCTACCCCGCCAGGCTGGCGCTGAGCAGCAGCAGGCCGAGGATGAACACCAGTGCCGCGCCGCCGATCTCGATCGTCGCGTGAACGCGGTTTCCCAAGCGTCCGTCGCCGGCATAGGCCACGGCCCAGTTCTTCGCCAGGACCGCTGTCGTCGCCAGCGCCGACACAGTGATCGCGGTGCCTGTCGCCATGGCGAAGACCGACAGCACGCCGCCGACCCACAGTCCGTTGACGAAGGCGAAGGTCAGCACGATCAGCGCGCCGGAGCATGGCCTCAATCCGACCGCCACGACGGCCGACCACGCGGTCCTCCAGCTGAAGCGGTCGCCCGAAAGCATCGCCGGATCCGGCGCGTGGCTGTGCCCGCACGTCTCGCAGACCTCAATTCCTGCATGCGACTGGTGCGAATGCGCGTGAAGGCCATGGCTATGAGGTGCGTGCCCGTGATGGTCATGCCCATGATCGTGACCCGAATGCGCTTCGGCATGGCTGTGCGCGTGTCCATGCGCGGCATGGCTGTGCGCATGCGAATGGCTGTGCCCGTGCCCGGCATGCGAATGTCCGGCGTGTGAATGTCCCGCATGAGCGTGCGCTGCCGACAGGCTGTGTGCGGGGTTGGCGCCGAACAGGCCGGCGAGCCTGTGGCCGGCCTTCTGCCAGAGCAACCAGGCGCCGAACAGCGTGATCATCACGTAGCTCGCCACTTCGAGGAACCAGGTCGCGTCGGTCATCGAGACCGAGGTGCCGCGCAGCACCAGGAACACCAGCGCCATCATCAGGATCGCCGTCAGCGCCTGCAGGAAGGCCGACACAAACGACAGCATGACGCCGCGCCTGAGCGCCACCTCGTTGGCCAGCATGTAGGACGATATCACGGCCTTGCCGTGGCCGGGGCCGGCTGCGTGGAAGATGCCGTAGGCGAAGGACAGGCCGACCAGCACCCACAGCCGGCTGCCGTCGTCGCGCATCGCCTTCATCGCGCCGGTCAGCGAACGATAGAACTGCTGCTGCTGTACGTTGATCCAGTTCAGCCAGCCGCCAAACAGGCCGGTCGAGGGGATGGTCGCCTCATTGGTGCCGATGCCAAGCGAACTCGCATGCGCGTGGCCGATGAGATGTGTCGCCACATAGGCCAGAGCGATGGTCCCGAACACGTACCGGATGGTTGTCTTTTTCATGCGAGCGTCCCTTGGGTCTGGCATGTCGAGATTCGCGTCAGGCCGGTCCGGCGTGAATGTCCATTTGCCTAGCAGGTCAGTTCGAGCTTGGTGGCGAAGATCTTGCTCAGGTCGGTACCGGTCGGGTCGTTGAAGAATTCATCCGTCAGCGTCGCCTGGTTCTGCGATATCGCCTGGTCCGGATCAGGCCGGATGACCGCGCGCTTGCAGGTCGACGGCATGCCGTCGACGGCCATGTTGGCGTCCTCTGTGTAGTCGATCGCGGTGTAGAAGGTCGGGTCATAGATGCCGAAGTCGACCTTGCCTTTCAGGGGCAGCTTCTGCTTCGGCTCGGATTCAAAGAGGATGATGAGCTGGTCGTTCTCGTAGTTCGCCATCAGGGAGGGCGGCGGTTGCATCGCAACGTCCTTGCCGTCGGCCGTCACGATCTGGAAATAGTTGTACTCCGCCAGCGAGTCGTGAACCGTTTGCGCGACATCCTGCAATTCGCCGTCGTCCAGCTTCAGGTCGCTGTTCTTGTCGAACTCCACCAGCACGGTGGACGAGAACAGGTCGTCGAACCGCCACAGGTGCCGCAGCGCCTTCACGGAATTGTCTGGATTGACGATGACGTCAAGCCTGGCCTCGGCGAAGACGTGCGGATGGACGCTCGCTGGGACCGTCGAGGCAAGAAGGGCTGCAAACCCCAAAGCCGTGCTGGCGTTGCGCATCGTCCCCTGCATTCCCGCTTGTCGCAATGAGCCAGCCAGCGTTACCACAAAGCAGGCGAAATTGGGACCGCGGCGGGTCCCGGCCGCGCGACGTTTTGACCGCCCCGCCAGCCGCCAGGATCGGCGGCTCAGCCCTTATCCTTGAACCACTGCACGAGAAAGTCCACCAGAACGCGCACCTTGGCGGGCAGGTAGCGGCGGTGCGGATAGACCGCAAAAATGCCGCCGCCCTTCGGTATCCAGTCGTCCAGGACCGGCACCAGCCTGCCGGCCTTTATGTCGGGTTCTGCGATGAAGTCGGGCAGCACCGCCCAGCCCAGCCCCGACACTGCGCCGGCGCGCGCAGCCATCGGGCTGTTGACCTCGATGCGTCCGTTGACCGACACGGTGAATGTCTGGCCGTTCTCCCCGACGAACGGCCAGTTGGCCAGCCAGCGCCCGTTGGTGTCTATGACGCAGGGCTTGCCGGCAAGATCCTGCGGCCGCGTCGGCATGCCGTATTGCTGTATGACCCCGGGCGAAGCGCACAGCCTGATGCCAAACGGCAGCAGCCTGCGTGCAATCAGCGAGGAATTTTCCAGCCTGGTAATGCGCACCGCGAGGTCGAAGCCTTCCTCGACGAGATCGACGAAACGGTCGTCGAGCTTGACCTCCAGCACGATTTCGGGATGCGCCACGGCAAAGTCGATCAGCGACTGGCCGATCGGCGCATCGGCGAAAGTGCGCGGCGCCGACAGCTTTATCCTGCCGCGTACGTCGCCCGATGATTCGCGCACGCTGTCGGCCAGGTTGTCCACCTCGCGGACGATCTCGGAGGCGCGTCTGTAATAGGTATGCCCGGCCTCGGTAAGCGAGAACTGGCGCGTCGTCCGGTTCAACAGCAGCGCGCCGAGTTCGTCCTCCAGCTCGCGCACGTATTTGGACAACAGCGCCTTTGAGCGGCCGATCTTGCGCGCGGCGGCGGAAAACCCTTCCGCCTCCACCACGTCGATGAACCCCCGCATGCGGGTCAGCGTGTCCATGCGATCATTTCTCCGCCGCTTTGAGAATTCTACGCCCAAGCCGGATCAACGCCATGTCGCTGCCTTCGGGTCCGAGCAGCGAGATGCCGAACGGCGCGTCCTCGACCGTGCCGAGTGGCAGGCTGATCTGCGGAAAGCCTGATAGTCCCGACCACATGAGCTGGCGTATGGCGCGCTCGCGGAACGCGCCGAGTTCTTCGGGCGTGCTGTCGCTTTTCGGCGCCGCGCAGGGCACGGTCGGCAACACCAGCACGCCGTCGTCGCCAAGCAGATCGCCCAATGCCACGCGAAACGCCTCGCGCAGCTGCGTATCCTGGACGACATCCTGTGCAGTGACCGTTTTGCCGAAAGCGAAGCGGTCGTAGATCGCCTGGCCGATGCGCCGTCCCTTTACCGAAATCCATGCGCCGTGCGCCGCCCACGCCTCGTGCGCCTGCAGCCGCCGCGTCGCCCAGTACAGTTCGTCGATGGCGAACGGCGGCGGCTTCGCTGCCTTGACCGGGCCGAGCGCCTCGCCGACAGCGCGCACCATCCGGCCGTATGCCTTCGCCTCGCGCGGGCCCGAAACCAGCTCGTCCAGCTCCGATATGCCGAGCAGCCGAGGTCTGCCTGAGAGAGCTGGAGAGACGGCATCGCCGAGCAGGACCGCGCCGACAGTCTCGTAGGTTTGCGCGTCGCTGGCGAACCACCCGAAGGTATCGAAGGAAGGCGCCAGCGGCATCGTGCCCTGCAGCGAGATCGCGCCATGCGTGGTGCGCAGTCCGATCAGGCCGCAAAAACTCGCCGGCGCGCGCACCGAGCCGCCGGTGTCGGATCCGGTGCCGATGTCTGCCAGTCCACCCGCCACGGCGGCGGCCGATCCCGACGACGAGCCGCCGGTAATCCGGTCAGGCGCGCGGGTGTTGACCGGATGCGGAAAATGCACGTTCTGTCCGATCATCGAGAAGGCGAGTTCCTCGGTCTGCGTCTTGCCGATGAAACGTGCGCCGGCG
Organism: Hyphomicrobiales bacterium; assembly: GCA_026400435.1. Taxonomy (GTDB): domain Bacteria; phylum Pseudomonadota; class Alphaproteobacteria; order Rhizobiales; family Rhizobiaceae; genus Mesorhizobium_K. The sequence goes on along the minus strand of JAPLOZ010000061.1, from coordinate 2,110 downwards.
TCGAGAAGCTTTTGCACCGCGGGCGCGGTCGCCGCAGCCACCTTGCCTTCGGCGAACTTGTCCGGATTGCCCCAGCCCGACACGTAGCCCTCGACGTCGAATATGTCCTTCACGCCGAGCGTCAGGCCAGCGAGCGGGCCGGTCGCCGCATGGGCGACCGGGACTTCGCGCTGATCAAGAAAGGCGTTCAGCCGGTCGCGCGTCGCGGGCAGCGTCTTGGAATCCTGCATCGTTCATTATCCTGAAACAGTGGTGCCACAATTGTTCAAGGATTTGACTTTTGCAAGGGGCGGCGTTGTACCGGCCGGCAACCGTCCGTCGTGAATCTAACCCGCTTGCGTCGCATCGATATATATTATATGTAAGTGTATATTGATAGCGCGAATGGAGATTGCGTCATGAACGCCGTGAAGATCGACAACCGCCTGACGGTGGCAAGCCAGCCCGACCCGGGGTCCTTCAGCGAGCTTGCCGGCAAGGGCTATGCGACACTCGTGAACGCACGGCCCGACGGCGAGGATCAAGCGCAGCCGGGCAACGCGGTCGAGAAAGCAGCGGCAAAGGCGGCTGGGCTCGCCTACGCCTTCATTCCCGTGACCGGCGCGGGCATCACCGAGCCCGACATCCGGGCGTTTCAGCAGGCGCTTGCCGACGCGAAAGGCCCGGTCTTTGCCCACTGCAAGAGCGGCACGCGCGCGCTGACGCTCTATGCGCTCGGCGAAGTGCTCGACGGGCGCATGAAGCGCGGCGAAGTCGAAGCGTTCGGCAAGGCGCACGGCTTCGATCTTGCCGGTGCGACAGTCTGGCTCGATCGCGCCGCCAAGGCGGCGCCTCAGGTAAAGGGTTTCTTTGATCCGCGCACCTGGAGCATACAGTACGTCGTCAGCGATCCCGCGACGAAGCGCTGCGCAATCGTCGATCCGGTCTTCGACTTCGACGAGAAGTCCGGTTCAACCGGCACGGCCAATGCCGACGCCATCCTTAGTTATGTCGCCGGGCAAGGGCTGACCGTCGAGTGGATCCTCGACACCCACCCCCACGCGGACCATTTCAGCGCCGCCAACTACCTGAAGCAGAAGACCGGCGCAAAGACCGCGATCGGCGCCCATGTCGTCGACGTCCAGAAGCTCTGGCAGGGCGTCTATAACTGGCCGTCGCTGAAGGTCGACGGATCGCAGTGGGACCGGCTTTTTGCGGCCGGCGACACGTTCAAGGTCGGCTCGATCGATGCGCGCGTGCTCTTCTCACCTGGCCATACGCTGGCGTCCGTCACCTACGTGATCGGAGACGCCGCCTTCGTGCACGACACGATCTTCATGCCGGACCAGGGCACCGCGCGTGCCGACTTCCCGGGCGGCAGCGCGCGCGTCCTTTGGGCGTCGATCCAGGAGATCCTCGCATTGCCCGACGCAACCAGACTGTTCACCGGTCACGACTACCAGCCGGGCGGGCGCAATCCCAAATGGGAAAGCACGGTCGGCGAGCAGAAGCGGCTGAACCCGCATCTTGCAGGCATGGACGAAGCGCGCTTCGTCGCGCTGCGCGATGCGCGTGACCGCACGCTGCCGATGCCCAAGCTGATCCTGCATGCGCTGCAGATTAATGTGCGCGGCGGCAGGCTGCCCGACCCGGAAGCCAACGGCCGGCGTTACCTGAAATTCCCGCTCGACGCACTGGAGGGTGCGGCATGGTGAGCGCGCCTGCAACCGTGTCGCGGCCGACCCCGGCCGTCATGGAGGCGCGCGCCATCGACGTCGCCGCGTTGCTCAAGACACTCGCCCATCCGGCGCGGCTGATGCTCGCCTGCGCGCTCGCCGAGGGGGAACACTCGGTCGGTGCGCTTGAGCAGAGGCTCGGCATCCACCAGCCGACGCTGTCGCAACAGCTCGGCGTATTGCGCGAGGCGGGCATTGTCGAAACGCGGCGCGATGCAAGGCAGATCTTCTATCGGCTCACCGAGGCCAAGGCCGCCGAGCTTATCGACGCCCTCTACGCAATCTTCTGCAAGGACCAATTATGATGACACCCTACTGGCCATCGCTCGTCGGCGGCATGCTGCTCGGCGTCTCCCCCCTCCAGAGCTGTTTGCCGCCTCGAGCCTTGCACTCGC
>JAPLOZ010000081.1 GCA_026400435.1 Hyphomicrobiales bacterium | reverse complement strand
GTGGCCGTTGCCACGCCCGCCGAAGCGTCTGGCCGTTGGTTTGATGATCAGGTCGGGAAGTAACGTCCGGGACCACGCCATCTTGATTTGGTATTGCGGCGCGGTTTCCCGGGCGTCGCCGGCGTTCTTGCCCTACCTGGAGGGGACGCAGCGCGAAGAGCACCGCGCGACCTTGGTCAGGGCCCGGACCTCTGGGCTCATCACCCAGCCGCGCCCCCGTCAGCACGGCCGATCCGGCGCCGCCGCCCTCCCTGATACCCGGTGCGCACCAGGTTCCCGCGAGGGCGGTGACATGGATTATGCGGGAGGTGCGAGGGGCGGGGATGAAATCATCCCCAAGAAATCCCCTCTCTTGCGATTTCTAACACTTAGCCGCGTGAAGAACGCGGCTAAGCTGTTGAAATCGCTTTCTCCCCCGCATGGGGGGAGATCACGCTGGCCGCAACGGCGGCGAAAATCTCATCCACGTTTCAGGGGGTTGATGCAGACTGTGGCGTTGCAGAAATGCGGGGCGGCGACGCTGGGGCTATCTCCCACCATGCGGGGGAGATAGCGTTTTCACGCGCTTGCGAGCGGGCTTGTCCCCGAGCAAGTGCTTCGAAAACGCAAGAGAGGGGATTCGTTCTCCTGGCATCCTCCCCGCGAGACTCGTCACGCATCCCTGAGCTAGGCTTGGCTATCGGGATTCGCGGAGCGTCTGGCGTGAAGAAAGAAATCATCGAGGTGCCGGTTCTGTCGCCGATGATGCGGGCGCTGGGCGTGCCGTGCTCGTCGGTGACCAAGGCCAACGGCTTTCTCTTCGTGGCGGCGACGCCGCCGGTCGACATGGTGACCGGCAAGATCGTCAAGGGCGACATCGAGGTCCAGACCGAGGCCTCTCTGAACGCGGTGAAACTTTGCCTGGAGGCGGCGGGGTCGTCGTTCGAGGATGTCGTGACGCTGCGCATCTATGCGGCGAACGCCGGCTTCTACAACGCCATCAACCGCGTCTATATGAGGCACTTTCCCGACAACTTTCCCTCGCGAACCTTCGTGCCCGTGGCAGGCTGGTTCATGGAGTTCGACATCGAGATCGAGTGCATGGCGGCGGTGTGAGGGGCACGTTTTATCGTCCTGCTTTGGTCGACAGATGCCGGAATTGAAGCGAGAGAAGCCACGCTGTAGTCTCCGGTGCAGGATCAGGAGGGGGAAGAATGATACGCTTGGCGGTGGCGGCGATCCTGAGCCTGCCTGCTTCGCTGGCCACGGCGCAGTCCGTTCCGGTGCCGACGCTGAATTGGGAACAATGCCGTGCCGCAGCCAAGCACGCGGCTTCGACCGATGGGCTGCTCTGCGCCACGGCCACTGTCCCGATGGACTATGCCGATCCGGCAGCCGGCAACTTCAGCCTCGCATTGATCAAGGCGCCGGCGCTCAACGCGGCCGGCAAGGACGGAACCATCTTCTGGAATCCGGGGGGCCCAAGCGATGCGGGCACCGAATTCCTGCCCGCCCTGATCGGCGGCTTTTCGGAGCGGCTGCGCGAGCGCTACGACATCATAAGCTGGGATCCGCGCGGCATGGGCGGACGCACGACACCCGTCGTGCAGTGCTTCGACAGCGCCGAAGAGGAAGCCGCCTTCCAGGCCTCCCACCTGTCGGGCTCGTTGCCGACGACTCCCCAAGCGCTGGCGCAAGACACGGCCGGACGGCAGGCGTTCAACGCGGCCTGCGTGAAGCGCAACGGAGATCTGCTGGCGCATGTGTCGACGGCCGACAATGCCAGGGATCTCGACCTGCTGCGCCAGGCGGTCGGCGAAGAACGAATGAACTACTACGGAACGTCCTACGGCACGTTTCTGGGCGCAACCTACATCAACATGTTTCCCGAGCGCGTCCGCTCGGTCGTGCTGGATGGGGCGGTGGCTCCGAGCGGCTGGGCGGGCAATGCCGGCGAGGACCTTGGGCTCAGCACTTTCATCCGCATCGGTTCGGATTTCGGCGGCGCGTCGACGATCGTCGAGTTCATGAACCAGTGCGGCGCCGTCAGCGCCAAGGCCTGCGCCTTCTCGGCCGGCTCGCCGGAAGCGACGAGCAAGAAGTGGGCGGAGCTGTTGGCGCGCGCCCGGAAGGGGATCGCGCTCGACGGCGACACGATCGACGAGCCTTCCGTGCTCGCCTATGTCGGCTCGACGGTCTACATCGTAGACCCCGTGCCGGGCTTCAGCCGCTTTCCCGGCTGGGTCGGCGTGGCGGAGTTCCTGCAGGCGCAGTGGGAGGCCAGTCAAAAGCCCGCGCCGCCGCCAAAGCCCCAGGCGGTGGACGCAGCACCGGCAAAACCTGTCGCAGCGCCCTATGCGACCAGCGCGGGTCGCCAGCTTTCGGTGATCTGTGGCGAAAGCCCGAACCCTGAAACGGTCGAAGCGGCGTCGGCGCAGGCGCTGAAAAGCTTCGAGCGCGCCGGGATTTCGGGCTGGCCGTTCGTAGCGTCCTGCGTCGGCTGGTCTGCCAGGGCGAAGGACCCGTATCTCGGCCCCTGGAACAAGCCGACGGCAGGCCCGGTGCTGGTGATCGGCAACACGTTCGACCCGGCAACCGCCTTCCCGAGTTCCGTGCGGATGGCGCACGAACTCGCCGACGCAAGACTGCTCGTGGTCAACGGCTTCGGCCATACGGTGCTCGCCAACCCGAGCCAATGCGCAAAGGACTACATCGCCGACTACTTCATCGACGGGAGGTTGCCGCCCTTCGGCGCGGAGTGCCGGCAGAACAAGGCGCCCTTCCCTGGAGGTTAAAATCCAGCGTTTTCGCTGAGCAGCTTTCCAGCCGCCGCGCGCGCTTCCTCGGTGATCGTCGCGCCGGCGAGCATCCGCGCGATTTCCTCCTGCCGGGCCGCGGGATCCATTTCGGCAACGGTGGTCGCAACGCTTTTCTTGCCGCCGGATTTCGCAATCAGGAAATGGGTGGCGGCCCGCGCGGCAACCTGCGGCGCGTGGGTGACGGACAGAACCTGCACACGCGACGAAAGCCGCGCCAGACGCTGGCCGATGGCGTCGGCGACAGCGCCGCCAACGCCGGTGTCGATCTCGTCGAAGACCAGCGTGGGAGCGGAGCCACGGTCGGCGAGCGCAACCTTCAGCGCCAGAAGGAAACGCGACAGCTCGCCGCCGGATGCAACCTTCATCATCGGCCCGGGCCGCGTTCCGGGATTTGTGCGCACCCAGAACTCGACCACATCCGCGCCTGCCTCGGCGCGGCTGTCGGTCTCAGTCGACATCTCGACCAGAAACTCGGCGCGGTCGAGCTTCAGTGCGGGCAGCTCGGCCATGACAGCCTTCTTGAGCGCCATGGCCGCCACGCCGCGCAATTCGGTGAGCCTCGCTGCGATGCGGTCGTAGGCGTCGCGCGCGGCGGCAGCGTTCTTTTGCAACACGGCGAGCTTCTCCTCGCCGGCATCGAGGTCGGCGAGGTCGGCCGCCATCGTGTCTCGCGCACGCGCCAGGTCGTCCACCGCGACCGAAAACTTGCGGGCGGCGGCGCGCAGCGAAAACAGACGCTCCTCCGACCGTTCGAGTTTTCTGGGATCGAATTCCGCGGCGCGCAAAGCAGCCTCGACGCCCGACTGGGCGGCGTCGAGATGGATCAGCGCCTCGTCAAGCGACTTCAGAACATCCTCGAGCATTCCAGGCGCCTCGGCCGACTTGCGCTGCAGGCGGCGCAGAAGGCTCGCGAGCTGCGGCAGCGGCGAATTCTGGCCGGACAGCACGTCCTGCGCATCCTTGATTTCGCCGGCCACCTTTTCGGCCCGCATCATCGCTGTCCGTATGGTGGCAAGCTCGGTTTCTTCGCCCGGCTGCGGATCGAGCCTGGACAGTTCCGCCACCGAGGCCCGCAGGTAGTCGGCTTCGCGCGCCGCTGCCTGGACCCGCGCGCCGTGCTCGGCAAGCAGCCGCTCGCATTCGCGCCAGTCGCGCCATGCCCGCGCGCAATTCCTGACCTCGCCGACGTGGCCGCCGAAGGCGTCAAGCAGGTCGCGATGCGCGCCCGGATCGACCAGGGCGCGCTCGTCGTGCTGACCGTGCAGCTCGACCAGCGCGCGGCCGATGTCGCGCATCAGGGCGACGCTCGACGGCTGGTCGTTGACGAAGACGCGCGTCCTGCCGTCGGCCGTCTGGACACGGCGCAGGATGATGTCGCCATCGTCATCAAGCGCGTTCTCGGTGAGGATTGCACGGGCCGGGTGATTGCCCGGCACGTCGAACACAGCCGAAACCTGGCCCTGCGAGGCGCCGTGGCGCACCAGCGAGGCGTCGCCTCGCGCACCGAGAGCGAGCGAAAGCGCGTCGAGCAGGATGGATTTGCCCGCCCCTGTCTCGCCGGTCAGCACGGAAAGGCCACCGGAAAAATCGATGTCCAGCTTCTCGATCAGGACGATATCGCGGATCGACAGGCGGGCGAGCATCTAGCGCGAGGTCGGGGTCAGGCGTCGCTGCCGCTTCCGAACAGCTTTCCGGCCTTCGAGATCCAAGAGCCCGAGTTCTCGCGCGGCTCAAGGCCGCCGGTCTGCAGGAGCGCGTAGGAATCCTTGTACCACTGGCTGTCCGGATAGTTCTGTCCGAGCACCGCGGCGGCCGTCTGGGCTTCCGAGGTGAGGCCCATCGCGTAATAGGTCTCGGTCAGGCGTGCGAGCGCCTCTTCGACATGGCGGGTGTTGGAATAGTTCTCGACCACGTAGCGGAAACGCTTGGCGGCGGCTATGTACTCGCGGCGCTCAAGATAGTAGCGGCCGACCTGCATTTCCTTTCCGGCGAGCTGGTCGCGCGCGAAACGGATCTTGGTGTGGGCGTCCTCGACATATTCCGATTCGGGCCAGCGCTGGATCACCTCGTCCATCGCCTCGATGGCGCGGCGCGATTCCTTCTGGTCCTGCGTGACGTTGCGGATCTGCTTGAAGTAGCAGAGCCCGACGATGTACTGCGCGTAGGCGGCGTCCTCGGAGGACGGATAAAGCGACACGTAGCGCTTGCCGGCGCTAATGGCCTCGTCGTAGTTGCCCTGCCGGTAGTTGGTGAAAGCGCCCATCACAAGCGACTTGCGGGCATATTCCGAATAGGGGTGCTGGCGGTCGACGGCTTCGAATTTCCGGCTCGCCTCCTTGAGCCGCCCGGCGTTCAAATTGGCGAGACCCTGATTGTAGAGCTGGTCGGCGGGTTCGGTCTGCTCGACATAGGTCGCGAGATTGAGATCCTGCTCCTTCATGCAGCCGGCGATAAATGCCGGCGCCAGCGCGACGGCAAGGACGGTCAACGCCATACGCGCCGCCTTCTTCGCGTGAGCCTTCTTCACGAAAAACATGGTCGGATAAAAGCCCTTCTCGACGGCGCAGGTAATCGACGACAGCCGCACACAATCATAACCGCATTTCAGCGGCAAAGCCATCGTCCGGCAATGGCGCTTTTTTATGGCACGGACTGCGCTGGCAACGAGGCAAGCCGCAAAGCCCCGGAGATCAGAGAACCCAGGGCGCGTAAACAGCGGCGTTGACGGCGATCAGCTCCGCCGAACGACCACGCTCGCGGCGTGCCGTCTCGACGATCTCGAAGGCCGAGCGATCGGACAGAAGCTGCCGCAGAGCCGCCGCGTTGAGCCGATGCCCGCCGCGATAGGAGCGGTAGCAGCCAATGAAGCGCGCGCCGGCAAGGGCAAGATCGCCCATCGCGTCAAGCAGCTTGTGGCGCACGAACTCGTCCTTGTAGCGCAGACCTTCCATGTTGATAACGCGGCTGTCGTCGCCGATCACCACCGAATTCTCCAGCGAGGAGCCGAGGGCATGCCCGGCAGCCCAGAGCCGCTCCACGTCCTTCATGAAGCCGAAGGTCCTGGCGCGCGCGATGTCGCGGCGGAAGGTCGCGGCGTCGATGTCGGTCGCGAAAGACTGACGTCCGATCGCCGGGCTCTCGAAGTCGATCTCGACCTCGAACCGCGTGCCGTCATGCGGGCGGAACTCCGCGAAGGAAGCGCCGCTGTCGATGCGGACCGGCTTCAGCACGCGGATGTAGCGGCGGTTGACGTCGAGCGTGTCGATGCCGGCCTGGTCAATCGCCTCAATGAAGCAGCCGGCGCTGCCGTCGAGTATGGGCATCTCGTCGCCGTCGACCTCGATGATCAGGTTGTCGATGCCGAGCCCGAAGAGCGCGGCCATCACATGCTCGACCGTGCCGACATGGTGGCCGGCGGGATCACCGAGCGCGGTGCAAAGGTCGGTCGCCCCGATTTCGGACACCAGGGCCCTGATCTCGCGCACGTCGCCGGACGCACTGATATGGTGGAAGACGACACCCGTATCCGGCTCCGCCGGCAGGAAACCAATGGAGACCGGCTTGCCGCTGTGGACGCCGAAACCTTCCAGCGTCACGCGCGATTTGATTGTCGTCTGATAATCGTGCAACTCGATCCCCATGCCGCCCGTCAGCCTGACCGAAATTCCGCTTGCTGGCTTGCCAGTTTCCGGCTTCCGGTCCTAGCTGGACGCGGTGGGCGGGACCTCATCCCCGAATCCGCCCACACGCCGACCTTTCAATGGTCGCAGGATAGTCGCACGGGCGGGAGACAACAAATCACGCTTTCTTACTCTGTGTTACCGTAAACGCCTGATTAACGAATCATAAGCGGCTGAATTTGCGGGACTTTTCAAGTCCGGCGGGCGAAGAAATCTTCGGCCCGCCGGGATAGGCGGCGAAGCCCGGGCCGCTCAGTTCGCCTGGCGGCGAAGGAAGGCGGGAATCTCGAGCTGATCGTCTTCCTGCACCGAGCGTGGCTGCGGCGAAAGACGGCCATGCTCGTCGAGCTGGCCACGGCGTGGCGCATAGAGCTGCGGGTCTTGCGTGGCGACGCGACGTGCCTCCGGCGCTGGCTGGCGCAGTTTGGGCTCGCGCGGCGCGACAGGCTGCAGGCGGGCGGGCTCCTCGTCACGACGCGTAAGCCCCGTGGTCAAGCGCTTGAGCAGGCCCATCGGTCCGTTGCTTTCGTGCTCCGCCGGGTTGCGGCGGGCCTCGACTTCGGCGCGTACAACCGGCGGAAAGTCCTCGACCTTGGGCATGCGCGGCGCGGCCTGCTGCGGCTGGGCGAGCGGTACGGAAGGTTCGCGCTGCATCTGCGCAGCGGGCGCGGCGGCCTGCTGCGGCCGCTGTTGCTGCGGCTGGGCAGGCTGCGGCTGCTGGAACAGCTTGCTGGTGAGCGGGAAGTCGTCTGCCGGCTGCGGAGCGGCGCGCGCAGCAAGCTGCGCGGCGTTGATTTCAGCCTGGCGGATCGCATCGGCGACCGGATCGGAGGCCCGCGGCGCCTCGATCGGCGCGGCGGGACGGATCTCGGTGGCCGCGACGGGGCGCTGCGGCTGCTGTGCGGCGGGCTTTGCCGGCGCCTGGCGGATCTGGATGGGAGCCGCAGAGATCTCGGCGGCTGTCTTGTCGATGCCGGTGGCGACGACCGACACGCGGATGACGCCTTCCAGTTCCTCATCGAAGGTAGCGCCCAGAATGATGTTGGCGTCCTGGTCCACTTCCTCGCGAATGCGGGTCGCGGCTTCGTCGACCTCGAACAGGGTCAGATCGCGGCCGCCGGTGATCGAGATCAGCAGGCCCCGGGCGCCCTTCATCGAGGATTCGTCGAGCAGCGGATTGGCGATGGCGGCTTCGGCCGCGGCCATTGCCCTGCCCTCGCCCGATGCCTCGCCGGTGCCCATCATGGCCTTGCCCATCTCGCGCATCACCGAACGCACGTCGGCGAAGTCGAGGTTGATGAGGCCTTCCTTGACCATCAGGTCGGTAATGCATGCGACGCCCGAGTAGAGCACCTGGTCGGCCATGGCGAAGGCGTCGGCGAAGGTGGTCTTGTCGTTGGCGAGCCGGAACAGGTTCTGGTTCGGGATGACGATCAGGGTGTCGACGCACTTCTGCAGCTCTTCGATGCCCAGATCAGCCGTCTTCATGCGGCGCTGACCTTCGAAGTGGAACGGCTTGGTGACGACGCCGACTGTCAGGATACCCTTCTCGCGTGCGGCGCGTGCAACAACCGGAGCGGCGCCGGTGCCTGTGCCGCCGCCCATTCCGGCGGTAACAAAGCACATATGCGTGTTGGAGAGATGGTCGATAATCTCATCGATGCATTCTTCGGCAGCGGCGCGGCCGACTTCCGGCTGGGAGCCGGCGCCGAGACCTTCGGTGACATGCGCGCCAAGCTGGATCAACCGCTCGGCCTTCGACATGGTGAGCGCCTGCGCGTCGGTATTGGCGACCACGAACTCGACGCCGCGAAGCCCGGCCGTGATCATGTTGTTGACGGCGTTGCCGCCGCCGCCGCCAACACCGAATACGGTGATGCGAGGCTTCAGTTCCGTGATGTCGGGCTTCTTGAGATTGATCGTCATTGTCCTCGTCCTTTGCCTTCCTGCCGCGTCGCCATCGCGGTCGCTATGGGGCTTGCCCCGCCGAATTAGAAACTGTCTCTGATCCACTGACTCATGCGATTGAACCGTCCGCCGGTGCCGGTCATGCGAAGCCTCGACGCGACCTTGCCATCGCGGCTCTCGAAGCCCGCCACCTGCGGGTAGATCATCAGGCCGACCGCTGTCGCGAAGGCCGGACCCTTGGCAGCCTCGGGCAGGCCCGCAACGCCGAGCGGCCTGCCGATCCGCACGTTGCGGCCAAGTATTCTGCGCGCCGCCTCCGGCAGCCCCTGAAGCTGCGAGGCGCCGCCGGTGAGCACAACCCGCTTGCCGACCGCGCTGCCGTAGCCGGACTTGCCGAGCCGGTCGCGGATAATCTCGAGCGTCTCCTCGACGCGGGCGCGGATGATGCGGGTCATCACCGAGCGCGGCACCTGCAGTGGCACCTCGCCGTCGTCATTGCCCATCGGCTGGATGGTAATGGTCTCGCGGTCGTCGGCGCTCCCCGGCAGGGCCGAACCGTGCATGACCTTCAGCCTCTCGGCATGTTCCAGACGCGCCGAAAGGCCCTTGGCCATGTCCATTGTGACATGGCCGCCGCCGACCGGAATTGAATCGCCGTGCACGAACTTGCCGTCGGCGAAGACCGAGATCGTCGTCGCGCCGCCGCCCATGTCGATGCAGGCAGCACCCATTTCGAGTTCGTCATCGACCAGCGCCGCAAGGCCGCTCGCATAGGGTGTCGCCACCATGCGCTCGACCGACAGGTGCGAACGGTTGATGCAGAGTTCGAGATTGCGCAGCGGGGCCGAGTCGCCCGTCAGGACATGCATGTCGACGCCCAACAGTTCGCCGACCATGCCCCTGGGGTCGCGCACGCCGCGTTCGCCATCGAGCGAGAAACCGACGGGCAGCGAATGAACCACTTCGCGTTCCGACTTGAGCGCCTGCTTGGCGCCCGCCGCGAGCACGCGCTTCACGTCGGCTGCCTCGACCTCATGGCCGCCAAGATTGATGGTCGCCGAATAGGTGGCGCTCTTCAGGCGGCCGGCCGTCAGGTTGACGATGAGCGATTCGACCGTCAGCCCGGCCATGCGTTCGGCCGCGTCGACCGCCAGACGAATCGCGTGCTCCGCCCGGTTGAGGTCGACGACCACGCCGGACTTCACGCCGTGCGATTTCTGATGGCCGATGCCAATCACCTGCACCTCGTGGGTGCGTCCGCGCAGCATCTGGCTTTCGCCACGCGGGCGAAGCTTCGCGATAATGCAGCAAACCTTGCTGGAGCCGACGTCCAGCACCGTGACGATGCCGGAACGCCCTTGCGGGGAATCTTTCTGTCCGCCGAGCCAGCTCATATGCTCTTCCCCGGCTTCTTCTTGGCGGCCTTGTCCTGGTCGGCGATAAGCGCCGTGCGCCGCTCCAGCGCCTGGGGCGTCAACTGGATGACCAGACGGTCGTCGAGACGCAGGTCGACGGAGGCGATGTCGCGCGATAGAAGGCCGTCCTCGCGGTCGAGCCTCAGAACCTCCGCGATGGCAGCGTCCTCGCCTTCCTCTGGAAGCCGGACCGTCATGCCGTTTTCGAGGCGCAGATCCCAACGGCGCTCGGCGACGCGGATGAAACCCTTCACGCGGGAGGCAAGCTCGGGATGACGCCTGATCTTGTCGATGAATTCGGCGCCTTGCGAGGCGCCGTAGCCTATGACCAGCGGCAACATCGCGTGACGGCTGCCGTCGAAGGGCGCGATGACGTTTCCGTTGCGCTCGACAATGGCGACCTCGCTGCCATGCTGCCATATGGCGAAGGGCTCGCGCTCCTCGACCCTGACCTCAAGCGCATCGGGATAGATCTTGCGCACCGAAGCCACCTTGACCCAAGGCAGCGCGCCGATGCGCTCGCGCGCGGCCTCCGCGTCGAAGCCGACCAGCGAGGTCCAGCCATCGAGGTCTAGACGCTCGAGTATGTCGATCTCGGAGGTTTCCTTGTTGCCGGAAACGCGAACCTGGTCGACCGCAAAGCCGAGCCGCGCGGTGACAGCCTGGGCGGCTGCAGGAATCTGACCGCCGAGCCAGGCTCCGTAGAGCACGCTCGACGCGAGGAAGACCGCGGTCGCGGCCACGCCGGCGTGACGTGGCGGCTGGTACTCGCCATCGAAAAGCCTGCCGACGAAGCGCACAGGCCGACGCAGGACGCGCGGCAGCACGAAATGCCCGACGGACAGCGACAAGCCGAAGACGGCGGGCTTCGCCGCGCCGGCCTTCCCGCTCTGTCCGGATCTCAACGCAAACAAGAAGCGTCCTCCACCATCCAACTCAACAGCTCGCCGAACGAATGCCCCGCTTGCGCGGCGATTTCGGGCACGAGCGATGTCGGCGTCATGCCGGGCTGGGTGTTGACTTCGAGCCAGATGAGCTCGCCATTTTCCGAATGGCGATCGTCGTAGCGGAAGTCCGATCGGGAAACGCCCCGGCAGCCGATTGCTTGATGTGCCTTGAGCGCCAGTGTCTGTATTTTTTGGTAAATATTTAGTGAAATTTTAGCCGGGATCTCATGTTTTGATCCACCGGGCACATATTTCGAATCGTAGTCGTAGAAACTGTGGCCTGTCGGAATGATCTCGCACACACCGAGCGCAACGTCGCCCATCACCGCGCAGGTCAGCTCGCGCCCATGCACGTAGCGCTCGACCATCACGGTGTCGCCGTAGCGCCATTCGGAGGAAGAAATGATCTGCGGCGGATGCGAGCGATCCTCCTTGACGATGACGACCCCGAAGCTGGAGCCCTCGCTGACCGGCTTCACCACATAGGGCGCCGGCATCGGATGCTTGTCGGTGATCGCAAAGCGATCCATCACCCGCGACTCGGCAACAGGAACGCCGGCCACCTTGGCGATCTTCTTGGACTGCGCCTTGTTCATGGCGAGCGCCGAGGCGAGTACGCCCGAATGGGTGTAGGGAATGGCAAGATATTCGAGGATGCCCTGGATGGTGCCGTCCTCGCCGAAGGGACCGTGCAGCGCGTTGAAGGCGACGTCCGGCCTCAACTCCGAAAGCACGGCTCCAACATTGCGATCGACGTCGACGCGGGTGACGCGGTAGCCCTCTGCCTCGAGGGCGTCGGCGCAGGACTTTCCCGACGAGAGCGACACCGGCCGCTCGGACGAAAATCCCCCCCTCAACACCGCAACGTGTTTTGTCCTCCGCCGGCCAATCCCCTCGCCGCGCGCACCATGTTTTTGGGTAGAGTCCGAGTCCTCCGGCAAGGGACAAACCCCGGGCGAAGAGACGCGGCCGACTCAAATCAGGAAACGCTGTTGACCGAAAGAATCAGAGAGTTGACTCAGTGGCAAGC
>JAPLOZ010000013.1 GCA_026400435.1 Hyphomicrobiales bacterium | reverse complement strand
CGAGGCAATCTGCAAGGCCCAGTAGCCGGAAGAAACATTCGACGCATTGGCTGCGGCAACCTGATCGCGATTCACCTCGCCGACAATTTCGATCGGCTGGTCTGCCGGTCGCAACGGGACGATCGGAGCGGTTTCCGGCATGTCGCCAGCCTCGTCTGCGTCGGCGGCAGCCGCCGCCGTTTCCGTGGCTTCCTCGGGGGCGGCCGGCGCAAGGCCGGGCGCGGGCTTCGGCGTCGCCGCCGCCAGGGAGCCGGTCGCATCGGGAATGGCCGGAGCAGGCGCGGCGTCAGGGATGGCAGCCGCAATCGTATCGGTCTGCTCGCTGGATGGCGCCGCTTCGGGTTCGTCCTCGCGCGGCACCAGAGTGCCGTCCGGCTTCACCACCATGGTGCGGACCTTTCGGGGCGCGACGGCAACGATCTCGGAATCGGGGAGACTGGCTGCATCCTGCACGATCTGCTCGATGCGATCCTCGCTCTTGCCGGAAGCGGTCGCCGCGTTGTCTTCCACGACGGCCGGCGGGGCCACGTCAATCGGCTCCTCGGCGGTGGTCACGAGCTTTTCCTGCTGGGGTGCGCTTGCAGCGCCCTCGCCCGACACGGTGTCGTAGACCTTGCTGTCCTGATTGGGCACGATCCTTCCGCCGGTATTTTCCGGCTTCACCTTGACCGGGCCGTCGTCCGCCTTGACCAGCGCCGGCGTGTCGCTGCCTGTGCGACCGCCGAACGACAGCGCGAAGGCCCCCAGTGCGCCGACAAGGGCGACACCGCCGACGATGCCGGCAATCAGCAGGCCGCGCGAACGGGAAGCACCGCGGGCTTTCGCGGCCAAGGGTGGCTGAGGCATCTCCTGGTCGAAATCGGGGTCGTATTCGTACGCGTCCGCTCCATAGCTTCCGTCCGTCCGGCTGCCCGGCAGATCGTCGGCATCGAGCGCGAAGGCGTCGGCGTGTGCATAATAGTCGCCAGCCTTGGGCGATGCGCCGGCGCGGTCGCGGGCCGGATTCTCGTTGCGGCGCGCGCTGAAGGCGTCGCCGGCGAGTGGATCGCCGTATCTCTCGGCCTGCGCCGCCGCCGGCTCGTTGTTCATGTCGGTCAGCAGGCTGGAGAATTCGGTGTCCAGATCGTCGTAAGCCGTTGCCGGATAGTCCTCGTCCTCGGGGAGTTCGGGAATGTCGAGGTCGTCGGCCAGCGCGATGGCGCGATCGGCCACCTCCACCGTCTCCACCTCTGGATGCGCTTCGAACGTGTCGGCAAGATCGAACTCGAAATCGTCCTCGCGACCATCGGCTTCGGAATAGCCCGACGCCGTACCTGTCGCCAGGCCGATGTCACGGCCATAGGGCGTAATCGGATCCTTCCTGGAATATTTCTCCGCACGCTGGGTGATGATATCGAGCGGGTCTTCCTTCAGTGGATTGCCACGCACGACCGGATCGCGGTGCGGGCTGGCCTCAGTTATCGCCGCCTGACGGGGCGCGGGGACATAGGGGCGCTGGCCGAAATCATAGTCGGAGCGCGACGCCGCGTATGCGCCCGCCCCGATGGCGGCGCTGGCCAGCGCATCACGATAGGGCGGCTCCGGATCTGCCGGACGCAGTTCCGCCGCCAGTTGATCGAAAGCCGCATCCAGATCGATCGGGTGAGACGGCTCCTCTTCGTCGAAACTCGGCGCGTATGCCTCTTCGGGCTCATAGCCGCCGGCACCGTACTGCGCCTCTTCGGCCTCAGGCTCGGCAAGGTTTTCCGCCGCTTCAGCGGCAAAGGCGTCTTCGAATTCCCAACTGAGATTGTCATCGATGTCGGCGGGATGCTCAGGCGCGTCGAAAGCGACCGGCTCCGGCGCCACGTAACGCGGCAGTTCAAACGCGGGGGCCGACTGCACGAGGGGCTCCGGCGTGTACGCCGCGACCTCCGCATCCGGGGCGGCCTTGGGCTCCGCTGGCGTCTGGTTGCTTATCGACCTGACGTTGCCCAGCAAGGCGTTGAGTTCGTCCTCGAGATTGAAGTCAGCGGACGCGGGCTCGACGACGGCTTCGCGCTGCCGATATTCCTCGGCTGCGACATCCATCGGCGAAACAGGCAGTTTGCGCGGCACGTAGGCTGGCACGGAAAGCTGGAAATCCGCCGCCGAAACCGGCTCCGGCCTTGCCGACATGACCGGCAGGGGTTCGGCCCGGACTTCCGGAACGTCCTCCAATTCAAAAACCGAATCGTCGAACGAGAACGCCTCGACCTCCGTTTCATCGGACATTTCGGCAGCCTCGACCTGAAGCTCGTCTGCGGCAAAGTCAAAGACGGCTTCGTCGATCTGCGGGTCGGGCGCGGCTTCAACGACCGGCTCCGGCTCGACGGCGGTCGCCGCTTCATCCACGAAACTGAAATCGCTGGCGTCAAAGAACTCGATTTCTCCGTGAGCCCCTTCCGTGGCGGCCATCTCAGGATCGGCCGCCTCGGGATAGGCATGGGCGACAGCCGGCGCGGCCTGTCGCGCAGGCACCGCGGGCGGAGGCTCGGCAGACGCGCCATCGGCAAGGAAGTTCATGTCGATGTCCGCCATCGCGGCATAGAGGTCTGCATCGATCTGGGGTTCGCGGCTTTCGACAGCCGACCGGGGCACCGGCGGCTGCGCGTCGAGGGCCTGCACGTCCTCATCGGTGAGACCGAGGTCAAACTCCATGTCATCGCCGTGGCCGGCGGTTTGCGCCTGTCCGGAGGTCGCCGCCAAGGCCGCGTCCAGATCGCCGTCGAATTTCAGCTCGGGTTCGGCAGCCGCTTGCGGCTCGGCCATCTCGGCTTCGAAGGCGCCCGCGAAATCAAAATCGACCTCCGCCATCTCGTTGTCTGACGCGGCAACGGGAACTTCCGCAGACGACGCTTCGAACTCTGGCTCATACGAGACCGCCTCTGCCACGCCCGATGCGTCGGGCGCGTCGAACCGGGCGTCATCGAGATCGAAGCCGCCGAGCAGCTCCCTTTCCAGGTCGAGACTGAAGTCATCTTCCGCAACCTGCTCGACCGGCGCCTGCTGGGGCGCGGGAGCGGGCGCTGCCTGCCTGGCAGGCTGCCTTGGGTCGAAGCCCATGATGCGGGTCAGTTCGGCGAACGGATCATCTTCGGAGAAGTCGATCTGATCGGCGATCTTTTGCTGGTTTTTGTCTGCCATTCGTTTTCCCGAACTCACATACATTCGGACGCCATGGACGTCGCGCAAGGTTGGCCACTACCAGCGCAATGTGGGCAAAAGGTGACAGGTTCTTGTTCGGTTCTGGCCCTAACGCATCTCAGCGGGCGCATCAGCCCCGATCAACGCCAGGCCGGAAGTCAATACATCTGAAACAGCCTGCACCAGCCCTAGTCTGGCACAGGTCAATATTGGTTCGTTAACCTTAACAAAACGTAAGTCCGCGTTGTCTGCGCCCCTGTTCCACTGGCTGTGGAAGGCGCTGGCGAGGTCGTAGAGGTAGAATGCCATGCGGTGCGGCTCGAGCGCTGCGGCCGCGGATTCGATCATGCGCGGATATTCCGCGAGCTTGCGGACAAGGCCGAGTTCGCCTTCGTCGGCCAGCAGACTGCCGGCGGCAGAAAGCGTCCCGCGGTCAAAGTCCAGGCCGGGCAACTGTTCCCTCGCCTGCCGGAACACCGAATGGCAGCGCGCCGATGCATATTGCACGTAGAAGACCGGATTGTCCTTCGACTGCTCGGTGACCTTGGCGAAGTCGAAGTCGAGCGGCGCGTCGTTCTTGCGATAGAGCATCATGAAACGGATCGGGTCGCGGCCGACCTCTTCCACGACCTCGCGCAGCGTGATGAAGTCGCCCGACCGCTTCGACATGCGCACGGGTTCGCCGTCGCGGAACAGCTTGACCAGCTGGCAAAGCAGCACCGTCAGCTTGACGCTGCCGCCAGTCACGGCGCGGGCCAGCGCCTCGAGCCGCTTGACATAGCCGCCATGGTCGGCGCCGAGCACGTAGATAAGCTCGTCGAAGCCGCGGTTCACCTTGTCCTTGAGGTAAGCCACGTCGGCCGCGAAATAGGTGAAGGAGCCGTCCGACTTGACCAGCGGCCGGTCCATGTCGTCGCCGACTTCGGTGGAACGAAACAGCGTCTGCTCGCGGTCCTCCCAGTCGTCGGGCTTCTCGCCCTTGGGCGGCGGCAGCGTACCCTTGTAGATGTGGCCCTTGAGCGTCAGGTCGTTGATCGCCGCGCGAATGGCTTTCGCGCCGTCGGCATGCAGCGTGCGCTCGGAAAAGAACACGTCGTGGTGGACGTTCAGCAGCGCCAGATCCTGCTTGATCATGCCCATCATGGCGTCGACCGTGCGGTCCTTGACGATGGCCAGCGCCTTGTCCTCGGGCATCTCCAGGAGGCCGCGGCCAAACTCGGCGGCCAGCGCCTGGCCGACCGGGACGAGATAGTCGCCGGGGTAGAGCCCGGGCGGAATTTCGCCGATCTGGTCGCCGAGCGCCTGGCGGTAGCGCAAAAAGGCCGAGCGCCCCAGCACATCGATCTGGGAGCCGGCGTCGTTGATGACATATTCCTTGGTCACGTCGTAACCCGCGAACGCCAGCAAGTTGGCGAGCGCGTCGCCGACCACCGCGCCACGGCAATGGCCGACATGCATGGGGCCGGTCGGATTGGCGGAGACGTACTCGACATTCATTTTCCGGCCAGCGCCGATCGAAGAACGACCGTAGTTCGCGCCCGCCGCCAGAATCGCCACGAGATGCGCCTGCCAGAAGGCGTCGGACAGCTTCATGTTGACGAAGCCCGGGCCGGCGACATCGACGCCCACAACGTCGCGGTCGGCCCGTAGCACCTGCGCAAGCGTCTCGGCCAGCGCACGCGGGTTCTGGCCCGCTGGCTTGGCAAGCACCATCGCCGCGTTGGTGGCGAGATCGCCATGGCTGGGGTCGCGCGGCGGTTCGACCGCGATGCGTGAGAAATCCAGCGCGGCGCCGTCTTTGCCTTTCAGATCAAGTCCCTGAACGGCTTTTATGACTCGCTCATTGAAGTCGGCGAAGATGTTCATTGTGCAAACTCTGGAACATGGGCGCTCTCATGTCGCCCCCCTCTGGCCTGCCGGCCATTTCCCCACAAGGAGGAGACCAAGCCAGCCGCGAGGCGCGCCCTAGCCCAAATCGGGCGTATGGTCAAACAGGCGGCGGTGTTCCTTGAGAGCATAGGTGTCGGTCATCCCGGCAAGGAAATCGGCGACATCGCGCGCCTTGATGCGGTCGCTGGCGCGGTCGAGGCCCTCGCGCCAGCCCTCCGGCATCAGCCGCGGATCAGCGAAATAGGCGTCGAACAGTTCGGCGACGACCCGCTCGGCGTCGCCTCGCACCTGCATCACGTCGTCGGCGCGGTACATGTTCTTGTAGAGGAACGCCTTGAGTTCCTTCTCCTGGGCCGAGAGCGCCGGCGAAAAGACGACCATCGTCTCGCCGGCATTGCGCACGTCGTCGGCCGATTGCGGCTTCAGGCGCGCCAGATTGGCCGCCGTGGTGACGATCACGTCCTCGACCATGATGGTGATCTGCCGCCGCAACAGTTCGTGGCCTGCACGCACCGGGTCGAGGTTGGGATAGCGGTCGCGCACGGCGGTGAGAATGCCCGATGGCAGCGCGACGGTTTCCAGCATGTCCAGGGTGAGCAGGCCGGCGCGCAGGCCATCGTCGATGTCGTGCGTGTTGTAGGCGATGTCGTCGGCGATGGCGGCGCATTGCGCCTCCAGGCTGGCGTATTTGTCGAGCCAGAGGTCGAACAGCTCCGAGAAATCGCGGATCGCCTGGGGAACCGGCCCCTTGAGCCCCCTGCCCCCGGCATCGGCGAGCGGACCGTTGTGCTTGACGAGGCCCTCGAGCGTCTCCCACGTGAGGTTGAGCCCGTCGAACTCGGCGTAGCGGCGCTCCAGACGGGTGACGATGCGCAGCGACTGGGCGTTGTGGTCGAAGCCGCCCCACAGCGCCATCTTGAGGTTGAGGGCGTCCTCGCCGGTGTGTCCGAACGGCGTGTGGCCGAAATCATGCACCAGCGCGATGGCCTCGGCGAGGTCCTCGTCACAGCGCAGCGCCCTCGCCAGCGCGCGCGCGATCTGGGCGACCTCGATCGTATGGGTGAGCCGCGTGCGGTAGTGATCGCCCTCATGCGCGAAGAACACCTGTGTCTTGTGCTTGAGGCGGCGGAAGGCGGTGGAATGGATGATGCGGTCGCGGTCGCGCTGGAACGGTGTGCGGGTCGGGCTCTCGGGTTCCGCCTGGAAGCGGCCGCGCGTGGCGGCGGGATCGCAGGCATAGGGCGCGCGCGGGCGATAGCCAAAGCCGATGTCGCCAAGCTTGCCCGCTTCGTCCATGCGCCTCGCGATGCCTCAGCGTTGATCAGCCGGCGCTCCGGTTGACTTACCCCTTAACGATTCATACCTATGATGGGAAAGCGAAAGCAAGGTGACGCCAGATGGGCGCTGACGCAAAGACCACGATGAAGGTGGACGTGACCGACGCGGCGGCAACGCGCGTCGCAAGGATCGTCGCCGGCGAACCGGGCAAGATCGCGCTCAGGGTTTCCGTCGAGGGTGGCGGCTGCTCGGGCTTTTCCTACAAGTTCGACCTCGTCGATGCCAGGAACGAAGACGACATCGCCATCGAAAAGAACGGCGCGACCGTGCTGATCGACGACCTGTCGCTGGTCTATATGGGTGGCTCGGTCATCGACTTCGTCGATGACCTGATGGGACAATCGTTCCAGATCAGGAACCCGAACGCCGTGGCATCGTGCGGCTGCGGCACCAGCTTTTCCGTCTGACTGTCAGCATCAATCTGCGCCGGCCGTTTTTGGGATGATGCCGGCTAGGCCTTCATGCTACCCCTACACGCATGAAGATCGTCACCTGGAACATCAACGGCGTGCGCGCCCGCATCGGCAACCTCCTGCACTGGCTTCAGGAAGCAAACCCCGACATCGTCTGCCTGCAGGAAATAAAGACCGTCGACGAGGGTTTTCCGCGCCTGGAGGTCGAGGCGCTCGGCTATCACGTGGAGACGCACGGCCAGAAGGGCTTCAACGGCGTCGCGATCCTGTCGAAGCTGCGCTTCGACGAGGTCAATCGCGGCCTGCCGGGCGACGCGTCGGACGAGCATGCGCGTTTCATCGAGGGTGTCTTCTCGACCGACAGGGGCGCGCTGCGCGTCGTCTCGCTCTATCTGCCGAACGGCAATCCGGCCGACGACCCGGTAAAATTTCCCTACAAGCTCGCCTGGATGGAACGGCTGCACCGCTGGGCGCAAGAACGGCTCACGCTCGAGGAGCCGCTCGTGCTGGCCGGCGACTACAACGTCATCCCCGAGCCGCTCGACGCGCGGTTCCCCGAGAACTGGGTCAACGACGCCCTGTTTCAGCCGGTGACCCGGCAGGCCTTCCGGCGGCTGAAGAACCTCGGCTTCACCGAAGCGGTCCGCGCGACCACCGAGGCCGGCGGCGTCTATACTTTCTGGGATTATCAGGCCGGCGCGTGGCAGAAGGACAACGGGATCCGCATTGACCACCTGTTGCTGTCGCCGGAGGCCGCCGACCGCCTGTCTTCAACGGCGATCGACAAGCATGTGCGCGCCTGGGAGAAGCCATCCGACCACGTGCCGGTGGCCGTGGAACTGTCCCTGGCTGCCGCCTGAGCTTACTCGCCCGCCGGTTTCACCGCGTCGACCGGGCTGATGCCGAGAACGTCGAGCGTACGGCGGAGCAGGCGCACTTCGTTTTCCGCCAACTGGCTGTCGGCCTTGGCGATCTCGGCCATGTGCTGGGCGAGAAGCTTGCGCCGCTCGATGTCGAGCCCGCGGAACATTTCGATCGCCTGCGTTCCGCTCGTCTCGTAGCCGAAATCGTGAAGATATTCGATGACGCCGTCCATGCTTTCCTCGCCTATGCCAAACGAGTCGCGGCAGATGCGGCGGAAGGCTGTCATCTCGGTTTCCGAAACCTGTCCGTCGGCGAGGATCATGCGGAACAGCAAAAGCAACTCCGCCGACAGGATCGGATCGCCGGCGACCTTGCGCACGCCGGCATCGCCTTCGAAAAGTTCCCTGATCTGGGCCAGCAGTCCTGAAGCCATGACAGTCCCCGTTTTGGGGTGATCATTAGCCTGAATTGCGACTTGCGCAACCGGCAAGCCTGTGGTCGATGCCTCGAGCATCAACCAGCGCGGCATGGCCGCCCCACCGCAAGCGGGTCAATCCGCCTTTCATGTCAGATGTCGCGACCCACATCGTCGTTCTGCTTGCACTTGCCGCTTTCGCGGCCGGCTTTGTCGATTCGATCGCCGGCGGCGGGGGCCTGATCGCCGTACCGGCGCTGCTGCTGGCCGGATTTTCCCCGGCCGAGACGCTTGGAACGAACAAGCTGCAGGGGGTGTTCGGGACCGGTTCGGCCGCACTCCACTATGCCTCCAAGGGACAGGTCGACGTGAGGAAGCAACTGCCCTGGACGGTGCTTGCGTTTTTTGCCTGCGCGGCGGGGGCGCTGATAGCAACCAAGATCCCCGGCACGGCGCTGCGCATCGCGTTGCCCTTCGTGCTGATCGCAATAGCGCTCTATTTCGCGCTCAAGCCGAACCTTACCGACGTCGACCGGGCAGAACGGATCAGCCCCAGGGTCTTCGGCCTGACGGTCATGCCGCTGATCGGCCTCTACGACGGCATCTTCGGGCCGGGCACGGGATCGTTCCTGATTCTCGCCTTCATCTCCCTGGCGGGCTACGGGGTTCTCAAGGCGACCGCGCACACGAAATTCATCAACTTCGCGACCAATCTCGGCGGCCTGGCGGCGTTCGCGGCTGTCGGCGTTGTCTCTTGGAAGGTCGGGCTGGTGATGGGCGTGGCGCAGTTTGCCGGCGCGCGGCTTGGCTCGGGCCTCGCCATGAAGAACGGCGCGCGGCTGATCAAACCGCTGCTCGTGCTGATCTGCATCGCGATGGCCGCAAGGCTGCTGATCGACCCAGCCAACCCCTTGCGGATGATGCTTGGCGTTTAGGCCTGCCCTGATAAGATCGCCTGGCGAATCAGAAGCTGAGCCCCTGTGCTCAGGGACTCAGGCAACGGAAAGCGTTCGGCCCCCCGGCCGGACGCTTTTTTGCCTGCAACGGCACCGGCTGCTATCCTCGGCGAAGGAGGGGCCCGATGAGCGAAAAGACTGACAAATCTGGCGGGCAGCCGGTTTTCGAGATGATCGCGCGAACGCCCCGCGCCGAAATGGTGGGGCTTGTTTCCAGGATCGTCGGGTATCGCGAGGCCGGACCCGGACACTTCCGGCAGGTCGAGCCTGCTTCGCTGGATATTCCCATGGTCATCAGCTTCGGCGAACCTTTTGCCATAGGACTTGGTCGCGCACCGGGCGACAACGAGCACTATGACAGCTTCACGTCCGGGCTATTCGCCGGGCCGGTAACGATCGATTCCTTCGGCGCGTCGCATTGCCTGCAGATCAACTTCACGCCGCTTGGCGCGAGGCGGTTCTTCGGCCTGCCGATGAGCGAACTTGCCGACCGGATGGTGACGCTCGACGATGCGCTTGGGGCAGAGGGACATGCGCTGCGCGAAGAGTTGGGCGATGTGCCGGACTGGGACCGGCGTTTCGACATTGCGGAACGCTTCGTTCTCGCGCGTCTGCACAAGGCGGGCGAGCCCACGGCCGAAGTGGTGTGGGCATACAACCGGATTGCCACCAGCGGCGGACGGGCGCGCATCGCTTCTATTGCTGACAGGATCGGCTGGAGCCGCAAGCATCTGGCGAAGCGTTTCGCCGACGAGGTTGGGCTCGGACCCAAGACCGTTTCGCGTATCGTGCGGCTGAACCGGGCACTTTGCGCATGGCGAACCGGCGAAGCGGGATGGGCCGGCATCGCAGCTGATTGCGGCTATGCCGATCAGGCGCATCTGGTGCGGGATTTCACGGAACTGGCCGGAACAACACCGCGCGGCTGGGCCGGCAGGTAACATTTCTTCAATCTGCGCAGACGCGGGCATGCCACAAACCGGCTACGCTCCAACCAGAGGAAGAACTCCATGACCGCAGCAGCCATCTACCCCACCTTCCGCTACCGCGACGCCGAGACCATGATCGGCTGGCTGGAAAAGGCATTCGGTTTCAGGGTCGACGCCAAGTACGGCGACGGCGGCAAGGTGAGCCATGCCGAACTCAGCCTCGGCGGCGCCAAAATCATGCTGGGCGACGTGCGCGACGACGCCTATGGCGCGATGGTCGGCGGACCCGGCGAACCCGGCGGCAAGTCGACCTACGTCGCGGTCTCCGATGTTGACGCGATCTACTCCAGCGCCAAGGCGGCAGGCGCGGAAATCCTGCAGGAACTGGTGGAGCGCGACTATGGCAGCCGCGAGTTCATTTGCGCGGATCCACAAGGCAACGTCTGGAGCTTCGGAACCTACCGGCCGCAAGCAGGCTAGGCCAGCGAAGCGCTGGTTTGCGGCCAACGCACGAGCGCTGCGCGGCCGGGATCCGTCAGGACATAGACGCCACGCTCGGCGCGCTCGAACCAGCCATAGACATTGTCGAGCAGGATTTTGCCCGCGCGCGGCGTCAGGCTCGCCAGATCCCTGGGACGCCGCGGCCCCTCGGCCATCGCCGCCGCGCAGGCCAGCGCATCCTGGCGATACGCGGTCATGACAGGCGAGCGCGTGCTGCCGCCGATGGCGGGGTCGCCGCGCCGGCGGCGATGCTCCTCGACCAGCCGCGAGCGCAGTCTTGGATCGCGGCGCGGCGCGGGGGCGGCAGGGCTGAGCAGCAGTTCGACCTCGCCGCGCGAGCTCACAGCGAGGAGCCCGAAGCCGAGCCGCCGGCAGAGCGCCCGGAACCGGCTGTCCTGCTCGCGACCCTTGCCTCGAACGGACATGGCGGCGGCGAGCCACACCTCGTCGCAGGCGCCGGCGCGGTCGACCGCCTGCAGCACCAGCTCTAGGTTGAACTGCATCTTGAGTTCGCAGATGACCAGGACGGGCGGCTCGCCCTCGCGCAAGGCCACCACGTCGCAATTGCCGATCTCGCCCTTGACGACGAAATCCAGGCTTTCGAGGAACTTCTTTACCGGCGCATAGAGCGACACTTCGGCCATGCGCAAGGCATAGATGATTCGAAGGACGCTGGCATAGCCAGAGCATCGGACGGAAAAGTGGAATCCGATTTTCGGATTGTTCAGATGCTCTATCAACAACTCAAGATCGTCCTTTGTGCGTCCGATAGGACGCACGGCGATCTAACGCGCCGCTGCAAAAATGGCGTCGCAGTCGAGGTGCTTTTCGAGGTGGGCTGCGAGTTCGTCCAGCGCGCGCTCGACCTCGGCGCGGTAGTCGATGGCGCCACCCTTAACGCCGAGGCTCTCGAGGAACTTCTGGCGGAAGGCGTCTGCGCCGAACAGGCCGTGCATATAGGTGCCGAACACCTTTCCATCGGTGGAGGTTGCGCCGTCTTCTACCCCGTCGATGACGGCTGACGGGCGCAGGCAATCGGGGCCGGTCGTGCGGCCAAGATGGATCTCGTAACCGGAAAGCGGCGTGTCGAAGGCGACCGAGCGAGCGCTGACGTTGCGCACCGTCTTTTCCGGTTCCATCAAGGTTTCGACGTCGAGCAGGCCAAGGCCCGGCGTTTCAGCCACGCTGCCCTCGATGCCGTCAGGATCGCGGACGACGCGGCCAAGCATCTGGTAGCCGCCGCAGATACCGACGATGTGTCCGCCGCGCCGGCGGTGGGCGGCGAGATCGCTGTCCCAGCCGTTGCGCCGGAAGTCGACGAGGTCGGCGATGGTGGATTTCGAGCCGGGGATGACGACCAGCCCGGCATCCTCGGGCAGCGGCCGGCCCGGCGCGACGAAGACGACCTCGACCTGCGGCTCCGCCTTCAACGGGTCGAGATCGTCGAAATTGGCGATGCGCGACAACATCGGCACGGCGATCTTGAGCGCCCGCCGCTGGCCGCTCGCCAGCCGCTCCAGTACGACGGAATCCTCCGATGGCAGCAGCGCCGCCGCATGCAGCCACGGCACGATGCCGAATGAGCGCCAGCCGGTGTAGCGCTCGATCGTCGTCAGTCCTTCGTCGAACAGCGTGACGTCGCCGCGAAACTTGTTGATGAGATAGCCCGCGATCATGCGCCGGTCTTCTTCGGACAGGATGAGATGCGTGCCGGCGATGGAGGCGATGACGCCGCCGCGGTCGATGTCGCCGACAAGGATGACGGGCACGTTCGCGCGGGTGGCGAAACCCATGTTGGCGATGTCGCGCGGGCGCAGATTCACCTCGGCGGGCGAGCCCGCCCCCTCGACGATGACGAGATCAGCCCCCTCGCCGACCTTGCGCCAGGAATCCAGCACGGCCTCCATGAGGCGCGGCTTCAGCAGTTGGTAGTCGCGCGCTTTTGCCTGGCCGAAAACCTTGCCCTGCACGACGATCTGGCTGCCGGTGTCGCTCTGCGGCTTGAGCAGAACCGGGTTCATGTGGATGGACGGCGCAACGCCGCAGGCGATCGCCTGCAGCCATTGCGCACGACCGATCTCGCCGCCGCCCGCCTCGCCCGGAAGGTCGGCGACGGCCGCGTTGTTCGACATGTTCTGCGGCTTGAAGGGCCGCACGCGCATGCCACGATTGCGGGCAGCGCGGCAGAGCCCGGCGACAAGCACCGTCTTGCCGACATCCGAGCCGGTGCCCTGCAGCATGATCGCGCGCGCCATGCCTCAGGCCCGCTGGCTGCCGATTGTGGAGCGGGCGGCGAGCGGGCCGCCGCGCCACAGATAGAAGGCAAGCAGAGGCTCGGAGCCGGTGCGCATGGCGTGGCTGACGCTGGAGGCGTGATGGATCACTTCGCCGGCCGCGCGCGGCTGGAACGCGCCGTCGCCCATGCGCCACGCCGTGCCTCCGGTCAGCGGGATGTAAAGCTCCTCGGCGACGTGGTGGTGATCTGGATATTCGATGTGCGGCCCAAGGATCAGGAACCCGCCCGCCATCGCCTCGTTGGCGAAATGGCCGCGCGTGCCGAAGACTTCCAGCCAGCCGTAATTGTCCATGAAGTTGTGGCCGAAATCGGCGGCGGTGTAGGTCTGGCCCCAGTGGAATTCATGGCCGCGATCGCGCAGAAGCCGCACGAGCGGTCGGGCGTCGTCGCCAGCGATTTCGGCGGCGCGCCCGAGATGCGCCAGACAGGGCAGACCGCGCGGGGCAAGCAAGCGCGGCGGCATTGACCAGCCTATTCCCTCGATGAAGCCGCGCGCGGGCTCGCCGCCGTAGCCGGCAAGGAAGGTTTTCACCCCAGCCAGCAATGCATCAAAAGCGTTACCCGTCATTCCGTTGTTCCGATCCGCCGAAAGCGTGCGCATCATTGGTCGAGAATGCGCGCCGGGCATAGCCAAAAACGTCATCGAGCGACGCTTCGGACGGCCGCTACGAACATGTTTTGGTGCAGGCGACCGCACCTCTGCACGTTTTGCGCGAGCCTATGCGGTCGGGCCTGCCGGATGTTTCCGGAGCACAAAAAATTCGAGAAAAATCGCAAATTTAGGTTTGCTTAAGCTCTCGATAACCACGCGGTAACAATGTCCCGATAGAACGGATGGCGCGGCGGACATCGCAACCGCCCGACGCTCCGGATAAGGTCTCGCGTACCGGAGCCGTTACCTTCGCAGCGTGTTGTACGCGAAGGGCCATGCGTTGAATGGCAAGACCGCGCTTTCAAGGCGCGGTTTTTGCCTTTTCGTCCTCCAATCGAACCCTCCACGCCGGGCTGCGGAACCTTAGCCACATCTTGCGCATTGATGCTCGAACCAACAACGGAGAGCATCATGCTGCGCGGTGGATTGCTGTGGCTTTTGGGAATTCCAATCCCGGTACTGATTATATTGTGGCTTCTTGGCGTATTCTGAGCCGAAGCAACGATCACGAGACTGTTCAAGATGAGGCGTTTCCGGATGCGGAAACGCCCCGTCTGTTTTGCAGGCAGGGATCGGCGACCGGTGCGCGGCGCGCCGGTCGAGCTAGCGGCGTGACAGGCGCTTGAAGTTCGCCGCCACCTGCCGCCAGGCGGGCGCCAGAGCGGCGTCAAAGGATTTTTCCAGGGCGACGCCGTTGAGCATCGACGGCGTCTTGCCGGCCAACACCTCGGGCCAGAACTGAGAAAACGACCCGAACAGCGACATCTGCGCTGCAAAAAAGCCCTCGGCTGTCGCTGCGACCTTCTCGTTGACCGCAAGAGCCGATTCGGTCGCCCATTTGCCGGTGTTGCCGGCTTCCGCCATCATCAGCGGGATGCGCATCATCGCCACGCTCGGCGCGAGCATGAAGCCGCCCGCATGTCCCTTTGACGCAGGATTTGTCCCTGAACGACGTTTCGCCATGATCGAGCCCCGACGCTATGATGCAGTGCACAACAACGTCGGGCCTTGCGAAGCGTTCCGCAAGGGGGCTCCGTCACTTTCCTCGCAAATCGGCGTAGGCGAGATCGAGCGCCCTGAGGATGAGGCCACAGGCGGTGTCGATCGTCTCGCGGGTCCAGATCAGCGGCGGCGACAGGATCATCGTGTCGCCGGTCGCCCTCAGCATCAGGCCGTTGGCGATTGCGTGGTCGCGTACGACGACGGCAGCGCTGCCTGACGGCAGGTAACGCTCGCGCGTCGCCTTGTCCTTGACGATCTCGATCGCGCCCATGAGGCCGATCGCACGGGTCTCGCCGACCAGCGGATGCCCGGAGATGCGCTCCTGCAGCGCTTGTTGGAAATAGGGTCCGGTGTCGGTGCGCACGCGGTCGACCAGACCTTCCCGCTCGATGAGCTCGATATTGCGCAAGCCGACCGCGCAAGCGACCGGATGACCGGAATAGGTGTAGCCGTGATAGAATTCGCCGCCCTTCTCCACCAGCGTCGCGGCGATGCGGTCGCCGACCAGCAGCGCCGACAGCGGCAGGTAGCCGGAAGTCAGCCCCTTGGCGGTGGTGATCGTGTCCGGTTCAATGCCGTAGGTCTGCGCGGCGAACCACTCGCCGGTGCGGCCGTATCCGGTGATCACTTCGTCGAGCATCAGAAGCACGTCGTACTTGCGGCAGATGCGCTGGATTTCGGCCCAATAATTCTTCGGCGGTATCTTTACGCCGCCTGCCCCCATCACCGGCTCGCCGATGAACGCGGCGACATTCTCCGGCCCGGCTTCGAGGATCGCGTCCTCGACCGCCTTCGCGGCGCGAAGCCCGAAGGCGTCGTCGCTCTCGCCGGGTTCGGCGAGCTCGAACGCATATGGCATCATAACGTGCACGATGTTGGGCACCGCGCCGCCGAGCTGGCCGTGCATGTGCTCCATGCCGCCGAGCGACACGCCGGCCACGGTGGATCCGTGATAGGCGTTCTTGCGCGAGATGATGATGTTCTTCCCAGGCTTGCCTTCAAGCGCCCAGTAGTGCCGCACCAGCCTCAGCGCGGTGTCGTTGGATTCCGATCCCGACGAGCCGAAAAACACCTGGTTGACCGATTTTGGCGCGAGCTCGGCCAGCTTTTGCGCCAGAAGCACCGGCGTTGGCGTCGAGCATTTGAAGAAGGAGTTGTAGTAGGGCAGCTCCAGCATCTGCTCGTAGGCGACTTCGGCCAATTCCTTGCGGCCGTAGCCGACGGCAACGCACCACAGCCCGGCCATGCCGTCGAGGATCCGGTTGCCCTCGCTGTCGTAGATGTAGGGACCGTCGGCGCGTACGATCATGCGCGTCCCGGCGCCGCGAAGCTCGCGATGGTCGGTGAAAGGATGGAGATGGTGCGCCGCGTCGATCGACTGCAGCTGTTTCAACGAATAATTCTGATAAGTCATGGACTTGCGTCTCCGAATTGAATCAAGCCGGCAGCGGCCAGCGGCGGATTCAGATGGAGCCGTGCGGCGAATAGCCGATGCGCGCGCAGAGGCGAAGCATCTCGGCATGCAGTGTCCGCCGCGACGGCCGCACGGCGAACTCCTGTCTGTCTGGCGAAGCTACGATCATGAAAACCAGGAAATGAGATTGCCGCAGTGAAGCTGGCCGGAGGGGGGATAGTCAACCCCTCGGAGGGGTCGCTCAGCCGAGCAACCTCGGGTCGAGCGGATATGTCGACAGCTGTTCGTTGCCGGTTGGCGTGATCAGCACCTGCTCCTCGATCTTGACTCCCTCGCGCCCGCCAAGCCGGCCGATATAGCTTTCGACGCACAGCACCATGCCCGGCTCCAGCACGCCATCGGGCGTGTCTTCTGTCCAGTCAGTGGCGTGTGGCAGGGTCGGATATTCGTCGGCAAGACCGACGCCGTGATAGAGCACGCCATAGCGGGTCGGGAAGCAGTCGGGCGGCGGGATCCGAGAGCGCTCCACAAGGTCGCGGAAGGAGACGCCCGACCGCATCAGCTCGGTGTTGAATGCGATCTGGTCGGCGGCGATGCGGAAGAGATCGCGCTGTTCGTTTGAAGGCTGGCCGTCGCCGCACAGCCAGGTGCGCGACAGGTCGGCGCAGAAGCCGTAGGGACCGATGAGGTCGGTGTCGAAGGCGACGAGGTCGCCCGCTTCGATCCTGCGCGACGAGCATTCCTGGAACCATGGATTGGTGCGCGGGCCGGACGACAGGAGCCGCGTTTCGATCCATTCGCCGCCGCGCGCGATGTTGGCGCGGTGAAGCTCCGCCCAGAGCTCGTTCTCGCTGACACCAGGCTTCAGCGCCGCTTCCATCTCGCCCATCGCAGCCTCGCAGGCGAGGATTGCGCGCCGCATCGCGAGAATCTCGTCCTGCGACTTGATCAACCGAGCGCTCTCCATGACCGCCTCGCCATTGCCAACTGCAACGCCAAGACGGGCGAGTTCGGCAACGCCCTCTGGATTGAGGTGATCGACGGCGATGCGGCTGTTGCCGCCGCCATGTTCGCGCACCAGGTCGGCGATGCTTGCCGCCCAGCGTCGCGCCCTCTGCTCGGTCAGCTCACCGCCATACATGTACATGAAGGACACCGCCGGCCTGACTTGGTCGACGACCCCGGAATGGTCGGACAGGTGCTCGCAGGAAAAATAGTCGAACAGCACGAGCGGACCGTCCGTTGCAACGAAGCAATGACGGGTCGGGTTGTGGGCCACCCAAAGCTGCATGTTGGTCGAGTCGGTCGCGTAGCGGATATTGACGGGGTCGTAGAGCAGCACGCCGGCATAGTCGCGCCGCCTGAGTTCCGCGCGGATCCGCTCCAGTCGGTATTTCCGCATTGCCGGCAGGTCTGGCGCCGCGATGCCGGCGGCTGACCACTCGCGCTCCGCGGACTCGCCATAGCCAAGCACATGCTGGTTGAGCGCGGCGGCCTTCGCGCGCGACTGCGCCACAAGCGCCCCCTCGCCGTCTGGCTCGAACGGCATGATCTTGCGATGGCGGCCGAAACCTGCGCCTGTGCCTTCCATGCCGATTCCCTTCGCCCTGATGCCGTCAGGGCATCAACTGTCCGCCGTTGACCTCGATCACCTGCCCGATCACAAATCCGGAAAGCGCCGACGATGCGAGGAAAAGATACGCCCCCGTGCAGTCCTCGGCCACGCCGAGCCTTCCTTGCGGCACTGTCTTCAGCATCGCTTCCATCATTTCGGGCGTCGAATAGCGCTCGTGGAACGGCGTCGTGATGACGCCAGGCGCCACCGCGTTGACGCGGATGCCGAATGGAATGAGTTCCTTCGCCATGCCGCGCGTGACATTCGAGACGAAGGCCTTGGATGAGCCGTACAGCCCGGCGCCGTTGCTGGCACCGTTTCGCGCGGCAATCGACGATGTGTTGATGATGAAGCCGCCATGCGCCTTGAGATGAGGGATGGCTGCGTTCGATGCGACAACGACCGAGCGCGCGTTAAGGTCCATGATTGCGTCGTAGTCGGCGTCGGTGGCGTCTTCGTAGCGAACGCGGCTTACCATGCCGCCGGCATTGTTGATCAGTCCGTCCAGCCCGCCGAGCTTCGAAGCCGCCTGTTCGACTGAGCGCCGGACGTCAGCCGAACTGGAAAAGTCGGCTTGCACCAGATGCACGATGCCGCCAGCTCCCTCGATCTCGCCGGCGAGAGCTTGCGCGGCGGCAATGCTGGCGTTGTAGTGCAGCGCCACCTTCGCGCCCTGGGCGGCGAACGCGCGGGCAAGCGCCGCCCCTATGCCTGTAGACGCGCCGGTAATGAAGACCGCCTTGCCCGCAAGGTCAGGGATTTTCAGCAACGAGCTTTCCATGGGCAATCCTCCTGCTTCGACACAGCAACGTT
The DNA here is from genome assembly GCA_026400435.1 of Hyphomicrobiales bacterium. Lineage (GTDB taxonomy): Bacteria > Pseudomonadota > Alphaproteobacteria > Rhizobiales > Rhizobiaceae > Mesorhizobium_K. Next base: position 19,464 of record JAPLOZ010000013.1, on the reverse strand, counting down.
TCGACGAAGCGTGATCAGGTCAAGCGCGCATCTTCTCGCCGCTTGGGTCGAAAGGCGGCTCGATGCTTATGCGGGCGGGACGGCGATGGCCGAGGATTTCTATCTCGAACAGGCCCTCGCCCTCGTTTTCGGCGAGTGCGGCCGGCACATATCCCTGCGCCATCGATTTCTTGACGTAGTGCGCATAGCCACCCGACGTGACCCAGCCGACGACGCGCCACTCGCCGTCGGTGACGCCGCGCACCGCGGAAGCGCCCGTTGCGGCTGTCGACCCGCGCGCTTCCTTGCCCTTTGCGTCGAAGCGCGGCGCGCCGAAATCATGCGTCTTGCCGACCGTGCCGTAGTCCTTCGCGCCCACCTTGGCCCAGATTGGCTCGTCGCCCATGACGTCTGCGTCGAGCGCGTCGACGACCAGCGAGACGCGGCGCAGCTTGCCGCCTTCAGCCTTCTCCTTGGCGGCCGCCTCACGGCCGACGAAGTCGTTCTTCTCCAGCTTGATGAAGCGATCCATGCCGCCTTCGAAGACGCCGTAGATGGGCCTTAGCTCGCGGAACCAGGTCGGGAAGTTCTTCTCAAGCCGCATCGAAAGCAGCGCGCGCATGCCGAAATCGACGATGCCGAATTCCGCGCCGGCCTCCTTGATCTCCTTGTAGACGAGGCGCTGGTAGGCCGGGGCCATCCAGATCTCGTAGCCGAGATCGCCGGTGTAGGTGATGCGGTTGACCATGCAGGGCGCGCCGCCGACGGCCATCTCGCGGAAGTCCATGAACTTGAATGCCTTCGAGGACACGTCGACGTCGACCAGCTTCTGCAGCAGCGCCTGGCTTTTCGGCCCGGCGATGGAGAGGCCGACAAGCGTCTGGTCGAAGCGATGGATGCGGACAGAACCGTCCTTGGGCAGGTGCTTTTCGAACCACCGCATGTGGTATTTCTGGGCCGCCGACGAACCCCAAATCATGAATTTTTCGTCGCCAGTCTTGGCAATCGTGAAGTCGCCGATCAGCTTGCCGAATTCGTTGAGCATCGGGGTCAGCACGATGCGGCCGGTCTTGGGCATACGGTTGGTCATCAGGCGGTTGAGGAAATCCTCCGCGCCCTGCCCCGACACCTCGTATTTGGCGAAGTTGGCGATCTCGGTTACGCCGACGTTTTCGCGGGTCGCGCGGACCTCCTCGGCGATCGGATCGAAATCGTTGGAGCGGTGGAACGACACCTTGTCCTTCGGCTCGGTTCCCTTGGGGGCGAACCAGAGCGGCGTCTCGAGACCCCAGGAATCGCCCATCACTGCGTTCTGCGCCAGCATCGTGTCGTAAAGCGGCGTCGTCTGCGCCGGACGCGCGCCCGGCAGTTCCTCGTTGGGGAAGCGTATGGAGAAGCGGCGCGAATAATTCTCGCGCACCTTGGCGTTGGTGTAGCGCAGGCTCGCCCATTCCCCCCAGCGCGCGACATCCATGCCCCAGACGTCGAAGCCTGGATCGCCGTGGACCATCCAGTTCGACAGCGCCAGGCCGACGCCGCCGCCCTGGCTGAAGCCGGCCATGACGGCACATGCGCACCAGAAGTTGGTGAGGCCCTGCACCGGGCCGACAAGCGGGTTGCCGTCAGGCGCGAAGGTGAAGGGGCCGTTGATGATCTGCTTGATGCCGGCTCTCTCGATGCCGGGGAAATGCTTGAAGCCGATTTCGAGCGAGGGCGCTATGCGGTCGATGTCAGGCTGCAATAACTCGTGGCCGAAATTCCACGGCGTCTCTATCGGCGACCACGGCTTGCACGCCTTCTCATAGGTTCCGAGCAGCACGCCGTTGCGCTCCTGGCGGGTGTAGATCTCGCCCTTGAAGTCGAGCACGCCGACCATCTCGCGGCCGGTTTCCCTGTTGAAGGCCTCTACCTCCGGCATCGGCTCGGTGAGCAGGTACATGTGTTCCATGGCGAGCAGCGGCAGTTCGATGCCGACCATGCGGCCGATCTCGCGCGCCCACAGGCCGCCGCAGTTGACGACATGCTCGGCCTTCACCGTGCCCTGCTCGGTGACGACGTTCCAGGTGCCGTCAACCTCCTGTGTCAGCTCGACGACGCGGTTGCGCAGCACGATTTCCGCGCCAAGCTTTTTCGCCGCCTTCGAATAGGCGATCGTGGTGCCGGACGGGTCGAGGTGGCCTTCGACCGGGTCCCACATCGCGCCGACGAAATTGGTCTCGTCCATCAGCGGGTACATCGCCTTGGCTTCCGACGGTGTGATGAGTTCGGTGTCCATGCCGAGGTAGCGGCCCTTGGCGTGGGCCAGCCGCAGGAAGTCCATGCGCTCCGGCGTATCGGCCATCATCACGCCACCGGTGAGATGCAGCGAGCAGGACTGGCCGGAAAGCTCCTCCAGTTCCTTGTAGAGCTGGACGGTGTAGGCCTGCAGCTTGGCGACGTTGGGGTCGCCGTTCAGCGTGTGGAAACCCCCGGCCGCATGCCACGACGAACCCGAGGTCAACTCGGAACGCTCGATGAGCATCACGTCGGTCCAGCCGGCTTTTGCAAGATGGTAGAGCACCGAGCAACCGACGACGCCGCCACCGATGACGACAACCCGTGTTTGCGTTTTCATCGCTAGTCCCCTTCTTTTTCGGACGTTGGCGCCGCCAGACGGTCGGGCACCATGACGAGTTTTCCCGGATAGCGCTTTTCGAGAAAATCGGTCTGCGCCTCGGCAACCTGAGAGAAACTGTAGACCCTGGAAACGACCGGGCGGATTTCTCCGCGTTCGATATAGCCAAGCAGATTATCGAAAACGCCTCTCGGCTGGAACGTGCTCCCCGCGAGGGTCAGGTCGTGAAGATAAAGCGTTCGCAGATCCAGTTCGCAGATCGGCCCGCCAATTGCTCCGGCGGTGACGTAGCGGCCGCCCCGCCTGAGGCATGCGATCAGAGCCGGCCATTGCGGCCCGGCGACGAGGTCAACGACGACGTCAACCGCCATTTCGCCGATTTCCGCAACCAGATCGGCATCGCGCTCGACGAGACGGGCCGCACCCAGTCCGGCGACGAAATCGTGCTTGGACCGCTGGGCCGCCGCAATCACCTGGGCGCCGCGACGTTTGGCCAGTTGTACCGCCGCCGAGCCAACCCCGCCCGACGCGCCTGTGATCAGGACCGTCTCTCCCTCGCAGAGCGCAATCCGGTCGAGCATGTTCTCGGCCGTCGAATAGGCGCAGGGGAATGAGGCCAGTTCCACGTCAGTCAACGCGCTGTCGACCGCTCGCGTCATTTCCGATTTCGCCACCGCATATTCTGCGAAGCCGCCATCGAAATCCGCCCCGAAGGTGAGAATGGCAAGGCCGCCTCCATCCGGCGGCTGTGGCTGCATCGACTGAACGAGCACCCGCTCACCGATCCGTCTCCGGTCGGCTTTCGAGCCCGCCGCGACGATCCTGCCGCATACGTCTGCGCCCTGAATGCGCGGAAACTTCAGGGCCGCACCCGACCAGCTGGAATTCCCCGGCTCCACGTCTCCCAAACCGCCAGCAGCGCCTTCGCTGGTTCCACCGGTTACCGACCTGGAGTACCAGCCGGTCCGCGTGTTGATGTCGGTGTTGTTGATGCCTGCCGCGCCAACCTCGATCAGGACTTCCCCCTCGTCGGGGATCGGCACAGGATGGTCGTAAACCACCTTCAGCATGTCCAGGCCGCCGTAACCGGTCAGGAGGATGCACTGCATGTAATCGGGAAGTGTCATCAAAAATCGGTCGGCGCGCCGCCTTCGGCCTTGCGCTTGTCGACGAAGGCGTCGAGTTCCTCGCGGATGGCAGGATCCATCGCAGGCTGCTCGTAGGTGGCGAGGCGTTCCTTCCAGACCCGGTTGGCGCGCTCCATCGCGGTCGGCGAACCGGCCTCAGCCCAGGTCTCGAAGTTGCGCCAGTCGGAGATGACCGGCGAATAGAAGGCTGTCTTGTAGCGGTCCTGCGTGTGCTGGGTTCCGAAGAAGTGCCCACCGGGACCTACAGAGCGAATGGCATCGACGGCCAGCGCGTCCTCGGAAAGGTCGAGCGGCGTGAGGAACTCGGCGACCATCTGCAGCAGGTCGATGTCCAAAATGGTCTTTTCGTAGGAGCAGCGCAGGCCGCCCTCCAGCCAGCCGGCCGAATGCAGGACGAAATTGGCGCCGGACTGGACAGCGCCCCAAAGCGAAAAGACGCTCTCGTAGGCGGCCTGCGCATCGACGGTGTTGGCCGCGCAGACATTGGATGTCCGGTAGGGGATGCCGTAGCGCCGGGCGAGCTGCCCGCCGACAATCTGCGCCTTCATGTATTCGGGCGTGCCGAAGGCCGGCGCACCGGATTTCATGTCGACGTTGGAGGTGAAGCCGCCATAGCCGACAGGCGCGCCTTTCCTGACCATCTGCGCGAAGGAGATGCCGGCAAGCGCCTCGGCATTCTGCTGGACCAGCGCACCGGCGACGGTGACAGGCGCCATCGCACCGGCCAGCGTGAACGGCGTGACGATGACCACCTGGCCGCTGCTGGACATCTGGATGATGCCCTCCATCATCGGGATGTCGAGCTTGAGCGGCGAGTTGGTGTTGATGATCGTATAGACCGACGGTTCGTCCAGAAGCTGCTCGCGGCTGATGCCGCGCGCGATGCGGGCAATCTCGATGCCATCAACATTGCGCTCCTTGCCGAGCGAATAGATGTGGAACGCCTTGTCGGTGAGGATCGCGAGGTCGCGGATACATTCCAGATGGCGGATCGACGGGTGGATGTCGACCGGCTCGACGGGATAGCCGCCGGTCGTCATCAGGATATTGTGCATCTGCGCAAGCTTGAGGAAGTTGCGGAAATCGGCGTGGTTGCCGGGCCGGCGGCCGTTGTCGATATCCGAGCAATTCGGCGCCGAGGCCATCTGCGAGAAAACGAGATTGTTGCCGCCGAAACGAACATTGTGCGCGGGATTGCGCGCATGCAACGTGAACTCGCTCGGGCAGTTTTTCACCAGGTCAAGGATCATGTCGGCATCGAAGCGGACGCGCTCGGAGCCTTCGCGCACGTCCGCGCCATGCTCCTTCATGATGCGCCGTGCTTCGTCATGTAGAACCTCGACGCCGATTTCCCTGAGCACGCGTAGCGATGCGAGGTGAATCGATTCGAGTTCGTCGTCGGAGATCAGCTTCGTCGGCGCAAAAGGGTTCTTCAGCTGCCTGAACGGCGGTTGCTCGAACGCCGCCGCTCCGCCGGCGCGCTTGCCGGCACGGCCACCGCGACGCCCCCTGTCGGTGGCAAGCACGGGTTCTGCCGGATGAAGCGCGGCGGTCATGGCAATCCTCACGGTAACGCTTGTTTCGCGTGGCCATCATGGACCGCTAGTAGTCGCACCATTGCGGAGGCTGCGACCACTAGCGCGAGGGAAGCGACATGCGCTTGCCCGCGGTATCTGCCCTAAAAGGCAATCCCGACGGCAACCGCGACCAGCACCGCAAATCCCGAGCGCATCAGGAACTGCCTGCCGCGGCCGGCGGCAGCGCCCTTCATGTTCTGGTTGGCAGGCTGCGCAACGGTGCCGCGCCGTATCGCCCAGAATTCGAGATCGCCCGACGGCATGTCGTATCCGTCCACTGTCCACCGCTGTTCCACCGTCCGCACTCCTTGTTGGCAGGTCCGCCACTGTGGCGATGCAGATAGGGAGGCCTTGTTTCGGCCGAATGCTGGAGCGCAGCAGGCGTGTAACGGAAGCTGTAACCGGCGGTGGCTTGGCCAGAAGCGTTTCCGGGCACGGAAGTATATTGCTTGGTCCTGGGCCGCCCCCGATTGCTATTTTGTGGCAAGCGCCCGATTGAGATGCGCGCCCCTCCAGCAATCGGCAATCCGTGACATACACGCAGCAACCCGCAGTCGTTGAAGACACACCCTGGGCGCCGATCGCCGGCATCATCGCCACCGTCTCGGTGTTCGCCATCGCACAGGGCCTGACCTATCCGCTGCTCTCTTTCATCCTGCAGCGGCAAGGATTTTCGCCAGGCATGATCGGCCTGTCGGCAGCGATGACGCCGATCGGCTTCATCGTGTCCGCGCCGCTCATTCCCGCGGCTGCGCGCCGCTTCGGCGCCGGCACGACGGCACTCTCCTGCGCCGCGCTCTCGGCGGTGATGCTGGCGCTGATTGGATGGAGCCAGGACATCTACGTTTGGTTCCTGCTGCGCTTCCTGCTCGGCTTTGCAGTCAACCCGCTCTACGTACTCTCGGAAGTCTGGATGATCGCTCTCGCTCCGCCGTCGCGCCGCGGACGCATCATGGGCATCTACACCACGATCATATCCGCCGGCTTTGCGGCAGGGCCGCTCAGCCTGCTGGTCGTCGGGACGGTCGGCTGGCCGCCGTTTATCGTCGGCATCACCGCGTTTTCGCTTTGCGGCCTGTGCCTTGCGGCCGTGCTGCATCGCCTCCCCGACATGCAGGACGAAAGCAGCGGAGACGTTTCCGTGTTCGGCTTCATTCCGCGCGCATGGCTGCTGGTAGTCGCCGTGTTGATCGCGGCGGGCTTCGAGCAGGCCGTTCTGGCGCTCCTGCCCGTCTATGGGACCCAGCACGGCATCGCCGAGGCCACTATGTCGACCCTGCTGGCGGTGCTGATAGCAGGCAACATCGCGCTGCAGGTACCGCTCGGGCTGCTCGCGGAACGACACACAGCAAGGCTGGTCAAGTTCTGCTGCGTCGTCCTGGCACTGGTTGGCTGCGCACTGCTGCCGGCCGTCATCGAGACATGGCTCGTCTGGCCTTTCCTGTTTCTGTGGGGTGCGGCCTCCTACGGCGTTTACACCATGAGCATCATCCAGCTCGGCGAACGCTTCCACGGCTCCACGCTGATCTCCGGCAATGCGGCATTCGCGATGATGTGGGGCGTCGGCGGCATCGCCGTGCCACCGGCTGCCGGCGCCGCAATGGATAACCTTGGAGCGCCCGGCCTGCCGCTGACGCTCGGCGCAATCTGCCTGCTGCTCACGTTGCTGAGCATCGGCCGCTGGCGCGACGCCTGAACCGACCGCGCTACTGGCGGGACAGAACCAGCCGCAGCCTTGCAACGGCGTCCGGCGGCCTATGACGCGAGGTGATGAAGGGCAAACCTTTTCGTCTTGCGGTCCATCCCACGACCGCGACATCGGCGGCGCATGGCTCATGGCGCTGCGCCAGTTGCCAGCTCAGACAGTCGACGGCGCAGACATCCGCCCTGCCCTGCGCGACAGCGATGACCGAGGCGCGGTGCGAACCCGTCTCGGCGCGCACGGAGAAGATCGCCAGGCTTTCGCCTATCGCTTCGAGATCGCGGGTCAGAGCGATGATGCCGGACATGGAGTCCTCGCCATTGAATGCGAAACGGGCATTGCGGAGCAGTTCGAGTGGCAGGATGGCTTTGCCGCTGGTCGGAGATTTCACCCCCTCTGGCAGACCAGAGGGGTGTTGCCTCGCACCACGCCGCATCAGGATTGCGCTTGAATAAAGCTCGCCGTCGCCGCCTTCGATCCCGTCGTAGCTCGGTTGGCCGATGACCACGACGTGCTTCGCGAGCCCTTCTTCCATCGGCCCCCAGCAGGTCTGGGCAAACAGCAGTCCGGGATGTTTCCACAAGGTTGGAAAGTCGAGTTCCCCAGCAGGCAGCGTCGCCGGATCGGCGGCTATCAACAAGCCGTCGCGGTCGAGAATTCCGCCGGGCACCGCCGGCAAATCTGCGTTGCGCCGCGCGAGCGTTTCGGGAGCATCGATGCCGGCAGAGAGAAATCGCGTTCGCAGACCCGCCCAGCACGCATCCACCTCGTCGCGGGCTTCGGGCCAGTCGTACATGGGAAGGGCGGCGATGCTCATCGCTTCATCTGATGAAAGCGGCGGCAAAACGCAAGCCGCGCGCGTTCCGGCCCGAGATCACTCCTTGGCAGGCTCGGCGGGGACCGGGGCAGTGCCCAGACCCGAGACATTGTTGGCCCTGACCCGCGGGCGGAAGGCACGGCCGTGTTCGGGCGCGCGTCGCAAAACGGGATGGGCGACAGGCTCCTTGGGGCGGAATGCATATTCCTTCATCAGCGCGAAATAACCGGGAAACACGTAGCCGTTGTTCATCGCGATCCACTGCTCGCGCCTCTCGCGAAAAAGCTTCGGCAGCCTGTACCAGGCAACATTCGGGCTCTTGTGATGCACGAGGTGCAGGTTGTTGTTGAGGAACAGGAAGGCCAGCGGCGAGCGCTCGATGATGATCGTGCGGCCGTCCGGACGCTCGGACCATTGATGCTCGGCGAATGTCCGCACCGAAATCAGCGACTGACCCAGCCATACCGGACCGAGAACGTAGATCCAGAGCGGTACGCCGAATGCGAAAACAACGACGGGAAGCACGATCGCCAGGCCCAGGGCGTGCAGCAGCCAGGCTTTGCGCACAGCCTTGTCGCCGTCCAGAATGAGCCTCGCCTCGGTGGCGAGAAAGCCGGCCGTCGCCAGCGGCGGGCCGATGAGGAAACGGCCAATCATCGTGTTGTTGAATTTCAGCAGGGCCTTGAGGGACGACGGCAAATCCTCGTGATGCCAGAGCGCCCTGTAGTAGCTTTCAGGGTCGTCGAAGGGGTCGGTCAGACGCTCGTCGGCATGATGGCGCAGATGCAGCGACTTGAAGCGGCGGAACGGATAGACCAGCCCGATCGGCAACGCGACCAGCAACTCATTGACCCAGCTCTTACGGGTCGGATGGCCGTGCGACGCCTCGTGCATCAGCGACGACTGCATGGCCAGCACGAATCCAAGCACGATGATGGCGATGACAGGGTATGCTGGCCAAAGAAAAACCGCTGCCCCAAGCCAGGCAGCGTAACATGCCGCAATGAGGCAGACAGTCGGCCACTCCACCGCCGCCGCTTCCCTGCCAATGCCCGGCTTCTTTTTCTGCATGCTTCGACCACCCCAGTCGGGAATCTCGCGATTCCTGACAGCATTGTGTCAGGAGACATGAACCATCTCAAGGCGACAAAGCGCACAACCTGTAGATTTTGCGCACCATAAACTGCATATGTTACACTTTGTCACCAAAGCTTGGATTCTCGTTTCGCCAGAAGCGGGCTACGTCGTTCAAAGCGGAAATTGAATCCACGGGACAAAGTATGGACAAGCGCCAACTTTCCGACGTCTTCCGCGAACGGTTGAAACTACTGCTAACGCGCTCCGAGCAGAACCAGTCGGAGTTCGCGGCCGCCGTGGGGATCGACAGGTCCGCGCTTTCGCAGCTTCTTTCGGGCGCCTCGACCCGCCTGCCACGCGCCGAAACGCTGCTCAGCATCGCAAGCCGGAACAAGGTGTCGCTGGACTGGCTGCTGGGGCTGAGCCAGGACGAAGGATTGACCGGAGAAATCCGTCAGAGCCTGGAGATCGAAGAGGGCTCGGACAACCGCAACCACACGCTGCTTGCCCGTTGGCACGCCGAGGCGGCTGGCACCAAAATCCGCTACGTGCCTGCCGGAATTCCAGATCTTCTGCGTACCGATGCGCTGATCGACTACGAAGCCGACATCTCCAACCGCAGCCGCGAGCGGCAGGCCGGCGAGACGCAGTACCGGATCGAATACAACCGCAGACCAGAGACCGACATGGAAGTGTGCATGCCGCGCCATACGCTCGATATCTTCGCGCGGGGGCTCGGCGTCTGGAGCGGCTTTCCGGAGCAGGAGCGCCGGGCGCAGCTGAGGCACATGGCGGAACTTCTCGACGACCTCTATCCGACCTTCCGCCTGTTTCTCTACGACGGGCGGCTGCGCTATTCCGTGCCCTACACGATTTTCGGGCCATACCGGGCTGCGATCTATGTCGGCGACATGTACATGGTCCTCAACGCGACCGATCCGATCAACACGCTGACCCGGCATTTCGACAATCTTATAAGGGCAGCCGACATCAACGCGCATGAGACGGCCGCGCACGCGCGAGCGCTGGCCGAGGCGGATTTCAGGATCGGCTGATGGCGTTGACGGGACATAAAGACTTCTTTATATCCTTATCTCAACTCATCGATTGAAAGCCGCATTGCCATGACCAATCCCATTGACGCGCTGCTTGCCGAAAAAGGCGTGCTGCTGGCCGACGGCGCGACCGGCACGAACCTGTTCAACATGGGGCTGGAATCGGGCGAAGCGCCCGAGCTCTGGAACGAGACGGCGCCCGAGAAAATTGCTTTGCTGCACCAGAATTTCGTCGACGCCGGCGCCGACATCATCCTCACCAACTCGTTCGGCGGCACCCGCCAGCGGCTCAAGCTGCACAATGCACAGGACCGCGTCCACGACCTGAACAAGCGCGCTGCCGAGATAGCGCGCGGCGTGGCGGACAAGGCCGGCCGCAAGGTGATTGTGGGAGGCTCGGTAGGGCCTACCGGCGAACTCTTGGAACCGCTTGGCGCGATGACCTATGGCGATGCGGTGGACGCCTTCGCCGAGCAGATGCGCGGTCTCAAGGAGGGCGGCGCCGAGATCGCGTGGATCGAGACGATGTCGGCCCCCGACGAGGCCAAGGCGGCGGCCGAGGCGGCGATCAAGGTCGGGCTGCCCTATACCTACACATTCTCCTTCGACACCGCCGGCCGTTCGATGATGGGCCTCGCGCCCAAGGACGTGCACGGAGCGGCCGACGGTCTTGCGCAGAAGGCGGTCGCGGTCGGCGCGAATTGCGGCGTCGGCGCGTCCGACATCCTGTCGTCGCTGCTCGACATGAGTGCGGCGCGACCCGACGCCACGATCATCGTCAAGGGAAATTGCGGCATCCCGCAATTTCGCGGCACTGAAATCCATTATTCCGGCACGCCCGAACTGATGGCGGACTATGTGCGGCTGGCGGTCGACGCCGGCGCAAAGATCGTCGGCGGCTGCTGCGGCACGTCGTTCGGCCACCTTGCGGCGATGCGCAAGGCGCTCGATTCGCACGTGAAACAGGAGCGCCCGACGGTCGAGACGATCGTTTCGCGCATCGGCCCGCTGCGCAACAAGACCGCCGACCAGAGCGGCAGCACGGGCGAAAGCAGCGAAGCCCGCCGCGAGAGGCGGCGGCGCGCATAGACGGCGTTGTCTCAAAGCACGGGCAGCGCGCTCAGCACGCGGTGATAGAACGCTTCCCGCTCCGCCAGCCATTCATAGCCGCGCGGCCAGTTCGCCGGATCGATGACCGGTAGAGGAAAATTGCTGAGATAGCAGCAACCGGTGTAGCCGCGCAGGCTGGCGCCAAGCGCGACGCCTAGATCCGGCTCGTAGGCGGCAAGCCGGTTCACCGTCGTGGCCCAGCGCTCACCGCGCGCCCCCCGGACGAACAGGCCGACGCTGCGGTTCGTCAAATAGAGCGACAGAACAAGATCGTCCGCCACCCGCCTCCACCGCGACCAGAGGCTGCCGCGTTCGATTGCGACAGGCTCGCGGAAGGCAACGTAGCCGTCCCAGAAGCGCTTGATTTCGGGCGAGGACAGCGAGCGCAGGCTGCCGCGCGAAATATCCCATTCATCCATGCGCGCCCCCGCCTGCCCGCGCCTGCCGCGCATGCGGTCTTGCGTACAAGGATTCGTTAACGACCATAGTCAACCCAATCTTGCAGGCTTTCAGGCATAGTGTCCGCGCAATCAGCGGAGGTTGCCATGCGTTTGGTATCGCTGTCGATTCTCCTTGCGGCGTGGTTGTGCGGCGCCGCAGCCGCCGATCCGCCCGCACTGTCCGTCGCGCGCATGTCGCCATCCTCCAGCTTCGTGCTTGCGCGAGACGGAACAATCTACATGGAGATCGCCTACCGTTCGGACCAGCCGATCCGGTTGCAGGCGCGGGCGTTTGCCAGCGGCGTCTCGGTAGACAAGGGCCAGAAGATGAACGCTTCGGTCGTGCACCCGGCAAGCAATGGCCGTGCACTGGTCTGGGTGAGCTTCGGCGAACCCGCCGTCATCGATGAAATACGCGTGACCGCCTACGACGAGACTTGGCGGCCCCTGCAGACGCTGGCAGTGCCCAGGCCAGCGCAATGGCTGGCAAAGTCTGCCGAAACAAGCGTCGAGCCGCCAGGATGGGTGCACACGCTGATCGACGCCGAGAGAAAGATCGCCGAACAGTATCGCGAGGACAATCCGCCTGAGTCAGATCCGTGGGGCAGTGCCTTGGTCGCCTTCATGTTCCTCGCGGTGCCAGGCTATTTCATCCTCCAGGTCATTGCGCTCCTGACGCAGCGCGGTCGCTGGCGCTGGGCCGCTGTGGCGCCATTCTTGATCATGGCGCCGGCGGCGGTGCATGCCGGACTGGCCCTCAACGCGGGGTCGAACCTCTGGCCCATCGTGCTGATCTTCGCAGCGCCGCTCGGCTTCCTCTATCTGGCCATCCTGCTGGCATTGCGCTCGGCGCGCGACGGCCGGTTGTTCGCCTGAAGGAGGCCAAAGCGCCGGTGTCAGCACTGCGTGAATTCACCGATCGTCAGTTCCGCAAGCGCCAGACCCTGTTCGCCGGCGAACGCGTACACCATCCAGACGCGCCCGTCCTCTTCGTATATTGCGGGGTCCCGAAGGGCATTTTCCTCGCCTGTTGACGGTCCGCTGCGCGATCGACTGACCGGCTCGCTTGCGCCTTCGAAGTTTTCTTCCGGCTTCAGTACCACCTGATCCCCGACGACCTTCCACTCCATCCAGTCGGCCGCGAGGTCGATTACTCCTGCCAGGATACTTTCGGGCGCATCTCCCTTGCGGGTGTAAAATACCAGAAGCTTGTTGCCGCGCTTGAGGAGCGCGCAGTGTCTGCCCTCAGTCTCGCCGACCTCGTCCTTCGGCAATACGGTCGGGCCTTTCTCCCAAGGTCCGGCACCGTCGCCGGACCGAAACACCCTGAAGCCGCGCGCACCCATCACCATGTACTGGAAGCCGTCGTGGAAGAAATTGCGCGAATAGGCCGGGCCGAGATCCTCATCCGAAGCCACAAAGTCAATTGCATTCCCGGAATGCGCGACGAATGTGCGCTGTATGTCCCGTTCGCCTGCTGAATGCCCGTGGAAATACATCAATATCTGTCTGCCAGTCTCGTCGATACGAATGTCGGGCGACGCCAAGTGCCCCTTCACAGCGGGACAGTCGGCAAGTTTCAAAGTGCCGGGCGCATAGACCGTCCAGGGTCCCGCAATCTCATCCGCGTAGGCCAGGCGGATATATTTGCCGCGGTGATGGGCGAAGTAGAGGTAGTAGGCGCCCAGGGGATTGGCCACCCAAGGCGGCACCTTGATCAACGAGGGACCATTTATGTTCAAGCCGTCCTGGCCGGGCAGCATGTCCGAGGTGATGATGGGGCCACACCGCCTGGCGACTATCGACGGAACACATCCTATGCCGCCCGCCTGAGCAATTGCAGGGTGTTGGCGCATAAATACAAGCGGAACGCCTGCAGCCTGGGCAAGAAACGCTCGCCGGGAAACACTCGCCATTTTTGCACCGCTTCCTGGGGAGGTCGTCTTGAATACACGCTACACATCAAAAAGTGGTGGCGACAAGACGGATCGTCTCGAAAAAACTGGCGGGAAGCCCCCTTCCCGCCAGCCGCCCTCACCCATCCGCCGGTCGCACGCCGGAGTGCACGCGACTGCAATCGACACTACCGGTTTTCGCCCTGAAGCGCCGAGGCAAGGCGCACCAGCGAGAGGAACTCGGCCCTGTAGCCATAGGGGTCCGTTCCCCTAGAGGCAGCGGCAATCTCCATGATCTTGTCGAAGCCGAAGGATGCGGTCTGGTCGGTGCCACGCAACTTCTGCCCGAAGGCCGCGACCGCGACGGAGAAGCGACGGTCGGCGTCAGCGGCATCGAATGACGCGACCTCGCTGGCCTTGGTCACCGGCGTCGCGATCAGCTTCGAAACGTCGTCGCCTGGCAGCTTGTAGCGAATCTTCACGAACGCATATTCGTCGGCATGGGCGACGCCGCCATTGTCGGTGGACGCCTCGCCGTAGCGCAGATCGTCGATCTGTCGGGCCGCGCTGCCCTTGGGGGTGATCTCGTAGATCGCCGTCACAGAGTGACCCGAGCCGATCTCGCCGGCATCAACGCGGTCGTTGTTGAAGTCCTCGCGATCGAGCGCGCGCGTCTCATAGCCGATCAGCCGGTATTCGGCGACCGCGGCGGGATTGAACTCGACCTGAATCTTGACGTCCTTGGCGATCGGAAAGAGCGTCGCGGACGCATCCTGCACGAGTACCTTCTCAGCCTCGGCCAGCGTGTCGATATAGGCTGCCGTGCCGTTGCCGTTCTGGGCGATCGCCTGCATCATCTGGTCGTTGAGGTTACCGCGCCCGAAGCCGAACACCGACAGGAACACGCCGGACTTGCGCTTTTCCTCGACGATGCGCTTGAGGTCATCGTCGTCGCTCTGGCCGACATTGAAGTCGCCGTCGGTCGCAAGCATTACGCGGTTGACGCCGCCAGTCACGAAAGACTGTTCAGCGAGCCTGTAGGCCTCCCGGATGCCTGCTTCGCCTGCGGTCGAGCCGCCCGGCGTCAGCGTATCGATCGCCGACAGGATCTTCGCACGCTGCGAGACCCTGGTCGGCTCGAGCACCGTTCCCGCTTCGCCGGCGTAGGTAACGATCGACACGGTGTCGTCGGGCCTGAGTTTCGACACCAGCAGACGGAATGCGGACTGCAAGAGCGGCAGCTTGTCCGGTTCGTTCATGGAGCCTGAAACGTCAAGCAGGAACACCAGATTCGCGCGTGGCTGCTCGGCCGGCACGATGTCATAGCCCTTGATCGCGACGTGCATCAGCTTGGTGTGGTCGTTCCACGGCGTCGGCATCACTGACACGGTCGTGTTGAAAGGCGTTGCCGCCGTGCCCGGACCCTTCCAGTCGTAGGGAAAATAGTTGACCATCTCCTCGACGCGCACGCTGTCGGCCTGCGGCAGCATCCCCTCCTTCAGCGAGCGGCGCACGAAGGAATAGGAAGCAGTGTCGACGTCGATCGAGAAGGTCGAGACAGGATCGGTGGCGGCATCGCGGACCGGATTTGTCTCGAACTTAGCGAAGCGGTCGCGGCTTTCTTCGGGCTGCACTACGATGTCGGTCGGAGCGGGTTCGGCCGCCGACTGGTCAGCCATCATGTTCGACGCAAGCGCTTCGGCCGGCGCAGGAGCAGCGAGGCCGCCGATATCGCGCGACAGTTCTGCTTTCCGCGCAGCAGGGATCGCCGGCGCCGCAGGCTTGGGCGCGGACTCTGGCAGGGCCTGCAACTGGTCCAGCGGTGTGCGACCGTCTGATTCCGCATCCGCCCGCTTGTCCTTCGCGGGCTCGCCCGGAGTAGCCTCCTGTCGAACGACGGGAACGTCGGTGGCCTGCCCGCCGCCGAAACTGAACGTCTGGTCCCGCATCAGATGGAACGTGGTGTAGCCGGCGATCGGCAGCGCGATCAGGGCGGTAAGCGCCGGCGCGGCGATAAGCTTCTTCTGCATCGTATCTCTCCAGATCTTGCGTATGCGATCCGTGAGACGAGGCTGTTTGGCCGATCCTTTGGGCGCGGCAGCGGAATTTTCGTCGAAGGCCTGCATGGCGGCGGCGAGCGCGCGGGCCCTGGCCTCGGCGCGCGGAGCCGGCGCCTTGAGGCCCGCCAGCTGCTTGAGTTCGCTATCGTCGGTCATCGTCATTCATCCCCGGCGGAAAGCATCAAAGCCTTCAGCCGCTTCTTCGCTTCGTGGATGTGCCAGGACACAGTTGCTTCGGCACAGGCCATGACTTCGGCGGCTGCCGCGTGGCTCTGGCCCTCGCCGTAAACCAGCAGCACTGCATCGCGCTGCTTGTCGGGCAGCCTTCTCACCGCGGCCCAGAGCAGCTCGCCCCGGTCGTCGACATTCTGGCCACCCTGCCCTTCGATCACGGCGTGAACGCCGAAGGCCTCGGCTTTGGCCGTCTCGCGCCTGGCCTTGCGCATCATGTCGCGCGCGGCGTTGAGCGTCATGGCGTAGAGCCAGGTGGTGAAGGCGCCGCCGCCGCGATAGCCACGGATTGCGCGCGCCAGCCGCACGCAGACCTCCTGCGCGATGTCTTCGGCGTCGGCCCTTCGGCCGCACCAGCGCCAGGCGACGCGATGCACGAAATCATAGTGCCGTTCGACAAGTGCGCCGAACGCGGCACTGTCCCCATTCTGGGCCCTGCCGATCAGGTCGAGATCGGAGGGCGCGATTTCATCCAGCATCATCGCCGTCATTTGGCAGTTGGACGAAAGCTTTTGGGCATTCCTTGGGAGGATCGAAAAAAAATCTTGGCGGTCTTGAACAAGAACGGCCGCGCAAAGGCGGCCGCGGTAGAGTGGGCGTTTTCAGCCGGGAACTCAGTCGATGGCGGCGACCACGATGATCTCGACCTTGTATTTCGGCGCGGCGAGCTTCGCCTCGCCCGTCGCGCGCGCCGGCGGGTTGGCCGGGTCGATCCAAGCGTCCCACACCAAGTTCATCTCGGCGAAATTCGCCATGTCGTCCAGCCAGATGATCGTCTGCAGCAGCTTTGACTTGCTGGTGCCGGCCTTGGCGAGCAGCCTGTCGACGGAGGCAAGGCAGTCCTTCGTCTGTTCAGCGACGCTGGCGCCCTCGCCGACCTGTCCGGCGAGATAGACAGTGTTGTTGTGGATGACGATGTCGCTCATGCGCTTGCCGGCATCGATGCGTCGGATGGTCATTTCGGCGGTTCCTTCCTGTTGGTGGCCTTCCATAGGTTTTGCGGCGCCCCTAATGCAAGTCCACTAGGCGGAATAGGTTTTGGAATAACGCGCATCGGCGAATGGGACTCGGTTGAGCAGACCTTCCCCCAAGCCCGGCGGCAAGTGAAGCAAATCCACTACTGGTTCTCGATCGTCACCACGCCCAGCCTCCGCTGTGCCGGACGCCTTCAGCAGCAAAAGCGCGCCAACGCTTGATCTGGAGCGCAGCATCGGGGCGAAGCAGCGGGTTCGTCGAACAAAGACCTAGTCCAGCATTCCAGCATAGCGGGTAGCCGAAATCGCCTCGCGGAGTTCGTCAATGTTCTCGACGACATCAATTAATGACCGCGTTTCGATCTTTCGCATCGAAGGTCGCCAATCCAAGCCACTAGGCAAGCCGGCAAACGCGGCGATCCTGTCAAAAGACCGGGGGTTGCAGGCAAGCGACCTAGCATCGAACAGGTCTTCGTAGTGGACGTGCAGCACACTATCGGAGGATTGGCTCAGCCACCCTTCGACGGCGGCCAACCCCTGCTCCATGCCATTGACCTCCCGCAGCAGATTATCCACATCGACCGTCAGATTGACTTGCGCTGCCGTTCCAGTCCTGTTGTGCCAAACCCCGCTTCGTGTGGCTTGCCACCCAGAGATGATCGCGCGGAGCAGATTGCGACGCCTCAGGAAAATGATCTTCCCCATACTCGCAATCTTGTGGACCAGACGTGGCGTTGACGAGGGCTGACTCCACCATCCTTCGTCGATATGTAGCTGATTGAACTTGATATCGGCCAACGCTGTCCGCTCCACCGATTGGTCACGCAGCCTGTCCAGGAACAGCTCGCTGGCCTGCGCGATACCGTCCGGTTTTCCCCACCTTAGGGGCTCTGCACGCAACAAACTGTCGTGAAACGGCTTGAACAGCCATTCTTCAAACTCGGGGAGCTCGGTGGGGGCTGGATGGAAGACTTCAGGCAGTGCCAGATAATTCGGGCCACGGAGCGCTTCTTTCAGGAAATGGCTCCCGGAACGCTGATGCGACACAAGAAACAGCAGAGTGATGAGCAAGACTCCTGTCTTAAACGCCAGTGACGCTACGCATCCAGCGGCAACGTCTGCGTTCGCGTCAAAGTGCCGATCGTGACTTTCGATGACACTTTTAAGGGCGTTTCAGCGCGGCTGGCAATTGACAAATGTAATAACATCACATATCCAGCCGCCTCGACGGAGTTGCCGCGCATGACGGACGCAAGCCTGACCTTTCGCGACCTGACGCTTGGCTACGGCAGCCACCCGGCCGTGCATCATCTCGACGGGAAGGTGGATGCCGGCTCGCTGACCGCGATTGTCGGCGCGAACGGATCCGGCAAATCGACCCTGATGAAGGGGATCGTCGGCGTACTCGAGCCGATGGCCGGCGAGAGCCGTGCAGCGCCCGGTGCGCGCATCGCCTACCTGCCGCAACAGTCCGAACTCGACCGCAGCTTTCCCGCGCGTGTCGTGGATCTCGTGTCGCTTGGCCTTTGGCCGAAGCGCGGCCTGCTTGGCCGCTATACCGCCGAGGACAAGGCCTCCGTGAAACATGCCCTGACGGCAGTCGGGCTCGAAGGGTTCGAAGAGCGGGCGATCGACACGCTATCGGGCGGGCAACTCCAGCGGGCGTTGTTCGCGCGCGTCCTGGTGCAGGATGCCGAGATCATCCTGCTCGACGAACCGTTCAACGCCATCGACCAGCGCACGGTCGTTGACCTGATCGCGCTGATAAAGCGCTGGCAAGGCGAAAAGCGGACAGTGATGGTCGTGGTCCACGATCTCGACCTCGTGCGCGAGCATTTCCCCGAAACGCTGCTGCTTGCCCGCCGCCAGGTCGCGTGGGGACCGACATCGGACGCGCTCAGCGCCGAAAACCTCGCGAAAGCGCGCCGCTTCGACGAAGCATGGCGCGACGACGCGCCGTGGTGTGAACCCGAACACGACGATGGCGCACACGACCATTCGGGGCATGACCACTCGGGGCATAACCATTCGGGCCACGACCATGCGGGCCACGACCACCGCCACGGGCCGAAAGCCGCCTGACCATGTACGACTATTTCCTGGCGCCCTTTGTCGAGTTCGGCTTCATGCAGCGCGCCCTCGCCGGTTCGCTGCTGCTGTCGCTGTCGTCATGCCCGGTCGGCGTGTTCTTGATGCTGCGGCGCATGAGCCTGACCGGCGACGCCATGGCGCACGCGATCCTGCCCGGCGCAGCCGCCGGCTTCCTGCTCTACGGGCTGCAGATTGTGCCGATGACAATCGGCGGCCTAATCGCCGGCGTCATCGTGGCGATGGGCGCGGGAGCCGTGTCGCGCTTCACCGTCCAGAAGGAGGACGCCTCGATGGCGGCGTTCTACCTTATCTCGCTGGCGCTCGGCGTGCTGATCGTCTCGCTGCGCGGATCGAGCGTCGACCTGATGCATGTTCTGTTCGGCACGGTGCTGGCGCTGAACAACGCCGCGCTGACCCTGATCGCGGGCATCACAGGAGTGACGCTGCTGACGCTCGCGGTATTCTGGCGAGCGCTGATGGCTGAGTGCCTCGACCCCTTGTTCCTCCGCTCGGTCAGCCGGCTGGGAACGCCGGTGCATTTCATATTCCTCGGGCTCGTCGTGCTCAATCTGGTGGGCGGCTTCCAGGCGCTCGGCACCCTGCTGTCGGTCGGCCTGATGATGCTGCCGGCGGCGGCCGCGCGGTTCTGGACGAACCGTGTCGGAACGATGTGCCTGCTGGCGCTGGCGATCGG
>JAPLOZ010000099.1 GCA_026400435.1 Hyphomicrobiales bacterium | reverse complement strand
ATGTTCTCCTTGCCGAACTTGATTTCTTCCGCGACGCGTCCGCCCATCATGATGGCGAGGCGCGACACCATGTATTTGTAGCTCATCGAGTAGCGGTCGCCCTCGGGCAACTGCATGACCATGCCGAGCGCGCGGCCGCGCGGGATGATCGTCGCCTTGTGCAGGGGATCGGCCGCCGGGACGTTGAGCGCGAGGATGGCGTGGCCGGCCTCGTGAAAGGCGGTCAATTCCTTCTCGGCCTGGGTCATGGCGGTTGACCGGCGCTCCGCGCCCATCATCACCTTGTCCTTGGCGTCCTCGAACTCCTGCATGGTGACGAGGCGCTTGTTGCGCCGCGCGGCCATGAGTGCTGCTTCGTTGACTAGGTTCATCAAGTCGGCGCCCGAGAAGCCGGGGGTACCGCGCGCCAGAACCTTGAGGTCGACGTTCGGCGCCAGCGGCACGTTACGCACATGGACCTTGAGAATCTTCTCGCGGCCGGCGACGTCAGGGTTGGGAACCACGACCTGGCGGTCGAAGCGACCCGGACGCAGCAGTGCCGGGTCCAGAACGTCGGGTCGGTTGGTCGCGGCGATCAGGATGACCCCTTCGTTGGCTTCGAAGCCGTCCATTTCGACCAGCAACTGGTTCAGTGTCTGCTCGCGCTCGTCGTTGCCGCCGCCAAGGCCGGCGCCGCGATGGCGTCCGACCGCGTCAATCTCGTCGATGAAGATGATGCAGGGCGCGTTCTTCTTGGCCTGCTCGAACATGTCGCGGACACGGCTCGCGCCGACACCGACGAACATTTCAACGAAGTCCGAACCCGAGATGGTGAAGAAGGGAACGTTGGCTTCGCCCGCCACCGCCCGCGCAATCAGCGTCTTGCCGGTGCCGGGAGGACCGACCAGCAGCACGCCGCGCGGAATCTTGCCGCCGAGCCGCTGGAACTTCTGCGGATCGCGCAGGAACTCGACGATTTCCTCGAGGTCTTCCTTTGCCTCGTCGACGCCGGCCACGTCCTGGAAGGTAACCTTGCCGTGCGCTTCGGTAAGCAGTTTGGCCTTCGACTTGCCGAAGCCCATCGCGCGGCCGGAGCCCGACTGCATCTGGCGCATGAAGAATATCCAGACACCGAGGATCAGGATCATCGGCAGCCAGCCGAGCAGCACCGACACGATGCCACCAGAACCATCGGTCTCGGGCCGCGCGTTGATCGTGACGTTCTTCTGCTCGAGGCGCGTCACCAGTGTCGAGTCGCCGGGCGAATAGGTCTGGAAGCCGCTCGAATTGTCGGTGTAGGTGCCGCTGATGCGATCACCGGAGATCGTTACCGACTTGACGCGCCCCGCATTGAGGTCGGTCAGGAATTCCGAATAAGCGACATCGCGGGAGGAGCCCCGCTGCTGCGGTGTCTGGAACAGGTTGAACAGCGCTATCAGAAGCACTGCTATGATCGCCCAGAGCGCGAGATTGCGGTAGTTCGGATTCATCGATTTTCCTGTCAGCGCCGCGAGAGAGCGCCCATCAGAGGTGGTATTTCCGTGATCCTAACATAGGGACCATGCCGGACATTGCCAAGCGCGACAGCCTGTCTCGGTTAAGCTTTACGCTCAATGTGTCGGTGAAAAGGCGGCTCGGGCATTTCAGGCGCCCCGATCAGCCTCGCGACAGCGCGCGCCGGCGTATCATCGAAGGAGGGCAGGTAGCGCGCCCAGGGCGCAAGGACAGGGACGGCGTCTCCTTGCAAGGCTGCTTGCGGGAGGCCGGCGGCGGCCTGCCGCACGAGGCTGGCCGGGGCGTCCAGCTCCCGTACCCGGTCGACAGGCGCATCCGCTCCCGGAGCGATGCCCGCATGCCGCCGGACGAAACGATACCGCCCATCCCATATCGTCCCTTCATCCTGGCTCTCGCACGCAGGCAGACCCCGTCGTTCGCGCAGCAGGAAAATGCCGTCCTTGCGTCGATCCACCAGTGCGCGCGACAGCACTGCGCGGACCGGATCGCCCGAGGCAAGCCGTGCAAACAGTTCAGCAGTTCTGTCCAGGTCGGGCAGGTGTTCGGTTCCGCCCGCGACCGCAAGCAGGATGCGCAATGCATAGGCGGCCGTCGGCCGGCTATCGTCACGCAGGAAATCGCGGCCGAGCCGCAGCAGGCCGGGCGCTTTCCGTTCCGCATGGCTGGCGATCAGGCGTGCCGCGTCTTCGCCGCGCGCCGTCCGTTCCGTCGCTGCCTCGGAGGCTATGCGCAAAGCCTGCGTGATCCCGGCTTCGGAGATCGCCTTTCTGACGCGCGGCCGCTCGTAGCGGTCGCTGAAATTGCTCGGATCTTCTATCCAGCCGATGCCCCGCCGCTCGAGGAATGCCCGCAATGCCTGGCGACGGACGTCGAGCAGCGGCCGCCCGAACCACACGGTGCCGTCAAACAGCGTCGCCGGCGCGATGCCGGCAAGTCCGCGCCCTTTGCCGCGCGCCGTGCGCATCAGCACCGTCTCGGCCAGGTCGTCGGCGGTGTGTCCGGTAAGAACCAGCCCGGCCCGTTCGATTCGGGCGACTTCGGCAAGCAGCGCGTGCCGCGCCTCGCGCGCGGCTGCGGCGATTCCGGTCGCGGGTTTTTCGCCGGTCCAGACAACCGTCCGGTGAGCGATGCCCTGGCTTGCACAGAAACGCGCTACGGCGGCTGCCTCGTCCCGGGATTCGGCCCTCAGGCCGTGGTCGACGGTGACGGCGACGAGCCGCGTTCCGGCTGACAAGCGGCCAAGATTGTCATTCAGCAGCGCAAGCAGGGCGGTAGAGTCGCTGCCGCCGGATACAGCGGCGATGACGCTGCCGCGCGATTGTATGTCGAAGGATGAGAAGAGCCCGGAAAGGTCGATGCCGTCAGGTGCAGTCAGCACGCGGCCAGGGCCTGTTCCTGCTTGACGCGCTCCTTGAGCGCGCCTGAAATGGTCGGATAACGCTTGCCGATTTCGGTGAAGGTGGCGCAGGCGACGTCGCGCTGGTCGAGGCCTACGAGCGACACGCCAAGCTTGAGCAGCATGTCGGGCGCCTTCTTGGACGACGGGTATTGCTTGTTTGCAGCAAGGAACGTCTCGGCCGCGTCGCGATATTTCTTCTGCCCGAGCAGTGCCTCGCCCAGCCAGAAATGAGCGTCGGCCGCCTTCTGGTTGTCGGGGAAACGTGAAATGTGGTCGCGAAAGCCGGTCTCGGCTGTGCCATAGTCGCCCGACAGGATGAATTCGTAGGAGTTGCGGTACAGTTCGTCCGGATTGTCGGTCGAAGGCAGCGCCGCGACCTGCGTCTGGGCAGGCTGGTCGGGCAGCGACTGCTGCACAATCGACGGGCTGGTCGATTCCATGGTGCCGGCAATCGACTGGGTGTCCTGGTCGGTTGAGCTGCCGCCAGTGACGTTGCCGTTGTCGTCAAAGGTTATCGTTCCGAAGCTTTTTGGCGCCGCGCCGAGGTTGCCGGTTGCCTCTGTCCCCGTTGTAGACTGAACCTCCGCCGGATCGCCGGTGCCGTTGTCGACCAGCACCTCGGGTTCCATAGGCACGTCGACTGCTTCTTCAGACTCTTCGACCGGCTCTTGCCCGGTGGCTTCAGGAGCAGCAGGGGCCGACGCGACAGTGCTGTCGCTCGGGCCGCCGGCGTCGGTCTTCTTCTTCTCGAGTTCCTGGAAACGGAACTCGTTGTCTTCCTGCATCTTTCGCAACTGTTCCTGCAACTGCAGGATCTGGAAGTTCAGTTCCTCAACGGTTCCGGACAGCGCCCGCACCTGTTCTTCCAGGGCGGTGATGTGTGGGTCGCCGGCCTGGGCAACCTGCACGTCCGCGGGAGATTTTTCCCTGCTGCCGAACAGCCTGGACAGCCCGTTTTCGGCGGTCGTCTCGACGGGCTTGAGAATATTGAGAATGCCGGCGCGCTCGTCAGCCTGGACGATGGCGCCGGATACCAGAAGGATTGCGAGCGAACCGCTCAGTATGGATCTAAAATACATGTTGGCCCCGAAAGAAGGTGAAAGGTCGGCGCGACGCGCGCCTCTCGACTTCTAGTGCAAGACGAGACTTCGGCCAAATTTTGTTTTCAGGGGCAAGAAACGAAAAAGGCGGCCTTGAAGGCCGCCTTTCGGTGTTCGTGTGACCTTTCGGCGTCAGCTTCCGGCGCCGCTCAGCGTCGTCACCGCGCGGCGGTTCTGCGACCAGCAGGAGATGTCGTCACATACGGCGACCGGCCGTTCCTTGCCATAGGAGATCGTCTTCATCCGGCTGGCGGCGACGCCGCGAGCGGCGAGATAGTCGCGCGTGGCTGCAGCGCGGCGTGCGCCGAGCGCCAAGTTGTATTCGCGCGTTCCGCGTTCGTCGGCATGGCCTTCGACGACGATGCGGTACTGACTGTATTTGTTGAGCCACTGCGCCTGGCGAGCGAGAATGCCCTGGGCGTCGGCGCGAACCACCGAGCTGTCGGTGTCGAAGAAGAAGCGGTCGCCAACATTGACGCTCAAATCCTGCGACGAACCAGGCGTGGACGCTCCGCCCAGCCCCAGATCGGCCGCGGTGTTGGGGGTCTTCTTGTTGGCGCAGCCGGCGATCGCGAGCGAAAGAAACAACGCCACGACAAGCGGATTACGGGTGATTGCTGCGATGCGGCGCATGCCGGCCTCTCCTTCGCATTCGAGTAATGTCATTGAGCTTCCAGTAACCACATCGAGGTTAACCCGCGCTCAAGGAACATGGTTAATTTTGTCTGGCCTTCGCCTGTCCCCGGCCGGCCAAACCATGTCTGCCATGTGCCGGTGTTCCGTTGGCGGAAATACGGCAGCAAGGCGGCGCGTTGGTGGTCGCGCCGGCTTTAGTTAAAATTTGATCTATTCGAGCAACGGCGACCAGGCTGGATCAGACGCGAAGTTCGCCGTCGGAATTGCCTGCTCGTTGCGGCCGGTCAAATCGATCGAATAGAGTTTCGGACCGCCCGAGCCGGCAGCCTCGCGGAAAAACATCAGAACGCGGCCATTGGGAGCCCAGGTCGGGCCTTCCTGCTGGAAGCCGGATGTAAGGATGCGCTCGCCCGAGCCGTCGGTCTTCATGACGCCGATCTGGAATTCGCCGCCAGACTGCTTGGTGAAGGCGACGAGGTCGCCGCGCGGCGACCAGACCGGCGTCGAATAGCTGCCGCCGCCGAACGATATGCGCGTCTGGCCCGAACCGTCTGCGCCCATGACATAGATCTGCGGCTGGCCACCACGATCCGAGGTGAAGACGACCTGACTGCCATCGGGAGAATAGGAGGGCGACGTGTCGATCGAGGTGGAGTTGGTGAGCCGCGTCGTCGTCCGGCTTCTCAAGTCCATTGCGAAGATGTTGGAATTGCCGTCGTCGCGCAGCAGGCTCATGATCACCTTCTGGCCATCAGGCGAAAAGCGTGGCGCAAACGTCATGCCCGGGAAGTTGCCGACGAGTTCGCGCTGGCCGGTCTCGATCTGCAGCAAATAGACGCGCGGCTCGCCGCCCTCGTACGACATATAGGTGATTTCCTGCCGGGTCGGCGAGAATCGCGGCGTCAGAGTGATGGCGTTGCCATTGGAGAGGTAGCGTACTCCCGCCCCGTCCTGGTCCATGATCGCAAGCCGCTTCTTGCGCTGGTTCTTCGGACCGGACTCGTCGATGAATACGACGCGCGTGTCGAAATATCCCTTTTCACCGGTCAGGCGCTCGTAGATCGCGTCAGCGATGATGTGTGCCACCCGGCGCGAGTTCGCCTTGTTGGCGAAGAACTGTTCGCCGATCAGCTGCTGCCCGGCGAAGCTGTCCCACAGGCGAAACTCCGCCCTCAGGCGGCCGTCGGCTTCCTGCGTAACGCGGCCGGTCACCAGCGCCTGCGCGTTAATGACCTTCCAGTCCTCGAACCGGGGCGCTGCGTCCGGGTTGGTGATCTTCTCGATGAACGCGCCCTTGTCGATAGGCGCAAACAGTCCCGACCGCTTCAGGTCGGCGGCGATGATGCCGGTGATTTCGGCGCCCATCTCATTGCTCGCGAGGAAGTCGGTGATGGCGATCGGCAACGGCTCGATATTGCCCTTGTTGACGTCGATCTCGACCAGCGCGCGGGCGGGAAGGATGGCGGTCGCCGTCATGCCTGCCGCAAGGGCGGCCACCGCGAACATGGCTCTCAGGAATCGTTTCATGCAGTCGAACCTCTTTGGCTTAAGTCCCTCGGACGCCGCTCAGTACATTTCGCTTGGGTCGAAATTGACGATGACGTCCGCCCAGGCTTCGTATTTCTCGGCGGGAAGATTGTAGGGCGCGCACCGCGAAACGGCGCGCCTGGCCGCCTCCGCCGCGGCGCGCTCGACGCCTGCGCTGCCGCCGCCGCCGATGATCTCGGGGCTGCCTTCGATCGCGCCAGAACGGTCGAGCTTGAATTTCACGGAGACGCGCAGATTGCCGGCATCCGCTGCGCCTGCCGGAATGTTCCAGCAGCGCTGCACCTGTCCGCGCAGCGCGTCCATTTCGCTCTGCGACAGCTTGCTGCCGCCGGTCGTCTTTTCGCCGCCCAGCGAAGCCGTCTGCGTGGAACGTTTGGCGCCGCCACCCGACGCCTTCTCCTTGTTGAGGAGTGCAGCGACCTCGTCGGCGTCGAACTCCTTCTCCTCGGATTTCGGCTTGGCGGTCGCTTCCGTGACCGGCTTCTTGGCGTCCTTCTTGTCCGGCGCCTTGGCGGTCTGCGCCTGCGGCGGTTTCGGCTTGGCCTCGGGGGCGGGTGCATCGGTAGGCAGCTTCACCGCATCTGTGGCGGTCTGGTCCGCCGCGATCGCTTCCGTCACCGGGTCGGGCTTTACATCCTGCTTGGGTTGCGGCTCCGGCGTAGCTTCCGTCGCAGGAACCGCCGCGGTCTTCGGCTCGGGCTCGGTGACCGGCTCGGGCTTTTTCAAGTCTACCGGCTTGGGCTCGGGTTTGGGAACGGACTTCGGCGCGGCGGCGGCCTCGACTTCTTTCGGCGTTACCTCTGGCGTCGCCTTCTTGTCGGTGTCGATCTTGTTCTCGCCGACCTTCTGCGCATCAGGCACCGTCTCGGTTTTTTCCGTCGCCTTCGGCGTCGGCTTGTCCTTGACCGGCGCCTTCTTGTCGCCCTGCTGGATCTGCGTCAGTTGCTCGATCGGGATGATGTCGACGGGAAGCGACTCGACATCGAGTACCTCGAACGGCTTGGGAGCCGACAGCGTGATCAGGCCGAAGCCGATCAAGGCGGCATGCAGCGCCACGGATGTGGTGAGCCCTGCCTTCATGCGCTTCCGGCGACCTTTCCACGAAGTCTGTCGAGCGCCCGGGCCATGGCTCAGCCGTTGTCCTGTTCCTGCAGCGTGACAAGGCCGATCTTGGTGTAGCCAGCGGCCTGGATGCGGGCCATCACCTGCATCACCACGCCGTAATTTGTGGTCTTGTCGCCGCGCACGTAGATGCGCTCCTCATATCCGGTCGTTGCGATGGCCGAGAGCTTCGGCACCACCTCGTCCAGCGCAATCTCGGTCTCTTGCAGGTATATCTGGCCGTTCTCGTTGACCGAGATGGTGATCGGCTGGGTTTCCGGGTTCATCGCGTTGGCCTGCGTCTCGGGCAGGTCGATCGGCACGCCGACCGTCAGCAGCGGTGCGGCGACCATGAAGATGATCAGCAGCACAAGCATCACGTCGACGAAAGGCGTGACGTTGATCTCCGACATCAGGCCGTGATGGCGACCGCGGCGCCTGTGCCCGCGTCCGCCGCGCCCGCCGTTGCTTCCTACGGCCATCCCCATCGTCTATTCCTCACGCCTTCTGTGCGATTTTTTCATCGATTTGCCGCGAGAGTATGGCGGAGAACTCATCTGCGAAGCCCTCCATCCTGACGCCGATCTTGCCAGCGTCGGACGACAGCTTGTTGTAGGCGATGACCGCCGGAATGGCGGCGAGCAGGCCGATGGCGGTTGCAAGCAGCGCTTCGGCGATGCCTGGCGCCACGACCGCGAGGTTGGTCGACTTCGAGCCGGCAATTGCCTGGAACGAGGTCATGATGCCGACCACGGTTCCGAACAGTCCGATGAACGGCCCGGCTGAACCGATGGTGGCGAGAAAACCGAGCCGGCCCTCGAGCTTTTCCATCTCGCGCGTCAGCGCCAGATCCATCGCCTTGTCGATACGCATCTGCAAGCCGAGCGGCGACTTGGCGCCCTTCTCGAAGCTCTTTTTCCATTCTCGCATGGCGGCCACGAAGATCGCGCCCATTCCCGGCGTCTTGCGGTCAGCGAGCGTGCGGTAGAGTTCTTCCAGAGATTGCCCCGACCAGAAAATCTGTTCGAAACGGTTGAGCGCGCCGCGCATGCGCGAAAAAGCGATCAGCTTGTCCACAACGATGGCCCACGTCCAGATCGAGGCCGCGAGCAGGCCGATCATGACGAGTTTGACCACCCAGCCGGCCTGGGCGAAGAGGTGCCACACGGACAATTGAACGCCGGGCTCGGCGAGAGAAAGGTTTTCCATCGAAGGGTCCTTAAGATTTCCGGGCTTGGCTCGCGGCTGGCCCGTTTGCGCATGTGTCCCGTTTATCCGACCGCGCGATGCTCCCGGAAACGCCCCAAAATGCGCCAATCCCGGCCTTCTCGGGGCAAATGTTGGTGAAAGGAAGGCGCGCGCATTCCATTCAATTCTTACCGACTTCTTCATGGACCGTTATGGTTAAGGATCGGTTAGGACAACCGTCGCGGCCTGCGTCAGGAAGCCTCAGGCAACGGGCGGCATGAAAGCCGCGATCCACTCGTCAGGGAAACGCTTCGGCCGACCGTTCGCGCCGATGATCGCGGCCTCGACGCGGGCCTTGATCAGCGTCTCGCCGCCGCGGCGTATTTCCTGCGCCATATAGATGCGCGCGCCGGAAATTTTCTCGGTCCGGGTGTCGATCGTCAGCACGTCGTCCATGCGCGCCGGCCTGACGAAGTCGATCTCCATGCGCCGCACGACCCAGACGATCCGCTCGCCGCGCATGCCCTCGAGCAGTTCCGTGTGTCGCACGCCGGCCAGCCGCAGATAGTCGGAGCGGCCGCGTTCGAGGAATTCAAGATAGCGCGCATGGTAGACAAGGCCGGAAAAATCCGTGTCGGCATAGTAGACCCGCGCCAGAAGGCGGTGGCCGTGCGCGGTCAGTTCGCCGGACAGGCCGGACGCGATGGCGTCGCGTTCATTCATCCCGCTCTCCATGCACCTATCCGAGGTCAATGGAAACAATTTCCGGGCGCACGCCGAAACGCATCGGCACGATGCTGAAGCCAAGTCCCCCCGACACGATCAGATTTCGGTCATCCTCCACTACATGGCCATAAGCAAAGCGGTTTCCAAAAGCCGACGGAACCACGGGAGAGTAGCCAAAGACACGCACTTGACCTCCGTGGGTGTGGCCGGAGAGTGTGACAGATACTGCTCTTGGGACATTTGGAAATATATCCGGCTCATGCGCCAGAAGGACGATGGGCGCGTCGTCGGTAATCTTTGCGAGAGTGCCAGGGAGGTCATCCATTCCGGCGAAATGATCCCTGTGCCAGGCTCTTCCCGGGCGGAGCGCAAGTTGATCTGCCAGTCCGGCAATCCAAACGCCTTGCCCTTCCTTTTCGATACGGACAACGTCGTTTTCCAGAACCGGCACTCCGGCGGCTTCGAGCGCCTTGCGCGCAACGACCGGTCCCGCGCCCGATTGCTGCGCCGCGCGATCAGCCCACCAATCATGATTGCCAAGGATGGAATAGACCCCAAGTGGCGCTTTGAGGCCAGACAGGCTGGGCGCCCATTGCGATGCATCGACTTTGCCAGTTTGGAATCGCATGCTGCATTCGTAGTCGCCGAGGAGGACGACTACATCTGGGGCCAGTTCGTTGGTCAGGCCGACAAGCGTTTGGATGCGTTGCGGCGTCATCCAAGGACGGCTTGCATGAATGTCGGCAAGGGCGGCGATGCGCAGTCGAAATTCTGCGGGCCATCCGGGCGGGCTGAACGCATAGCGCTTCACCCTCGTCAGCAGCATTGGCTCGACGCCAACCGCATAGGCGCCAAGCGCGGCAGCGGCGGCAAACGACCCACCCATTAGACGCAGGAAGTCGCGTCTCGTGATCAACAGCTTCAGTCCTCTTCCTGAAACAGGTTGATCTGCTGCAGGGCGAGATCCTTCGGCGCATCGAGGCCTAGATGGCGCCACGCGTTGGCGGTGAGGATGCGTCCGCGCGGCGTGCGCTGGATAAAACCCTGCTGGATGAGATAGGGCTCGATGATGTCCTCGATCGCGTCGCGCGGCTCCGACAGCCCCGCGGCGATCGTCTCGATGCCGACCGGGCCGCCGCCGAAATTGCCGGCGATCATGGTGAGGTAGCGGCGGTCGAGCTGATCAAGCCCCAGCGCGTCGACTTCCAGCCTCAGCAGCGCCTCGTCGGCAATCTTGCGCGTGACATGGTCGACGCCGGCCACCGTCGCGAAGTCGCGCACCCGCCGCAGCAACCTGCCCGCGATGCGCGGTGTGCCGCGCGCCCGCCGCGCAATCTCCAGCGCGCCGTCATCGCCGAGCGGCAGCCCAAGTATGCGCGCGCCACGGCGCACGATCTGCTCCAGTTCCTCCACCGAGTAGAAATTCAGACGGACCGGAATGCCGAACCGGTCGCGCAGCGGGTTGGTCAGCAGCCCGAGCCTTGTTGTGGCAGCAACCAGCGTAAACTTCGCCAGATCGATCTTGACCGACCGGGCTGCCGGTCCTTCGCCGATGATCAGGTCGAGCTGATAGTCTTCCATCGCCGGATAGAGGATTTCCTCGACCGCCGGATTGAGCCGGTGGATTTCGTCGATGAACAGGACATCGCGATCTTCCAGGTTGGTCAGGAGGGCTGCGAGGTCGCCGGCCTTGGCGATGACCGGCCCGGATGTCGAGCGGAAGTTGACGCCAAGCTCGCGCGCCATGATCTGCGCCAGCGTCGTCTTGCCGAGCCCCGGCGGCCCGACGAACAGCACGTGGTCGAGCGCCTCGCCACGGCCCTTCGCGGCCTCGACGAAAACCTTGAGGTTAGCCCGCGCCGCCGCCTGGCCGACGAACTCGTCGAGCGTCTGCGGCCGCAGCGTCTGGTCCGCGTCCTCGCCGCGCGGCTCCGGCGAGATCAGGCGAGGGGACAGGGTCACGAAAGGAATTCCATGGATGGTATGGCGTTGGCCGCGCGCCGATCGAAGGTGACGGTGGATTTACAACCCGCTTTCTCCGCACAATATGCAACCAGCCGATCAGCGAATTCGTCCTTGAGTGCAACACCCTTTTGCACGATCTCTGACACGAACTGCTCATCTTCAATCAGGATGCCAGCAGTTTCCGCCATCAGCATAAGCGCTTTCTGTATTCGCTGGGGCGGCAGCCGATAGACACGCCGCAAGACCCAGACGAACTCAGTCAGAACAATCAGACTTACGAACGCGGGATCATCCGAGTCGCGCGCTTCCAGGAATACCTTGGCGCGAGCGTACTGTTCAGGATCGTCCCGGACGATGTATCGGACGAGAATATTGGTATCGACTGCGATCATGGACGGCCTTCATGCCACTCGCGTCGAATACGCTCGTCGTCTTCCGCGAGGTATTCCCCGATCGCCTTGTCCATGTCCTCAATACTTGCTCCCGCTCCGTGCGGGGGATTGCCAAGCAAGCCTGCGAGTTCGGATATATGTCGGTTCTTTCGCATCAAGTGAACTCCGCTTTCGTCGATCACATAGCGGATCTGGTCTCCTGGCTTGAGATTCAATGCATCGCGAACTTCGACCGGAATGGTGGTTTGCCCCTTTGCTGTAATTTTCGATCGGTGGTTCATCGGTGTCTCCTTACTTTTTCAGTCTAGTAAGGAAAAGTAGTCAACACAAGGATCAACGCGCCAGTTCCTTCAGCCCCAGCCTGATGAGTCTTGGCGAGTCTGCGCCTTCCCCGGCCGATTTCACGGCGGCGGCAATGGCGTTGGCGGCGATGTCTCTGGAATAGCCGAGGTTGACCAGCGCCGACACGGCATCCGCCACGGGCGCCGCCGCAACGCCTTCGCCGAGCTCCTGCTTCAGGCCGATCGTGCCCGACGCCGATCCGGCATAGGCGGGCGCCTTGTTCTTCAGCTCGGTGACGATGCGCTCGGCAACCTTCTTGCCTACGCCTGGTGCCCTGGAGACGGTGGCGATGTCGCGTAGCGCGATGGCGCTGGCGAGGTCGGACGGCGCCAGGGTTGACAGGATGGCCAGCGCGACCTTGGCGCCAACGCCCGGAACGTTGTTTTGCAATAGCCGAAACCATTCGCGCTCGAGCTGCGACTGGAACCCGTATAGCCGGAGCATATCCTCCCGGACATAAGTCTCGATGTAGAGCGTGACCGCCTCGCCGGGTCCGGGCAATTGCGCCAGCGTGCGCGCCGAGCAATAAGCGACATACCCGACGCCATGCACGTCGACCATGCAATGGTCCTCGCCGATTTCGTCGAGCGTGCCCTTCAGCTTGCCGATCATCGTTTCGTCCTCAGGCTACCGCTCTCGCCATCCGCGCCGCGGGGCTCTGCATGTGATGGGCGTGGCAGATGGCGACGGCAAGCGCGTCGGCGGCGTGCTCGCTGTCGAACACGGCCTTTGGCATCAGCACCTTCACCATCATGTGGATTTGCTGCTTCTCGCCGTGGCCGACGCCAATGACCGTCTTCTTGACGGCGTTCGGCGCGTACTCGGCAACCTCCAGCCCGGCAAGGGCCGGCACCAGCATGGCTATGCCACGCGCCTGACCGAGCTTCAGCGTGGCAACGGCGTCCTTGTTGACGAAGGTCTGCTCGACCGCGGCCTCGTCAGGCGCCTGCGCCGCAAATACCTCCCGCAGCCCGTCATGCAGTTGGCGGAGCCGCACGGCGAGCGTCGCCTTGTCGTCCGACTTCACGGTGCCGGCCGCGACGAAACGCAGTGAATTGCCCAAAGTTTCCACAACGCCCCAACCGGTGCGCCTCAACCCGGGGTCGATGCCAATGATGCGAATCGCCTGAGCCATTGCGGAACTTTACCCTTCCGCAGGGGCGATGCCACAAAAATGTGAACAAAGCAGAAACACAATGCGCGTGGCGCAGTCCCGCTTCGCCACAGATTCGACAGGAACCGCCGTCGAACTCAGCCGCGTGCGAAAGCCGTGTTCAAAAGCGAGATCTGGTCGGAGACCGGATTTGGGCTGCGGGCGCCGGCAATCGGCACGACGGTGTTCTTGCCGTAGATCTCGTCATCCATGCGCCTGACCAGGCCCTGCAGGCTGAGCGAACGGTTGACCAGATCGACGAACGGCTTGGGAAGTTCAACCCATCCGGTCGCTTCCGAATGCGCGGAGGCGGTATCGAGACGGACCTTTGCCTTCTCGACGGCAACCTGCTCCCGGCTCATTTCGCCGGAGTTTGCCGCCCGTTGCAACAGCAGCCACGAAGCGATCTGCATCAGCCGCGTGGTCAGCCGCATCGATTCGGCCGCATAGAGGGTTGCTGCAAGGCGCGACAGCTTCTTCGCTTCGGCACGACCTTCGCCGTCGAGATATTCGGCGGCGTTTTCGACCAGCGTCATGCCTTCATTGTAGAGTGGCTTGAAAGACTGCGAGAAGATGCGACGCTCCGCGAGCTTGATCGTCTTGCTGCCGTGAGACGGCTCGCCCATTACAATGCGCCCCTTGCTTACTGCTTGCCGGCCACCGGTCCACCCAATGCAGCCGCCCCTTCGCACCGTAAAGCGCGTGGATTGAAAATGCTCTTCGAGGTCGACCAACGCAAGCGTATGTTTAATAAAAGGTTAACGAGCATGGGCTGAATCCAGGCAGCCAGTGTTCCTGCCGCTCCGCAGGATACAAAAAAAGAGCCGCTTGATGGCGGCTCTCAGGAGTTTAACAGGGAGGCGTCAAACGAAGTGGCTCCAGCCACTCGGTAAGAATCCAGATAACTGGATACCCACAGTAAACGCCTGTAAAGCTTAACCGGGGGTTAACCGCCCCCGGGAAATCAGCAAAAAATTTTCGTCAATGTGCGCCGGCCCTGGCGGCCGAGGTCTGGCCACCCCACAGCGCCGAGAGCGCGATGTAGGCGAACAGCAGCGTGGCTACGAAAAATCCCATCGAGCATACCGCGGCGATCGGGTCGGCTGAAAGGTTGCCGCCATAGATCATGAACAAGCCGATGACGAGGCCGACGCTGGAGACCGCCGAAAGCCAGAAGTGCACGGGGGCAAGCCGCGAGTGGCCGGCGGCCGGTACAAGAGGGTAGAAGAAGGCGAAAACCGCCGACATGACCCAGCCCAGCACCATGATGTGCGCATGGGTCGGCAGCTGCGAATGGTCCTGGCTCATGGCCATCTGCAATCCGAGCATCATGCCGAGGATCGCGAACATGATCGCAAGTGTGAAGAAATTCCGTGCTACGCCCTGCATGGCGGCCTCCCCTGACAATTCGATTCGATAACCAGCAATTCCCGGTCGTCGTTTACTGCGCGCGATCCGTTTCGGGATCATGTCGCCGCAAGATGCGGCCGGAATCCCGGGATGATACATGAATCGCGACCGTGGGCCTACGCATACCGGCGGTTAGTCCGCGTGCCCCACTACTTCTGCGTTTTCGCCATGTCGCGCAGCTTGAACTTCTGGATCTTGCCCGTCGATGTCTTCGGTATCTCGGCGAAGATCACGTCCTTCGGCACCTTGAAACGGGCCAGGAGCGTGCGGCAATGCGCGATGATGTCCTGTTCTGTCGCGGTTGCGCCTGGCTTCAGTTCGACATAGGCGACCGGAACCTCACCCCATTTTTCGTCGTCGCGGGCCACCACGCCGCACGTTGCCACCGCGACGTGCCTGTAGAGCGCATCCTCGACCTCGATCGACGAGATGTTCTCGCCGCCTGAGATGATGACGTCCTTGGAACGGTCCTTCAGCTGTATGTAGCCGTCCGGATGCATGACACCGAGATCGCCGGAATGGAACCATCCGCCTGCGAAGGCCTCGTCGGTCGCCTTCTTGTTCTTCAGGTAGCCCTTCATCACGATGTTGCCCCGAAACATCACTTCGCCGAGCGTCTCGCCGTCGGACGGGGTTGGCATCATCGTTTCAGGGTCCAGCACGGCCAGCGCCTCCAGTGGCGCGTAGCGCACCCCTTGCCGCGCCTTCTTGGCCGACCTTCCGTCCCTGTCCAGCGCGTCCCACGCGTCGTGCCATTCATTGACGACTGCAGGTCCATAGGTCTCGGTCAGTCCATAGAGGTGCGTGACCGCGAAACCGGCATCGGCCATTCCCGCCAGCACTGCCTCGGGTGGCGGGGCGGCTGCCGTGTTGAACACAACCGTCTGCGGAAACGCCCGCTTGTCCTCGGCCTTGGCGTTGATGAGCGTCGACATCACGATCGGCGCGCCGCACAGATGCGTGACGCCCTGGTCGGCGATCGCGTCGTATATAGGTCTTGGCCTGACCCAGCGCAGGCAGACATGCGTGCCCGCCTGCAGCGCCAGCGTCCATGGGAAACACCAGCCGTTGCAGTGAAACATCGGTAGCGTCCAGAGATAGACGCAGTGCTTTGCCATCCCGGCGTGGATCGTGTTGGCGTAGGCCATCAGCGTCGCGCCACGATGGTGATAGACGACCCCCTTCGGATTGCCAGTGGTTCCCGAGGTGTAGTTGAGCGACAGCGCGTCCCATTCGTCGTCGGGCATCGACCATGCGAAATCCGGATCGCCGCCGGCGACGAATTCCTCATAGTCCAGCGTGCCGATCCGCTCGCCCTTGGGATAGGGCGCATCGGCGGAATATTGCAGATCGTCGTAGTCGATGACCACAGGCTTGACTTCGGCCAGCGCCAGCGCCTCGCGCATTACGCCCGAAAACTCCCGGTCGACGATCAGCACCTTTGTCTCGGCATGGTCGAGCTGGAATGCGATGATCGCCGCGTCAAGGCGCGTGTTCACCGAATGCAGGACCGCCTTCACCATGGGCACGCCAAAATGCGCCTCCAGCATGGGCGGCGTGTTCGACAGCATGGCGGTGACCGTATCACCCTTGCCGATGCCCAGCCGGGCCAGCGCCGAGGCCAGTTGCAGGGAGCGCCGCCAGAAGTCGCGGTAGTTGACGCGCTGGCTGCCGTGGACGATGGCGACGTGATCCGGGTAGGTGCCGGCAGCACGTTGCAGATAGGTTATCGGCGTCAGCTGCTGAAAATTCGCCGGCTGACGGTCGAGGCCCTGCTCGTAAGGATTGGCCATGTCTCCCCGCTCAAAACTTGACCCGATCGGTAGTTCTTCAATGAAGCACGTCAAGCACGCCATCGTAGATGAGCTTCACCGCTATGGCCGCCACAGTGCAATAGGTAAATGGATAAAAAACCTCGGGACGCATGCGTCTGACCAGCCAGGCGCCGGCCAGTGTCGCCAGTGGCGCCAGCGGCATCAGCACCGCCGAAGCGGTCAGATTGGTCGCGTCAAATTGCCCGAGCGCGAAGTAGGGTACCAGCTTCACCGCGTTGGTGACCGCAAAAAATATAGCCGCCGTCCCACTCAGCACCTTCGGATCGAGGCGTAGCGGCAGCGTATAGACCTGGAAGGGCGGTCCGCCGA
The DNA here is from genome assembly GCA_026400435.1 of Hyphomicrobiales bacterium. Lineage (GTDB taxonomy): Bacteria > Pseudomonadota > Alphaproteobacteria > Rhizobiales > Rhizobiaceae > Mesorhizobium_K. The sequence goes on along the minus strand of JAPLOZ010000099.1, from coordinate 49,865 downwards.
CATGGGCCACGAAGCTCGTGAAGCCCGATATGGCGCCCCAGAAAAGCGCCGCCACCCGGTTCGGTGGCGCAACGTGGTCGCGTCCGTGCCTGATCTGCTGGTAGCCCCAGCGCGCTACGAAGACCAGGGCAACCGCGCCGACAATGAGCCGCACCATGCCGGCCGTGACAACCGCGGCCGTCAGCCAGCCCGCTGCGATGCCGAGCATGGCGCCCGGCATCATCGAGCGAAGAACCTTGCCATCATAGACGCCGCGCCACGTCCACACCGAGACGATATCCATGAGGCACAGGATGGGCAACAGGATGGCAGCCGCCTGCACCGGCGGCATAACCAGCGCCATCAGGGGCACGCCGACGAAACCGACCGCGCCGCCAAAACCACCCTTTGACAGGCCAACCAGAATGACTGCCGGCAGGGCGGCCGCATAGAACCAGGGGTCGGTCAGAAGATTGTGCATGAAGCGGACGCGGCAGGAGGGACGCGATGCTCTATACCGAAATGTCCGGCAACGCGACCGGAATGTGCCGTCGCGACTGGGATCGCTGGGTTTCGTCCGGCTTGTCCGACACACCCTGGGTGGTCTATGCCGCATTCCAACCAAACTCGCCCGCCATAGGCCAAGCCGAATGAACGCAGTCACGCCACCCAATCGCTGCCGCATCGTCCTCATTTCGCCCGCCGGCGAAAGCGCGGACGGCTTTGCGGCGAAACTGGAGGCGGCGATCGCAGGCGGCGACATCGCGTCGATCATCCTGCCGCCCAACGGCATGGACGAGGCGTCCTACCAGGCTTTCGCGGAGCGCATCGTGCCGATCGCCCAGGCGGCAGGGATCGCCGCAATCATTGTCGACGACACCCGCATTGCCGGGCGCGTAAGGGCCGATGGCATCCACATCGACCAGGGCAAGGCAGCGCTGGCTGAGGCCGTCGAGCGGTTCCAGTCGGAGATGGCGGTGGGCGCCGGCGGCGTCAAGAGCCGCGACGATGCGCTTGAACTCGGTGAAGAACGTCCCGACTACGTCTTCTTCGGACGCTTCGGCTATGACAACAAGCCCGAGGCGCACCAGCGCAACCTGTCGCTCGGCGGCTGGTGGGCTGAAATGATCGAGATACCCGGCATTGTCATGGCCGGGTCCGATCTGGCGTCGGTCGAGACGGTCGCGGCGACTGGCTCGGACTTCGTCGCCCTCTCCAGCGCCGTGTTCGCGCAAGGCGTCGACCCCAGGGATGCCGTGGCGCGCGCCAACGCCATTCTCGACGCCAGCGCCGAGGCCAGGGAGCCCGCCGGATGAGGGCTGCCCTCCGCCTTTTGGCGTTCATGGTAGCAGTGTTCGCGGCTGGCCTAGTCCACGCCGCCGGTCAAACCGATGCGCCGAAGGATACGCCTGCGGGTGGCGTCGATGAAAATCGGTTCGGCGGCCCCCCCTCCGATGCCGCCTATGGCGCCTACCAGCGCGGCCTCTACATGACGGCCCTCAATCTGGCGCTGCCACGTGCAGAGGCCGGCGACGCCGCCGCGCAGACGCTGGTTGCCGAAATTCTCTCGCGCGGTATCGGGGTCAAGCGCGATGAGGCCAAGGCAGCGAGATTCTATCAGCTGGCCGCTGAGCAGGGCGTGCCCGAGGCGCAGTTCCAGTACGCGCTGCTGCTGATTGACGGACGTTTCGTGCCGAAGGACGCCAAGGGCGCCTACGCGCTGATGCAGTCCGCGGCCGAGGCGGGCAACGCGATGGCGCAATTCAATTTTGCGCAGCTCATCCTGCAGCGCGAGCCCGGCGCCAGCGGCATGGCAAAGGCGGTGGCCTACTATCAGCGAGCGGCCGACACGGGCCTTGCCGATGCGCAGTATGCAATATCGCAGGTCTATGCCAACGGCGTGGGGGGCAAGCAGCGCGACGAGGTCGAGGCGCGACGCTGGCTGGCGCTCGCCGCCCACCAGAACTTTGACACTGCCCAGCTCGACCTGGGGACGTGGCTCATCGAGGGCAAGGGCGGTCCGCGCGATCTCAAGGCCGGTTTCGGCTGGATGAAGCGCGCCGCCGCCGGCGGCAACGTGGCCGCGCAAAACCGCCTGGCGAAGCTATACATGGGCGGCATCGGCACCGAACCCAATGCCATTGATGCCGCCGCCTGGTATTTCGTCGCGCGCCGCCGGGGTCTCCTCGATCCCGAGATGGAGGACTTCCTGCGCGGACTGACCGACGAGCAGCAGAAGCAGGCGCTTGAACGGGCCAACCGCCTTCGCTGAACGCCTGCGTCCTGCCGGTCCTGATGCAGGCCCCGGCTTGCCTCTCCCTGCATTTTGTGGTCATGGAAGCGCCGAAACGCGCCTCTCGGGCGCAAGAACCTTCCGGAAAATCAGAAAAATGGCCAAGATAAACGGCAACGAAATCCGTCCGGGCTACGTCATCGAGCATGACGGCGGTCTCTGGGTGGCGGTCAGAACCAACACCGTGAAGCCGGGCAAGGGCGGTGCCTATAATCAGGTCGAACTCAAGAACCTGCTCAACGGAACCAAGCTCAACGAGCGCTTCAGGTCGGATGAGAAGGTCGAGCAGACCCGCCTCGACCTCAAGGATTTCTCCTTTCTGTATGAGCAGGGCGACCAGCTCGTCTTCATGGATACGGAAAGCTACGAGCAGCTCGAGTTGCAGAAGGATTTCGTCGGCGACCGCTCGGCTTTCCTGCAGGACGGCATGATGGTCACCGTCCAGCTCTACAACGAAACGCCGATCGGTATTTCGTTGCCGGACCATGTCACTCTGTCGATCACCGAGGCCGATCCCGTGGTCAAGGGCCAGACGGCTGCTTCGTCCTACAAGCCGGCGGTTCTCGAAAACGGTATTCGCGTTCTCGTGCCGCCCTTCATCGCGACAGGCGAGCGTATCGTCGTCGACACCAACGAACTCACCTACGTCCGCCGCGCGGACTGATTTGCGGACGGCTACAGACACATGGCGCGCTCAGCTCTTCTCAACGTAATGGTCCAGGCCGCCATGAAGGCCGGTCGCTCGCTCTCGCGCGACTTCGGCGAGGTGCAGAATCTCCAGGTCTCGCTCAAGGGGCCGGGCGACTATGTCAGCCAGGCCGACCGCAAGGCCGAGGAGATCATCCACGCCGAGCTTTCCCGGGCCCGTCCCGGCTATGCCTTCCTGATGGAAGAGCGCGGCGCCATCCCCGGCGAGGACGACCAGCATCGCTGGATCGTCGATCCGCTCGACGGAACCACCAATTTCCTGCACGGCATACCGATATTCTCCATCTCCATCGCCCTGGAGCGGCAGGGCCAGCTTGTCGCAGGCGTGATCTACAATCCGGCGATGGACGAGCTTTACACCGCCGAACGGGGCGGCGGGGCGTTCCTCAACGACCGCCGGCTGCGGGTGTCGGGCCGCACAAAACTGACCGACGCCGTCGTCGGAACCGGCGTGCCGCACCTTGGTCGCGGTCATCACGGCAACTTTCTCGTCGAGTTGCGCAACGTCATGGGCGAAGTGTCCGGCATCCGCCGACTTGGCTCCGTTGCCCTCGACCTCGCCTATGTCGCGGCCGGGCGCATGGACGGCTTCTGGGAGCCGGGCCTGTCGCCATGGGACCTTGCTGCCGGCATCCTGATCATTCGCGAGGCCGGAGGCTTCTGCACCGACATGAATGGCGGGCAGGAGATATTCGACACCGGCTCCATCGTCGCCGGCAACGAGGCGATCCACCGGGCACTCCTGAAGACGCTGAAAAAGCCGTTGGCGCCGCGCGTTTAGCAATCCGCAGGTCCTGCAGCGCCGATCCACGCTCAACTGAAGTGGCGCGCGGATGCGCCGCAGTCGTAAAATCGTAAACCACCCTTGCAATTGTGGCCTGCAAATCCCCACCATTGGGGGCATGCAGGATCAGCTTGATGCATGACGGCGGCAACGGCTCGCATATCGACGTTCCCTTCTGGGGCCGCTTCCACTATTCGCGCGCCGAGGTAATCGCCGACGGCGTCGTGCATGCGGTCGGCATCGTACTGGCGATCGCCGCGGGTTCGGCGCTGCTGTCGCTGTCGGCTTTTCACGCCGGGCCGGGGGAATATGTCGCCGCCATCTTCTACGTCGTTTCGCTGCTCACCGTTCTGTCGATCTCGCTAGCCTACAATCTCTGGCCGCTTACGCCGGCGAAATGGGTCCTGCGCCGCTTCGACCATGCGGCGATCTATTTGCTGATCGCAGCGACCTACACGCCCTTCCTTGTCCAGCTCGACGACGCGGCGATGACCGGAATGATGATTGCGGTCGTCTGGTGCGCGGCAATAGCCGGCATGGCGATCAAGCTGTTCCTGCCCGGCCGCTTCGACCGGCTGGCCATCGTCTTCTACCTTGCCATGGGCTGGAGCGGCATGGTCGTCATCCGCCCGCTTCTCGACACGCTGCCGCCAGTCACGCTCGGCCTGATCCTGGCGGGCGGTGTCGTCTATTCGGCTGGGGTCGTGTTTTTCGTCTGGCGGGGACTGCGCTTCCAGAACGCGCTGTGGCACGGCTTTGTCGTCACCGGAGCCGGACTGCATTGCGCGGCGGTCATCGACTGTCTCGTCGTCGCGCGCTTCTGATCTGGAGCAATTCCAGCAAAAGTGAATCGCGGTTTTGCGTCCGGAATTGCGTCTAACAAACAGCCAGAACCGCGAATATCATCCTACCCAGGGTTCACAATGCAGTGCGTTGTGGCTGTCAATCCTGCTCGCGCCGCTCCATATTCCCCGCCGACGGGGCAGGGCGCGTTGCTAGCAGTCCGGAGCCTGTGATGAGCGAAGCAGTGACCATTACCAGCAAGAACAGGGCGGCCGCCGGGTCGCGGCTGCAGTCGCCGTTCGCGTCGGTGCTCGACCTGATCGGCCAGACGCCGGTCGTCGAACTGACCCGGTTCGACACCGGACCCTGCCGGCTCTTCATCAAGCTGGAGAGCCAGAATCCCGGCGGCTCCATCAAGGACCGCATCGCGCTGTCGATGATCGCCGCCGCCGAGAAGACCGGCCAGCTGAAAAAGGGCGGCGCCATCATCGAGGCGACCGCCGGCAACACCGGGCTCGGCCTGGCGCAGGTAGGCATCCCCAAGGGCTACCGCATCGTGCTGGTCGTGCCTGACAAGATGTCGCGCGAGAAGGTACAGCATCTGCGCGCGCTCGGCGCCGAGGTGCGGCTGACCCGGTCCGACGTCGGCAAGGGGCATCCAGAATACTACCAGGACATGGCAGAGCGCATCGCAGCGGAGACGCCGGGCTCCTTCTATGTCAACCAGTTCGCCAATCCGGCAAACCCGCTGGCACACGAAAAGACCACCGGTCCCGAACTCTGGGAACAGCTTGGCGGCGACATCGACGCGGTCGTTGTCGGCGTCGGTTCCGGCGGAACGCTCTCCGGGCTCGGCCGGTACTTCGCAAAAATGTCGCCGAAGACCGAGATGGTGCTTGCCGATCCCATCGGCTCGGTGTTGGCTCCCTTGGTAAAGACCGGCAAGATGACCGAGGCCGGGAGCTGGACCGTCGAGGGTATCGGCGAGGATTTCGTGCCGCCGAACGCCGACCTTTCGCTGGTGAAGAAGGCCTATTCGATCCCCGACCGGCTCTCGATGGCGACGGCGCGCGACCTGCTTTCGAAGGAGGGCATTCTGGCGGGCTCGTCCTCCGGCACGCTGCTTGCAGCGGCGCTCAAATATTGCCGCGAGCAGAAGACGGCCAAACGCGTCGTCACCTTCGTCTGCGATTCCGGCAACAAATACCTCTCCAAGGTTTTCGACGACTACTGGCTCGCCGAGCAGGGACTGTCGGAACGCGTCCAGCACGGCGACCTCAGAGACCTCGTCGCGCGATCGCACCGCGAAGGCGGCACCATCACGGTGGGCCCTGACGACAGCCTGATCAACGCCTATGGCCGCATGCGTCGCGCGGACGTCTCCCAGCTTCCTGTCATCGAAGGCGGCAGATTGATCGGCATCATCGACGAAAGCGACATCCTCAGCCATGTCGAAGGTTCCTATGACGGGCGCTGGGAGCGCTTCAACGGCCCGGTCCGCAACGCCATGAGTACCGACCTTCACACGCTGCAGGCCGACCAGACGCTTGATGCGTTGCTGCCGGTCTTCGACCGCAACGAGGTCGCGATCGTCTTCGACGGCGCGGAATTCTTCGGGCTGATCACCCGAATCGACCTGATCAACCATCTGAGGCGATCCAAGACATGACGATATCCGGCAAGAACCGCACCGGTAAAAACAGGCTAGCCTTTTCTACCCGCACGATCCACGGCGGCCAGAACCACGACCCGACGACCGGCGCGGTGATGGTGCCGATCTATGCCACGTCGACCTATGCGCAGGAGAGCCCGGCTGTCCACAAGGGCTTCGAATACGGCCGCAGCCAGAACCCGACGCGCTTCGCGTTCGAGCGCGCGGTGGCCGATCTGGAAAGCGGCGCCGCAGCCTTCGCCTTCGGCTCCGGGCTTGCCGCCATCGCCAACATCCTGGAACTGCTCGACGTTGGCTCGCACGTCGTCGCCACCGACGACATCTATGGCGGCAGCTACCGGCTGATGCACCGCGTGCGCAAGCGCAGCGCGGGGCTCGATGTCAGCCTTGCCGACTTCACCGATATCGCTGCGGTCGAGGCGGCGATCCGGCCCGACACCCGCATGCTGTGGATCGAGACGCCGACCAATCCTCTCCTCAAGATCGTCGATCTCGAAGCGATCGTCGCGCTGGCGAAGCGCAAGGGCGTGCTTACGGTCGTCGACAACACGTTCTGCAGCCCCTACATCCAGCGCCCGCTGGAACTCGGCGTCGACATCGTGCTGCATTCGACCACCAAATACCTCAACGGACATTCCGACATGGTTGGCGGCGTCGCCGTCGTGCGCGACGAGGGCACGGTGCTCGACCAGCTAAAGTTCCTGCAGAACGCGGTCGGCGCCATCTCGGGGCCGTTCGACAGTTTCCTGGCGTTGCGCGGCATCAAGACGCTGGCGCTCAGGATGGAACGGCATTCGCTGAACGGCATGAAGATCGCGACGTGGCTGGAGAACCGCGCCGATGTCCGCCGCGTCATCTATCCGGGCCTCGCCAGCCATCCCCAGCATACCATCGCCAGAAGGCAGATGTCCGCGTTCGGCGGCATGATCTCGGCGGAACTTGATCGCGACCTTGCGGCCACGAAGCGTTTCCTTGAACGCACGCAACTGTTCACGCTGGCCGAAAGCCTTGGCGGCGTCGAAAGCCTGATCGAGCATCCGGCGCTGATGACGCATGGTTCGATTCCCGCCGCGCAGCGCGCCGCCATCGGCATATCGGACTCGCTGGTCAGGCTGTCCTGCGGCATCGAGGACGCCGAGGACCTGATCGCCGACCTGTAGCAGGCGCTCGCCGGCTGATGCCAGCGATCCTTGTTTGCCGGCAGCCGCTTGCTCTTGTGGGCAGGCGAGGCAATGGCTAAATGTCGCGGGTCCACAGGAGACCGGCATGCTCGCCCTCATCAAGACGATCGACTTTGCGCTCTACCTCTATTGGTGGATCATCATCGGTTCGGCGGTCTTCTCGTGGCTTTATGCCTTCAACGTTGTCAATCCGCGCAACCAGTTCGTCGGCGCAGTCGGCAACATGCTGTTCCGCTTGACCGAGCCCGCGCTTCGGCCGATCCGGCGCCTCATGCCCGATCTTGGCGGCATCGACATCTCGCCGATCGTGCTTTTGCTCATCATCTATTTCATCCGCGAATTTCTCTGGTCGACGATCGCGCCGCTCGTCGTCTGAGCGTGGCTGCGGCCCTCTGCTATAGGACGCGTCGCGACGGCATCGATCGGTTGGTGCGGCTGACCCCTAAGTCGTCGTCCGATGCGATCGACGGCCAGCGTGAGGCCGCCGACGGCTCGGTACATCTCGCCGCGCGGGTCCGTGCGGTGCCCGAAAAAGGTGCTGCCAATGCAGCTCTGGAGCGGCTCTTGTCCGACTGGTTAAGATTGCCGCGCAGCGCGGTCAGCGTCGTCGCGGGCGGAACCTCCCGACTGAAGACCGTGCGGCTTACCGGCGACGCCGCGGATCTGGTCAAGGCGGTGGAGATCGTCTCTCAGGCTTGAAGCCGCTCAGGCCTTCGCGCGCTTGACCGCGTCGGTGATCATCTGCCTGGCGCGGTCGGCGCCGTACCAGCCCTCGATCTTGACCCATTTGCCGGGTTCCAGATCCTTGTAGTGCTCGAAGAAGTGCTGCACCTGCTGCAGCGTGATGTCGGGCAGCTGCGTGTATTCGGTGACGTGCTCGTAGCGCAGCGTCAGCTTGGGTGACGGCACGGCGATGACCTTCTCGTCCTGGCCCGCATTGTCCTCCATCACCAGGACCCCGATCGGGCGTACGTTGATGACGCAGCCCGGCACCAGTGCGCGCGTGTTGCACACAAGCACGTCAATAGGATCGCCGTCGCCCGACAGCGTGTGCGGCACGAACCCGTAATTGCCGGGGTAGCGCATCGAGGTGTGCAGGAAGCGGTCAACGAAGAGCGTTCCGGCCGCCTTGTCCATTTCGTATTTGATGGGCTCGCCGCCTATCGGCACTTCGATGATGACGTTGACATCATCGGGGGGATTGTTGCCGCTGGGTATAGCTTCGATGCGCATGCCGTCTGCCTCACGTGGTCCGAAATGGATATCGGCAGGGCCGGCATTGCGCAATTCGTTTCCTTAGCCAGAAAGAATGCCCGCTTTACGAAATGTTAGCGCCCCTCGGGCATTTTCAACCACAGCGTGTATGGAAGTGCCGATGGACCGACTGTTCGCCCCCCTGGACATTTATTGTGAGCGACTTGACGCCAGCTTCTGGTCGGAGCCCTTCAACGCGCTCACGAACCTGTTGATCGTGGCCGCGGGGCTTGTCGGTCTCGCGCAGGTGCGGCTCAGGGAAACCGGCGTCTTCGCGGAGGTCCTTTGCTGGTGGGTGGTGGTGATCGGGCTTGGCTCGCTGCTCTTCCACACCACCGCGATCGAACTCACGAAATGGGCCGACATCCTGCCGATCGTCACCTTCACGCTGGCGCTTGCGGTGTTCTGCCTGCGTCGCTTCGCCGGGCTCAGCCGCGCTCGAACGATTGCCTATTTTCTGATCTTCTTCACGACGATCTCGTTCACGACCTATTTCCTGCCGCCCTGGCTGACCCAGGTCTCCAACGGAACCACGGCCTATCTGCCGGCACTCGCCGGGTTCGTTTTTTTCGGACTGGTGGCGCTGGTTCGTGGCAGCAGGGCCGGATGGTATGCGATCTCGTCAGCCATCATCCTGTGCATGGCGTTTGTGTGCCGGGCCGTTGACCTGCGCGTGTGCGGCTCGTTCCCTATCGGTACACATTTTCTTTGGCACACGCTGATCGCCTTGATGCTGGGTGTTATGCTGGTGGCGGTTTCGAAATACGGCCATCCACGACCGGAGCAGTCCGAGCGCTGAGCGCGTGCTAGCGATGCGTTGACGTCTAGCGCGTGGTCAATCCCAGACGAAGGCCACCTTTTTCAGGGCCTTTTGGTCGAATACCTCGACGCCTTCGGCGATGTCACGGCCGCCGGCGCCCTCGTAGAAGGCGAGAGCGCCTGCATTCTCCTCGAGCGCCCACACGACAAGTCCATTGAGGCCCAGGTCGGAGAGTTTCCGGCGCGCTGCCGTGAACAGCCGCCGACCCAGTCCGATGCCCTGGTATTCCGGCCGCAGGTAGAGTTCGTAGATTTCCCCTTGCTGGGACAGTTCACGCGCCCGGTTGCGGCCGATCGTTGCGTAACCGGCGAGCTTGCCGCCGATCTCGACGACGAGCACGGTTGCCGAGCGGCGGATGGCGCTTGCCCACCAGTCGGGACCGCGACGGTTGATCATCTTGGCCAGCGCGCGGTGCGGGATCATGCCGCTGTATGCGCCACGCCATGCCACCTGATGCACGTCCGCGATCGCGGGCGCGTCCCCCGGTTCAGCCTTCCTGATGTCGATCGTCAGCGTATTCATGATTTGTTAACCATAAACGCTGGCCAGACTCTCTGGCAAGTCACTCTCTGGGAGGACAGGTCGCAGGCCGCCAAACTTTCGGCGAGTGGCCGGCGTCAGATCTCCACCAGGTGATCGTCCAGTTCGTTGGCGTCATCGGGGAGAGCGGGAAAATGCTCGGCCAGCAGCGCGCCGACCGCCGCAATCGCGGTGACGAAACCCTCGGCCAGCCGGTCGTGGCCGGCGTCGTCGATCAGCCCTGCCACGATGGAATCCCAGGTGTCCTGCGGCACCTTGGCGTCGATGCCGGCGTAAGCGACGATCTCGGCATAACGTTCGGCGAGCGAAACGAAAATCAACACTCCCGTCCGGTTGACGGTCAGATGGACATTGCGCGACAGGAACTGCTTCAGGGCATTGTCGTGCGCGCGGATGTACTGCCAGCGGCGCGGCGCCAGCGCGATGCGCAAGCCCGGCAGCGCATAGACAAGCGCCAGCGCCGCAGCAAGCGCCAGGAGCTGCGCGGCGATGAAAACCGGCAGCCGCATGGTCAGCCACCATGCCTCGATCAGGAAGGCCAAGCCGAGGCTGAGAAGAAGGATCGAGACCGTGACCAGCAGCGCTGCCGAGAAGAAATAGCCGTCGCTGCGTTGCGCCACCACGCAATAGATTTCGCCAGACGTCGCGGCCTCCGATGCACGGATTGCATAGGCGATGCGCTCATGGTCCTGATCGTTGAGTTTCTCGACCGTCATCGGCCACTTCCCCTACCAGCTTCCCGACGAGCCGCCGCCGCCGGACGATCCGCCGCCGCCTGAAAATCCGCCACCCGAGGACCCACCCGACCACCCTCCGCCGGACGATCCGCCCGACCAGCCACCCGACGACGAACGGCCGCTCGAATTGTAGTTGAAGGTCATGCCGAGCCATTCGTAGCGGCCCGGCCCGAGCTTGCGTCCATACATGCGCGGCAGGATCGCCATCGCAAAGCCGCCGAAGAAGAGCGTCGCCCAGACGATCAGGAACAGCACCATCAAGAGCGTATCGGGGTTCCAGTCGCTGCTTTCGTTGCGCTTGGCGCGGGCTTCCAGTTCGGCGGCGTTACCCTCGAGCACCATCACGATGTCATCGACTGCGCGCGAGATTCCGCCCGAGAAGTCGCCGGCGCGGAACGCCGGCACCATCGTGTTCTCGATGATCAGCCTCGAATGCAGGTCGGTTAGCGTGCCTTCCAGCCCGTAGCCGACCTCGATGCGCATCTTCCTGTCGTCGCGCGCGACGACCAGCAGTATTCCGTTGTCTTCGCCTGCCTGGCCAAGGCCCCAGGCGCGGAACAACCGGTTGGCGTAGGGCTCGATCGCCTCGCCGCCGAGATCGGGGACCGTCGCGACGACGATCTGGTCGGACGACTTGTTCTCGAAGTCCGCCAGTTTCTGGACGAGCAGCGCTTCAGTCGCAGCGTCGATCAGACCGGCATCGTCGACCACCCGCCCTGTCAGCGCGGGCAGTTCGCCAGCCAAGGCGGGTTGCAGGCCCACAAGCAGCGCCACCAGCGGCGCTGCCAGCCAACGCCAGGTTTTCGAGGCCGTCCGGCGGGAAGTGTTGACGGTGGACATGGTCATCCGCCGCGCGGTTTTCCCGCTAGCCGCCCTGTTGCGTACCGAAATCGACTTTCGGCGGTTGCATGGCGTCGTCCGAGACCGTGAAGTTCTGGAACGGCTGGTTGCCGAACCAGAGCGAATTCCAAAGGATCGAGGGGAAGGTCTTGAGCGAGGTGTTATAGACCCGGACCGATTCGATGTAGTCGCGGCGGGCGACAGCGATGCGGTTTTCCGTGCCTTCGAGCTGCGCCTGCAACGCCAGGAAATTCTGGTTGGCCTTGAGGTCCGGATAGTTCTCGACCACCGCCAGCAGCCGCGACAGCGCGCTGGTCAGCCCCGCCTGGTTGTCCTGGAACGCCTTGAAGGCATCCGGATCGGTCAGTGTCTCCGGCGTCACCGTTACCTGCGTCGCCTTGGCGCGCGCCTCCACGACCCCTTCCAGCACGTCCTTTTCGTGGGAGGCGTAGCCCTTGACGGTTTCGACCAGGTTGGGAATGAGATCGGCGCGGCGCTGGTACTGGTTGAGCACCTCGCTCCAGGAAGCCTTCGCCTGTTCTTCAAGCGTCGGGATGGTGTTGTAGCCGCAGGCCGACAGCAACGGTACGGCGAGCGCCAGCACCAGGAAAGCGGGCACAAGGCGCAGCAAGGATTTCAGGAAGCGTTGGGCAAGCATGGATCATCCCTCACGATCGAACCGGCATGAGAATTAGCAGGTTCGCGGCGGAAAAACAGGGTGATCGAGGGGATTTGACCGCATCCCGCCAATACCTGCCTTCCGGACAAATGTCGGGATCAAGGGAGCACCGGCAAGTCCATGATTCTGGTGGAACTTTGAATTTGACATTCGCTTGCTTGGCGTGATGTCAGATGGGATGCGACTGGCAGATTCGTTCCCTTGGACTGCGACCGCAATGACGCGTGAAGGAATTCGCGATGGCCGGCAAGCGCGACAAGGACGACCTCGTCGAATCCAGGCGCATCCTGCAACGCGTCTCGCAGGAGGCGGAAAGCGGTGGGCAATCGGCGATAGACCGCGCGGCAGGCCGGGCGCGCGACCATCTCGGAGCGAAGGATGTGGACCGCGCCGACTGGACCGAGTATTGGGGCACGCGGATCGGTCGATCGATCGGAGCTCTCTTTCTGGTCGGCATGATCGTGTGGCTGTTGCTGTATCTTGCGAAGGGCGATTAGCGATGAGTGCCAACAGGACAGTCGACAGGGCGGTAGAGACGCCCAATGCCGTCATCGTCGTTTCCAGCCACGTCGCGCGCGGGTCGGTCGGCAACCGTGCCGCCGTATTTGCGCTGGAAACGCTCGGGCATCCCGTCTGGGCCGTGCCCACGGTAGTCCTTCCCTGGCATACCGGCCACGGCCCGGCCACGCGCATCGTTCCGAGCGCCGAACAGTTTTCCGCCTTCATGGCCGATCTCGAGCGTTCGCCGTGGCTCGGCGAGGTAACCGCCGTGCTCTCAGGCTATCTGGGCAACGCCCTGCAGGCAGCCGATGTCGCGGCGCTGGTCCGCCAGGTCAAGGCGCACAAGCCGGACGCACTTTATGTTTGCGACCCGGTGATGGGCGACAAGGAGGGCCTCTACGTGCCGGAGGCGACGGCTGAGGCCATGCGCGATCTCCTGCTGCCCATCGCGGATGTCGCCACGCCCAACCGATACGAGCTCGAATGGATCGTCGGGCGCAAGCTCAACGGTACATCTGAAATTGTCCGCGCTGCCCGTGAGCTCGGACCGGCGCGCATGCTGGTCACCTCGGCTCCGGGAAAGGCCGGCGGCTACATCGGCAATCTGCTCGTCACCGCCAAGGCCGCGCTGTTTGCCGAGCACCGCCTGATCTCCGGTCCCCCGAGCGGCATGGGCGACCTCACCTCATCGGTGTTCCTTGCGCGGCTGCTTGCCGGACTGCCCGACGAGAAGGCGCTCCTGACGACGACCGCCACCGTCTACGAGGTGCTGGCGAATGCCGCGGCGCGAGGTGGCGACGAACTGCAGCTCGAAACGGACGCCAGGAGCCTGTCCCATCCGACTGCTGCCGTCGAGATGCATCGCCTCGCCTTTGCCGGCGAAGACGCCGGGAAATAGCAGCAACGCAAGGCGGCCGTCGCGCCGTTCATATTGCAGTGCGAAAAGATTTGCCGTTAATGTCGGCCATGGCTCACCTTCCAGATCATCTGCTTGCCGGCTACCGCAACTTCATGAGCGGGCGCTATGCGTCCGAAAGCGGCCGCTATCGCGCCCTGGCGCGCGAGGGTCAGGCACCCGAAACCATGGTGATCGCGTGTTGCGACAGCCGTGCCGCGCCCGAAGCCATCTTCGATTCCGGGCCGGGTGAGCTCTTCGTGGTGCGCAACGTCGCCAATCTCGTTCCACCCTATGCGCCCGACGGTGAGTTCCACTCCACTTCGGCGGCGCTGGAGTTCGCCGTCCAGAGCCTGAAGGTCAGGAGCATCGTGGTCATGGGCCATGGCCGCTGCGGCGGCATTGGCGCCGCGCTCAACACTTCGGCAGCGCCGCTTTCGCCGGGCGACTTCATCGGCAAGTGGATGAGCCTGATCGGACCTGCCGCCGAAACCGTCGCCGGCAGCACCTTGATGACCGCGATCGAGCGCCAGACGGCGCTGGAGCGCATATCGATCCGCTACTCGATCGCCAACCTGCGCACCTTTCCGTGTGTCAGCATCCTGGAAGGCAAGGGCAGGCTGACTATTTCGGGCGCATGGTTCGACATCTCCAGCGGCGAGCTCTGGGTGATGAACCGCGACACCGGCGATTTCGAACGCCCCGAGCCTGCATAGCTGGTCGCCTCACGACCGCCCGTCCGGGTTGCGGCGCGCAAGGGTCGCGCCTACATCGGTATCCGTCCGCCCAACTTCTGGCCCTTTTCCCGGAAATCCTGAAATGACCAAGCCTGCCGTCGACCTCGATCGCCATCCGCTGACCCGCTGGGACGGTCCTTTCGGCCTGCCTGACTTCCAGAGTATCGACGATGCCGATTTCGGCCCCGTCTTCGACGCCGCGCTCGCCGCACACCAGGCCGACATAGACGCCATCGCCGGCAATCCGGAGACACCGACGGTGGAAAACACCTTCGTCGCGATGGAACTGTCGGGCGATCCGCTCGACCGGGTGTCGTCCATCTTCTGGTGCAAGGCCGGCGCCAACACCAACGACCTGATCCAGGCGATGGAACGCGAGATCGCGCCAAAGATGTCGCGCCACTATTCGGCGATCTCGATGAACGAGAAGCTGTTTGCGCGCATCGACGATCTCTACCGCCGCCGCGCGACGCTCGGCCTCAATCCGGAAACGCTGCGGCTGGTCGACAAGAGCTGGAAGGGTTTCGTCAAATCCGGAGCGAAGCTCGATGCCATAGGCAAGGCGCGGCTCGCTGAAGTCAACGAGGAGCTTTCCTCGCTTGGCACCGCTTTCAGCCAGAACGTGCTGGCCGACGAGAAGGAGTGGGTGATGTTCCTTGGCGCTGGCGACCTTGCCGGGCTGCCCGACTTCCTGACAAGTTCCATGGCCGGCGCCGCCACCGAGCGCGGCCGCGCCGGTGAATATGCCGTCACCCTGTCGCGATCGATCTACGAGCCTTTCACAACCTTCTCCGAGCGTCGCGATCTCCGCGAAAAGGCTTTCAAGGCGTTCATCGGGCGCGGCGAGACCGGCGGCGCCACCGACAACGGCCCCGTGGTAGCAAGAATGCTCGCGCTGCGCGCCGAGAAGGCCACGCTGCTCGGCTACGACAGCTTCGCCGCGCTCAAGCTCGATGACACGATGGCCAAGACGCCGAAGGCCGTGTTCGCCCTGCTCGACCCCGTCTGGGAGAAGGCGCGCGAAAAGGCCGCCGTCGACCAGGCGCACCTGCAGCGGCTTGCCGCCGCGTCCGGCAGCAACGAGAAGCTCGAGGCCTGGGACTGGCGGTTCTATCAGGAACGCCTGCGCGCCGAGAAATACGCATTCGACGAGGCCGAGCTGAAGCCCTACCTGCAGCTCGAGAAGATCATCGAAGCATGTTTCGATGTCGCGACGCGGCTGTTCGGCGTCACCTTCGCCGAAAAGCAGGGCGTCGTTGCCTGGCATCCCGACGCGCGCCTGTTCGAGGTGTCCAATGCCGACGGCTCGCGCCGCGGTCTTTTCCTCGCCGACTATTTCGCTCGGCCTTCCAAGCGCTCGGGCGCGTGGATGAGTTCGCTCCAGTCAGGCTACAAGCTCGGGCAAGGCTCCAGCCCGATCATCTACAACATCATGAATTTCGCCAAGCCGCCGGCCGGCGAGCCCGCTCTTTTGTCGCTCGACGAGGCCAAGACGCTGTTCCACGAATTCGGCCATGCGCTGCACGGCATGCTGACCGAGGCATACTGGCCCTCGCAGTCCGGCACGTCTGTTTCGCGCGACTTCGTCGAACTGCCCTCGCAGCTCTACGAACACTGGCTGACCGTGCCTGCGGTGCTCGAAAGATATGCGCGGCACTACAGGACCGGCGAGGCGATGCCCAAGGCGCTGCTCGACAAGATGCTTGCGGCAAGCACCTTCGACGCCGGCTTCCGCACCGTCGAGTTCACCTCGTCGGCGCTGGTCGACATGGCCTACCATTCGCAGAAGGAGGCTCCGGCCAATCCGCAAAAGTTCGAGGCCGAGACGCTGAAGAAGCTTGGCATGCCCGACGCTATCGTCATGCGCCACCGCACGCCGCATTTCGGGCATGTCTTTTCGGGCGACGGCTATTCAGCCGGCTACTATTCCTACATGTGGTCCGAAGTGCTCGACGCCGACGCGTTCGCAGCTTTCGAGGAAACCGGCGATCCCTTCAATCCGGAAATGGCGGCGAAACTGAAAGCCAACATCTATGCCGCCGGAGGCTCGGAAGATCCCGAGGAGCTCTACAAGGCGTTTCGCGGAAAGATGCCGTCTCCGGCGGCGATGATGGCCAAGCGCGGGCTGGCCTGATCGCGTCGATCAGTCCGGATAGCAGGCGAGCGGGATATTCGGCCAGATGGCGGCATCGCAGCCGGCATTGGCCTGCTGCCGGCGGAACGACGCGCTGGTCGGTCCAGTCACCATCGGGTCGACGCCATACGGCGCATCCGAAAATTCCTCTTCGGCGGCGGTCTGCGTCAGTCCGACAGGGGCTTCGATCTGCCGCGTGCCGGTCGAGTGGGCAACGCCCGCCGCAAGCAGCAGAGCAATTGCCGATGTCGCGGCTGTGGTGCGCAAAACCCTGGAAAATGCCATTGTCATGACCGTGTAACTTTTCCGGCGGCAAAACGATCCGTCTTGGTTATCGAATCGTTGTCGCAGGCAATGGCTAATTTTCGGTAACTATCCACCCCTTTCGCAACTGCGAAAAAACATGTATGAGCCGCGCAACCGAATTGGCGACGCTGTCAACCGGACGTCGTCTCACTCCCGAGAACCCATCATGAATATTCGAAACATCGCGATCATCGCGCACGTTGACCATGGCAAAACCACCCTGGTCGACCAGCTTCTCCGCCAGGCGGGCTCGTTCCGTGAAAACCAGCGTGTCGCCGAACGCGCAATGGACTCCAACGACCTCGAAAAGGAGCGCGGCATCACGATCCTCGCCAAGGCGACCTCGGTCGATTGGCACGGCACCCGCATCAACATCGTCGACACCCCCGGCCACGCCGACTTCGGCGGCGAGGTCGAGCGCATCCTGTCGATGGTGGATTCCGCCATCGTGCTGGTCGATGCAGCCGAAGGCCCGATGCCGCAGACCAAGTTTGTCGTCGGAAAGGCGCTCAAGGTCGGCCTGAAGCCGATCGTCGTCATCAACAAGATCGACCGGCCCGACGCGCGTCATGTCGAGGTGGTCAACGAGGTGTTCGACCTGTTCGCGGCGCTCGATGCCACGGACGAGCAGCTCGACTTCCCGATCCTTTACGGTTCTGGCCGCGACGGCTGGGTTTCGGAAAACCCGGAAGGACCCAAGGACAAGGGCCTCGCGCCGCTGTTCGATCTCATCGTCAAGCATGTGGCGGCGCCGGCAGTCCACCCGGGCCCGTTCCGCATGATCGGTACGCTTCTGGAAGCCAATCCGTTCCTTGGCCGCATCATCACCGGCCGTATCGAATCCGGCACGCTGAAGTCCAATATGCAGGTGAAAGTGCTGGCCAATGACGGTTCTGTCGTCGAGACGGGCCGCATCTCGAAGATTCTCGCCTTCCGTGGACTGGAGCGCCAGCCCATCGACGAAGCGCAGGCGGGCGACATCGTCGCCATCGCCGGCCTCTCCAAGGGTACTGTCGCCGACACGTTCTGCGATCCGTCCGTCACCGAGCCGCTGCACGCGCAGCCGATCGACCCGCCGACCGTCACGATGTCGTTCATCGTCAACGACAGCCCGCTTGCAGGCACCGAGGGCGACAAGGTCACCTCGCGCGTCATCCGCGACCGTCTGCTGCGCGAGGCCGAAGGCAATGTCGCGCTCAAGATCGAGGAATCCTCCGACAAGGACAGCTTCTACGTCTCGGGCCGAGGCGAATTGCAGCTTGCGGTGCTGATCGAGACAATGCGCCGCGAAGGTTTTGAGATCGCCGTGTCGCGTCCGCGCGTCGTCATGCAGAAGGACGAGCACGGCCGGCTTCTCGAACCCGTCGAGGAAGTCGTCATCGACGTCGATGAGGAGCATGCCGGTATCGTCGTTCAGAAGATGAGCGAGCGCAAAGCCGAGATGGTCGAGCTGCGCCCTTCGGGCGGCAACCGCCAGCGGCTCGTCTTCCACGCGCCGACGCGCGGCCTGATCGGCTACCAGTCCGAACTCTTGACCGACACGCGCGGCACCGCCGTCATGAACCGGCTGTTCCACTCCTACCAGCCCTATAAGGGCGAACTGCCCGGCCGCACCAACGGCGTGCTGATCTCCAACGAGCAGGGCGAATCCGTCGCCTACGCAATGTGGAACCTAGAGGATCGCGGGCCGATGGTCATCGACCCCGGCGTCAAGGTCTATCAGGGCATGATCATTGGCATTCATTCGCGCGACAACGACCTTGAGGTCAACGTGCTCAAGGGCAAGAAGCTCACCAACATCCGCGCCGCCGGCAAGGACGAAGCCGTGCGCCTGACCCCGCCGGTCAAGATGACGCTGGAGCGCGCGCTCGCCTGGATCCAGGACGACGAGCTGGTCGAGGTGACGCCCAAGACCATTCGCCTGCGCAAGCTCTACCTCGATCCCAACGAGCGCAAACGCTTCGAAAAGTCCGCCAAGGTCGCCGGCGCGGCCTAGCCGAGGCGCTACTGGCCGACGGGAAAAACGGTTGTATCCGCGCCCTGTGCCGCGGATATCCGGCTCTGGTCCAGCGTGGCCTCAGGCGCATGCGCTCGGGCATAGGTAGCATCGACGGCGTGCTGATCCTGTACCCCGGCGGGCTGTTCCCGATAGTCTGCGCGTGATCTGCCAGGACCTGCCGATGTCGATGAGCTCGCTGTTCATCTGTGTCGCCGCGGGGGTCGTAAAGCCGGCGCGAGGCGGAACCGTCATCATCCATTCATCTGCAGACGGCATCTTCCGCGCCGGCTGCGCTGTACCTCGCCTGGAAGGGCCCGGTGCTTCGTACGCTTCTGCAATTCGGGCAGTCGCCAAACGCCGACCTTCTGCTACGATGCCGCAAAAACGAGCTCTGGGGAGGGATTCGACGTCATGGCACCTGCTCGCGCAAAACCCGCAGACACCGCCCGGCAGCCACAGCCAAAGCCGAAACCCGGCGGACTCTCCCTGCATCTGATCGACCGCGCGCCGCCCGAGGATGTCGCCGCCTACGATCCGGCGGTCCTGGCGAGGGCGGCGGCGCTTGCAGACAAGGCCGTCCTTTCGCACCGCAGGGGCGAGAGCGTCATATCGGTGGTCAGCGACCCCGACCTCATTCGGTACGGTCGCCCTCTCACGGCCATTACCGTCGTCAACGACAACATGCCCTTTCTGTTCGATTCCATCCTCGGCGAGATCGCCGACATGGCCGGCGAGGCAAGCTTCGTGGCACATCCGGTGATCGTCGTCCGGCACGGCGGCAACGGGGTCGTCGAGATTCTCGCCGACGGCGCCAAGGGCGAGGACGCAGACCGTCTTTCCGTGATCCACATCCACGTGAATGCGCTGTCGCCGAAGGAGGCGGCCGGGCTCCAGGAACGCCTTGGCAAGGTGCTGACCCAGGTGCGCGCCTCGGTCGCCGACTGGAAGCCGATGCTCGCCCGTCTCGACCGGGCGATCGCGGAACTTGGCTCGCAGCCCGTCCCGCTCAAAAAGGATGCGGTTGCCGAGACCGTCGCCTTCCTCGAATGGCTGCGCGATGATAACTTCACCTTCCTCGGCATGCGCGAGTTCCGCTATTCCGGCAGCGAAAAGAGCGGGACGCTCAGCCGTTCGGCGAGTATCGGGCTGGGCATCCTTGCCGACCCCAATGTGAGGATCCTGCGGCGAGCGGAGGGTGAGGTGACCACGCCTGAAATCCGCGCCTTTCTCTATGGGCCGGATCCTCTCATCGTCACCAAGGCCAATGCCAAGTCGGTGGTGCATCGCCGCGCCTATCTCGACTACATCGGCATCAAGACCTTCGACCGTAAGGGAAAACTTACCGGCGAGCTGCGCGTCGTCGGCCTTTTCACCTCGACCGCCTACACGCGCTCGGTGATGAAGATCCCCTATCTTCGCGCCAAGGCCGACACGGTGATCCGGAAATCCGGTTTCGCCGCCAACGATCACTCCGGCAAGGCGCTGATCAACGTCCTTGAAAGCTACCCACGCGACGAACTGTTCCAGGTTCCGGTGGCGACGCTGCGCAAGCACGCCGACGCCATCCTCGGGCTCGTGGAGCGCCCACGCGTGCGTGCGCTGTTCCGGGTCGACCAGTTCGACCGATTCGTGTCGGTCATCGTCTTCGTACCGCGCGACCGCTATGATTCCGTCGTCCGCGAGAAGATTGGCGCCTACCTCAAGACGGTCTTCGAGGGCAGGCTTTCCGCCTACTACCCGGCCTTCCCGGAAGGCAGCCTTGCGCGCGTCCATTTCATCATCGGCCGTTCCGGCGGCAATACGCCGAAGGTAGAGCCGGCGACAATCGAGGAAGCGATCCGCGAAATCGTGCGGACCTGGGAGGACGCGCTGCGCGAAGCGGCGGTCACTTCCGGAGCCGATGTGTCCCTGCTTTCGATCGCCGCGCGGCTACCCGACAGCTATCGTGGTTCCTTCACCGCCGCCGAGGCGCTGGTCGATGCCCATCGCCTTGCATCCATCGGCCCGCAGGCCCCGATCGCCATCGACTACTACCGGCATGCCGGTCAGCCGCCCGAGCAGGCGGCGCTCAAGATCTATCATTACGGAAAGCCGGTCGCCCTGTCGCGCCGCGTGCCTGTTCTTGAGAACATAGGCTTCAAGGTGATCAGCGAGCGCACCTTCGAGGTAGCGGGCGGACCTGACGGGCCTGTCTTCATCCATGACATGGACCTCGAGAACGCGTTCGACAAGCCGATCGATCTCGCAAATGGCGGCAAGCTGTTCGAGGACGTGTTCCTGTCGGTCTGGCGCCGCGAGGCCGACAACGACCAGTTCAACGCGCTGGCGCAGACGGCAGGCCTGGGTGTGGAGCCGATTGCCGTGCTGCGCGCCTATGGCCGCTATCTGCAGCAGGCCGGTATCCCGCAAAGCCAGGGCTTCATCGCCGCCGTCCTCAATCGCTATCCCGAGATCGCGCGGGGGCTGCACGACCTGTTTGCGGCGCGTCTCGACCCGGCGTCGGGCGCGGAGGGCGGCGTCACGGCCAAGCACCTGACGGCCAAGATCAAGGACGCGTTGGAGGATGTGCCCAACATCGACGACGACACCATCATCCGCCGCTACCTCAACCTGGTCGAGGCGTCGCTGCGCACCAACCACTTCGTGCCCGGCCTGCGCGACAAGGGGCAGTCGCTCGCCATCAAGCTCGATTCGCGCATGGTCGACGGCCTGCCGGACCCGCGTCCGTGGCGCGAGATCTTCGTTTACGGGCCAGAGGTCGAGGGCGTGCATCTGCGTTTCGGCCGTGTCGCGCGCGGAGGCCTGCGCTGGTCCGACCGCGCGCAGGACTACCGCACCGAGGTGCTCGGCCTCGTCAAGGCACAGCAGGTCAAGAATGCCGTCATCGTGCCGGTCGGCGCGAAGGGCGGCTTCTTCCCGAAGCGCCCCACCGCATCTCTCTCCCGCGACCAGATTTTCGAGGCCGGCCGCAACGCCTACATCAATTTCGTCTCCAGCCTGCTGTCGATCACCGACAACATCGAGGGCGACCATGTCGCGCCGCCCGCGAACGTGCTGCGCCGCGACCAGGACGATCCCTATTTCGTCGTCGCCGCCGACAAAGGCACAGCGACATTTTCCGACACCGCCAACGCCATCAGCCAGAAATTCGCGTTCTGGCTGGACGACGCCTTCGCGTCAGGTGGATCCGCCGGCTACGACCACAAGAAGATGGGCATCACTGCCAAAGGTGCCTGGGAAGCGGTCAAGCGGCATTTCCGCGAGTTGAACCGCGACATACAGGCGACGCCGTTCAGCACGGTCGGCGTCGGTGACATGTCGGGCGACGTGTTCGGAAACGGCATGCTCTTGTCCGACCAGACACGGCTGATCGCGGCTTTCGATCACCGCGACATCTTCATCGATCCGGATCCGGACCCGGCAGCGTCAATGGCCGAGCGGCAGCGGCTTTTCGCCCTGCCGCGATCGAGCTGGCAGGACTACGACAAGTCGAAGCTGTCGGCCGGCGGCATCATCGTCTCGCGCAGCCAGAAGTCGATAACGCTTCCGTCCGCCGCCGCGGCCGCAATTGGCCTGGACAAGACCGTCGCCGCACCGGCGGAGATCATGCGCGCAATCCTCAAGGCGCCGGTCGACCTGTTGTGGTTTGGCGGCATCGGCACCTATGTCAGGGCAAGCAGCGAAACCAACCCGGACGTCGGCGACCGGGCCAACGACACCATCCGGGTTACCGCCGCCGAAGTGCGCGCGCGCGTGATCGGGGAGGGCGCGAATCTCGGCGTTACCCAGCGAGCGCGCATCGAGTTCGGCCTCAAGGGCGGCGCCTGCAATTCCGACGCCATCGACAATTCAGGCGGCGTCAATTGCTCTGACGTCGAGGTCAACATCAAGATCGCGCTCGCATCCGCCATGCGCAGGGGCGCGCTGGCGCGGCCCGCCCGCGACAGGCTGCTCGTCGAGATGACCGACGAGGTTTCCCGCCTTGTGCTCTCCAACAACTACGAGCAGACGTTGGCGCTCTCCGTCGTGCGCAAGGCCGGCATGGCCGATTTCCCGCATCAGGTACGCTTCATGGCTGCGCTGGAGTCGCGCGGCCTGCTCGACCGGGCGGTCGAGAACCTGCCGTCGCCAGCCGCGCTCGCCGAGCGCGAGCAGCGCGGCGAGGCGCTCACCCGCGCCGAACTCGGCGTGCTTCTTGCCTATGCAAAGATCGTGCTGTTCGACGACATAGTCGCCAGCGACGTTCCCGACGACCCGCATTTCGACCACGACCTCAAGGCGTACTTCCCCGACCGCATGGACAGGAAGTTCGCAGCCGATATCGCTTCGCACAGGCTGCGCCGCGAGATCATAGCGCGCGTCGTCGCAAATGATCTCATCAACCGAGGCGGGCCGTACTTCGTCACGCGGCTGATGGATGCCACAGGGCGCGGTGCGCGCGACGTTGTCCGCGCCTTCGCGGTCGTGCGCGACGGCTTTGGCCTGCCGGCGCTCTACCGCGAGATCGACGCCCTGGACAATCGCATCGACGGCCAGGTGCAACTTGATCTCTATGCCTCGGTCGGTCGTCTCGTCCTCGGCGCCTGCTCCTGGAATCTCAAGAATGTCGGCGGCGACGAGGCGCTTGGAAAGCAGATCGCGGCGCTTCAACAAGCGCGCAAGACGCTGGAGCCGAAACTCGCAACGTTGCTGCCGGAGTTTCCCAGGGAGCGCCTGGCCGGCCGCAGGCTAGCGCTGACAGGGGCCGGTGCGCCGCCAAAACTCGCCGATCGCCTTGCACTGCTCGATGCGAGCGTCCTTATCCCCGATATCGCGCTGGTCGCGTCCGATGCCGGGGCCGACCTGGTCGCCACCGCCAAGGCGTTCTTCGCGGTCACCGGCGCTTTCCGCATCGGTCGCATCGAGGACGCCGCCGGTTCGATCGCCACGGCCGACTACTACGAGGGCATGGCGCTGGCGCGCGCCGTAGACACGATCGGCGCCGCCCGGCGCGGCATCACCGCTGCGGCGCTGGCCGGGTTCGCGACCGCTGACGATCCGGTCGCCGATTGGCTGGCGGCCGGCGGCGAGCGCATAGCCGCGACGCGCGAGCGCCTGCAGGCGCTGACCGAGGGTGGCGACATAACCGTTTCCCGGCTATCCGTGGCGGCAGGGTTGATGAGCGACCTCGCCGGCGCATGACCGCCCGCATCGGAAGGACGACCGCTTGAGCGATGAACCGAAGACGAGCCGCCGGGGCATCTGGGGCTGGATGCTGTTCGACTGGGCCGCGCAGCCGTTCTTCACCGTCGTCACCACCTTCATATTCGGCCCCTATGTGGTCTCGCGCATGGCAAGCGACCCCGCGGCCGGCCAGGCGGCATGGGGCTACGGCATCGCGGCGGCGGGTTTCGCCATCGCCGTCCTGTCGCCGGTGTTGGGGTCTATCGCCGACCAGACCGGTCCGCGCAAACCCTGGATCGGCGTCTTTGCAGCCGTCAAGATAGCCAGCCTGATGATGCTCTGGTTCGCAGCGCCCGGCTCCAGCCTGTTCTGGGTGGTTGCGCTCTTTTCGCTGGCGTCCGTCGCCGCCGAATTCTCGACGGTGTTCAACGATTCCATGATGCCGCGGCTGGTGTCCAAGGCCGAGATTGGAAGGGTCTCCAACGTCGCCTGGGGGCTCGGGTATCTCGGCGGCATGATCGCGCTGATCTTCGTCGTTGCGCTGATGGCGGCTTCGCCCGAGACCGGAAAGACCATCATTGGCGTCGATCCGATATTCGGCCTCGATCCGACGCTCGGCGAGGATGCCCGCGCGACCGGCCCGCTCTCGGCGATCTGGTACTTCGTGTTCATCCTGCCGATGTTCCTGTTCACGCCTGATGGCAGCAGGGGCAAGCCGATGGCGGCGGCGGTGCGCGACGGCCTGGCCGAGCTGAAATCCACGCTCGGCGAGGTCAGTCGTCGCGGCGGCATCCTGCGCTTCCTGGTTGCCCGGATGATCTACCAGGACGGCGTCAACGCGCTGCTCGGGCTGGGCGGCGTGTTCGCCGCCGCGATGTTCGGCTGGTCGATCACCGAGATCGGCATTTTCGGCATCATCCTCAACGTCGTCGCCGTGTTTGGCTGCCTGGTCGCAAGCCGCCTCGACACAAGCCTGGGCTCGAAGGTCGTCGTCATCGTATCGCTGGTCATGCTGATTGTCGCAACGCTCGGCATCGTCTCGACCGGACCGGGATACACATTGTTCGGCGGCATGATGCTGCCCGGCGCGGATTCCGGCGGGCTGTTCGGTACGCCTGCCGAAAAAGCCTACATCCTGTTCGGCCTGCTGATAGGTCTTGCCTTCGGCCCGGCGCAGGCCTCGTCGCGATCCTATCTGGCCCGCAGTGTCACGGCCGAGGAGGCAGGCCGCTACTTCGGCATCTACGCGCTGGCCGGCCGCGCAACGAGCTTCCTGGCGCCGTTCCTGGTCGCCAGCGTCACCGCGCTCAGCGGGTCGCCGCGACTCGGCATGGCAGTGATCCTGCTGTTCCTGCTCATCGGACTGGCCATATTGTGGCGCACGCCATACCCGGCAGACCAGCCTCGCTAAGCATGGCCCCGCCGCTCGGTGAATCGCGCCGTCGGTTTCCCTGTTAACGCCCGGAAATCGCGGAATTTTTTCCGCCCGGAGGCACGCGCGGTTCCATCACAGAAATAACAAAATTTCGATAAGCTATTGCAATTGAACGTAAAATAGTCGTATATTGAATGAATATTCAACAATTTCAGAGCTTTTCCATGAACCCACTCGCGCGCGATGTGGCGGTCCCCAACGATTGGGATCGTAGCGGCCTTCCCGGCTGGGCATACCATAGCCCGGCCCTGCTGGACCTCGAGAAGGAACACGTTTTCCGAAACCACTGGCAGATCGCCGGCCACGTCTCGGACGTGCCCAATCCCGGCGACTACCTGACCATGGATGTGGTCGGCGAGCGGGCGCTCATCGTGCGCGGCAAGGACGACGTCGTGCGCGGCTTCCACAATCTGTGCCGCCACCGCGGCTCGCGCGTCGTTGCCGACGATAAGGGCAACTGCAAGAACGCGCTGGTCTGCCCCTTTCATGGCTGGGTCTACAATCTCGACGGAACGCTGCGTGGCGCGGCGCGTCCGCGCTCCTTCCCCGAACTCGACAAGAACGAATTCGGCCTCATGCAGCTCGACCTCGAGATCTGGATGGGCTTCATCTTCATCCGCTTCCACAAGGGGCCGCAGCCTTCCGTGGCCGAGCTCATGAAGCCGGTCGAGGCGGAGCTAGCCCACTACAACGTCGCCGACATGGTGCCTTCTTGGGGTATCTGGACGCAGAAGTCGCCGGTCAACTGGAAGTCGGTGCGCGACGTCGACAACGAGGGCTACCACGTCGCCATGGCACACCCGGCGCTGCAGGACCTCTACGGCGCGACCTACTACGATGAGCCATTCGTGGGCGGTGTGTCGCGCTCCTTTGCGACCTACAACCCGCATGCCGGGCGTCGCTGGAGCGTGCGTAACTACATCAACATCGCGCCCGAGCCTGCGCATCTGCCCGAGCATCTGCGCAAGGCGTGGATCTACTACGGCATCTTCCCGAACAATGCGCTCTCCATCATGCCCGAGTCGGTGCAGTTCTATCAGGAGTTCCCGCTGTCGACCGGCGAGACGCTGCTGCGCGGCGCCATCTACCGCTACAAGGACGAAAGCCGCGCGGCCGCCGCCGCCCGCTATCTTGCCTACCGTATCGACCGCGATACGATGAGCGAGGACGTCCAGCTTTCGGTGTGGTCCAACGAATCGATGCTCTCGCAGTCCTTTGCCGGCTTCTATCTGTCCGACCTCGAATATGGCGTGCGTTCGCACCACAACCACCTGCGCGAACTCGTGCCTGTGCTGGGACTCGAGAACGCGCCGGAGGAAAAGGACATGTGGAACATGAACGAGGCGCTGCTCGGACGTTCGTGAGGCGCCCTAGTTCGCCGCCTGTTTACGGGGCGCGATATATTTTTCGCGGTCGTCGTAGGACACTTGCAACGCCTGGCCGGTCTTGGCTTCGATCCGTTTGAGGTAATTGTCCATATGATGGTCCTTGAGATCGGCGAAGTCGATCGACCGCCCAAGTTCTCCAACTGAGATCCTGTCGGCGTCGTGTGTCGGCAGGTATACGTAGCGGGGTCCATCAAGCAGGATGATCTCCGGTCCGGCATGCTCATAGATGCCATAGACGCGATTGACGATCGTCGTGGGCGGGAGCATGGGCACGATGTCATTTTCGTCGACAACGCGGATGAGCGTCAGGAAACCGAGTTTTCCGACGCCGTCCGTTGTGGTGAACTTGGGCTGGCCGAACGTCACCACCTTTTCGACCCTGTACCCGTCGTCGACCATGCGGATGGCGACGAGGGCGGCGATCGCTCCACCCAGCGAGTGCCCGGTGATGTAGGTCGTGTAGTTTGTTTTCAGATAGGGTTTCATGTCGGCGTAAAGCGTACGCGCCGTGGCGTCGAAGCCGATATGGACAGGGATGGCCAGCGAAATGTCCTCTCGAATGCGCATCTCGACGTCCTCGACAAGGTTTTTCCTGTTCGCGGTGCCGCGGATTGCGATGTACTGAACCTTTGTCTTGTCGTTCTGCTCGATAAAATACTGCGCGTCGGTCTTGCCGGGTGCGCTGACCCTTACCGTCGACGGATACTGGCTGCGGATGACGGCTTCGGCCGCATAAGCGGCCTTTGCCCGGCCCGCATAAGCGTGGAGTTCGGCGAAATCGACCTTGCTCGGCGCGATGGAAGAACCGAGAAGCTGCACCTCCTGCCTGGATACGCCGACGCAGGCCGCCAGCATGAGCAGGCATACTACCATCGTAGCCGACAGATGGAGCCGCATTGTAACATCCCAAAGCTCGCGGCGCCGATCAGCCGCGCCCGAGATACCATAGCATCGGTTGGACGTCGGTTTGAAGAACCGCTGGCAACTGCTCCCGTGTGACGGCTCGAACGCGCGGTTTGCCCTGCCGGCAGCACCCGTATGCCGGCCAGCCAGAACACAAATCCGCTGAGCGGGCAAGCACACGGACGAGACCGGTCCGGTGCGAACATCGGCGGTTGCATTCCACCTCGCGATATGCCCTTTGTTCCCCAAATGTGCCTATCAACGGAATGTCCTGCGTGACGGAAGAGGTTGTGCAAACCACGAGCGGCCCGATGCCGGCATTCCTGCGGGACGGCGGAGAACTCGGAGAGCTTATCGCCTCCTTCGACTGGTCAGGTACAAGTCTCGGCCCGATTGCCGGGTGGCCGGGCCATCTCAAGACCAGCGTTGCGCTCGCCCTGCGTTCGACCGTCCCTATCGTCATGCTGTGGGGCCAAGACGGCGTGATGATCTACAACGACGGGTATGCCGAATTCGCCGGCATGCGCCATCCGCGTTCCCTTGGCGCCCGGGTGCGCGAGGCATGGCCCGAGGTTGCGGACTTCAACGACAACATCATCAAGACCGTGTTTGCAGGAAAGAAGCTGTCCTATCGCGATCAGCAACTGACCCTCGAACGCAATGGCGTGGCCGAACAGGTCTATCTGAACCTCGACTATTCGCCGGTGGTCGATGAAGAGGGCCGGCCGGTCGCGGTTATCGTCTTCGTCGTTGAAACAACCGAGAAGGTTCGTGTCGAGCGCCAGGTGCAGGGGGAGCGTGAGCGCCTCAAGCAGATGTTCGGGCAGGCGCCCAGCTTCATGGCGCTGCTGAGCGGACCCGACCACGTGTTCGAACTGGCAAACCGCGGTTATCAGCAGCTCATCGGCCATCGCGAGGTTGTCGGCAAGTCCGTCCGTCAGGCGCTTCCGGATATCGGCGGACAAGGCTTCTATGAAATTCTCGACCGGGTCTATGAGACCGGAGAACCCTTTGTCGGCAGCGCATTGACCGTAGCGCTGCAGCGCACGCCGGGCGGCCTGCCCCAGCAACGGTTCGTCGACCTCGTGTACCAGCCGATCCGCGACGAGAACGGCGCGGTGACGGGCATCTTCGTCGAGGGCATCGACATCACCGAACGGATCGTTGCGGAACGGGCCGTGCGGGCGAGTGAAGCGCAATTCCGGACATTTGCCGAAGCCATGCCCAACCACGTCTGGACATCGCCGCCTTCCGGGGAGTTGGACTGGTTCAACACCCGTGTCTACGAATATAGCGGTGCGGCGCCTGGCGAACTCGACGGGGAAGGCTGGACGAAGCTGGTTCATCCCGACGATCTGCCCGGCGCCGGCGAGTCCTGGGCACAGGCGCTGCGGAGCTGCCAGCCCTACGATGTCGAATTCCGCCTGCGACGGTTTGACGGGGCCTATCGCCTGCATATCGCGCGCGCGGTTCTGATCCGCGACAGCGACGGTTCACCATTGCGCTGGATCGGCACCAACACGGATATCGAGGACCAGCGGCAGGCCTACCAGCGGTTTCTCGACAGCGAACGGCGTCTGCGCCTTTCACAGGACGCCGCAGGCATTGCTTCCATGGAGGTCGACATTGCTTCCGGCGCGATATTCGGGTCGGACATCTTCTGGGATCTGTTTGGCCTCCCGAAAGCCGAAAGCGTCCACACCAGCGTGGTCGAGGCGCTCGTTCTGCCGGAGGACAGGCACATCAGGTCGTCGCCGGAGACGAGAAAGGCTGGAACGGCGTCGCCCAACGTGGAGTACCGCATCAGGCGCTCCGACAATGACGATATCCGCTGGATCTCTCGCCATATGGAATTCCTCAACGATGCGCAGGGCAGGCCCGTCAAGATGTTCGGTGTGCTGCGCGATATCACGGAGCAGAAGGAAGCCCAGGCGCGGCAGGTCCTTTTGACCCATGAACTGGAGCATCGCATCAAGAATATTCTTGCGACGGTTTCGGCGATCGCGTCGCAGACATTGCGCGGTGACAACATGGATGCGTCGCGAACGGCGTTCAACGAACGCCTGCGCGCGCTTGCCAATGCGCACGATCTGCTGACGAGGACGCAGTGGACCTCGGCGTCGCTGGAAAGCGTCATCGCGTCTGCCATCAGCCCCTTTCCGGCGGATCGCATCGCGGTGGTGGGGCCGTCCGTGGTATTGGGTCCCAAGCGAGCCTTGTCTCTCGCTCTCGCGATCAACGAACTGGGCACCAATTCCCTGAAATACGGGGCCTTGTCGGTTCCCGCTGGCGAGGTCAGCATCAACTGGTCGCGTGAGACCGGCGAAAATGGTGAGCCGGCGATCGTCCTGACATGGGTTGAATCCGGCGGCCCGCCCGTTAGTGTCCCTAGCAGACGCGGGTTCGGTCGCTTCCTGATCGAGCGTGTGCTTGCGGCGGATTTCGGCGGCACTGTGCGGATCGATTTCAACGCAGGCGGCGTCGAGTGTACGCTGCGCGCTCCATGGCCAACGCTCAAGGCAACAAGCGAGGCGAAGAGCCTGTGATGTCAGATGCCAAGAAAGTGCTGGTCGTCGAGGATGAAGCGCTGCTGCTGTTTTCGATCGCCGACGAATTGCGAGACTGCGGCTTCGAGGTGCTTGAGGCGAGCGATGCCGACGAGGCCATGGAGCTGCTTCAGAAACACCCGGATGTCGGATTGATGTTCACCGACATCGACATGCCCGGCTCCATGGACGGGTTGCGGCTGTCGGCTGCGGTCCGCGACAGGTGGCCACCGGTGAAGATCATCGTTACCTCCGGCAAGAGCAGACCCGGATCGGCCGACCTGCCGAGCGAGGGCAGGTTCATGTCGAAGCCCTACACGCCTTCGGCGGTGGTGCTCGCGATGCGGGAAATGCTCGGTTAGAGCGGTTCGGCGCCGCCGCGCTGCAGCGCGGTCTTGCGGATCGTCTCGGCGATCTCGGGGTTGTTGGTCAGCAAGATCTGGAAATCCTGAGCATGCAGCGTCAGCAAGGTGAGGGCGGACGCTGCCGTCACGGTGGCGGTGCGGGGTGCGCCCGATATCAGCGCCATTTCGCCGAAGAACGCGCCGGGCCCAAGTTCCACCGGCGCTCCCGTCGCGGCCACGCTGACCCGTCCCTCAACGATGAAGAACATCTGGTCGCCGGCATCACCCTTGCGGCAGACGACCGCGCCTGCGGGCAGATCCCTTGGCTTGAGCGCGCGCACGATGCCGACCAGTTCGGCCGACCCGAGTTGCCTGAACAGCGGGACCGCCGACACCAGCTGCCAGTTGTTGACGAAATCGCGGCGCCGAACCTCCTCGGCGAATCCGGTGGCCAGAATGCCGGCCCATAGCGCGAACACGCCGATGCCGCTCATCATCACGACGCCGGCGAGGATCCGGCCAATGAAGCTTTGCGGAACCGCATCGCCGTATCCTGTCGTCGACAGCGTCACGATCGCCCACCACATGGCCTGCGGGATGCTGCCGAAAGTCTGCGGCTGCGCATCGCGCTCGACCGCGTAGGCAAGCAGGGCGGCGATGAAAAGCACGATCCCGAAGAGCGACATCACACCGATCAGGTTGTGCGCCTCATTGGCAAGGACCCTGGCCACCAGACGGAACGCGGTCGAGTCGCGCAGCAGCTTGAGGACCCAGACGCCACAGGCCAGGCTTGGGCCGCCGAGGTCGGCGCCCGTCGCCAGCGTGGCGACAAGCGCGGCGAGCGGCACGATCACCGCCGCCAGGTCCACCAGCAGCATCGCGCCCTTCGCATCCGGATCGCGCCGCAGGGCGGTCGCGATCAGTTGCCCAAGATAAAGGCACCAGATCATGGTCAAGACACCGTCGAGCGCGAGGCGTAGGGTTGTGGATAGCCCGGGCTCGGACAGGACCACAACGGCAACCAGCCCGAGCGCGACCGGCAGCGCGCCGATCAGCGTCCCTGTCAGTCCGCCGGCCTGCGCGCCGTGCGGCGCACCTGGCGTCGCGGACACCCTGGAAAATGGACGTACCTTCATCGCCGCACCACCGACCTGTGCCATGGTGCAGTCGACGATCGCTGCAGCCTTGGTCAAACGCTCCCATGGCGGTCGCGCCGGATATGCGGCGCGCCCTAACCCCTCGATGAGCGATGCTATCGATCTCCCGCGCGAAAAGCGACCGGCCGCGAAAAACAGTTTGCCGGCCCAGCCTGCCGGCTCTGCTCGCCCGAACGCTCTGGCAGGCCAGATCTTGCCTAGAAGTCTTCTTTCGGAACCCGTTTGAAGCGCCGCAATGTGGTCTTGGTGCGATGTGAATCAGGGCCGCGATTGCCGTCGGGATCTACCCCGCGCTGGTAGTGCTTCTGCCACCCGGATTCGCGCGCCTGCGAGCCTTCTATGAGCAGGTCTTCATTGAACGCGTTCCTGGCTGCGATCCATTTGGCATGGCTGGTCTTGAGCGCCGGTTCGGCAGAGAGAGGCACCATCCTTGGATGGATTTTCTCAAGCGCCCCGCGCTCGACCGGTATGATGGTGCAGAACGGTTCGCCCTTCGCGAAATGGATCGCAGTCCTGGCGCGCGTGAACTTCCAGTTCATGGTGAAACTGAACGGCCCCCAATCGCTTTCCACGATGCCTGTCAGGGGAGAAATAGCGTCCTTTGGGCGGTTGATCGGACCCTGGACGATCAAGTCGGTTCCCGGATCCGTCCTGAACACCAGCGGCATGCGAAACGTCAGGATACCTTCCCCGAAATGACTGTGCGCGGGCGGCACCGTTCCAGGTTCCTCAAGGACCACCAGCCCGTCTTTCGCCTGGCCTCCATTCCATATTGCCGAGAACGCGACGGGCGAGAGAAGCTCCCATCCGAAGCCGTTTGCGATAACCAACGGCGTACATCGGTACGGTGCGCGTTCGTGCGCTGAGTCCATCCAGGCGCGACGCCCGGGAGCGGGCCTGATCTCGAAGCCGCGATCGTCCCCGTCGACGTAGCAGGTCAGTTCCATCAAGGACAATCCGGCAATGCCGATCCAGGGGTGATGGCGGCGGCGCTTCCGTCCACTTGAAAGAAAACAAGGCGCGAGCGGACGATCAACTCCGGTCCGCGAGACGTCCGGGCACGCCAAACCTGAACGTCACCCCGCATCCTGCGTGCACCGGCGATGCGGTCTAGACCGGAGCGGGGGCCGGGGCAGGGGCCGGGGCCGGAGCATTCGACAGCAATACCGCGGCTGTAACCGATGGCAGCACCGTTCGCTTCGTCAAGGTCGGAGATCTGTAGAGCTTCTTCATGATACCCCTCGTCGCAATCCTGATTGGTACAACCGCTTGCGTCTGGTCTTCAAGAACCGCACCTTTGCCCCTGTCGGCAGGCGTTCGCCCAACGACAGGACAATTGATATTCCTTTCAAACTTTGGTTGCAACACGGCTTCAAAGTGAACCGCGTCAGCAGGGCGCCGGCGATGGCGACTGCAACTCAACCCTGCCAGACGCCCTCTTTCCTGAGGTCGTCCATGGTCCGCGAGATGCCTTCGCGCAGGATGGCGACGAGATCGTCGACCTGTTCGCGGGTGATAACAAGCGGCGGGCTCATCACGCACATGTTGATCAGCGGCCGCACCAGCAGGCCCAGTTCGTGGCAATGCGCGTCGATGCGCTTGCCGACATCCTTGTCGAGTTGCAGCGGGTCCTTGCTCTCGCGGTCGGCCACGCACTCGACGCAGCCCATCAGTCCCGTGCCGCGCACCTCGCCGACAAGCGGCAGTTCCTCCAGCGTCTTGAGGCGTTGTTGGAAATATGGCCCGATCTCGCGCGCGTGCTCGAGGATGCCGCCCTCGAGCAGATCGAGATTGGCGAGCGCCACCGCGCAGCCTATGGGATGGCTGGTATAGGTAAGTCCGTGTCCGAACATCGCGTCGGGGTGGTTCGAGCGGTTGAGGTCCTTCAGCAGCCGCTCGGAGATCATGACGCCGCCGAGCGGGAAATAGCCCGACGTAACGCCCTTGGCGAACGTGATCATGTCCGGGTCGATGCCGAACATCTCCTGCGAGGCGAAGATATGGCCGAGCCGCCCGAACCCGGTCACCACCTCGTCGGAGATGTAGAGGATATCGTTCTCACGGCAGATCTCGCGGACGCGCTGCAGATAGCCGTCCGGCGCCAGGATGACGCCGCCCGACGCCTGGATCGGTTCGCCGACGAAGCAGCCGATTCTCTCGGGGCCGACCCGCTTGACCGTGTCGCGTAATTCATCGACCAGGAAGTCGCCGAACGCTTCTATTGTCATGCCCTTGGGCCTGCGGAACGGATCGGGCGACGACAGCTTGACGATCAGGTCGTCGGCCGCATCCATCCAGTCGCGGTCGCGCGGCCGCCCGTTGAGCGACGCCGACAGGTAGGTCGAGCCGTGATAGGCGCCGCCGCGCGACAGGATCAGCTTCTTCTCTGGCCTGCCGCGCACGTTGTTGTAGAATTGCATGAAGCGCAGCGCCGTCTCCACGGCCGACGATCCGCCGGTGGTGTAGAACACATGGTTGAGGTCGCCGGGCGCGTACTCCGCTATGCGCCGCGACAGCTCGGCCGAAGGCGCGTTCATCGTGTACCACGGCGTGTTGTAGGACAGCTCCATTGCCTGGTCGTACATCACGCGGGCCAACTCCTCGCGGCGGTGGCCGACATTGAGACACCACATGCCGGCCGGCCCGTCGATCAGCCGCTTGCCATCGCCGTCGATCAGATAGATGCCCTCGCCGGAGGTCACCAGGCTGCGCGCTTCCGTGCCGACCGACCCGGCATATGGCCACGGCTGGACGAGGTGGCTTCTGGCCAGTTCCATGGCGTCGGCGGCTGCGTCGCCGGCCTCTATCCCTCTGAAGTCCCTGACTGCCGCCATCTTGTCTCTCCGCCTTCTCATTCCGCGCCAAAGCGCTGGAAATCTGGCCTTGCTTCACATCATATTGAATGTCCGTTCAATCAATATCGCAGAAAAATCGCTTGCTTTCAATCGCGCTCTGCGGTCAAGATGATCGAAAGCCGGCAAGCGGGACGGGAACCCTGCCGCCGGGCAAGCCCCGGGACGGCTGATGGCGCGACGGCCAATATCTTGCTTCCGCAACGCAGACCTGTCGGCCTCGCGCCGATCGGGTTGCGCCATGCTGACGGCGGCGCGCCGAACGCAGTTCCCCGGCGGACCGCTGCAATGACGGCGGTCGCGGAAGCATCGGCTTCGCCGCGCTCCGGGCGCGGCCATCGCAGGCCTCTTCTGCAGTCGGAACGCGCCCAGGGCCTCGCCCTCATCAGCCCGACGCTTCTCTACGCACTGGTCCTGCTGGTGGCGCCCATCGCGGTGGTCATCACCTACAGCTTCTGGTCGCAGGACTACCTTACCGTCGACCGCACCTTCACGCTGGATCAATACCGCATCGCCTTGACCGAGCCGATCTACCGCGATCTCCTGCTGCGCTCGCTGTGGGTGTCGCTGCTCGTCAGCTTCTTCACGGTGTCGCTCGCCTATCCGATCGCCTACTACATCTCGTTCCACGGCGGCCGTCACAAGAGCCTTTGGCTGTTCCTCATCACCATCCCGTTTTGGACCAGCTACCTTTTGCGCGTCATGTCATGGAAGGTCATCCTCGGCTACAACGGCGTCCTCAACTCCGGGCTCATGGGGCTCGGCATCATCGACGAGCCGTCGACCGCGCTGCTCTACAACACGAGCGCGGTCGTCATCACGCTCACGCATGCATGGGCGGCGTTCGCCATCCTGCCGATCTTCGTGTCGCTGGAGAAGGTCGACCGGACGCTTGTCGAGGCGGCAAAGGATCTCGGCGACGGCCCGATCCGCTCATTCCTGCGCGTCACCCTGCCGCTGTCGCTGCCCGGCGTCATCTCGGCGATCCTCATCGTCATGATCCCGACCGTCGGCGACTACGTGACGCCGAAGCTCGTCGGCGGCAAGGACGGCGTCATGATCGCGACCGCCATCGAGACGCAGTTCAAGCGTGGCGCCAACTGGCCGCTGGGCGCCGCGCTCTCCGTCATCACCATGATCGTGGTGACGCTGATGGCCGCCTCGATCGTTCTGATTATCCGGCAGGCGGGCAGGCGTATCCGATGAAGGCCATCCTGTCGAAATGGCTGCCCGCCTACGCCTTCCTCTACATCGTCTTCCTGTACCTGCCGGTGATCTTCCTGCCGATCTTTTCGGTCAATACGTCGGCGGTGCCGAAGTTTCCGCTGACCGGGTTCACCTGGAAATGGTACGTCGAGCTCACCAACACGCCGGCATTGACCACCGCCGCGTGGAACAGCCTCGTCGTCGGCATCACCGCCTCCATCCTTGCCACCATCCTCGGCATCTGCGCGGCGCGCGCCATCACGCGCTACCGCTTCCCCGGCCGCACCGCCGCGTCGGGCCTCATCATGGCGCCGCTGGTGCTGCCCGAGATCATCCTCGCCATCTCGCTGCTGATCGTCATGCTGTCGCTCGGGCTCGAGCTGTCCCTGTTCACCGTGGTGCTTGGCCACGTGCTGATCTGCATCCCCTATTCGGTGACCGTGCTCAACGCCGGCTTCGAGGGGTTCGACCGCAGCCTTGAGGAGGCATCGGCCGACCTCGGCGAGAGTTCGTTCGGTACGTTTCGACGCGTCACCTTGCCAATGGTCGCGCCCGCCATCATCTCCTCGCTGCTCGTCTCCTTCACCATCTCGCTCGACGAATTCATCATGGCCTTCTTCCTCGCCGGCACCGATGCGACGCTGCCGGTTTACATCTGGGGCCAGTTGCGCTTCGCCGCCAAGCTGCCGGGCGTGCTGGCGCTCGGTACGTTGCTGCTCGTCGGGTCCTTCGTTCTTCTCACCATCGCCGAAGCGCTGCGCCGCCGCGCGGAGCGGCGCGTCCAGGGTAAGGGAGTTGCAATTGCCTGAGCTGCCAGATGCCGGAGGGCCAAAGCCGCAAGTCCGGCCGATGATCGAGATTCGCAGCGTGACCCGCAGCTACGGCACCTTCAAGGCGCTGGATGACGCGACCCTGACCATCCGCGAGGGCGAGTTCTTCTCGCTGCTCGGGCCGTCGGGCTGCGGTAAGACCACGCTGCTCAGGATGATCGCCGGCTTCGATGATCCGACCTCGGGCGCTATCCTCGTCGATGGCCAGCCGATGGACGGCATCCCGGCCAACCGCCGCCCGACCAACATGGTGTTCCAGAGCTACGCCATCTTCCCGCACCTCAATGTCGAGCAGAACGTCGCCTACGGGCTGAAGCGGCTGCGAGCGTTGGCGCAGGTCTCGCTGGTCGGCCTCGGCAAGCGCGGCGCCACTGAACTTTCCGGTGGCCAGCGCCAGCGTGTCGCACTCGCCCGTGCGCTCGTCATGCGGCCCAAGGTGCTGCTGCTCGACGAGCCGCTGTCGGCGCTCGACAAGAAGCTGCGCGAGCAGATGCAGGTCGAGCTTCGCCGCCTGCAGCAGGCGGTCGGCATCACCTTCGTGCTCGTCACCCACGACCAGTACGAGGCGCTGGCGCTGTCAGACCGCATCGCCGTGATGTTCGGCGGGCGCATTGCGCAGGTCGCCTCGCCCAAGGAGATCTACCAGCGCCCGGCCAACCGCCAGGTCGCCGACTTCCTCGGCGGCATGAACTTCATGAAAGGCAGTGTGGTCGAGGCGAACGGCGCGACCATCACACTCGATACGCCGGGCTTCTGCCGCGTCAGGACAGACAGGCCGGCCGGCTTCTCAGGCAACGGCCACGCCACGCTGGGCATCCGGCCGGAACGGCTGCGGGTGCTGTGGGACGACGCCAGAGCCAGCCACGAAATATCGGGCAAGGTCGTCGAGCGGCACTATTTCGGCGAGATCACCCATCTCGTGGTCGATGTTCCAGGCTTCGAAAAGCCTCTGTCGGTGACCGAAACAAACGATTTCGGCGCCGACGACCTGCCCATCGGCGCAGCGATACGCCTGGGCTACGACCCCGACGCGCTGGTGGCGATGGCGGATTAAGTTCTGCCAGGCGCCCGCTCTACTTCGTCGGGAACAGGAACGTCACCACGCCGCGGAAGCCGAGCCCGTCCGGGCCGCTGTCGGGGCTTTCGGCCCAGTAGCGCAGGCCGGCCGTGAAACTGACCGGCTGCTTGTCGAACTTGACCAGCTTGCCCACTGTGAAATTGATGGGTACCGACCAGTCTCCGGTCTCCCAGTTATATGTACTTTCCGTATTGAGGCCGAACGTCCATGCGTCTGGAGTCGTGAAGGAGACGAACGGCTGCAGGAATGTCGAGCTGACATCGGCACGGTCGCCGTCACCGGCGAAGGACCAGATGTGGTTTGCCAATGCACCGACCGTCCAGCCGCCAAACTGCCTGAGAACCACACCTGTCGGGCCGGCGCCCCACTTGCCGGTACCGAGCAGGTCGTCCGTCCCGGTCGGAACCAGGAAGACCGGACCGACGCCCCAGATGATGCCTGAGGGCCCAGGCCTCTTCGGCGAAAAGAACAGGCTCTGCGTAGTGTCGCCCAGCCCGGTCTGTTCGCCGGAGTCGCCCGCGATGTCATTCTGCCAGATGATGGGCAGAATGGTGCGCGAGATCAGCGTCCAGTCCTCGTTCAGCGAAAACGGAATGACAGGCTGGATGTTCAGCGTCACCTGCTGGCCGTCGTTCGGCCCGTACCCTTCATTGTAGTTGAACTGAAACGGCACGCTGATCAGCGACGCAACCGGGTTGGAGAGCTGCCTGGCGAGATCCTGATTGTCGTCCTCTGCGAAAGCGGCCGATGTGGCGAGAGCCAGACAGCACGCCAGCAAAAATCGATACTGCTTCACAACTCTACCCCTCAGGTTGCGTTCAGACACCCATCTGACCACCGAAGTCGCCAGGCTTCAATAAGCCAGACGTTAATACACTGGGTTTTCCTCGTTCCGAGCCGGCTTGAGGGTGGATTCTCTTCTGCCTGCTTTGCGATCGGCTTCCTCACCCCTTCTTCTCAAGGTGTCCGCCGAAGGCGAAGCGCATCGCCGACAGCATCTTGTCGGCGAATTCGGCCTCGCCGCGCGACGAGAAGCGGTCGAACAGCGCCGCCGACAGCACCGGCGCGGGCACGCCGGTATCGACCGCCGCCTTCAGCGTCCACCGGCCCTCGCCGGAATCGGAGACGCGGCCGCCGAAATTCTTCAGCGTCGGATCCCCCTTCAATGCGGCGGCAGTGAGATCGAGCAGCCATGAGCCGACCACGGAGCCGTGCCGCCACACTTCGGAGACAGCCGCCAGGTCGAGGTCGAACTGATAGTATTGCGGCTGGTCGAGCGGGGTGGTCTCGGCGTCGGCGGTGCGCGCCTCCTTGCCGGCATTGGCCGCCTTCAGGATGTTGAAGCCTTCCGCATAGGCGGCCATCATGCCGTATTCGATGCCGTTGTGCACCATTTTGACGAAATGTCCGGCGCCGCTTGGTCCGCAATGCAGGTAGCCGTGGGGGGCCGTGCCCGCGTCAGCTTCCGGCGCGGCACCCGCATCGGCGCCCGGCGCCAGCGTCGCGAAGATCCGGTCGAGATGCTTCACCGCCTGCTCTGGACCGCCGATCATCAGGCAGTAGCCGCGTTCCAGTCCCCAGACTCCGCCCGATGTCCCGACATCGATGAAGCTGATGCCACGCGGCGCTACCTTCGCCGCCTGGTCCACCGCGTCGCGGTAGTTGGAGTTGCCGCCGTCGATGATCATGTCGCCGGGCTCCATCAGCGCGGCGACTTGGTCGACGATCCGGCCTGTGATGGCGGCGGGCAGCATCAGCCACACCGCGCGCGGCTTGGCCAGCTTGCCGACGAAGTCCTCCATCGACGCGGCGCCGACACCGCCCTCCTTAACGAGATCGGCGACCGAGCCGGCGTTGATGTCATAGACGACGCATTCGTGGCCGTCCTTCATCAGGCGGCGCACCATGTTGGCGCCCATCCTGCCCAGTCCCATCATGCCAAGCTGCATTGTCGGTGATCCCTGTTTTCATGTCCGAAATAGGTGCGTAGCAAACTTTGCGGACATCCGTTTGACAGGTTCGCGAAAACCGGGAGCCGCCCCGACCGGTCTCATCCAGTCGCAAGCGAGGCCTGTCCGGTCCAGCTCCGCTCGATCTCTTCCAGTGTCCGCCCCTTGGTCTCGGGTACGGTACGATAGACCCAGATCCAGCCGACGGCGCAGAAGAAGGCGAACAGCCAGAACGTCCAGGAGGTGCCGATCGCGCCGATCAGCGTCAGGAAGAACTGGCTGACGAGGAAGGCCGAGCCCCAGTTGACGGCAGTCGCCACCGCCACCGCGCGTCCGCGCACCTGGCCTGGAAAGATCTCGTTGATGACGGTCCAGGTGACCGGGCCGAGCGAGAAGGCGAAGGAGACGATGAAGACGACGAGAGCCACCAGCGTGACGATGCCCGCTGTCGTAGGTCCGCCAGGGGCCTGGCCATCTCCTGCCGGCTGGCCGTCGATCGACAGGAAGGCCATGCCGACAACCAGCAGTGCTACGCCCATGCCGATCAGCCCGACCAGCAACAGCGGACGCCGTCCAAGCTTGTCGATGAAGGCGATGGCGATGAAGGTCGCCGCCACGTTGACGCCGCCGACGGCCCATGTGGTTGCGGTCGTCTGCATGGCCGGGGTCGAGAAGCCGGCCGCGGCGAAGATCTGGTTGGCGTAGTAGATGATCGCGTTGATGCCGGTGATCTGCTGGAACACGGCGAGGCCAAGCGCGATCATCAGCGGCTTGCGCCATGCCGGATTGAACACTTCCGCCCACGAGGCGGTGCCGGCCTCTTCGTCCAGCGCGTGTTCGATCGCGGTGAGCCGCGCGGTTGTGTCCTCGCCGGGCCACACCTTTCCCAGCACCGTCCGCGCTTCGTCGCGCCGGTTCACCTTGACCAGCCATCGCGGCGATTCCACGCCGAGCGCCCCGATCAGGACGAGCAGGATTCCGGGCACCACCGAGATGCCGAGCATCCAGCGCCATGCATCGTTCTCCGCTAGCCCTGCATTGACCAGATAAGCGAGGAAGATGCCGATGGTGATGGCGAGTTGATAGGCGGCGACGAAGCGGCCACGATGCGCCGTCGGCGCAAGCTCCGAGCCATAGAGTGGGGCTGCCACCGCCGCCACGCCGACGCCGAAACCGACAGCCAGGCGACCGAGCACCAGCAGCGTGATGTCCGGCGCCAGCGCCTGCAGCAGTGCGCCCAGAATGAACAGCAGGCCGGCGATCAGTACCGCGCGGCGGCGTCCGTAGCGGTCGGCGAGGTAGCCGCCGAGCAGCGAACCGCCGAGTGCGCCGAGCGTCACCCAGCTCGTCACCACCTCGACCAGGATCGAAGTCAGTGTGAAGTGCTGCTTGATGCCATTGAGGGCGCCGGAGATCACGCCCTGGTCGTAGCCGAACAGCAGGCCCGCCACGACGACCACCGCAAGCACCACCAGCAATGGAACGGTCAGCGTCTCGTTGCCAGGTTCGGCCGGTCCCGCAACGCTGCTCGACGGTCTTGTCGCGGACATCGTGTTCCCCCGGGGAGCGCATTCCGAAATCGCCAGCCAAGTCGTGCCATGCTGGTTGCGGCTTGTCCATGCCGGCACATTCGGTAACCAGGCCGCGTGACGTTGACACAACAACCGTCGTCCGCTTATTT
This sequence comes from Hyphomicrobiales bacterium, assembly GCA_026400435.1. Classification (GTDB taxonomy): domain Bacteria; phylum Pseudomonadota; class Alphaproteobacteria; order Rhizobiales; family Rhizobiaceae; genus Mesorhizobium_K. The sequence continues at coordinate 8,491 of JAPLOZ010000099.1, read as the reverse complement.
AACCGTATGGTTGAACAATCGCCTCTCGACTCCGTGTTTCATGCGCTGGCCGACCCGACGCGCCGCGCCATGCTGCAGAGCCTTGCGGAATCGCCTTATACGGTTGGCGAACTTGCGCGGCCGTTCGATATTTCGCTCGCGGCCGCCTCCAAGCACATCAAGGTGCTCGAGCGGGCCGGTCTGGTCTGCCGCAGCATCGAGGGCCGTACACATGTCTGCAGCCTTGATGCAGCGCCCATGCATGCCGGCATGGAATGGATCCGCCACTATGAAAGATTCTGGAACCAGCGCCTCGACGTGCTGCACGATCTGCTGGCGGCCGACGCCGCGGCCGACGGGCGCGGCAAAGGCAGCAGGCCATGAGCGATTTCGGCGAACTGACCGCACGCGACAGCGTGCGCATCGAACGGCTGCTGCCCGGACCGATCGACCGCGTCTGGAGTTATTTCCTCGATCCCGACAAGCGCCGCCTGTGGATTGGCGGCGGCATCCTCGAACCCTTCGCCGGAGGCCGCGTAGACATTGCGGTGCAGAACGCCAGGCTGTCGGACGAGGGTGATCCGCCGCCGCCGAAATATGCCGGCAACGGCGGCGAGGGGCGCATCGCGGGCAGGGTCATCGCCTGCGAGCCTCCGCACCTCCTCGCCTACCGCTGGCATCACAGCGGTGCTGAGGCGTCCGAGGTCCGCATCGAGCTTGCGCAGCATGGCGAACGGGTCCGGCTCACGCTCACCCATGAGCGGCTGCCGTCCCGCGACGGCCTGCTCAGCGTCTCGGCCGGCTGGCATACGCATCTCGACATCCTCGACGCGCTTCTGTCAGGGCAGGTGCCGACCAGTTTCTGGCGCACCATGACGGCGCTGGAAGCCGACTACGACCGCCGCATCCCGCCCTGGTAGGCAATGACCCGTGCCGCCGCCTCACGCCCGGCGACCAGCGCTCCCTCGACATAGCCGGGGAAGGACGACGACAGTTCAGAGGAAGCAAAGAACAGCGGCGGCGCGCCGGCCCGCACCACCGCCTCGGCATCCCTTGCCCGCATGTCGACGATCAGGTCGCTGTAGCCGCCGCCGCTCCAGCGGTCGTCAGACCAGTCGCGGATCGTCATGTCCACTATGTCTGCCGCCTCGGGACCAAGTGCGGCTACCAGCCGCTCCGTCGTCTCGTTACGTAGGAAATCCTCGCCGCGTGGCCCCCATTTCCTTGCCAGGGGGCCGCCTATGAAGAACGTCAGCGAGGCGTGCGCGTCGTCGCGGCTGGTGTCGAAAGCGAACAGTCCCGATGGCTCCCGCCACATCGCCATGCCGCTCAGTCCCCGGTCGCGCCAGAAGGGCCGGTCGTACCGGACCTGCACCTTGACCACCGTGCCGCTGCGCCAAGCGCCGAGCGCATGCGCCAGCAGCGCCGGCAGGGCCGGCGAATAGCTGATCCGCGAGGCCATCACGGGCGGAACCGCCACGATCGCCGCGTCCGCCGGAATCGTCTCGCCCCCGGCCTGCACAGTCACCCCCCGTGTTGTTCGCGCGATCCGCTCAACCGGAGCAGCAAGCCTCAGCCGGTCGCCCAGACCGTCGGCGAGATCGGCGGCCAGCGACTGCAGCGTCTCGGCCAGCGAATATTGCAGTTCGCCGACCTCGTTGGTGATGCGCCGATCGTTGTCGATGAGGTGCCAGAGCGGCAGGCCCTCGACGTCGAGGCACCACAGGCCCTCGATCATCGACCGGAACGCGGCCTTCACGTCGGCCGGTTCATCCTGCGCCCGCAGCCAGGCGCCGGCGCTGAGGCCGGCGATGTCCGGGTCGTCGGGCGGGATGCGTTTCATGCGGTCGCGCAAGGCGCTCGAGCCGACATAGGCGCGTTCGGCATCCTGTGGCGACATCGCCGGCTGCGCGACGTAGTCGCCCTCGAAATGCGCCTCAAGCAGCGTCTTGGCGTGCTTTCTGGCCAGCGCCATCACGTCCGGCATGTCGTCGCAGATGAACTGCCCACCGGTGTCGACGGTCTCGCCGAGCCCGTTCGTCCGGGCTTCCACCCGTCCGCCCACGCGGTCGCGCGCCTCGATCACCGCCACGTCAAGACCGGCGGCCATGAGTTCGGTCGCTGCGGCGAGCCCACAGAAGCCTGCGCCGACCACGATGACATCAGCCATGGTGGCCGGCCTCCTGTCCTTGTTCGGCCAGGCTCAGTAGCCGGCTTTGATCTTCTCGAATTCCTCGATCATCTTCTGCTTGAGCGCACTCGGCACCGGCGCCTGGAACAGCGTCTTTTTGACGAACTTGTCGACATCGGCATAGCCCTGCGCCTCGACCACGGCCGGGTCGATCGCCGCCATGCTCTTGGCGTCGGCGTGGCCATAGCCCCAGTCCGACAGAAGGAAGCTCGCCACTTCCGGCGCGTTGATCGCGTTCAGGAAGTCGTAGGCCTTGTCGGCGCTGCCCGGCGCATCCTTCAGCCTGACGTAGCCGCACACCCAGGTCGACAGCCCCTCGTCGGTGTCGCGCGTGTTCTTGATCGGCGCGCCGGCCAGCGCCGACTGCACCGCAGCGTCGTTCCAGGCCCAGGCGAGGTCGACCTCGCCGCCGCTCATCGCCTGCACGATCTCGGTGTTGTCGGTCCAGTAGATGCGCACGTTCTTGTGCACCTGGCGCAGGAAGTCCGAGGCCTGCTTGAACTGTTCGTCCGTCATCTGCGTCCAGTCTGTCAGCCCGATCGCCAGCGCCCCCAGCGCATAGGCGTCGTCGACATTGTCGCCGATCGACACGCGATCCTTGAATTTCGGGTCGGCGAGCGACTTCAGCGACTTGATGTCGGCCGCGTCGACCTTCTCGGAATTGTAGGTCAACAGCGTGTTGCCCCAGTCCCACGGCATGAACCAGGCGGTGCCGTCGGCGGTCGTGGCAAGATCCTTCATGGCCATGATGCCGGGGTTCATATCCTTCCAGCCTTCGATCTTCGAGGTGTCGAGCGGCTGCAGAAGGCCTGCTTCGCGCCATTTCACCACGCTCTGCGAACAGGGGTGCGCAAGGTCGGTCTTGAAGCCCGAACGGATCTTCTCGAATGCCTCGTCCTCGTCGCCGAAGAAGGTGAAGGTCGGCGACTGGCCGTTCTTGGCGACGTAGCCGGGGTGGAATTCCGGCGCCTCGTAGCCAGACCAGTCGAAGACCACCAGTTCGCTGTCTTGCGCGATGGCGATTGCGGCGGCTGACCCGAGCAGCGCGGCTGCAAGCGCGAGGCTGACGGCCATGCGGCGGTTTGTCGTCTTCATGATTTTCCCCTGTCGGTTTGTGCGTGTCTGCATGCGGTTGTCATGTGGCGGTTTCGACGCGCTGGCCATCGCGCGAAAAATGCTTTGGAAAGACGGCGCCCAGGAATTCGCAGGCCGACTGGTATGCGGTCTCCCGCGTCACCTCCTCGGTGCCCATCATCAGGCGCAGCCATAGCCCCTCCAGCATCGCCGAGAGCGCCAGCGCCATCACCGGCGGGTCGAAGCTGTAGTCGCCGTCCTGTTTTAGCTTGCCGCACAGATCCACGAACACGTTCTGGTATGCCTCGTCGCGCGAGCCGCACAGCGCCTGATACGTTGGCCGCGACTTCGCCTCGCCCCAGAATGCGCACCAGGCGGCAAGCTTGCGCTTGTTGCAGATCGACCGGTCGAAATCGGCCGCCACCAGCGTGCCGAGCTGCCTTGCCGGATCGTCGCCGGCTTTTTGGAGCGCGGCGCGCCAATGAGCGGAATACTCATCGGCCATGTATTGCAGCGTGGCGACGAGCAGCTTCTCCTTGCTCTCGAAGTGGAAGTTCACGATGCCGCGCGAGAGTCCGGCGCCGTCGGCAACGTCGGCCATCGTCGTCTCGGAGTAGCCCCGCTTGGCCAGCGAATCGATCGTCGCCTCGATCAGCTGCTGGCGCCGCGTTTCCTTGGATGCCTTGCGGCCGCGTTTTTCTGCATCGGGTGGTGACTTCAGGGCAATCGTATTCATGGCGCTGCACGGAAACGGCTGATCTCCCCCCAGATGGGGGAAATGGCCGGCAGGCCGGAGGGGGGCGACATGGCGCGCATCGTTTGACCGTTCATCCCACTCTATCCCGGCTTCCAGCCGCGCAAATGGGTGGGGCGGTGCTCGCCACTGTCAAGCACCTTCTGCATGGCCTCCCAGGTCTTGATGTTCTTGTCCACATAGGCCGCGCCGACGGCCGCCGCGACCTTGTCGTAGAGCGGGCCTTTCAGCGCCTCCAGTTCCTTGCGCGCCAAATCGCGGTACCAGGGATTGCGGTCGCGGGTCACCACATACTCGAAGCCCGCGCGCCGCATGGCCTCGGCATACCGGGCAGGCGAGGCCATCGCGAACGATAGCCCCTCGGCGGCGACATACTCCTTCATCTCGGGCGAAGGCTCGCCGTCATGCGAGATCATCCAGTTGGACGCGGCGAACACGCCGCCCGGCCGGAGAACGCGAAAGATTTCGGCGAACAGCGCGTCCTTGTCGGGAACGTGCAGCAGCGCGTCCTTGGAAAACACCATGTCGAATGCCGAATCGAAGAAGGGGAGCGGCCCGGGAGCAGCGTGTATGAAGCTCGCGTGGCGCGACAGTCCGCGCCTTTCGGCACGCCGCCGCGCGGCCTCGATGACCGGCAACTCGACGTCGTAGCCGGTGGCGTCCGTTGCGCCGTGCTTCTCGACCAGATGCAGGGTGATGCCGCCCGAGCCGCAACCGACGTCCAGGACCGTCTTGCCGGCCAGCGACAGCCCCTCGAGAACGCGATCCACTTCCTCTGGGCCGCCCGGCGACAGATATCCGTCGCCCCACAGCGCTTCGAGGAAGCGGATGGCCTCGTCGTCATATTCGGGGGCGGCATCCGCCTTGTCGATCATCGATCGCTTCCCAAATGACGCCGGTCAACGGCGTTAAATCGAGGCAAAGCCTACCGCAGCCTCACGAAATTGCAACCTCATTTGTTGAACATTCATTCAATATGGCTGGACAACCCGCGAGGCGCCGTGCGAAATTCCAGGCAATCGGAGGCGGATCGCGCGAACTATGAAGACTTGGGACGCTATCGTCGTTGGCGGCGGCCACAACGGGCTCGTAAACGCCTGTTATCTGCAGCGCGCGGGCCTTGACGTGCTGGTCGTCGAGAAGAACGACTGGGTCGGCGGCGCGGCCGTCAGCCGCTCGCTGACGCCGGGCTTTCTCTATTCCAACTGTTCCTACGTCTGCTCGCTGTTCAGGCCCGAGATCATGCGCGACCTCGAACTGCCGCGCTTCGGCCTGCAGGTCATCGCCTATGAAGGCGGCGCGGTGTTCACGCGGGACGGCGACTACCTCGCCAACTACCGCGACCACGATGCGCATCGCCGCGAATTCGCGCGCTTTTCGAAGCGCGACGCCGAGGCCTACGACCGCTATGCGCGCGACGTGACGCGGCAGCGCCGCTTCATCCAGCCGCTGTTGATGCGCACTGCGCCAGACCCGACGAGCCTGAAGCCCCGTGACCTTGGCGAGCTGATGTATCTCGGCAAGAAGTTCCTCGGTCTCGGCCCGGCGCAGATGGCCGAGACGCTGCGCTTCTGGACCATGTCGATCTCCGAATTCCTCGACGAGTATTTCGAGACCGACGTCATCAAGGCCAATTTCTCGATCTCCGGCATCATCGGCACTGCGCTCGGTCCGATGTCCCCGGGCACGGCCTATGTTCTGCTCCACCACTACATGGGCGAGGTCGACGGTTCGGTCGGCGCCTGGGGCTATGCGCGCGGCGGCATGGGCGCCATCACCAAGGCGCTCGCGGCGAGCTTCGAGGCGTCCGGCGGCACCATCCGCACTGGCGCGGAAGTAGACAAGGTGCTGGTCAGGAACGGCAAGGCGACCGGCATCGTGCTTGCCGGCGGCGAGGAGATTTCCGGCAAGCTGGTCATCTCCAATGCCGACGTAAAGCGAACCTTCCTCAAGCTCGTCGAGGAGAAGGAGCTGCCCGAGGTGTTCCTGCGCCGGGTCCGGAACTTCAAGATCCGGGGCTCGTCGGGCAAGGTCAACATCGCGCTCGATTCGCTGCCGGAATTCCCGGCCCTGCCCAAGGACGCGCCGTCGATCCGCGGCGATCTTCACTTCACCGATTCGGTCGAGCGCATGGAGCGCGCCTACGACGACTGGAAGGCCGGTCGCTGGTCGGCCGATCCCTTCCTCGACGTCATGATACCGACCACGCTCGATCCCACCATGACGTCGCCCGGCAAGCACTTCATGAGCTGCTTCGTGCAGTACTGCCCTCCCAAGGTCGAAGGCCGCGACTGGACCGACGCCGATCGCGATGCGTTCGGCGAAACCGTCATCGCCCAGATCGCGGATTATTCGCCGGGCTTCCGCGACCGCATCGTCCACATGGAAGTCCGCACGCCGCGCGAGCTCGAAGCCGAGGTCGGGTTGACCGAAGGCAACATCTTCCAGGGCGAGCTGACGTTCGACCAGCTTCTCTTCAACCGGCCGGTTCCGGGTTACGCGCAGTATCGTTCGCCGATCGACGGTCTCTACATCTGCGGCTCCTCCACCCATCCCGGCGGCGGCGTCATGGGCGCGCCTGGCCGCAACGCCGCCGCCGAGATCCTGCGCGACCTTTCCAAGCCGACCCGCCACATGAGCCCGGCCCATGACGTCATCTGAGCCAAGAATCCCCACCCGGTGGGACGGACCGGCGCAGGACGTCGTCGTCATCGGCGGCGGCCACAACGGGCTGGTCTGCGCGACGCTTCTGGCCAGGAGCGGCCGCAAGGTGATGCTGCTTGAAGCCGCGTCGGAGATCGGCGGGGCGGCGCGCACCGAGGAATTCGCGCCCGGCTTCCGCGTCTCCTCCATCGCCCATGTGCTGAACCGGCTGCATCCGGAAGTCGTCAAGGCGCTCGAACTTGAAAAGCACGGCCTGGACCTCACACAGGCCGAACCGATGCCGTCGCTTTCTTTGTCGGCTAAGGAGGGGCCGCTGACCCTGACCGGAGCCTACGGAGCGGGGTTGATCGGCGCCTCTGCGTCGGAACAGGCTGCGTGGTCGGAACTGCGTGCGCAGCTCTTCCGCTATGCCGTTATCCTGAAGCCGTTCCTGTCGCGCCGTCCGCCCGACCTCAACGGCATGTCGCTTGCCGAGAAGTTGGCGCTCGGCCAGTCGGCGCTGGCGCTCAAGAAGCTCGGCAAGGAAGACATGCGCGACTTCCTGCGCGTCATCCTGATGAACGTCGCCGACCTGCTCGACGAACAACTGACCGACAACCGCCTGAAAGGCCTTGTCGCCTTCGACGCAGTGTTGGGCAGTCACCTCGGACCGCGTTCGCCGACCTCGCTGCTTGGCATCTACAATCGGCTCGCGGGAGAGGTCGCCGGGGTGCCCGGCGGGCAGTTGGTACCCAAGGGCGGCATGGGCGAAATCGTCGCCGCGATGGCAATTTCCGCTGAAAAAGCAGGCGTTATCACGCGAAAAGACGCCTCGGTCGCACGAATTCTGGTCGAACAAGGTCGGTCTGTAGGCGTAATTCTTGAAAACGGCGAAGAAATCCGCGTCAGAACCGTGGTCTCCGCGGTCGACCCATCCACGACCTTCCTCGATCTGGTCGGCACCCGCGAACTCGATACGGGTTTTGTGCGCAGGGTAAAGAACATCAGGAATCATGGCGACGCCGCCAAGCTGCATCTCGCCCTCGACAGGCCGCCGGAGTTCCTCGGCGTCGATTCCGCCGGACATCGCGGCCGGCTGGTCATCGCGCCCTCGACCGACCATGTCGAACGGGCTTTTAACCCCTCCAAATACGGCGAATTTTCCCCCGAGCCCGTACTCGAGGTTACGCTGCCCAGCCTGGCAGATGCCTCGCTCGCGCCAGATGGCGCCTGTGTCCTGTCGGCCGTAGTACAATATGCGCCCTACCGGCTGCGCGAGGGCTGGGAGCATGGCAAACCGAAATTTTTCAAGGCGATCATGAGCTTGCTGGAGCGGTACGCGCCAGGCATCGGCAGGAGCGTGCGCCACGTCCAGTTGATGACGCCGGAAGACATCGAGCAGCGCTATCGCATGCCGGGCGGCCATTGGCACCACGGAGAACTGCAGGCGGATCAGATGCTTATGTCGCGTCCGGTATTTGGCGCCGACGGCTATGCGACGCCGATCGAAGGGCTCTACCTGTGCGGTGCCGGCTCGCATCCGGGCGGCGGCGTCTCCGGCGCGCCGGGTCTCCTGGCGGCGCGTCGCATCATGGCCATGGAACGCTAAGACATGGGAAAGACTGAAAAAAAGACCGGTTCTCCCTACGCGGGACGCATCGCTGCGCGCGGTCATTTCCGCACGCTGCGCCTCGACACGCCGTTCCAGCCGCGCATCGACGCGCTGATGAAGCGTAACGACTGGTACACCTGGAGCGGCTATCGCGCGCCGAATTCCCTTTGGGATGAAGAGCTTGAGTATTTCGCGATCCGCAGCCAGGCCGCCCTGTTCGACATTTCGCCAATGGTCA
>JAPLOZ010000115.1 GCA_026400435.1 Hyphomicrobiales bacterium | reverse complement strand
ACCGCTGAAGCCCTATCTCGACACCATCAACGGCATCACCGACAAGGCCGGCCTCCTGAAAGTGATCGCGCAGGTCGGCTACGCCTCGCCCTTCGGCCTTGGCATCGAAGCCGACGTCGCTGACCCGAAACGCTATGCCGTCTGGGGCGCCCAGGTCGGCCTCGGCATGCCGAACCGCGACTACTATCTCGAAAAGTCAGAGAAGTTCGACGCCTACCGTGCGGCCTACAAGGTCTACGTGACGAAGATCTTCGAACTGCTGGGTGATGCAACCCCCGCCGCCTCGGCCGATACCGTGATCGCGTTCGAGACCGAAATCGCCAAGGGCCACTGGACGCCGCAACAACTGCGCGTGCCCGACCAGGCCTTCAAGGCGATGACGGCTGCTGACTTCCGCAAGCTGGCGCCGAACATCGACCTCGACGCCTTTGCGCGCGACGCCGGGATCCCGGCGCTCCCCGCCAACACGGTGGCCTATGGCGACACCTCGATCACGGCAGGCGCCAAGCTCGTCGACAGCCAATCGATCGCCACCTGGAAGAAATACCTCACCTTCCACATGGCTTCCGACAACGCGACCTTCCTGTCGAAAGCGTTCGACGACGCCTCGTTCGAGTTCTTCAACAAGACCCTGCGCGGCGTGACCGAGAAGCGCGAGCGCTGGAAGCGCGGCGTGCAGCTGCTCGACGGCAATATGGGCGAAGCCCTGGGCGAGGCCTATGCCGCGCAATACTTCCCGGCCGAGAACAAAGCCAAGATGGAAGAGCTGGTCGGCAACCTCAACACGGCCCTGAAAGGCCGCATCGAGAAGCTCGAGTGGATGGACGACCCGACCCGCGCCGCCGCTCTCAAGAAGCTCGCGAACTTCGAAGTTCGCGTCGGCTACCCGAACAAGTGGCGCGACTATTCGGCCATGCAGATCGACAAGGCCAAGCTGTTCGAGAACGTCATGGCCGCCCGCACGTTCGAGTGGAACCGCCAGGTCGCGCGCCTCAACGAGCCGGTTGACCGCGACGAGTGGGGCATGAACCCGCAGACGGTGAACGCTTCCTACAACCCGCTGATGAACCAGATCACCTTCCCGGCCGGCATCCTCCAGGCGCCGTTCTTCGACGTGAATGCTGATCCGGCCGTCAACTACGGCGCCATCGGTGCAGTCATCGGCCACGAGATCGGCCACGGCTTCGACGACCAGGGCTCGGCGTTCGACGACATGGGCGTGCAGCGTGATTGGTGGTCTGCCGATACGAAAGCCGCCTTCCTCGCCAAGACGGCAGCCCTCAACGCGCAATACGACAAGTACTGCCCGTTCCCGGATGCCTGCATCAAGGGCTCGCTCACGACCGGCGAGAACATCGGCGACCTCGGCGGCCTGATCATGGCCTACACGGCCTACAAGCAGTCGCTTGGCGGCAAGGAAGCCCCGGTCATCGAAGTGAACGGCGAGAAGTACACCGGCGACCAGCGCTTCTTCCTCGCCTGGGCCCAGGTGTGGCGCGCCGTGGCTCGCGAGGACGATGCCCGCCAGCGTCTCGCCAACGATCCGCACTCGCCGCCGATGTACCGCGTCAACGGCGTCGTGCCGAACATCGACGAGTGGTATGCCGCCTTCGGCGTGAAAGAAGGCGACAAGATGTACATCGCGCCCGAACAGCGCGTCCGCATCTGGTAGGCTTCGCCACGATCTGAACGCATTGCGGCCGCCGCTTCACCCGAAGCGGCGGCCGTTTTCGTCTCTGCTGCATGCCGGCGCCGCTTGACTTGCACGCGCGGGCGACAAGAGTTGAACCCAATCCGTTGTCGGGGGTCCGCCTTGTCATTTGACGTCGCCAAACGCCTGTTTGCTGCACGTGTGTCTGCAGCGATCCTGTCGCTGCTGGCGGTTGCCTCCTGCGCCGTGCCGCTGGTCGAAATCAGCCCGGTGCGAACCGCGACGCTGCGCGAAGCGCCCCAGCGTCCTGAAACCAACGGCAAGTCGCCGACCGGCAAGACCGATGGCAAGGCCAGGGACGGCAAGGTCCAGCCGCGTGAACTTCGCGATCACCCTGCTGGCGAGGACTTCTATCAGTTCGTGAACGCAGACTGGCTGGCCACCGCCGAAGTGCCGGCCGACAAGTATTCCATCGGCTCCGCCGAAGCCCTCACCGAACAGTCGGACCGTGATGTCCACGAGATGATCGA
>JAPLOZ010000003.1 GCA_026400435.1 Hyphomicrobiales bacterium | reverse complement strand
GGCAAGACGGTCGTCGTGGTGACCGAAAACGCCTATTTCCCGCTCCAGTTCGTCGACCAGAAGACCGGCCAGCCGATCGGCTGGGAATATGACGCCATGGCCGAACTCGCCAAGCGGCTGAACTTCAAGGTCGAGTATCAGAACACCTCATGGGACGCGATGATCCAGGCGGTGTCCGACAAGCAGTACGACATCGGCATGACCGGCATCACCATCAAGGATGAGCGCAAGGAGAAGGTCGACTTCTCCGACCCCTACATGAAATCCGAAATCTTCATGCTGGTGCGTGGAGACGAGACCCGTTTTACCGATCCCAAGGGCTTCGCTGCCGACGACAAGCTTCTGGTCGGCGCGCAGGCCGGGACTTCGCCATTCTACGTCGCCGTCTACAATGTGCTCGACGGCAACGAGCAGAACCCGCGCATCAAGCTGATGGAGACATTCGCTGCAACCGTCGAGGCGCTGAAGTCGGGTGACGTAGATCTCGTCCTGACCGACAGCGCTGCCGGCAAGTTCCTTTCCGAAGGCTCGGGCGGCAAGCTGAAGATGATCGGCGAGCCGCTGCAAGCCGAAGAATTCGGCTTCATCTTCCCCAAGGGTTCCGACCTTGTCGCGCCGGTCAACGCAGGCATCGCCGCGCTCAAGGCAGACGGAACGCTCGACGCGCTGACGAAAAAGTGGTTCGTCGACTACAAGCCGTAGCGCCCAAATGACAATAGAGATCGGCGGCTACAGGCCGGGCGCGCTTGCCGACATCGTCGGGCTTCATGCGCGCTACTATGCGAAACACTGGAATTTCGGCCTGCCTTTCGAGACCAAGGTAGGCATGGAACTCGCTGAATATCTGGCCCGGCACGATGACGAACGGGATCTGTTCCTCGCCGCCTATGGCGAAGACGGGGCAGTCGCCTCGGTAGTGGTGGATGCCAGCGGCGGTGGGCCGCGCGGCGCACATCTGCGCTGGTTCATCGTCGGCGAGGAGATGCAGGGCAGGGGGCTGGGCGCCGATCTGCTCGGCCGCGCGTTGAAGTTCTGCGACGGACGCGGCTATGCACGCATCTGGCTCACCACCTTCGCAGGACTGGACGCCGCGCGCAGCCTCTACGAGAGGCACGGCTTCGTTCTTGTTGAAGAGGCCGAAGTCGACCAATGGAGCGGTGGCGTCCGCGAACAGACCTTTGAGCGTCTGATACCCGCCCGAACGGACCGCTGACCATGCGGGGAGCCGCCCGGGCGCATTCTGGCGGATACGACTTTCCCTGGTGGCTGGTCACAGCGGCCGCCATTGCCGTGGCGGTGGCGATCGTCATCGCCACCAACGACATTTATTCCCAGGTATTCAGCATCGTTGCGCGTGGCGTGTGGGTAACCGTCCTGGTCACCATCGCGGCCTTCGCAATGGCCTCGGCGCTTGGCCTGGCGATCGCGCTGATGGCGCTGTCGCGGTCGCGATGGCTGAGCCAGGCCGCGCGCTTCTACGTCGAAATCGTCCGCGGAATCCCGATCCTCGTGCTCTTGTTCTGGATCGCGTTCGCCGGCGTGCCGGCATTCGTCGCCGGCTGGAACGCCGCGACGGCGCCGTTGCAGTCGTCGGGGTGGTTGCCGCAACTGCAGGTCCGCGACGTATCCCTGCTGGCGCGCGCAGTCATCGCGCTCACCGTGGCCTACTCGTCCTTCATCGCCGAAATATTCCGCGCCGGCATTCAGTCAGTCGACGCCGGCCAGGTCGAAGCCGGCAAGGCCCTAGGCCTGTCGCGCTACCGCCGCTTTCGCCACATCGTGTGGCCGCAGGCCTTCCGCACGATCCTTCCGCCCTACGGCAACGACTTCGTGTCGATGGTGAAGGACAGTTCCCTGGTCTCGGTGCTGGGCGTCGCCGACATCACGCAGATGGGCAAGGTCTATGCGGCGGGTTCGTTCCGCTTCTTCGAGACCTATTCGATCGTTGCCTACATCTACCTGATCCTGACGGTCGGCCTTTCGATCGCGCTGCGGGCGCTCGAACGCCGCATGCGCAACAGGGGCGAGGAGCCGCGCTGAGCAGTCACTCCCCGGTCGCTCAGTCGCCGGTCAGCGCCTGAAGTCTTTCGGTCAGATCCGCGACCTGCTTCTCCAGCGCCTGGACGCGCTCCTCCAGCCCGGAGGCGTGCGGCAGTGCTCCGCCACGCGCCGGCGCGGCCGGCGCCACGAACTCGACCGGCCCGCCGAGCAGTTGCACGTACCGCTCCTCGCGCTGGCCAGGTGCGCGCTCGATGAGTTGCACGAGCGGCGGGCGCCGGCCGATCAAAAGGTCGAGATCGGCGCGCAACTGCTCTATCGACTGGAAACGCGCCATGCGTTCGGCGCGCGCCAGCAACTCATGCGCCGTTTGCGGCCCGCGCAGGAGCAGCAGGCCGACGATCGCGATCTGCGACTGGGTGAGCGAGAATTTCTGCGGCAGAAGATGCTCGTAGCGCTCGACACGGGAGGCGAAGACCTGCCGCACCAGCCCCTTCTCGGCGAGTTGCTTCAGCGCCCGGCTGATCTCCACTGGCTCCAGCGCCATGAGCGGTTCGCGCGACGTCTTCTGGTTGGCGGCGGACTGCAACCCGTTGACAGTCATCGGATAGACGTCCGGCGTCAGTTCCTTCTTCTCGGCCAGGCAGCCGAGAACGCGCGCTTCGGCCGGCGTGAGGATCGGAAGGTCTTCAGACACCGGTCAGACCCGTCTTTCCACCATCATCTTCTTGATCTCTGCGATCGCCTTGGCGGGATTGAGCCCCTTGGGGCAGGTCTGCGCGCAGTTCATGATGGTGTGGCAGCGATAGAGGCGGAACGGATCCTCCAGATTGTCGAGCCGCTCGCCCTTGGCCTCGTCGCGGGAGTCGATCAGCCAGCGATAGGCCTGAAGCAGCACCGCCGGGCCGAGATAGCGCTCGCCGTTCCACCAGTAGCTCGGGCAGGAGGCCGAGCAGCAGGCGCACAGGATGCATTCGTAAAGACCGTCCAGCTTCTCACGATCCTCGTGGCTCTGCAGCCATTCCTTTGCCGGCTCAGGAGATACGGTCTGCAGGTAAGGCTGGATCGACGCATGCTGCGCGTAAAAGTTGGTGAGGTCCGGTACGAGGTCCTTGACCACCTGCATGTGCGGCAGCGGATAGACCTTGATCGCGCCCTTGATGTCGTCGCAGCCCTTGGTGCAGGCGAGCGTGTTCGAGCCGTCGATGTTCATCGCGCAGGAGCCGCAGATGCCCTCCCGGCAGGACCGGCGCAGCGTCAGGGTCGGGTCGATCCTGTTCTTGATGTAAAGCAGCGCGTCGAGCACCATCGGCCCGCAATCGTCCATGTCGACGAAATAGGTGTCGATGGATGGGTTCTCACCGTCATCCGGCGACCAGCGATAGATGCGGTACTCGCGCAGGTTGGTCGCGCCTTCCGGCTTGGGCCAGGTCTTGCCCGCCTTGATCTGCGAGTTCTTGGGAAGGGTGAGTTCAACCATGCGAAATCGTCCTTCTCAATACACCCGCGCCTTGGGCAGAATCTTCTTCGGATCGATGCCGCCCTGGTCGTAGGGCAGCATCGTTTCGGTGTGCACGGGCCGATAGCTGAGCGTTACCCCGCCGTCCGGCGCGACATGCGCCAGCGTGTGCTTGCGCCAGTTGGCGTCGTCGCGGCTGGAGAAATCCTCGCGAGCGTGCGCGCCGCGGCTCTCCTTGCGCGCCTCCGCGCCGTAAACGGTGGCGATTGCGTTCGCCATCAGGTTCTCCAGTTCCAGCGTTTCCACGAGGTCGGAGTTCCAGATCAGCGAGCGGTCGGTGACTTTGAGGTCTTTCAGCTCGTTCCAGATTTCGGTGATTCGCCGGCAGCCGTTCTCGAGCGATTCCTGGGTGCGGAACACCGCTGCGTCATCCTGCATGGCGCGCTGCATCTTGTCGCGCAGCTTGGCCGTCGGCGAGCCGCCGTTGGCGTTGCGCAGGCGGTCGAAGCGCTCCATGATCTTGTCGACTGCCGCTTTGTTGATCGACGGCACTGGCCCCTCGCGGTCTACGACCTGTCCGGCGCGGATGGCGGCTGCGCGACCAAACACGACGAGATCGATCAGCGAGTTGGAACCTAGCCGGTTGGCGCCATGCACGGATGCGCAGCCGGCCTCGCCCACCGCCATCAGGCCGGGCGACACGCGATCGGGATTGTCCGGCGTCGGGTTCAGCACCTCGCCCCAGTAATTGGTCGGGATGCCGCCCATGTTGTAATGCACCGTCGGCAGTACCGGGATCGGTTCCCTGGTAAGGTCGACGCCGGCGAAAATCTTGGCGCTCTCGGATATCCCAGGCAGCCGCTCGTGCAACACGGCCGGATCAAGATGGTCGAGATGCAGGAAGATGTGGTCCTTGTTCTTGCCTACGCCTCGTCCCTCGCGGATCTCAAGCGTCATGCAGCGCGAGACGACGTCGCGCGAGGCGAGGTCCTTGGCTGAAGGCGCGTATCGCTCCATGAAGCGTTCGCCCTCGGAGTTGACGAGATAGCCGCCTTCGCCGCGCGCGCCTTCGGTGATCAGGCAGCCCGATCCGTAGATGCCGGTTGGATGGAACTGCACGAACTCCATGTCCTGCAGCGGCAGGCCGGCGCGCGCCACCATGCCACCGCCGTCGCCGGTGCAGGTGTGCGCGGAGGTCGCCGAGAAATAGGCGCGGCCATAGCCGCCGGTCGCCAGCACCACCATCTTGGCCGAGAAGCGGTGGATGGTGCCATCGTCGAGGTTCCAGGCGACGACGCCGGTGCATCGCCCGTCCGGTTCCATGATCAGGTCGAGCGCGAAATACTCGATGAAGAACTGCGCGTTGTGCTTCAGCGACTGTCCGTAGAGGGTGTGCAGGATGGCGTGGCCGGTGCGGTCAGCGGCAGCGCAGGTGCGCTGCACGGGCGGACCGTCGCCATAGTTCATCATATGGCCGCCGAACGGACGCTGGTAGATTTTTCCTTCCTCGGTGCGCGAGAAGGGAACGCCGTAATGCTCCAGTTCGTAAACCGCGGCCGGCGCCTCGCGCACCATGTACTCCATGGCGTCCACGTCGCCCAGCCAGTCCGATCCCTTGACGGTGTCGAACATGTGCCACTGCCACGAGTCCGGACCCATGTTCTGCAGGGACGCGGCGATACCGCCCTGGGCCGCGACGGTATGCGAGCGCGTCGGGAATACCTTGGTGATGCAGGCTGTCCTCAGTCCCTGCTCAGCCATTCCGAGCGTGGCGCGAAGCCCCGCGCCGCCGGCGCCGACCACGACGACGTCGAACTTGTGATCGACAAAGGTGTAGGCCTTGGTGCCGGCCTTCTTTTCTTCCGCCACCTCAGCCCCCGAATGCCAGTTTGATGAGCGCCCAGGCGCAGGCGACGCCGACGGCAACGGCGAAGAACGTGTTCAGCATGATCAGGACCAGCTTCAGCAATTCGCCGTGGATGTAGTCCACGATGATGACCTGCATGCCGAGCCGCATGTGGTAGAGGCCCGACAACAGCATCAGCGCGAACATCAGCGAAACGAAAGGGCTGGCGAAAGCCGCCTTCACCGTCGCGTGGTCCGCGCCGTTGACCGAAATCAGGAAGCCGATGAAGAAAAGCACCAGCGGTACGTTGGCGATAGCGGTCATGCGCTGGCGCCAGAAATGCCCGGTGCCTTCGCGGGCGGAGCCCAGCCCTCGGACCCTTGCGAGCGGGGTGCGCATGTCGGTCATCAGAAGGCTCCCCGCGCCGTATATCCGGCGATCCAGACCAAGATGGTCAGGACGACGGATAGCGCAATGTTGGCCCAGGCGACGCGCGATGCGGTGTGTTTTTCAAGCCCGGCCCCGGTGTCCCAGATCAAGTGTCGCAACCCGCCGATCATGTGGTGCATCAGCGCCCAGGTGTAGCCGAACAGCACCAGCCGGCCGATCCACGAGCCGAGGATAGCGCTGACAAAGTCGAAATAGCTCTCGGAAGTCGCCGCCGCGATCAGCCACCACGCCACCAGGAGCGTACCGAAATAGAGCGCTCCCCCGGTGACCCGGTGCAGGATGGACATCGTCATGGTGACGGGCCATCGGTAGACCGTCAGGTGCGGCGAAAGCGGTCTTGCTCGGGCGGCTGTGACCTTGCTCATGGCTTCCCCAGATAGGCGCAGGTCCTTCCGGCGCGATATGTCTCCGGCAAGGTGCGGTTCGCGACGTTTGCTGTCGTTTCCCTAGAACTCTTTTTGCACCGCGTCAAAGTTTGAAAACGAGCGCAGCTGAACATATTTGGTGATGACAGCGGCGCCATCTCTAGGCTGCAAACTTCAATCGATTGAAGTGCTTATCGCCAAGACATGCGTGGTTTATGCGTGGTTGGAGTGCGGCTTTTCGGCGCGTCACGGGAGCAATTCCGCACGGTGTCGCCACCGCCACAGCGTTGTCCCCTGCTGTTGAAATTAACCATGTTTGCCGATCGCCCATCAAGGCTTCCCGCTTTGGCCCTTAACAATTCTTAAGAAAGCGTTAACGTGCACGGCGAGGAGGCGAAGGGCTTCGGCCCCGAACCGCACGAAGGATGACGCGCCATGCGTTTGAGACTGATTGAACTTGGCCTGCTGTCACTTGCGATGGGCGTGACTGTCCTGGGAACGGCGACGCCGGTTCTGGCCGGCAGTTCCTACAGCGACCGCATCTATGCCGACAGCTTTGGCAATCTGGTCGTCCACAGCCGCAGCGGGTCCAAGCGCATCGTCGTGGGACAGGGCTCTCTTGCCCAGGAACTCACCGACTACGAGCGCCCCCACGACAGCAAACTCGCCTACGCGGACGACGACGGATCGGTGCCCTACGAATGCTGGAAGCCGGCTGTGCTGCTGAAGGGCCGCAGTTACATGTACGGGCTGGAAGACGGCGAATTGCCCGACCTGCCTGGAAAATGGTGCGGTTTGCCCGAACGCGCCGCGCCAGGGGCGGCAATCCGGCGCGTCCAGCCCTGATTTCGTCATGTTGGTGCCTCCGACTGGCGGGCCTGGGTGGTTCTAGAAAGTAGAAGTGTGATGAGTCGCGCCGTGCAGACCCGCCGCCTCGCGGATCACATCGCCTCGCTTGAGACGATGACGCGCTTTGTGCTCGCCACGCTGGCGCTGGGCAGCGGCGTGTACACCTATCTCGGCGTGCGCTCGCTGCTCGACGGCTCCGCGACCGTGGTCTTCTTCGCGGCGGTCATCTATTCCGTGTCGGTCTCGGTCGCGATGTACGGGTTCTGGACCTACCTGATCCGTTTTCTGCCGGAGATGCGTGACGGCGGCTCGCGTCTGTCGCTGGTCGGCATCATGGTGATCGGCTCCGCGATGATCGTCGCCATGTCTTCATGGCTGAACGCCGCCGCGCTTGCCGGCTCCGCGGCGGTGGAACAACACCTTGCCGTCACTTTGGAAGATTACACCGCCGACCTCGACCAAGCGCACAGCAACGCTCTTGGCGCGCTCTCCCTCCTGCCAGACATTCAGCGCGCTTCAGAACGGTTTGCCCGCCTTGCCGCCGACGAACAGGCTTCCGGCGCGCTGACGGGAACATCGGGCTCCGGTAGCGTTGTACAACTGCTCAGCCAGATGTCCGCGCAGATGAACGAACTGTCCACGACGATCGAGGGATCGCGCGAAACCGTCCAGTCGACCTTCGCGGAAGGTCAATCCCATCTTGCGGCAATGCGAAGCCTGGTCTCCGCTCCCGGCCCCATTGCCCAGCGTTCCGACCAATTCGCCGCCGAGGCCGTCAAGCTTGCCGGCGTCGTTGCCGCGCTTGAGCAGACCTCGATCGCACCTTCGGTGATGCGCGCCGCCGCTGACCTTTCCGTCGGATTCATCGCCCCCGTCGCCGACGGAGGGTCAGCCGACCTTGCCGGGCGGCAGGATCAGGTCATGGCGACCATTCGCACGTCCGTCGAAGCTCAGTCCAAGGCGCTGTCGGAAGCAGCAGCGGAGATCCTGGCTCAGCCCAAAGTGCCGGAGCGGCGCTATGTTCCGCTGACGTCGGCCGAGGCCGTGGTCCGCTATGCCGCCGATTTCATACCGAGCTGGGCAGGCGCGATTTCGATCGACCTTCTGCCCGCCGTCCTGGTGGGCATCATGTGCGTGGTGCATGGCGCCATGCGGCGTGGCGAGGAGGACAGCGATGAAGCCGACCGCATAACCGCCGGCGACATGATGCGGTCACTCGATCTGCATGAGGCGCTGCTCGCGCGGCGCGGGGCAGCTGGCCAACGAGCGACCGCCGAACCCGCGCCGGCACCGCCAGGCGAACCGGGGCTGCGGGAGACGCGACCAGCCGCCGAGAACGTCACGCCCCTCACGCTGGGCGAACGCAAGCGGAGCGATCCATGAGCCAGATGCACGCGATGCCACCCATGGTACCCGGGAGCCTGCCAGGCGACACGCCGCGCAAACCCGGTGCACTGGTCCGCTATTTCTCGCGGTTTGACGACGGCGAGCTTGTCCGCTGGGCCTTCCGTGGGCTGCTGGTCGGTTCCATCGCCGTGCTCGCGCTCGACCTGCGCGACCTGTCGCGCGAGAATGGCTGGTGGTCGCCCGAGGTCGCCGTTGTAGTCACGCCGGTCGAGCCCATCTTGCCGCCGGTCGTCGAGACGGACGCGCCGATCCCTCCGGACGACCCGCGCCGCTTCGTCACCGCAGGCGAGGATACGCTCAGCCAGCCAATGACGTTTACGCTTCTGGCCAGTGGCGTGCTTGTCGCCGAAGGCAGCATCGAGCCGGGCGCGGCAGCCCGTTTGGCCGCCGAGATCGAGGCGCGAGGCGAGTATGTGAAGACAATTTCGCTGAACTCGCCCGGTGGCGCGCTCGACGATGCGATGGAAATGGGCCGGCTGATCCGTGAAAGAGGCATTGCCACGCTGGTTGCGGACGGAGCGCTTTGCGCGTCTTCCTGCCCGCTCGTCCTGGCTGGTGGCCTGAACCGGGCGGTCGGACCGAGGGCTGCGATCGGCGTGCATCAGTTCTACGCCGCCACCAAGGCCGGCGCAGCGCCAGCGCAGGCAATGGCTGACGCGCAAATGACGACGGCCCGCATTTCACGGCATCTCGCCGAGATGGGTATCGACCCGGCGATCTGGCTGCATGCGCTCGATACGCCGCCGCAAGCTCTCTACTATTTCTCGCCGCGGGAGTTGGCGCGATACCGGCTGGTGACAACGCCGGTCGCCACGGCCGAGAAACAGCAGGTCAGGCAAGGCTGATCGCTGCGCCCGGCCCGTCGGCACGATGCCGGTCGGGGCGCGGTGCGATCTTCACACAGTCACGTCCGCTGTTCTTGGCGATGTAGAGAGCCTTGTCGGCTCTCGCCATAAGGTCAAGGATCGTCTCGCCCGTGGCCAGTTCGGCGACGCCGAAGCTTGCAGTAACGCGTCTTGCCGGAGGGATTCCCTCAACTGTGATCGCCGAGAAGGCGGTGCGCGCGCCCTCGGCGAACAGCCTTGCCGCAACCAGGTTCGTTCCAGGCATCAGGATTGCGAATTCCTCGCCGCCGATCCTGCCGGCAACGTGATGGTCGGCCGTGGCCGAGCGCAGGAAGCGTGCGAAGGCCACGATAACCAGATCGCCGGCGCCGTGGCCGTAGGTGTCGTTGATCACCTTGAAATGGTCGAGATCCGAAATCACCAGCGAAGCCGGCATGCCGCTCAAGGCCGCATGCTGCAGGACGTACGCCGCGCGCGCCTCGAAGCCGCCGCGGTTGAGCAGGCTGGACAAGGAGTCGGTTTCGGAGCGCATGTTCGCGTCCGCCAGGACATCGCGCACCAGCATGACCAGCAGCATCAGCGCGATAGCCATCGCGAAGATCGTTCCCATCGATTGCGAGAACAGCGCATAGTTCGTACTTAGATATCGGTCTGGGCTAGCGCCGGTCCCTCCGAAGGCCTGGAACAGGAAAGCCTTGCTCAGAAACTGCAGCGAACTGCAGGCGAGCAGCGCCATCAGTAGATTGTCGAGGCTGCTGCGCATCCTAGCGCGTGCGACAATGCCGACCGCGATCGCCTGCATGACGAAATAGGGCGACTGGTAGATGAGCATTCTGGCGAACGACTGGCGCGACATCCCCTGCGTGGCGTAGCACGCAAGCATGGAGAGGACGAACACGACGCCCAGCGTGAGCCATGGCGTCGGAACCGAGTATTTCTTGGCTATTCCAACATTGAACAGAGCGAGCGCCGCCAGGAATGCACCATAGGCGCTCAGTACGAGAAGGACTGACGGCCCGAATGTCGCAATCGCGAATTCGAGCAGGAAGTTCGCCATGCCGACGAGATACCCAAGCGCAAGCCAGCGGGCCGACTGGCGGCGCGGATCATAGGCTGCAACAGCCATGAACGAAGCCGCCAAGAGACCTGCTACGAAGAGATTGATAGCCAGGATGAACCCTGCGCCCGTCATACCCGTCGA
The DNA here is from genome assembly GCA_026400435.1 of Hyphomicrobiales bacterium. Classification (GTDB taxonomy): domain Bacteria; phylum Pseudomonadota; class Alphaproteobacteria; order Rhizobiales; family Rhizobiaceae; genus Mesorhizobium_K. The sequence goes on along the minus strand of JAPLOZ010000003.1, from coordinate 26,495 downwards.
CCGTCCTTAATCATCGAACGATGATATGGCGTGCGCATGAAAAAGGGCATTAACATTTCCCGCTCGACCACAGCAGGGGAAACGTTTGGTTAACTCAGGCAGGCGCAAGCGCGCTGGAAGGCGCCGGGAGCTCCGGCGGTCGCTGATAGGAGACGCGCACGCTGTCCCGGCCGTCGCGCTTTGCGTGATACAAAGCCTCGTCCGCCCGGCGCATCAATTCTTCGAGGCATTCCTTGCCGGCAGACAGGGCAATTCCAAAACTACCCGTCACCCTGACCTCGCGCGGCAGGCCTGCTATCGAGTCGCCGGAGAACACCTTGCGCACCGCCTCCGCGAAAAGTCGCGCTGCAGCTGCGTCCGCCATCGGCAGCAGAACGGCGAACTCCTCGCCCCCCAGCCGGCCCGCCACCGCGCGCGTTCCGGCCGCCGCCCGCAGGCGGCCCGCGAATTCAGCGATCACCCGGTCGCCGGCCGCGTGGCCATGGCGATCGTTGAGCGCCTTGAAACGATCAAGGTCGGCGATGATGAGCGAGGCCGGCAGTCTGGCCGCCTGGCACATCGCGAGTATCGCGGAGGCCCGCGCTTCAAAGCCCCGGCGGTTGAGCAATCCCGAAAGGGGGTCGGTAACCGATTCCGAACGCAGCGCCCGCATCAGGTCCGCCGCCTCGGCGGTAAACAGGCACAGCGCTATCATCAGGGCCATCACGGCGTGCGCAAGCAGGGCGGTGGTCCAATACAGCGAGCTCTGGAAGCCTTCGAGGCTCGCATACGGCCCTTCGATCGCGATGACGATAAGCGGACGCGCAAAGAAATTGAGCGCCGACAGGACAGCCAGCAGCAACAGGAAACTCTCGATCCGACCCCGGTTGGGCAACGACCTTATTTCAGCGGCAACCACCAAGCTTATGGCGCCGAAGGCGAAGCTGGTCGACAGGATGCGCCAGGTAAGATCGGGTTGAACGAACATGAACCAGCAAAACCCGGACAGTCCACCGAGGGCGAGGAGGCTGATGCCTAGCCACGGCACCGGGCGGCCGTACCGCGAAATGATGGCTCCGGACAGCGCCACGACGGACAAGGCAAAAGCAGTGTTGGACAGCAGCTTTGTAGCCGGCAAACCGAAGGGCAGCGCAAAGTTCTGCAGCAGGAACCCCGACGTCGATCCTATGTAGGCGGCGACTACAAGCGCCAGGTGGAAGCGGTCCCGGCGGTAGAGCCACAGCACCAGGAACGCCGCTGCGAGCGTCAGGGTGATCGCCGGGTTGAGCAGCGAAATAAACAGGTCGGTGTCCAACGAAGCCGCGGCCCCTCTGCGGTTTGACCGAGATCATAGTGCCCATGGGCAAAAATAGCGTTAAGGTGACGGTACATTGAACGGGCAGCGCTCTGTAGGCGTCGCGGCCCCGCTTTTACCTGCAGGAGAAGATCGAATGACCGACACCGTCATGCTCACCGACCACGAAGCAATTCGCGACTGGGCTGCTGCGCGGGCGGGCTTCCCGGCTATTGTCGATGTGTCACCGGCCGGCGGTACGCAGCCCATGGTCCGGCTGGTTTTCGGCCAGCACGCCTATCAGGATCAGGACCAGGCGGAGCGCGCCACCAATGCGGGCGGCTACGAACTGGTCGAATGGAGCGAATGGTTCAAGGTCTTCGACGAGCGAAAGCTGGCGCTTGTGGTTCCCAAGGATATACCCGGCTTGCGCGACAGCTTTCACGAGATCGTGCGCCGCCCTGACTGACGCGTCCGGAGCGGCAGAAATAGCCTTGCCGGCTATTTCCAGTCGCGGATGTCAACGAAGTGGCCGGCGATCGCAGCGGCGGCAGCCATCGCAGGCGACACCAGGTGCGTCCGGCCCTTGAAACCCTGCCGGCCCTCGAAGTTGCGGTTCGAGGTAGAGGCGCAACGCTCATGCGGCTTCAGCCTGTCATCGTTCATGGCGAGGCACATCGAGCAGCCCGGCTCGCGCCAGTCGAACCCGGCCTCGACGAAGATCTTGTCCAGCCCTTCGGCCTCGGCCTGCTCCTTCACCAGTCCGGAGCCGGGCACGATCATGGCATTGACGCGCGGATCGACCTTGCGGCCCTTGGCCACCGCCGCAACCGCCCGCAGATCCTCGATCCGGCCATTGGTGCAGGAGCCGATGAAGACGCGGTCAAGCGTTATGTCGGTGATCTTGGTTCCAGGCTGCAGGCCCATGTAGTCGAGCGCGCGCTTCTTGGAGTTGCGCTTGTTTTCGTCGTCGATCGCATCGGGATCGGGCACTATGCCGGTGACCGAAACGACATCCTCGGGCGATGAGCCCCAGGTCACGATAGGCGGCAGCTTGGCTGCGTCGAGCACGATCACCTTGTCGAAATGCGCAGCTTCGTCGGTTGTGAGCGTCTTCCAGTAGTCGAGCGCCATTTCCCACGCTGCGCCCTTCGGCGCGCGCGGCTTGTCCTTCACGTAGGCGAAAGTCGTCTCATCAGGCGCGATGAGTCCTGCCCGCGCGCCTCCTTCGATGCTCATGTTGCACACGGTCATGCGGCCTTCCATCGACAGCGAGCGGATCGCTTCGCCGGCATATTCGATCACATAGCCGGTCCCGCCAGCCGTGCCGATCTCGCCGATGATCGCAAGGATGATGTCCTTGGCCGTAACCCCGGGGGGCAGCTGTCCGTCGACGCGAACAAGCATGTTCTTCGCTTTGCGCTGGATCAGCGTCTGCGTTGCCAGGACATGCTCGACTTCCGACGTGCCGATGCCATGCGCGAGCGCGCCGAACGCTCCATGCGTGGACGTATGGCTGTCGCCGCAGACGATGGTCATGCCGGGGAGGGTGAAGCCCTGCTCGGGCCCGATGATGTGGACGATGCCCTGGCGGCGATCTGTTTCAGAGTAATACTCAACCCCGAAGTCGGCAGCGTTCTGCGCCAGCGCCGCAATCTGCACGCGGCTCTCTTCGTTGCGGTTGATGCCGAGCTTGCGATCGGCGGACGTCGGCACGTTGTGGTCGACCACGGCAAGCGTCTTTTCGGGATGGCGGACATTGCGGCCCGACAGGCGCAAGCCCTCGAACGCCTGGGGACTGGTCACCTCATGGACGAGGTGCCTGTCGATATAGAGCAGACATGTACCGTCGGCGTCGCGCTGGACGACATGCTCGTCGAATATCTTGTCGTAAAGGGTGCGCGGTGCGCTCATCTGCGTAAATCCGTCGATCTGGGTGATGACATACGTGACGTCCGGGCTGGCCGGAGGATCTAGCCGCGCCCAAGCAGGCAGGTCTGGGCGCCGGCGACGCGCGCGAAGAACCGCGACGGCAGGCGCTTCCAGTCCTGCAGCACGAAGCCCTTGTAGGCAGGATCGCCGAACAGCTTTTCCATGCCGGGGCTCATATCAAGCTTTTGAAGGACCGGCAATCGGCAAGGCAAAAGGGGAAGTGGCCGGAGGGCCCGTTCAGCGCTTACCATCGGCCTTGCGCTTAGCTGCCCCTTCGTCCTCGCGCAGGGCGTCGTTCCGGTTCATCTCCATACCGCTCTCGAAGGCATAAAGCAGAGTGAGGACGACCAGCGTCAGGACTGTCGAGAACAGCGCCACCTGCCAGAGGCCAAGTCCTGATGCGACGCCTATGGCGCCTGCGAGCCACATCCCAGCCCCGGTGGTCAACCCGTGGACCTCGCCTTTGGTGAAGATGACGACGCCTGCGGCGAGAAAAGCCACGCCCGCGGTTACCGCCTCAACGACGCGGAGTGGGTCGTAGGCCGCACGCTCGACCACGAACATGGGTGCGTGCACGATCTCGATGGTCAGGATTGCAAATGTCGCTGCGGCTACGCAGACGAGGATGTGGGTGCGCAAGCCTGCCGGCCGGTTGCGCCACTCACGCTCGAAGCCGATCACCGCGCCAAAGGCTGCCGCAAGCAGGAGCCGGGCGGCGATGACGGGAAATGACGTGTAGGTCGGATGCGCGAATTCTTCGACAAGCTGTTCCATGATGTCCCTCTCATATATCGGCGGGACGGCAACGTTGTCGCTGTCGGCAGGTTCCGGGACCCAGCGGCCTCTCAGGATCAGGCCGGTGCGGGGTTGCGGTTCCGCACCGGCCTTGGTGCGTCAGGCGAGCTTGGCGTCGAGCGATACATTGATGGCGCCGAGCGCCTTCGACACCGGGCACCCGCTCTTGGCCTGTTCCGCCAATTCCTTGAACTTCGCGTCGTCCACTCCAGGCACAGTGCCGACCAGGGTGATGGCGCTGCCCGTGATCCCAGTGCCGGGAACGAGCGTCACCACCGCCCTGGCATCGAGCTTCGTGGCGGGCGTGCCATTCTCGGCGAGGAAATGCGAAAGCTGCATCGCGAAGCAGGCGGCGTGGGCGGCGGCTATCAGTTCTTCCGGGTTGGTGCCAGACTTGCCGCTCTCGTCCTCGAACCGGCCCTTGAAGGAATAGGGCAGGGCTTTCAGCGCGCCGCTCTGCGTGTCGATGACGCCCTTGCCTTCCTTCAGCGTGCCTTGCCAAACGGCTGTTGCATGACGGTCCATGGTACTCTCCTCGAGTTGCGATTGATGGCCGGACGGAAACACTCCACGGCGCGCCGCCAACTATATAGCGGCGGGCTGGCCCCGCTTCGACTCCCAAAGCGCCAAAAGTTCCGTTTGCCAAAATTGTCGGATTTCCGTCTCCGCGCCCGTCCTCCGGTCAGCCGCATCGTTGCGGCCAATGGAGAGCGGCGGCATGGATATTCTGTTCCACGCAAAATGGCGGAGAGCCCAGCGTGGGTCTGGATCTGACCAATTGTATTCTTCAGAAGAACCGTCCGGGTTTAAACGCCTCTTGCTGGCCCTCGTCGTCATCGCCGCGATAGTGGGCTCGCTCAGCCATGCGGCAAGCACGACTGCCGACGCCCCATCGAGCAATCAGGGAGAACTGCCATGAACTATGTCTGCCTCGTCTATGCCGAGGAAAGCCACCTCCATGCGATGAGCAGGGAAGGGCTGGCAGAGCTGGACCGCCGCTCGGTCGCCTACGATAAATCCATTGAGAAGGTGGGCAAGCTTGTCACCGCCCAAGCGCTGCAATCGGTGAAGACTTCCAAAACCGTACGAAAGCGCAAAGGCAAAGTCGTCGTGCGGGACGGACCTTTCGCCGAAACCAAGGAGCAGCTTCTGGGCTTCGTCATGCTGGAGGCTGAAAGCCTGGATGAGGCGCTTGAACTTGCCGGCGGAATACCAATCGCCGAATTCGGAACGATCGAGGTTCGCGCCGTCTACGACGTGCCAGGCAGGTAGGCCGGCTCCACCTAGATTGCTTCGCCTTTGAGCAGCCGCGGAGGATGGTCGGAAAGTCCGGACGCTTGGCGGATGAAAAACTCCTTCAGGCGCGGCATGCGATCGACCAGCCCCAGCCCGATGTCGCGCAGCTGGCGCAGCGGTGCGAAATCGTTGGAAAACAGCCGGTTCAGCACGTCGGTGGTTATGCCCATCTGCACCGTGTCGAAGCGACGCCACTGCTGATAGCGCTCCAGCACGTCCAGCGCGCCGATGTCCTGGCCGAGCCGGTCGGCCTCGACGATGGTCTCGGCAAGTGCTGCCGCATCCTTGAAGCCAAGGTTCAATCCTTGCCCCGCGATCGGGTGGATGCCGTGCGCGGCGTCGCCGACCAGCGCAAACCTTGGCGCCACGAAGGCCCGCGCCAGCGTCAGCCCGAGCGGCCACGCGCGAGGCTTGCCCTCGACGCTGATGTCGCCGAGCTTCAGTCCGAAACGCTGTTCGAGCTCGACCTCGAAGACCAGTTCGTCGCCGGACACAAGCTTTTCGGCGTCCTCGGCGCGCTCCGTCCAGACGATGGACGAGCGGTTCTTGCCATCTCCGCCCGGTTTCAGCGGCAGGATGGCGAAGGGCCCGGAGGCCAGGAAATGCTCTTCCGCCCGCCCGTTGTGGGGACGTTCGTGCTGCACGGTGCAGACGATCCCCGACTGGCCGTAGTCCCACGTCACGGTCTTGATGCCCGCCATGTCGCGCAGCCGCGACCTCACCCCGTCGGCGGCGACCAGGAGCCGCGCCCGCAGCACGCCGCCGTCCGCGAGATGTACGGTGGTGACGGCCGGACCTGTTTCGAACGAGGACACCGCGACACCTTCAATGATGTCGACGCCGAGCGCTGCGGCGCGCCGCCTCAGCGCACCGTTCAAGACTTTGTTGGCGACCATGTGCGCGAACGGCTCGCCCGCCCCCACCGCGCCTGAAAAAGTCAGGAACACCGGCCGCACCGGATCGAGCGTGCGCGAATCGGTGACGATCATTTCGGTGATGGACTGCGCTTCGTGGGAAATGCCGTCCCAGCAGTTCAGTTGCTCGAGCATGCGGCAGGCGGCCGCCGCTATGGCCGAGGCGCGGGTATCCTTTTTCCAGACGCCTTCCGGCGCGGCATCGACGACCGCAACCGCCAGGCTCGGCCGGGCCTGCTTGAGCGATACGGCTGTCGCAAGACCGACATAGCCTGCACCCGCCACCAGAACGTCCAGCGCGCCTTCCGTTGCGCTTCGCCTTCTCGCCATTCGCGATCTCCGACTGTCCGCTTGACACACTGCGCCGCTCCGATGGAAACCGGCCACACCCCATTCCTGTCCACGAAGGGTCGCGAACGATGTCGGCTGCCATGCACGAGCTTCTTGCCATTCTCGACCTTGAGAAGCTGGAGCACAATCTGTTTCGCGGTCGCAGTCCGAAGCTCGACTGGCAGCGCGTCTTCGGCGGCCAGACAATCGCACAGGCGCTGGTCGCCGCGCAACGCACCGTCGGGCCCGAGCGTCAGGTCCATTCACTGCATGGCTACTTCATGCGGCCGGGCGATACCAAGGTCCCCATCATCTATGAAGTCGATCGCATCCGCGACGGCGGCAGTTTCACGACGCGGCGCGTCGTGGCGGTCCAGCACGGCCAGGCAATCTTCTCTCTCGAGGCTTCATTCCAGGGGGACGAAGGCGGTCTGGAGCACCAGGCGCCGATGCCGCTCGATGTGCCGCCACCCGAATCGCTGCTCGACCAGCGGCAGCTGATCGGCCAGTTCGGGGACAGCGTGCCCGAAGGTATCCGGCGCTACTGGGAGCGCGACCGTCCTATCGAGATGAAGCCGGTGATGCTCAAGCACTATACCAGCCGGGAGAAGCTCGAACCCAGGCAGAACATCTGGATCCGCACCAGCGGACCGGTGCCGGCCGACAGGGGCACACAGGCAGCCGTGCTGGCCTATCTCTCCGACATGACCCTGCTCGACACCTCGACCTTCGCGCATGGGCGGGCGATCTTCGACCCGGACATCCAGGCCGCCAGTCTCGATCACGCAATGTGGTTTCATAGGCGCCACCCGATGGATTCCTGGCTTCTCTATTCACAGGACAGCCCATCGACCCAGGGCGGGCGCGGTTTCACGCGCGGTGCGATCTATGCGCAGGACGGCACCCTGATCGCCTCGGTGGCCCAGGAGGGATTGATACGCCTGAGGCATCCGCCCGCAGCGTAGGCAATTTTGAATATTTGCACATTTTTTAGGCACTCATAGGCCGATCGATGCGCCGGCTCAACTGTATGCACCTGCAAGACCTATTCATTTACAAGAGGTTAACACCCCGCTTCGCCATCTGGCACGGAGCTTGATTTGCGTTTCGCACTGCCGGACTCCCACGGTTTCCGGAAAGTCACGTGTAACGCGGGGGACCCGCAATCAGCAAAGGGTGAAACCTTATGAAAATCGTGATGGCAATCATCAAGCCGTTCAAACTCGACGAGGTGCGCGAAGCGTTGACCGCCGTCGGGGTTCAGGGGCTGACCGTCACTGAAGTGAAAGGCTACGGACGTCAGAAGGGGCATACGGAAATCTACCGTGGCGCGGAATATGCCGTCAGCTTCCTGCCGAAGATCAAGATCGAGGTCGCTGTGGCAAGCGATATCGTCGACAAGGCCGTAGAGGCGATTGTCGGCGCCGCCAAGACCGGCCAGATCGGCGACGGAAAGGTCTTCGTCTTCCCGCTCGACCACGCCGTGCGGATCCGCACCGGCGAAACCGATGCCGACGCGCTCTAACCGGGCCTTTTCCCCAGTTCCATGGAGATTTCAATGAACATTCCAACGAGTTACAAGAAAGCGGCCCGGACCGCGCTCACCGGGGCGGCCATATTCGGCGCGCTCGGAGCAGTCGCGGCATTCGCCCAGGACGCCGCGCCGGCCGTCGAAGCGGTCGTCGAGGCCGCCGCGCCAACGCCCGACAAGGGCGACACCACCTGGATGCTGATTTCGACCATCCTAGTCATCGCGATGACCATTCCCGGCCTTGCGCTCTTCTATGGCGGCCTTGTCCGCTCCAAGAACGTCCTGTCGGTGCTGATGCAGGTGCTTGCCGGCTTCTCGATCATCGCGCTTCTCTGGGTCGTGTACGGCTACACGATCGCCTTCGGCGGAGACGGGTCGGGAGCCTATTTCGGCGGCTTCGACAAACTGTTCCTCGCCGGTGTGACGCCTGACTCGACCGCCGCGACCTTCTCTCAAGGCGTGGTCATTCCCGAGCTAACCTTCGTCATCTTCCAGCTGACCTTCGCGGCAATCACCCCCGCCCTCATCATCGGCGCCATCGCCGAGCGGGTGAAGTTCGGTTCGGTGATGCTGTTCATCGTCATCTGGTTCACCTTCTCCTATCTGCCGGTCGCCCACATGGTCTGGGCCGGTGGCGGTCTCCTCTTCGAGATGGGCGCCCTCGATTTCGCAGGCGGCGCAGTCGTCCACATCAATGCCGGTGTCGCCGGCCTCGTTGCAGCGATCGTGCTCGGTCCGCGCGTCGGCTTCGGCAAGGAGAACATGGCGCCGCACAACCTGACCATTGCCTTTATCGGCGCCTGCCTGCTCTGGGTTGGCTGGTTCGGTTTCAACGCCGGCTCCAACCTCGAGGCCAACGGTCTGACCGCACAGGCGGTGCTGAACACGATCACCGCCACGGCCGCCGCGGCCCTTGCCTGGTCGCTTGGCGAAAAGATCACGCGTGGTCACGCCAGCCTGCTGGGTGCGATCTCCGGCGCGGTAGCCGGTCTGGTCGCGATCACGCCGGCCGCCGGCCTTGCCGGCACCGTCGGGTCGATCTTCCTGGGCGCGATCGCGGGCTTCATCTGCCTGTGGGCTGTCGTGTCGCTGAAGCCTATGCTGAAGTATGACGACTCGCTCGACGTGTTCGGCGTCCATGGCGTAGGCGGCATCGTCGGCGCCATTGGCACAGCGGTCGTTGCGGCTCCTTCGCTCGGCGGCTTCGGCCCCGGCGGGGCCGAGTATACGATCGGCGGCCAGCTCGGCACGCAGCTAACCGCGGTGGTCATTGTCATCGTATGGACGGCGGTCGTCTCGCTTGTCGGTCTCTACGTCGTCAAGGCGATCATGGGCCTGCGTCCGACCGAAGCCGAGGAACGCGAGGGTCTCGACATCTCGTCGCACGGCGAACGCGCCTACAACTGATCCAGTCGGGAGTTTTCCCGCTTCGAGCCCGGCTTCGGCCGGGCTCTTTTTTGTCCGCGTGCAGGGCGGACAGGGGAGAGCGCCCAGGACGGCGCAAGATTCGCTGCTTCAACGCGTACGGAAAATCTCGCTGGCGACGCATTTGTGCACCGGGCAGTACTGCACGTCCGCTGTCGGCACTCCAGCCCCCCGGGCGACCTCGCCGGCATTGCAATCGCGCTGGTCGCGAACGTACCGGTCGTAAATCGGCAGGCCGAGTACGCCCCGAGACCGGTAGACCAGAATGACCGATCCTTCGGTGCGGATCAGGGCCTGCACGGTCTCGCAGGTGACGTTGGTGACTTCGTAGCGCGAAACGGCGAATGCGCTGGACGCTGCGAGGGACAGGATCAATGCAATCAGGATTCTCTTCATCGTCGCCATCTTCGGGCCCCGCGATCATCTACGCAAGACGATTTCAAGCCCGCGATGTTTCACGCGCGCAGGTGCATGGTTAATGCGGCCTTAACCTCCCGCCGATAGGCTCCCCCACAGGCTGCCGCGTTCCGCTCGGCGGCGGCACTTGTTGGGATGACGGGGAACCACATGCGTTCTGGGGTTTCAGCACCGGTTGCGCTGGACGACGCCGGCCACGGCCTGCAGGCATTCTTGCGGCGGCAGACAGGCCGTCTCGCCGGCATCGGGCTGTTTTCGGGTGTCGCTTTCGCGGTGGCAAGCCTGGCGACGTGGAACGTTGCCGATCCGAGTTTCAGCCACGCCACCGACGCTCAGGTTTCCAACGCCATGGGTTATCCCGGAGCGGTGTTCTCCGACCTCGCCATGCAGTTCTTTGGTCTGTCGTCGGTCGCAGCACTTGTACCGGCGGTCATCTGGGGCTTCTTCTTCGTCACGGCGCGCGGAGTCGACAATCTGCCAAGACGCGCGCTCGCCTGGCTCGCCGCAGCCATGCTCTTTGCGGCTATCGCAGGCTGCACAACTCCTCCCGCAACCTGGCCGCTGCCGACAGGGCTCGGCGGGGTCTTTGGCGACATGGTGCTCAAGATCCCGTCGCTGTTCACCGGAGGCGGTTATCCGGCAGGTTTCGTGGCCACGCTGCTTGCGCTGCTGTTCATCGCGCCGGCGATCTATCTGTTTGCCTACGGCTCGGGCCTGTCGGCCCGCAAGAACGGTTTTGCGGTGATGGCCCCGGCCAGGCCGAAGCCCCAGCCGGCCACCGACGAGACCGGCTTCGACGAGGACGACGAGGGCGAACACAGCGGAGTGCTGGCGCTCGGCGCGATCACGCACTGGTGGTTGTCCGCGCGTGCCTTCGTGCGCCGCACTGCCGCAAGGTACAGGCGCGGTCACGAATTCGAGATCGACGATCGCGATCGCGCGAGCGGCTGGCGGCGCGCGGCCGAACGCGTCGAACATGCCGAGCGGGCGGAAGCCCGTGTCAGCCCGGATGGCCGGGCCCGCGTCGAGCCACAGTTCTTTGCCGCGATGGTCTCCGACCGGACCGCGCAGGTCGACCCGGTCGACGTCGACGACGCCTTTACCGATGACGAGCTCGACGATGAGGAAACCGACACGCCGGCTGCGACTGCGGCGTCCGTCCGGCGGTTCCGCTCCGATGCCGCAACCCGCGTCGAAGCCCCGGCTCCGCGCCCGGCTCCGGGAGCGCGCACGCAGCGCGAGGCACAGACGTCGCTCATCGGACCCGACAAGTTCGAGATGCCCACCCTGCACTTCCTTTCCGAGCCGAAGAACATCGTGCGCGACAACTCGGTGTCTAAGGATGCGCTGGAGCAGAATGCTCGCCTCCTCGAAGGCGTGCTTGAGGATTTCGGCGTCAAGGGCGAGATCATCCACGTCCGGCCGGGCCCGGTCGTGACGCTCTACGAACTCGAGCCGGCGCCAGGCATCAAGTCGAGCCGCGTTATCGGGCTCGCCGACGACATCGCCCGCTCGATGAGCGCGATTGCCGCGCGCGTCGCCGTCGTTCCCGGCCGCAACGCGATCGGCATCGAACTGCCCAACGCGAAGCGCGAAACCGTCTATCTGCGCGAGATTTTGGCCAGCCGCGATTTCGAGACCACCAAGTCCAAGCTGGCGCTGGCGCTTGGCAAGTCGATCAACGGCGAGGCGGTCATCGTCGACATCGCCAAGATGCCGCACGTTCTGGTGGCCGGCACCACCGGTTCGGGCAAGTCGGTCGCCATCAACACCATGATCCTGTCGCTGCTCTACCGCATGACGCCAGCGGAATGCCGGCTGATCATGATCGACCCGAAAATGCTCGAACTGTCGGTCTATGACGGCATCCCGCATCTGCTGACGCCTGTCGTCACCGATCCTAAAAAGGCAGTCGTGGCGCTGAAATGGACGGTCCGCGAGATGGAGGACCGTTACCGCAAGATGTCGAAGGTCGGCGTGCGCAACATCGACGGATTCAATGCGCGCGTACAACTGGCCGAGAAAAAGGGCGAGAAGATCTCACGCACCGTGCAGACCGGCTTTGACCGGCAGACCGGCGAGGCAATCTACGAGACCGAGAATCTCGATCTTGAGGCGATGCCCTACATCGTCGTCATCATCGACGAGATGGCCGACCTGATGATGGTGGCCGGCAAGGACATCGAGGGCGCCGTCCAGCGCCTTGCGCAGATGGCGCGCGCTGCCGGCATCCATGTCATCATGGCGACCCAGCGTCCCTCGGTCGACGTCATCACCGGCACGATCAAGGCGAACTTCCCAACCCGCATCTCCTTCCAGGTGACCTCCAAGATCGACAGCCGGACCATCCTTGGCGAGCAGGGCGCAGAGCAGCTTCTCGGCATGGGCGACATGCTCTACATGGCCGGCGGCGGACGCATCCAGCGCGTGCACGGTCCGTTCGTTTCGGACGACGAAGTAGAGAAGGTCGTCGCCCACCTGAAGCTGCAGGGCGTGCCCGAATATCTCGACGCCATCACCGAGGATGACGCAGAAGAGGACGAAGACCAGCCGTCCGGCAAGGGCGGCGGCGTGGCGGGTGTGCTCGACGAATCGGACGACCCCTACGACCATGCCGTCGCCATCGTGCTGCGCGACGGAAAGGCGTCGACCAGCTACATCCAGAGGCGACTCGGCATCGGCTACAACCGCGCGGCATCCATCATCGAAAAGATGGAGAAGGAAGGCATCGTCGGCCCGGCCAACCACGCAGGAAAGCGTGAAATCCTGGTGCCGACCGAGGAAGACAAGCTCTAGGGGTTCGCTGCGCGCCTGTCCGAAGAGGGAACTTCCGACCGCGTATCGGGTTCTGGCGGATGCGTCGCCAAACTTAGGCCCCACTGCATGCCTACCGTCGATTCGACATCAAGGACGAAAGTTACCAGCCTTATGAAAACCCGTATTGACCCCAAAAGCGTGACGCGCCGCAGCCTTCTCGGGCTCGCCGCCTGCGCGGCCGCAGTGGCGGCATTGCCTGGCCCCGGCCATGCTGCACCCGCGGCGGCGGCGTCGGATACCGCGCAACGCATAGCGGACCATTTCTCCAGCGTTGCGACGATGAGTGGAGAGTTCGTCCAGTTCGGTCCGCGCGGCGAGCAGACCGGCGGAAAGTTCTTCATCCAGCGCCCGGGCAAGCTGCGCTTCAACTATGAGCCGCCGTCGGGCTACCGCGTGATTTCCGATGGAAAATCGGTCGTGATCGATAATTCGAAGTTGAACACGATGGACCTCTACCCGCTGTCCAAGACGCCCTTGAAGCTGCTGCTTGACGAGCGCATCGATCTCACCGGCAAACGCGTCAAGAGCGTCAAGGAAGACGACGACCTCACGACCATCCAACTCGCGGACAAGCAATTCTTCGGGAACTCGACAATCACGATGATGTTTGATCCGAAGTCCTACGACCTCAGGCAATGGACCATCACGGACCCCCAGGGCAAGGACACCACCGTGATGATCTTCAACGTCAAGCAGGGCGTAAAGATCGACCCCGCGCTTTTCGAAGTGGACTACGAGCGCAACTACAAGCTCAACAAGCCTGGCGTCAAGAACGACAACCGCTAACGGCTGTCTCGCTTCTGACAACATGGCCGCCAAGGGCGGCCTTGTTGTCCTGGGCATGTGCTGTCAGTTTCCCCCTTCGATTAATGCGGGGGTCTGGCGTCGTGCATCATCCCCTGCGCACTTCTGGACCCGGCATGCATTTCTCGATCGCGACGTGGAACATCAACTCCGTCCGGCTTCGCCTGCCGCTGGTAGAGCGGCTGATCCTCGAGCGCGCACCGGATGTCATCTGCCTTCAGGAAACCAAGTGTCCGGACGATCTGTTCCCTTTCGAGCGCTTTCATGCGCTCGGCTACCGCCATGTCGAGATCCATGGGCAGAAGGGCTACCACGGTGTCGCGACCATCGCGCGCCGGCCGATCGAAGTGGTCGAACGACGGCGTTTCTGCGAGATTGCCGACAGCCGACACATCTCGGTCAGGTTCGAGGCGGGCGGCCGTTCGATCCTCATTCACAATTTCTATGTCCCGGCTGGCGGCGACGTGCCAGATCCCGAAATCAACCCGAAATTCCGCCACAAGCTCGATTTTGTTGCCGAGATGAATTCAATCCGCACCGAACAGGGCGGTTCCTCGGGATCGATCCTGGTCGGCGATCTCAACATTGCCCCGCAGGAACACGATGTATGGTCGCACAAGCAGTTGCTCGGCGTGGTCAGTCACACACCCGTCGAAACCGAGGCGTTCGAACAGATGCGCAAGGGCGGCGGCTGGGTCGATCTGATGCGCCTCAACGTTTCCCGCGAGCAGAAGATCTACACTTGGTGGAGCTATCGCGCGGCGGATTGGGCTTTGTCGGACAGGGGCAGGCGGCTTGACCACATCTGGTCATCGGGCAATCTCGCGCAGGGCCTCAGGAGCATCGACATTGTGCGCGACGCGCGAGGCTGGGAGCGTCCATCCGACCATGTCCCGGTTATCGCCCGCTTCGATTTCTAGTTTGAGCTGCGCAAACCGCTTCCCTGCCGCAGCCGGGCCTTACGGGTCGTTGCGAAGCCGGTCGCCAACCTCTTCGATCCGCCGGATCATCGCCTGCAGATCCTCGACGATTTGCGCCCTCAGCGACTCGGCGGCGCCGGGGTATTCCTCGAGGATGCGGCGAAACATCGAGCGATTGATGCGCAGCACGTCGGCGTCGGTCAAAGCCTCGGCGCTGGTCAGTCGGCGCGAGTCGGCGATCAGGGCCATTTCGCCGAGCACTGCCCCGGGGCCGGCTGAACTTACCTCGACGTGCTGGTCTTCGTGTTCGCGGAACAGCCCGATCCTGCCACGGATGACGATATAGGCGGAGTCGGCGTCGTCGTCCTCGCGATAGAGCTTCTTGCCGGAGGGCAGGCGCATCGCCTCCGCGCCGAAGGCGAGCAGGCGCAACTGCTCCTGCGTGAAGCCCTCGAAAAGCCTCACGCCCGACAGCATGCGGATGTGGTCATCCAGCGCCATGAAGTCCCCGAAAAGTCAGTCTGGCGCCCCTCCTGAGATGCTCCCCTATCTCTCCGCACAATTCACGCTAGAGCATTGGACAGAAAAGTGGAATCCGGTTTTCGGATTATTCCGATGCTCTATCGATAGTCCAGATCGTACCTGCGTCCGTTCGACAGGACACCGGCGATCTAGGGAACCAGCTTGTATCCGCCGCTTTCTGTCACAAGAATTTCGGCATTGGAAGGATCGCGCTCGATCTTCTGCCGCAACCGGTAAACATGGGTCTCTAGCGTGTGGGTGGTCACCCCCGAATTATAGCCCCATACCTCTTCCAACAGGATGTCGCGCGTGACGACCTTCTGGTCCGCCCGATAGAGATATTTGATGATGGAGGCTTCCTTCTCGGTCAGCCTCACCTTGCCGCCGCGCTGGTCGATGAGAAGCTTCTGGCTCGGCTTGAACGTATAGGGGCCGACGGAAAACGTCGCGTCCTCGCTCTGCTCGTGCTGGCGCAGCTGGGCGCGAATGCGGGCAAGCAGCACGGCAAACCGGAACGGCTTGGTGACATAGTCGTTGGCGCCCGCCTCCAGTCCCAGGATGGTGTCGGAATCGGTGTCGTGGCCAGTCAGCATGACGATCGGCGCCTTGAAGCCGCCCTTGCGCAACAGCTTGACCGCCTCGCGCCCGTCCATGTCGGGCAGGCCGACATCCATGATCAGCAGGTCGACGACGCCGCCGCGCGCCGAGGCTATCCCCTTGCCGGCGGTCGCTTCCTCGAGCACGTCGAATTCCTCGTAAAGCGAAAGCTGTTCGACGAGCGTCGAGCGCAAGTCGTCGTCGTCATCGACGATCAGGATTGTACGTGATGTCATTCTTAAGTCCGTAAAGGCTGAGGTCGGTTGACCCCGGGGCTGGTTTGTGCGGAACGTCGGCCCGTCCGGGCCGGGTGATTTGTCATGTCGCGATCATACAGGAAAAAACATAAGTACAAGTCAGGCAATGAAAAAAACCGTCCGGGCGCTGTACGGGCGCTTGCCCGGTTGACGGTCCGCGCGAGGCCCGGCAACCCTTCGCAAGGGCTACTCGTGGCCGGCAACGCGGTGTTTGCCTGTGCGCTTGGGCGCGGCGGCATCTCCGCGAACAAGCGGGAGGGCGACGGCGCAACCCCGTTAGGGACGATGCGCATCCTGTCGGGATATTTCCGTGCCGATCAAGTCGCGGCCCGCAGGACCAGACTTCGCATGGTGCCAATCCACGCCGAACTCGGCTGGTGCGAGGTACCCGATGACCGGAACTACAACCGGCCCGTCCGGATGCCCTACCGGGCAAGCCATGAGACCATGCGGCGGGCCGACCGGCTCTACGATTATTGCCTTGTTCTGGACTGGAACATCGCGCCCAGGCGGCGCGGACGAGGCAGCGCTATCTTCTTCCATCTGGCCCGCGCCGGCTTCACACCGACACAAGGCTGCGTGGCGGTCACGCCCAGGGTAATGGCGCGGCTTCTTCCCTACCTATCGGACCGGACCGTGCTGAAGGTCATGCGGTAGAATCGAAAGACCGCCTCTCCACCGCGCAAGGCGAGGGAGAGGCGGCGAGTTCTGCAGGGCCTGACAGAGAGGGAGTTCGTCGCAGCCTTCCGTCTGGGCTCTGCAGCCTTATCGTCCCAGCCGCCAGCCGAAATCGACCAGTCCCGGCTTGCCGATCTCGCGGTGTATGCTGCTCGACAGCAAGCGCGGCCTGACGCCGATATCGGCGAGATCCCTGTCCGACAACGCGGAGACCTGCGCCCCGGAATGGACAAGAACGGCCGTGGCATCGCGGAGCCAGCCAAGCGTTTCTTCCAGGAGGCCAGGGCGGGGGGTTGGTTCGAAAGCGGCGGACATGGCGATTTCCAGGAGTCTTCGGATATCAAATCCGAATTGAAGGTTTCTGTGTGGCTGAACCATCGCGCATTGCAAGCCAAAGGAGAAACGAGTAGTTTTATGCACATTCGATAATTCTGTTTGAAGATCATGGCCCGTTTCGTGCCCGGTACGCGTGCTTTGCGGACGCTGGAAGCAGCGGCCAGGCACCTCAATTTCACCCGCGCCGCCGATGAGCTCGGGCTGACGCCCGCGGCAGTGAGCCACCAGATCAAGGAATTCGAGGATCAGCTGGGTGTCGCCCTGTTCACGCGCACCAGCCGCATGGTGCGGCTCACCGACGCCGGCGCGGTGCTGTTCGAGGCCTCAGGCGATGCGATCGATCTCCTGAACCGCGCGGTCGCGCGGGCGCAGAAGCTGGCGCGCGGCCAGTCGCTGCTCAAGGTCACGGTCGACGCGCATTTCGCGTCAAAATGGCTTATGCGCCGGGTCGATGCGTTTCGTGCGCTGAAGCCCGATGTCGAATTGCGCTTCGACATCTCATTCGACCTGCGCGATTTCGACGTCGACGATATCGATGTCGGTATCCGGTTCGGCCAGGGAAAATACGCTGGCCTCGCTTCGCACCGGTTGTTTGACAACGTCATCATCCCGGTTTGCAGTCCAGTTCTGTTGCGCAACGGTCCGCCGCTGAAAGAGCCCCGCGACCTCTTCAACCACCAGCTCGTGCATATTGAATGGTCAAGACAGGGCGTGACATGGCCGAACTGGCGCATGTGGATGGCCGCGGCCGGTATCGAGGATTTCGACGACACGCGCACGGTAGTCTTCGGTACGTCTTCCGATGCCATACAGGCGGCGATCGACGGCAGTGTGGTGGCGCTCGCCGACTTCGCAATGGTTGCGCACGATCTGTCGGAAGGCCGTCTGGTGCAGCCCCTCGAGCTAGGCGTCCGGATGGCGCCGGAATTCGCGTATCACCTCGTCTATCCTCAAAGCTCGGCCGGCGATGCGCGCATAATCGCGTTCCGCGACTGGTTCCTCGACGAGGCCTCGAAGACCCGCGGCTGACTATTTGCCCAGCGCCCGGATGGCGCTCGAGGACAGCGACGAGCGCGGGCCATGGATGAAGGTCCAGGCTGGCGCCTTCATCCGGGCGAGCCTCGGCGCATCGATCTCGTCAATCCGCGCGTAGTCGAACGTCTTTGCCACCGCCGACGACAGGAAGGACAGCGTCGCGCCCGGCCTGTCGATGACGGCGATGGGAAAGGTCGTGGCGATCTGCCGCCAGCGCTGCCAGCGGTGGAAGTCGCGCAGGTTGTCGGCGCCCATCACCCAGACGAAGTTGACGCCTGGGTTCCTTGCACGCACCAAGGCCAGCGTGTCGGCAGTGTAGCGGACGTGATACTTCGCCTCGAAGGCCGTCACCTTGATGCGGGGATCGCGCGCCAGCGATTCCGAAAGCTTCAGACGGTCGCGCAGCGGCGCCAGTTCGCGACTCGACTTGAGCGGATTGCCGGGCGTGACGATCCACCAGAGCTGGTCGAGCGCCAGCCGTCTCAGAGCGATCTCGGCGACCAGCGCGTGGCCCCCGTGCGGCGGATTGAAAGAACCGCCAAACAGCCCGACGGCCATGCCCTTCTCCACATACGGCATGCGGAGATAGCGCTGGTCGATGCTGGCCGTCGGATTGGTCGGCATGTCAGGTCCGTCGGCCGGGTTCGGTCACGGCCTGGTTTGCCCTGAGCCGCGGACGCGATACTTGAACGAGGTAAGCTGTTCCACGCCGACAGGCCCGCGCGCGTGCATCTTGCCGGTCGCGATGCCGATTTCCGCACCCATGCCAAACTCGCCGCCATCGGCGAACTGGGTCGAGGCATTGTGGAGCAGGATGGCCGAATCGATCTCGTTGAAGAACCGCTCGACCGCCGCTGCATCCTCGGCGACGATGCCTTCGGTGTGGTGCGACGACCAGGTTTCGATGTGCTCGATCGCCTCGCCGACGCCGGCGACAAGTTTTACGGAGATGATCGCGTCGAGGTATTCGGTATGCCAGTCCTGATCTGTCGCGGGTTTCGCTTTCGGGAATGCAGCGCGCACTTCCTCGGTGCCGCGGATTTCGCAGCCGGCCACATCCAGCGCTTCGAGGATTGGCGCCAGATGCGTTGGCGCGACCGCACGGTCGACCAGCAACGTCTCCGCCGAGCCGCAGATTCCGGTACGGCGCATCTTGGCGTTGACGGCGATCTCGACAGCCATGTCCAGATTCGCAGAGCGGTCGATGTAGATATGGCAGATGCCTTCCAGATGCGCGAATACCGGCACGCGCGCCTCCGCCTGAACCCTGGCGACGAGGCTTTTGCCGCCGCGTGGAATGATGACGTCGAGATTGCCGTTCAGGCCCGCGAGCATCTCACCGACCGCCGCGCGGTCGGTGGTGGGAACGAGCTGGATCGCATCCTCAGGCAATCCCGCCGCACCGAGCCCTTCGACGAGACAGGCATGAATGGCCGACGAGGAGTTGAGCGAATCCGATCCGCCGCGCAGGATCACCGGGTTGCCGGCCTTGAGGCACAGCGCACCGGCATCGGCTGTCACGTTTGGCCTGCTCTCGTAAATCACCCCGACGACGCCAAGTGGGGTGCGTACGCGTTCGATATGCAGGCCGTTCGGCCGGTCCCATTCGGCGATAACCTCGCCGACCGGATCCCGGAGCGCGGCGATTTCGCGGACGCCGTCCGCCATCGCCCTTATGCGCTCGCGGGTCAGCTTGAGCCGGTCCATCATTGCCGGCGTCAGCCCGGCTTCCTCGCCATTGGCCAAGTCGATTGCATTGGCGTCGAGGATCGCAGTTTCGCTCCGTTCGATCGCGTTCGCCATGGCAGCGAGCGCCGTGTTCTTGGCTGCCGTGCTTGCGATGGCGAGCGGGCGCGAAGCGGCGCGCGCCTTGCGGCCTATCGCCGCCATCAGCGTGGCGGTATCCCTGCCGGATTGTTCATGCGACGTCAGCATGGTTCACCCTTTCGCTTCCTCGCCGCCGTGGCTGACCACAAGATCGTCGCGGTGAACCATCGCAGAACGCGCCTGGTAGCCGAGTACGGCGTCGATCTCTGCGCTCTTCAGCCCGGCGATCCTTATGGCATCGGCTGCGTCATAGGCAACAAGACCTCGCGCAATCTCGTGTCCCTCCGGCGCCAGCACAGCCACCGTGTCGCCCCGCGAAAAACGGCCGCTGACGCGCTTCACGCCGGCAGGCAGGAGCGATTTGCCCGACATCAGCGCACGCACCGCGCCGGCATCGACGGTCAGCATCCCGGCCGGCTCCAACTGGCCCGCAATCCAGCTCTTGTAGCCCGAGACCGGAGTGCGGCTTGGGTTAAACAGCGTGAAACGCTCGCCGCGCTCGATCGCGGCGAGCGGATTCTGGCGCACACCTGAGGTAATGATCATGGCAGTGCCGGCAGTCGTGGCGATCTTGCCCGCGTCGAGCTTGGTGCGCATGCCGCCGCGCGACAGTTCCGAGGCGGCTGCCCCGGCCATCGCCTCGATTTCGGGTGTGATGCGCTCGACGACCGGCAGGAACCTCGCGTTGGGATCGAATGCCGGCGGCGCCGTGTAGAGCCCGTCAATGTCTGAGAGCAGCACCAGCAGGTCGCCGCCCATCATCGTCGCCACCCGGGCCGCCAGGCGGTCATTGTCGCCGTAGCGGATTTCGGAAGTCGCCACCGTGTCGTTCTCGTTGATGATCGGCACCGCCTTCATCTTGAGGAGCGTACCGATGGTGGCCCGCGCATTGAGATAGCGGCGTCGTTCCTCGGTATCGCCGAGGGTGAGCAGGATCTGCCCGGACTTCAGTCCCTTGCGGCCAAGCTCTTGCGACCAGGCGCCGGCAAGCGCGATCTGGCCAACGGCTGCCGCCGCCTGGCTTTCCTCCAGTTTCAACGCCCGCTTGCCGAGACCGAGAATGGTGCGGCCAAGTGCGATCGCGCCCGACGAGACGACCAGCACTTCGGCGCCGTTTTCAACGAGAGCGGCTACGTCGTCGACCAGTGACGCCAGCCATTCCCGCTTCAGCCCGGTCGCGCGGTCGACCAGCAACGCGGAGCCGATTTTCACCGTGATACGTTTGTACCGACGCAGCGACTGGGCATTCATGGACAGACCCTATTTCTGCCAGCGCGCTTCGCCGGAAACCACCTCCGGCAACGCGTCGCGCGCGGAGACTACCTCGGCCGACAGGGCACGAAGCACACCCTCGACGCCCTCGCCCGTGACCGCAGACAGCAGGAGCGGCGCCCGCCCGGCGGCGCGCTTCAACGATGCGGCCTTCTTCTTGGCCTCGGCGGCATCGAGCGTATCGACCTGGGACAGCGCGACGATCTCGGGTTTTTCGGCAAGGCCGTGTTCGTAGGCCGCCAGTTCGGCGCGTACCGTCTTGTAAGCCTTGCCGGGGTTTTCCTCGCGTGCCGACACCAGGTGGAGAAGCACACGCGTGCGCTCGACGTGGCCAAGGAAACGGTCGCCAATGCCGACGCCCTCATGCGCGCCTTCTATCAGGCCGGGAATGTCGGCGATGACGAATTCGCGTCCGTCGATGCGGGCGACTCCCAGGCCCGGATGCAGCGTCGTGAAGGGATAGTCCGCAATCTTGGGCTTTGCCGCCGTCACTGCCGCCAGGAACGTCGACTTTCCTGCGTTGGGAAGTCCGACCAATCCGGCATCCGCTATGAGCTTCAACCTCAGCCAGATCGTCTTTTCTTCCCCCGGGTGGCCCGGGTTGGCGCGGCGGGGCGCCTGGTTGATAGATGTCTTGAAACGCTGATTGCCAAAGCCGCCATTGCCGCCGACCGCCAGCCGGTAGCGCTGCCCGACATCGGTCAGGTCGCAGATCAGCGTCTCGTTGTCGTCCTCGTAGACCTGCGTACCGGCCGGCACTTTCAGCGTCGCGTCGGCGCCCTTGGCGCCGGTCATGTTGCGTCCCATACCATGCACGCCGGTCTTGGCCCTGAAATGCTGCTGGTAGCGGTAGTCGATCAGCGTGTTCAGCCCGTCGACAGCTTCCAGCCAGACATCGCCGCCCCGCCCGCCGTCGCCGCCATCTGGGCCACCGAACTCGATAAATTTCTCGCGGCGGAACGACACCGCGCCGGCGCCGCCGTCGCCCGATCGTATGTAAACCTTGGCCTGGTCGAGGAATTTCATCTGACAAACAACGCTTTATGGTTTCGGGGCATGCTCTATCGCAAACAAACGGCCGGCGCGAGTGCCCGCATCCAACAGGCTCTCCCGTCGGCCTCCGCTTTCGTCATGACCAGTTCCTCAGGCTTTCCCATGTCCTGCGGTCGAGCCGGTAGCGCTCGACCGGCACCTGGCCGGTGACGAGCGAGTGCATCATGCCCTGTCCAGCGTACTGGAAGCCGCATTTCTGGATGACCCGGCGCGACGCCGGGTTGATCACCCTCGCCGAGGCATGCAGCACCGATATGCGGGTCGCGCGGAAGGCGAGATCGACCAGTGCGTGCGCTGCCTCGGTTGCGAAGCCGCGCCGCCAATAGGGTTGGCCGATCCAGTAGCCGAGCTCCAGGCCGCGGTCCCTCACATTCAGCCCCGCGCATCCGACGAAGCCGCCGGTGCCCGAAATCGGATCTGCGAGAGTGAGGGCGTAGGTGACACCGGGCTTCCTCAGCGCCGACATGGCGATGAAGGCGCGCGCCTCGGTTTCTCCATACGGATGCGGCATGCGCGCAAGCATCTGCGCCACTTGGCGATTGTCGGCGAGACGCACGAGTTCAGCGATGTCGCTTTCGCGCGGCGCTCGCATGACCAGCCGCGGCGTGACGATCGCCGCGCGGTCGATGAACAGACTTTCGTCTTCGCTGTCGTCCTTGTCGGCAATCATGGCAGTCCCTCCAGAATAAAAAGAAAAAGGGGAGATGGCGGCCCATCTCCCCTGATCCTTTTCCTGGTTCTGCCAGACACCGGTTCCCGAGATGGGGCGCCGGTGTCTTGGTGCGGAACCGGCTACTCCGCGGCGATCGGCATCGGATTTACCGACACATAGGTACGGCCATTGGCTTTCTTGCGGAAAGCAACGGCACCGGCCTCGAGGGCGAACAGCGTGTGGTCCTTGCCGATCCCGACGTTGACGCCGGGATGCCAGGTTGTACCGCGCTGACGCACGATGATGTTGCCGGGAATGACGGCTTCGCCGCCGAACTTCTTCACGCCAAGGCGCTTGGATTCGGAATCACGACCGTTGCGCGACGAACCGCCGGCTTTCTTGTGTGCCATGGTTGAACTCCTTCAGTCGCTCTTCTTTACTCTGATTCCTTGGCGGACGCAGCATCTTTGTCGATCTGCGCGCGCGGCGGCTTGCCGGCCAAGAGTTCCTTCGCCTGGGCCACCCATTCGTCGCGCTCGATGCGGCCGCCGAGCGAAAGCTCCTCGTCCAGCTTGGCGATGTCGGCCTTCTTCAGCTTCGAGATCGACGTCAGCGTGCCGTAGCCCGCTTCCGTCATCTTGTCCTTCAGCACCGGACCAATGCCGGAGATCAGGGAGATGTCGTCGACAACCTCGGCCTTCGCCTTGGGGGCCTTCGCCTTGGGCGCTACGTCGGCAAACGCCGCCACCGGAGCGGCTTCCGCAGCAGGCGCCTTCGCCTTCTTGGCCGGGGCGGCTTCCGCCGCAACTTCCTTCTTGGCGGCAGCCTTCTTCGCAGGCTTTGCTCCGCCGATCAGGATCTCGTCGATGCGCACCGTCGTCTCGTATTGGCGATGGCCGCGGCGGCGCTTCGAGTTCTGGCGGCGGCGCTTCTTGAAAGCGATGACCGTACCGGCGCGACCCTGCGCGACAACCTCGGCCGTCACCAGCGCGCCGTCGACAAAGGGAGCGCCGAGGGTGACGGAATCGCCTTCGCCATGCGCCAGCACAAAGCCAATTTCCACGATGTCGCCGACGTCGCCGGCAACCTTCTCGATCTTCAACACATCATTGGCGACAACACGATACTGCTTGCCGCCCGTTTTGATGACTGCGAACATTTTTTGCCTTTCGCTGTTCGGTCGGCCTTATGGAATGCTCGGAAGCTTTCCGGCCGTCTTTTTGTCAGTCTGCGGGTTCTAAAAACACGACCGGCGCGGAGAGACCCCACGCCGGATGCGCGCTGTCCCTAACCGAAGCATTCCGGCGAGTCAAGGCAACCCGCCGGTATTGCGCAATCGTCGGCTTGCCGGCGAAATAGCAGTCACGGCAAACCGCCCGACCGGCGCGGCAAATCAGGCGGTCTGCGCGATTGCCGGCCATTGGGCGCGAATTGGCCTTGTATCCTCGAAAGTCCGCCGTTATCTAGTCCCGCGCGCCGCAAGGCCGACCACGCCCCGCGGAGAGGTGGCAGAGTGGTTGAATGCACCGCACTCGAAATGCGGCATGGGTGCAAGCCCATCGGGGGTTCGAATCCCCCCCTCTCCGCCAACGGTGTTACTTAACTATCTGTTTTTAAATCGAAAAGTGTGGAGTTACTTTATCGTCCCCACTTTGGTCCCCACTTCGGAGTTTTGTGGCGACGTGGCCGAGCCCCACTGAGGCCCGACCACGCACTTGATCTGCGCGAGCGTTACGCTGCCTTTTCGGCAATGATCGACTCGATGCGGGAGAAGTCGCAGTAGCGGGCATGGAGTCGCTGCGCGTACGTCTCCTGACCGGCGCCGGCAATCGCCTCGATCACCTGTTCCAGAGCCAGCACGCCAAAGCTGACCAAGCCCTCGCGATGGGGCGCAAGCTGCTCCTGGTACCTGGTGCACGCGTCGGCAACTGACCTGCTGGCCGCAGGGACGATGACTATGAACTGCCCGCTGTCGAACATGCCGTTGTCGATCATGGCCTGAGACATCATGTGCTCGCGGAAGAGCTGCTGGAGTGGGTTCGCCAGCAGGGCCTTGTCTGTCGGCCTCGTGATAAGGCCGCTGTTAGTGGCGATCTGCACGTGACGCGGGTTGATGTTGCGCGGCACGGCGTCGTTGCAGCCCTCGGCATATTTCATCTCGATCGACACGAACGTGCGCTCTCCGATCGGCGAGATGCCAGCGATGAAGATGTCGACCGCCGTGAAGTCACCCGTGAAACGCGGATCGCCGCGACCGGGCGAGAACTCGAACGAGACGCCGGTCACCTGCCGGAAGGTGTCAGGCAACAGGTTGGCCATCATCTTGTCGGCAAAGCGAGGATCCAGCTTCGCCGGGCCGAACAGGTTCAGGCAGAGCGTCTGACTGGCGAGAAGGTTGGTGCGCAGCCGGGTGGCGTCATAGAGGGCGCCGTTCTGGCGGTAGATCAGCTCACGCGACGCCAGATCGGCGATGGCCGGCGACATGAAGTTGCGGCCGGCGCGCCCAGCCTTGTCGGGGATTCGGCTGCCGATGTTGTGGGCCTTGCCTTCACGGTCCACTAAGCGGCCGATGGGCAGACCTTCATCCTCGCGCCAAAGTGCGGCCAGCAGGCGTAGGGCGGCACGATAGCGGTCGTCCGAGGCGATCAGTGTGTGGTGCTGTTTGGCGATGTCGGCTGAGATCGTGGGTACGAAGCCGGTATCGTTCGATGGCTCGACGGCTACGAGTGAATGAGACATTTTGGAACCCCTTGAGTTTGATAGAAACGTCAGGGGTTCACTTCAGACATCAATCAAAGAGCACGCGACCGCGCAATATTATTGCTAAATGAAGGGCCAAGTGCCGTTTTAGGCTCGAAAACGCTATATCCCGTTGCAGGAGGGTGCATCCGCCTCCGGTCCATCTGACTCCTGCTACGAGACGGGAGTTAGTCATGGAACTTCAGCAGCCGCTTCACCCAAACAACCCGAATTTAGACTTGCCGATGGCGGCTGAACCCCTGCCACGCGACGAGGCATCTACTGGCTTGCGAGCTATCGACTTTCAGAACCTCCGGCACGCGGCATCGCTGGCCAATCTGCGGTCACAGGTTTTGAACGTTCACATCACGATTGCCTGGTCGACGGTGGGCGTCGTCGGCGACAAGGAGGTTGGCGAAGCCAATGGGCAGTTTCTGGAACTGATGCGGCATTGGTTAAGCGAAAGAGATATTGGTCACGCCTGGATCTGGGTGCTGGAGCGAAAAGCGACGGTGGGCCTGCACAGCCATATTCTCGTTCATGTCCCGATGATGCATCAGCATAGGCTCAAGTCTTGGGTAGAAGGCGCCTTTGTGACCGCCACCGGCAAGACCGCCGTGAAGGAGAGAGGATGTAAGTCCGTCTTTGTCCGCACCACGCACAATTGGAACTGGGAACAGCAGGGCATATGGTTCAGCTACGTTCTGAAAGGTCTCCTAGAAGGTGAGACGGTGCGCGATGGCGTTGACCGCCGTGGGCGGCACGACATTGCCACCCACGTACGGATCAAGGTTCGGCCTCAAGGAGATGTTCGGACGAAGCGTTGCGGGTTTGCAAGAGCCTTAGGCCCCAAGGCCTGGAACGAGGTTGCAAACCAATATCCCCTCTTCGCTGAAGAGCTGACGTACTTGGAGCCGATCTCTGACAGATTTCTTCGCCTGGGCGAATTGATCGATGTGATCGAAAATCTCGATATCTGAAAATGGAGCCGTCTCTGAAAGAAATGGAGATCGGCCGACGCCAAGCCATTGATCAACAAGGAAAAGTGAAAGCCGATTTTCTCTAGGCGTTTT
>JAPLOZ010000039.1 GCA_026400435.1 Hyphomicrobiales bacterium | reverse complement strand
AATGGAATCCCCTCCCGAAGTGCTTGCGGCGCCGGTTTTCAACTGGACCGGCGGCTACATCGGCGGGCAAATCGGCTATCTGTGGGGTAGCGGCGAGGCTACTGCCGATCTGGGTCTGCCGTTTGATGGAAGCGCCGATGTCAACCCTGACGGATGGTTGGGCGGCGTTTATTTCGGCTACAACTATCAGATGACGAACAATGTGGTGCTCGGCGTCGACGGCGACTTCGCCTGGACGGGCGCCGACGACAGCAGCACCGTCGTTTCGAATGGCGTAAATGTCGGGTCGCTCGACACCGAGCTTGACTGGGAAGGCGCGGTTCGCCTCCGTCTTGGTTATGCCGTCGACCGATTCCTGCCTTACATTGCCGGTGGCGTCGCGTTCGGTCGCCTTCATGGCACGGGATACGACACTGGCGGCGTTTACCAGGGTGAAGCCTCCGAGACGAACACCGGCTGGACCATCGGCGTCGGCACCGAATATGCGTTCACCGACAATCTGGTCGGCCGTGCGGAGTATCGCTACACCGACCTCGGCAGCTTCGATGCCAATGTGAACGGAACGCCGATCTCGGCTGATCTGAGCACCAACGACGTCCGGTTCGGCCTCGCCTGGAAATTCTGATCCGGGGAACACCCGGGGGACCATCGAAGACGCCGGCCTTAGCGCCGGCGTCTTTGTTTTCGGGGGCCGGTCAGCCGCCGAAGCCCACCACGGCGAGATGTTCGGCCATGTGGTCGATGAAGGCGCGAACCCTGGCCGGCACCCGGCCGCCGCCGACATAGACGGCGCTGACATATTCCAGATCGCCGGGATTGTTGTCCTCAAGCAGTTCGACAAGTGCGCCGTTGCCGAGGTCGGCTTCGACGTGGAAACGACCCAGTCGCGCGATGCCGAGGCCAGAGATGGCAAGCTGTCGCATTGTCTCGCCGTTGTTGACGGCGACGCTTCCCGAGACCGGCTGTTCGATATCGAGGCCACCAGCGCGGAACGGCCAGGTGACCTTGGAAGGCCGGAAGTTGAACATCAGGCATTCTTGGCCGGCGAGATCTTCGGGCACGCGCGGCGCGCCGCGCTCAGCGATGTAGGCGGGCGACGCGCAGACAACGCGGCGCGTGTGGCCAAGCCGTTTGGCCACCAGCGAACTGTCGGGCAGGGAGCCCATGCGAACCGCTACGTCAGTCTTCTGGGCGACGAGATCGACGACATCGTCCGTAAAGCTCAGATCAACGAAGAGATCGGGATGGCGCGCGCGAAACGATGCGGTCGCCGGCACGACATGCATCGTTCCGAACGGAATCGAAGCGCTGATCCGAAGGCGACCGCGCACCGCGCCACCGGTCACACGCTGTTCGACATCGTCGATCTGTTGCAACACTTCCTGGGCGGTGCGGTGGTAGGCCTCGCCTTCCTCTGTAAGCCGCAGTGAGCGCGTGGTTCGCAGCAGCAGCCGTGCCCCAAGGCGCGCCTCGAGTCGCGCAATCAGCTTGCTGACTGCTGAGGGCGTGAGGTCGAGCGACTTGGCGGCCGCCGAGAAGCCACCCATCTCGACGACGCGGGCGAAGATCTCCATCTCTCCGGAGCGTTCCATGTAGGGACGAGCCATATGTGCCTCCGCGTCACAAGTGCTAGTCGGATTGTGGAACTAGTCAGGGACGCATGCAACGCCCAAATTGTCGTATCAGACAACAGGAAAAGTACGATGGATCTGCAGTTGAAGGGCAAGAAGGCGCTGGTGACGGGTTCGACGGCCGGTATCGGGCTGGAGATCGCGAGGACACTGGCCCGCGAGGGTGCGGCCGTCACGGTCACCGGGCGCGGCAAGGACAAGGTCGACGCGGCGGTCGCCGACATAAAGGCTTCGGGCGCCGAAAGCGTGACCGGCATCGCTGCCGACGTGACGTCAGCCGAGGGCGCGGCGGATGTGGTCATGCGCCTGGCTGCGGTCGACATCCTTGTCAACAATCTCGGCATCTACGAAAGCAAGGATTTCGCCGACATCACGGACGACGACTGGAAGCACTTCTTCGACATCAACGTGGTCAGCGGGGCGCGGCTGGCGCGCGCCTATTTCCCGGCAATGCTTGAACGCAATGCCGGCCGCATCATCTTCGTGTCAAGCGAGCGAGATCGAGGCCGAGTTTTTCGCGAAGGCGAGAGCCAGTTCGCTGCTGCAGAGAATGATCGAGCCAGCCGAGATCGCGAGCCTTGTCGCCTATCTCGCAAGTCCGTTGTCGTCGGCGACCAATGGCGCGGCGCTCCGGGTGGAGGGCGGGCTGATAACGACGATCGCATAAGCAACCGTATGCTCCGCGCACCCGGGGGGCGCGGAGCGCGGGGCAAACTGAGAATCAGTTTGTGGCGGCGAGTTCGACCTGCGCAACGCCTGCTGCAATGTTGATGCCGGTTTCGCCGTCTACGGCGAGCGGCTGCAGCGCGAAGGCCATCTCCGTTCCGCCGACCAGAAGGTCCGCACCGGCTCCAAATCCAGCCGCGACGTCGGCGCTGACGCCGGTGTACTTGCCGGAAAGCAGGCCGTTCACGCTCTTCGTCGATCCGCTTATCACGGCCCAGATCAGATGCGCTTCCTTGATCTCGCCCAGCTCGACGCCGTACTCATGGATCGTGCCGCTGTAGGTCTCGGTGGTGCCGTCGTTGCGCGTGAACACGCAGGTCATGGTCTGCTTGCGGATCAGGATCTCGCCGATGCCGATGGAGGTGTCGCACTTCAGCACGCCCACCTGGGCGGTCGCCGCCCATGCCTGCGCGGCGACGGAAATGGAAAGCGCGACGCCGGCAAGCGACGCTACACCGCGTATGATCGTCCTAACGTTCATTTTTACGTTCCCTGATTCAGAAATGCTGCGGGTGACCTAATATATAACCAGCGTGCATTCAGCAATCGCTCGGTGAGGATATGCCTCTCCCGCCGATGGATCTGTCTGACCCAGGTCAAGACAGCAGCGATGACGACCAAATCCGCCATGTTGGCGAGAGCCTCGCAGCGCAGCCGGTCATTGCCGTACCCAGCGGGATACGAAACGCGCCAGCAACGGACCGAATGCGAGCACGATCAGCAGGCGGCTGCTCTGCAATGCCATCACGAACGACAGGTCCACGCCGTCAGAGGCTGCGGCAATGATGGCGACGGAGTCGAGCCCGCCGGGACTGGTCGCCAGATAGGCGGTCAGCGGATCGACGCCGAGCTGGTGGCTGAGCAGCCAGGCAAGGCCCCCGCAAAACGCCATCAGCGCCAGGATCGAGCCGATGATCTGGGGCAGGGCGCGAACCGCGTGGCGAAGGATTGCGCTCGTGAAGTTCAGACCGATAGCCCAGCCGATCATCATGTAGGAGACGGCCAGCAGCCATTCCGGCAGCTGCATGGGAATCGAGAAACCGATGTGGAGTACGCCGCCTAGGATGACGGCGCCCAGGAAGTAGGGTGATGGCAGCCGGCACAGCCAGCCGACATATCCGCCTGCCACCGCGATTGCGATCGTCGCGCCGAACGCAGACCAGTCGATGGCGGGAAACCAGACATGCGACGGCGCTACGACACCGGACGTAGCGACCCACATCCTCGCGATCGAGGCGGCGGCGACCGATACCATGATGACGCGCAGATATTGCATGAAGGCGACCAGGCGGACGTCCGCGCCGAAGGCTCCGGCCATCAGGACCATAGCGGTCGCGCCGCCGGGCGCCGAACCCCAGACGGCAGTCGTGCCCGGCAGCACCTTGTAGCGGCTGACGAACCAGCCAAGGAAGCTCGACGCGGCAAGCGTCGCCACCACGACACCTGTCGCGAGCGGCCAGTCGTCGGCGAAGGTCGCCAGAATGTCGATTGAGATGGATGCAGCGACAAGGCAGCCGACCACCGCCTGCGCGCCGCCGAAGAGCGGCCGCGGGACACGTACGGTGGCGCCATTGGTGCCGGCCACGATGGCCGCGAGCATGGGGCCAATGAGCAGCGCTGCCGGAAGATCGGCGACCTCAAGCGCGGCAGCGAAGAGCGAGGACAGCACCAGGAGGGACGTCCACTGGGCGGCCCTGCGCCATTTCCCGAGGCGTTGGGGATGCCCTGGCGATCCCATGCGCTGCTCAGGCAAACGGAACGGCGACGGTGCCAGGCGGCAGCTTCGCCTCGTCGTCGGGCTCGACGTGGATGGTGATGCGCACGCTCGGGCTTTCGGTACGCAGCGCCTCCTCGATGCGGTCGCAAATGACATGGCTTTCGCGCACGGTCATGTCGCCGTCGACGATCAGATGAAACTCGATGAACGTCGCGCGACCGGCGATGCGCGTCTTGAGATCATGGACCTCCAGCGCGCCTTTCGAGTTGGCCGAGATGATATCGCGGATGCGCAGGTGTTCGTCCTTGTCGACAGCGCGATCCATCAGGCCTTGCATCGACGAGCCGATGACGTGCCAGCCCTGCCACAGGATGTTGAGCGCGACGATCACGGCAAGCGCCGAATCGAGCACGACCCAGCCGGTGAGGGCGGCCGCCACGAGGCCACCGATCACGCCGACCGACGTGACCACGTCGGTCATGATGTGCCGGCCGTCCGCGACCAGCGCCGGCGATCGCGCGCTGGTGCCTGCCCTGATCAGGATCTGCGCGAAGATGAGGTTGATCAGCGCTGCAATGCCATTGACGCCAAGCCCCACCCAGGGTTGGGCCAGGTCGACGGGCTGATCCCAGGCGCGCGCCACCTCGACCAGGATCATCAGCGCGGCCAGCACGATCAGAACGCCCTCCAGCACCGCGGAGAAATACTCCGCCTTGTGGTGGCCGAAGGGATGATCCTGGTCGGCCGGTGTATGGCTTATTCGTATCGCCCAGAATGCGGCGAGCGCGGCAATCACGTTCACGGTCGATTCAAGCGCGTCGGAATAGAGTGCCACCGAGCCGGTAAGCCACCAGGCGAGCAGCTTGAGGCCGAGCACCACAAAGGCGACGACGATCGACCAGAAGGCGAGCCGAGCGACGTTGCGTTTGGTGGCCGCCGAGGTGGGAACCGCGGTCACCTCAGGCTGCCTTTACCTTGGCCTTGCGCGGCAGGTGGGCAACGACGTTCTCGATCATGCGCATGCCGGCATTCTGGCCGAGCGTCATGATCGACTCCGGATGGAACTGGACGGCCGCTATCGGTTCCTTGCGATGCTCGAAGGCCATGATGACGCCGTCCTCGGTTTCCGCGGTGACGAGGAAATCGTCGGGAAGACGAACCGGGTCGGCGAAGATCGAATGATAGCGGCCGACGGTCACTTCCTTGGGCAGGCCCGAAAAGATGATGCCGGGCTTGGAAACGCGGATGCGCGAGGGCTTGCCATGCATGGGCACGTGGAGCTGGCGGAGCTCGCCGCCATAGGCTTCAGCCAGTGCCTGCAGTCCGAGGCAAACCCCAAAGATTGGCAGGTCTCGCGCCCGCGCTTTCTTGATCGTCGCCGCGCAGTCGAAATCCTTCGGCATGCCGGGGCCGGGCGACAAGACGACGAGGTCCGGCCTGAGGCGGTCGAACACCTCGTCGGCAACGGGTGAGCGCACGGTCGAGACGTTGGCGCCGGTCTGCCGGAAATAGTTCGCCAGCGTGTGGACGAAGCTGTCCTCATGGTCGACCAGCAGGATGTTGACCCCGTCGCCAACCCTCGCCGCCCCGCGTTCTGCAGATGCGGCGTTGCCGGACTTGGCGTCGCGTATGGCGGAAATCATGGCGGATGCCTTCAGTTCGGTTTCGGCTTCTTCTTCCTGCGGCACGCTGTCGAACAGCAGCGTAGCGCCGGCGCGCACTTCGGCTATGCCGTCCTTGATGCGGATGGTGCGCAGCGTCAGTCCGGTGTTCAGGTCGCCGTTGAAGTGCACCATTCCGATTGCGCCGCCATACCAGGCGCGCGGGCTCTTCTCGTTGCTCTCGATGAAACGCATCGCCCACAATTTCGGCGCGCCGGTAACCGTTACCGCCCAGGCGTGCGACAGGAACGCGTCGAACGCATCCATGCCTTCGCGAAGCCGTCCCTCGATATGGTCCACGGTATGGATCAGGCGCGAATACATCTCGATCTGGCGGCGGCCGATGACCCGCACGGAGCCCGGCTCGCAGACGCGGCTCTTGTCGTTGCGGTCGACATCCGAGCACATGGTGAGTTCGGATTCGTCCTTCTTGGAATTGAGCAGCTTCAGGATCTGTTCGGAATCGGCGATGGCGTCGTCGCCGCGCTTGATCGTGCCGGAAATCGGGCAGGTCTCGACGCGCCGTCCGTTGACGCGCACGAACATCTCCGGCGATGCGCCGATCAGGTATTCGCCCTCGCCGAGATTGATGAAGAACGAATAGGGCGACGGGTTTATCTGCTTGAGCCGGCGCGCGATCTCGGAAGGCGCCGTATCGCAACGCTCGTAGAACATCTGGCCCGGCACGACCTCGAAGAGGTCGCCGCGCCGGAAGCTTTCCATCGCCTTGGTGACCAGCTTGGCGTATTCGCCCGGCTCGTGGTCGCCGCGCGGCGGAATGCGGTCCGATGGCTTGAATGGCCTCACGTCGCCGTCGCGCGGCAGGCCCTCCGTGGAGAAGCCGGCGCCGGAATAGTCGTAGCGGTCATGCCAGGCTTTCGCCTGATGATGGTCGACGACAAGGATCTCGTCCGGCAGGTAGAGCACAAGATCGCGCTGGCTCTCGGCGCGCTGCAGGGAATAGTCGACCGGGTCGAACTGGAAGGCGAGGTCGTATCCGAAAGCACCGTAGAGCCCGAGGTTGGCATCCTGGTCGGTGTGGAACAATGCGGTGATGGCCCGCAGAACCGTAAACACCGAGGGCACGCGGCTGCGCTCCTCCTCGGTGAACACCCGACCGGGCTCGGCTACGGTCAGCGCGAGCCGCTGCCTGGAGGTTTGGGTGAGTGTGACGTCTCGCAGCGCCGCAATCGCCTTGCCGATGATGGGCAGAAGAATTTCGCCACGCCGGTTCAGCGCCTCGATGCGCATGGCCCGACCGCGTGCGGAAATGACGACCGGCGGGTCGATGATGGCGGTATCCCAGCGGGTGTATCGCCCGGGATATTCGTAGTTCGACGAAAATACCGCGCCGCGACGGCTGTTCAGCCCGTCGACATAGGTTTCGATGGCGCCAGCATACGGCGTGTCATGGCGCTCGCGGGTAATCGAGACGCCGCCGGCTGTGACGAATTGTTCGGCGCCATTATCAAGCACTTCGATGGTCATTCCCGTCTCCGTCCGTTTCCCTTGGGGACCCGGATAAGCACTTGAAAAACAAATGGCCGCCCGGAGTCTCCGTTGCGGCCACACAATTTCCACGCGTACGCGCTGTCAGGCCGCTGTCAGCTGGCCCACCACCACTTTGTCGCGTTCGACAGCGTCTTCATCGCATTTTCCATAGCCGCGAACCGACCTGTGCGCAACCGGATTCGTCGGCAGGTTATTCCGCGGGAACCGCCTGGCTGACGCCGGTCGCCTGGCGGTCGAGCGCCTGCGATAGCAGCGCCACGCACAGCGCCAGCACCGCAGTCGCTGCGCCAACCAGCGGCAGGTTCTGGTAGGATACGCCGGCCGAAAGCGCGAGCCCGCCGATCGAGGCGCCGGCTGCGTTGCCGATGTTGAACGCGCCCTGGTTGAGCGTGGAAGCAAGGTTGGGAGCGTCGCGCGCAGTCTCGATCACGCGCATCTGGATCGGTGGCACGATGACGAATGTCACTACGCCCCACACGAAGACGATGACGATCGCCGCGGTCGCGTCGTAGCTGAACCCGGCGAAGCTCAGATGCACCAGCATGATACAGGCAAGCGAGCCGATGACGGTCGGCATCAACTTCCAGTCCGCCAGTTTGCCGCCGATGATATTGCCGACGGTCATGCCTGCACCGAACAGGAGCAGCACCCAGGTTACGGTGCCGACGGCAAGACCAGTCACATCGGTCAGGATCGGCTTGATATAGGTGAAGACGGCAAACAGGCTTGCCGAAGCCAGCGCCGAGATCAGCATCGAGAGCCAGACCTGCGTCTTGCCGAGCACCCGGACCTCGCCGGCGATACCGCCCTTGCCGGGTGGTGCGACGCCCGCCGGCACAAGCCAGGCGATCGCCGCGACCGAAACCAGCCCGATGCCGACGACCGCGATGAAAGTCGAACGCCATCCGAAAGCCTCGCCGAGCGCTGTGCCGCCGGGTACCCCCAGGATGTTGGCAAGCGTCAGGCCGGCGAACATCAAGGCCATCGCGCTTGCCTGCTTGTTCTTGGGCACCAGGCTGGCGGCAACGACCGAGCCGATGCCGAAAAACGCGCCGTGGCCGAATGCGGTCACTACTCTTGCCACCACCAGCATCCAGTAGTTCGGGGCGACAGCGCACAACAGGTTGCCGACGACGAACAGCGAAGCGAGGAAGATAAGCACAGGCTTGCGCGGCAACTTGGAGGTAGCGACGGCGACGATCGGTGCGCCGATCACCACTCCAAGCGCATAGCCCGTGACAAGTAGGCCAGCCGCGGGGATGGACACGCCGAGATCGGCGGCCATTTCCGGCAGCAGGCCCATGATCACGAATTCCGTTGTGCCTATGCAGAACGAAGCGATCGCAAGGGCAAGAATCGGCAAGGGCATTTGGGTACCGGGCGCAGGCTGCAAACCGCATCTATGCGGCCGGCGAACCGATCCTGCAATTGCAAATGTTGCAATGCAGCAATGCGTCGCCGAAGCTCAGTCCTCGAGTGCGCCGGCCTTGGGCTTGGCGCTTGGCGTTTGGCCGATCAGCTTGATGATGTCGTCGCCGGCGCGCCCGGAACGCTTTGACACGCGCGTGAGAACATAGCCGGCCTGCGGGGCGTGAAGGTCGAGTGAGCCGTCGGGTTCGCCGGGCGTGTGGACGATGGTCGCCAGCTTCGCGCCTTTTCGCACCTGCTGACCCGGTTCGACGTGAAAAAGGATCGCGCCGGCGCGCGGCATGGCAATCAGTTCGACATGGTCGATCGGCGCGGCGATCCCGCCAAACTTTTTCGGCTTTGCCACTTTGGCGTCGGCGACGACTCCGCGCGTGGCGAGCAGGCGGTAGATGCCCTCGGCGTCGGATTTTGCATAGCCGCTATAGACGTCGGCCAGACCGCGCAGTTCGACCGTCGTGACGACCCGACGGTCGAAACCGGCTTTTGCAGGGGGGATTTGAAGCCAGGGATGGATTGCCGCTTCTTCGAAAGCCGCGCCGGACGGTCCGTCCCACAAGATGACTGCGTCGACCCCCATCGCGGCTGCGCAGTCCTGCATCGCCGGCCACAGCTGCGCCGGCACGTAGAGGTACGGCACGCCCTCGTCGTCGCAGTGCAGGTCAAGCACGATGTCGTGCCCCATGGAAAGCTCCACGAGCAGCCGCTTGAGGCGGACATCGACGGTCGATGCGGACGTCAGCGGGGGCAGGGCGGATCGGTCGGGTCTCTCAAGCAGGGGAAAATCGCGGTTGAAATTGGTGCGTGTGCCCAAATGGAAGCGCCCTTCGAGGTCGCCGAAATGATATTGCGCGCGGCCAACCGGATTGGCGGCAGGCACCACCGTGATATCTCCGATGATGCGGCCTTCCGCTTCTGCTGCGCGCAGCATAGGCATCAGGGCGTGGATGGCGACCACGCCTGGCAGCTCGCCGGCGTGGAGGGCCGCCTGGATATAGGCGGTCGGCGCATTTTTCGAGGAGCCCTTGAAGCGAAAGACAGTGAGCTCGTAGCCAACGCCTTCGGTATCGCCCGCGAGCTTTTCGATCGTCGTCTTCATGCCGCCCTCCGCTTCTTCTGCTGCTCATTGTGTCACCTCGGCCGCGCCGGCAATGGGCCAGCGCGCTAAACTTTCAGGCCGGCGGCACGAAAGTCTGGCTGATCTCGCGGAACACCGGCAGAGCCTCGAGATGCTCGCAATGCGCGCGCAATGCAGGATAGTCCTGCATCGCAACGACGTCGGGCAGGGATTCCGTAACGTGGCGGATCGCGCATGCGACCGCGATGTCGGCGTGCCCGATGTTTTCGCCGAACCAGTACCTGCTTTGCCGCTCCTCGCGGTCCTCGTCGAGCATAGACATCGCGCCGGCGACCTGCGCGCGACAGCGTTCGACCCATACCGGTGAAACGTCGTTGTGCAGCACCGTCTCGTAGAACAGGCTGACGCCCTTGTCGGCGAGGCCAGTGGCGAGCCCGGCGACCTTGAGCGCGCGGTGACGGTTGGGTTCGGTCGCCGGCCACAGCGAGCGTTCGGATGCAACAATACTTTCGAGATGAGAGATGATGAGGTGGCTGTCGAGGAGCGTGTCGGTATCGTCCAGAACCAGTGTCGGCACCCGCATCAGCGGGTTCAGCGGCCTGATCTTCTCCTTGTCCGAAAAAACCGACCACGTGCGGTGTTCGAAAGGCAGGCCGTACAGCCTGAGCGCTATTCCCACGCGACGCACGAACGAGGAATCATACTGGCCGATAAGGATCATTGCGACGCGCTCCATTAACCGGCAGGCAGCCTGTCATGGGCCGATGTCGGCCGGCAAGTGACGGGGTTTCGCCTGGTGACGCAAGACGCGCTCAACTGTCGCCGCATCAGAATTGGAAATAGATGAAGGGGAGGATTTCGCGCGGCATCATGCTGAAGAAAAGGCCGAACGCGACGCCGATGGCAACAGTAAACCACAGGGCTGGGACGAGGCTGAAGCGTTTTTCAAGGTCGTATCGGTGCCACAGCCAGTGGACGAGGCCCAGAACCGCGAAAGCAAGGTAAGGATAGAGCGTGATTGAAGCGGTACCAGGCGAACCCAGCAGATCGATCGCCCAGACGTCCAACGCAGTCGACAGGGACCCCGACCTGAAGAAGGAAAGCGTGATTGCGCTGAAGGTCAAGGTGATGGCCATCGCAACCAGATAGGGCAGCTTCCATTTCTGCTTTCCCCGACCGCTCCGCCGCCTGAAGGTGAGGAAGGCCAGGGCAAGGCCTTGCATCAGACCCCAGAGGACGAACGTCCAGTTCGCGCCGTGCCAAAGCCCGATCAAACTCAGCGTAAGGACGAGGGCGAAGGAAATGGCGGCCGGGTCGCGACGGTTCCGCAAAAGCGGGAACATGACATAGTCGCGGAACCAGCCGGCCAACGTTATGTGCCAGTAGCGCCAGCCTTCTATCAAATTGCGCTGCAGCAATGTGGGGCCGAAGTTTCGCGGCAGGTAGAAGCCGAGCAGCGCTGCAGTGCCGACGGCGATATCCGAATAGCCGGAGAAATCGCAGTAAATCTGAACCATGAACAGGTACTGCGATATCACCATCGAGGGCCAGTCGTAGTTCAGCGGATTGGCCCAGACCGGGTCGATGACGACAGCGATGTTGTCGGCGACGACGGCCTTCTTGAAGAAGCCCACGGCGCACAGCAGCACTGCGTTGCGCGCGTCGTAGGGAAACTGGCGCAGCCCGTCGAATTGCGGCAGCAGCGTTCCGGCCCGCACGATCGGACCGGCGACGAGTTGCGGAAAGAAGGCTATGAATAGCGCGAAGTCGAGCGGGTTCTGCGTCGCCCTGAGGTCGCGCCGGTATACGTCGATGACGTAGCTCATCGTCTGGAAGGTGTAGAAGCTGATCCCCAGCGGCAGGATCACGTTCAGCGTCACAAAGTCCGGCTCAAGTCCGAACTGACCGACGAGCGCGGAGAAACTGCCGACGAAGAAATTGAAATACTTGAAGAAGCCGAGAACGCTAAGATTGAAGCCGATCGAACACCAGAACGCGATCTTGCGGTTTCGCCCGTCGGGGGTGCGATCGAGGTACATCGCGATGAAGAAGTCGACGCCCGTCGAGGCGATCAGCAGGAGAAGGAACCGCCAGTCCCACGCGCAATAGAAAAG
>JAPLOZ010000110.1 GCA_026400435.1 Hyphomicrobiales bacterium | reverse complement strand
CCACCCTCCGGACGCCCTCAATGGCCAACCGACGTCTCAACGCTGACGAACTCCTTAAAGCCAACAAGGTGGTTGCCGCCGTCCGGGCTGCTCTTGAAGACCTCGCGGGTGATGATCGTGACCTGCTGTTCGCGTATCGCAGGAAGGTGTTCAAGGAACTGATTTACGACGAGCGCGGGAAGCCGATGATGCGTCGCGACGTGAAACAGAAGAAGTGGGTGCAACAGGGAGGGAAGTGCGCTCACTGTGGCGAAGAATTGCCCGTCGCTTACTCCGAGCTAGACCGCTTCAATGCGCCGGACGGCTACACCATCGAGAACACCGAGCTAGTGCACCATGTTTGTCATGTCGAACGGCAGAAGGCCAAGCGCTACACCTAGCCCTTCGATCCGCTGAAACATCGCGCTTGGCGCTACTAGATGCCACGCTGCGCTGCCTACGCATCGATCGGCATGGACTGCCGGCTTTCGGATGGCGTCGCGGATGACTTCACCAGTGATACACCAGAAAACATGACAGCTTGTGCGAGAGTATGCGCAAATAGCGCGTTGCCGCCTTGTGCTTGGCGTGTGCTATGTTACTGATTTCATTCAGAAAGGGAATGGTGCTGCGAGAGAGGATTGAACTCTCGACCTCTCCCTTACCAAGGGAGTGCTCTACCACTGAGCTACCGCAGCCTGAATGCGGCGTGCTTCTGCCATATCGATCCTGGCAGCGCAAGGCGTGTATTGCTCGCAGGACGCAACGGCCCGGCCGCCACGACACGGCCACATTGGTCGCGATTGCTTCGAGCCGCGCCGGGCCTGCCGGCGGGATGGGACATTCTGCATGACCTCGAAAACCGGGACCTCGACGTCCTCGGCCCGACGGGCGGCGCGGCTGGCGGAAGAACTGCGCGCCAACCTGCGGCGCCGCAGGGCGCAGACCCGCTCGCGACGCACCGGCGAGGCCGACGAGCGGCCCGAGGGGCTAGGCCTTGCAACGGAGGCCGGCGACGAGGAACCGGCAGTGGACGGTTCGGCAGATCGCGGAGACAGGACCGACTGATTTCAGGCGGGAAGCGCCGCAACAGGCGGGCTGCCGTTCCTTGAACCTGTCGGTATGATGGTTTAGAGGGGCGCTTCAGAGCAATTCCAGGAAAAGTTGAAGCAGGTTTTTCCGTCCGGAATTGCGACCAGAGAATAGACCAGAGCCGGGCTTGCCGGCGGGGGACATCGCATGGATCGCATCAGGATAGTGGGCGGCAACGAGCTCAACGGCCGCATTCCGATTTCGGGCGCCAAGAACGCTGCGCTGCCGCTGATGATCGCTTCGCTGCTGACCGACGACACGCTGACGCTCGAGAACGTGCCGCATCTGGCTGATGTCGAGCAGCTGATCCGCATCTTGGGCAACCATGGCGTCGACTATTCCGTCAACGGCCGCCGCGAAAGGCAGCATGAAGGCTATTCGCGCACCATCAACTTCACCGCCAGGCACATCGTCGACACCACCGCTCCCTATGAGCTGGTGTCCAAGATGCGGGCGTCGTTCTGGGTGATCGGGCCGCTTTTGGCGCGCATGGGCGAGGCGAAGGTGTCGCTGCCCGGCGGTTGCGCCATCGGCACGCGCCCGGTCGACCTGCTGCTCGAAGTGTTGCAGTCGCTTGGCGCCGAGATCGACATCGAGAGCGGCTACGTCATCGCCAAGGCGAAGCACCGCCGGCTCGCCGGCAACCGCCACCGCTTCGGCAAGGTGACGGTCGGCGGCACGCATGTCGGCCTGATGGCAGCGTCGCTCGCCAGGGGCGAGACTGTGCTGGAGAACGCCGCGCGCGAGCCCGAGATCGTCGATCTCGCCGCATGCCTCAACGCCATGGGCGCCAGGATCAGCGGCGCCGGCACCGACACCATCACCATCGACGGCGTCGATTCGCTGTCGGGAGCGCGCCACCGGGTGATCCCCGACCGCATCGAGACCGGCACCTACGCCATGGCCGTCGCCATGACGGGCGGCGACGTGGTGCTGGAAGGCGGCAGGATCGAGCTCCTGGAGCGCGCCTTCGACATCCTGACGGAAGCCGGCGCCGACATCAGCGAGACGCCTGAAGGCGTGCGCGTCAGGCGCAACGGCAACGGCATCCGCGCCGTCGACGTGACGACCGAACCCTTCCCCGGCTTCCCGACCGACCTGCAGGCGCAGTTCATGGGCCTGATGACGATGGCGAGCGGCCAGTCGAGGATCACCGAAACGATCTTCGAGAATCGCTTCATGCATGTGCAGGAACTGGCCCGGCTCGGCGCGCGCATATCCCTCTCCGGCCAGACGGCGATCGTCGACGGCGTGCAGCGCCTCAAGGGCGCGCCGGTCATGGCGACCGACCTGCGCGCTTCGGTGTCGCTGGTCATTGCCGGGCTCGCAGCCGAAGGCGAGACGACGGTCGGTCGCGTCTATCACCTCGACCGCGGCTTCGAGCGGCTGGAGGAAAAGCTGACCGGCTGCGGCGCGATCGTCGAACGCATTTCCGGCTGAGGGCGGGCGCCGCCAAATCTCCCCGCAAGGCATGAAGCGACGGCAATGCGCCGGATGAGGCGCGTTGCCGACCGCGCGACCGTGGCCCAGCGCTTTTCGAGGTGCCGCGCCTAGCGGGCTGCGAATCCCGACAATACGATCGCTGGTCAATAGACTGCCGGACGGTTTCGATGCCTTCGCTGCAACCACCAAGGACTTGGCCATGTCGCTGAACATGAAAACGGCGCTGGTCCCCGGCGAGGTCGACTCCGGCTATGCATGGTGGCGGCTCGTCCTCACGCTGGTTCTCGGCACGGTCGCGTGCGTCGGCAACTGGTCGGTCGTCGTCCTTCTGCCAACCCTCGAATTGGAGTTCCGGACGGTGCGGGGCGGCGCATCGCTGCCCTACACCAGCACGATGGTTGGCTTTGCCCTCGGCGGCCTGTTGATGGGACGCCTGGTCGACCGGGTTGGACTTGTCGGACCTGTTCTGGTCGGAGCGATCCTGCTCTGCATCGGCTACATAGCCGGCGCCCTCGCCACCGACATCTGGCAGTTCTCGGCCATCTCCTTCGTCATCGGTCTCGGCTCCGCGGCGGGATTTGCGCCGCTGATATCCGACCTCTCGCATTGGTTCCGCAAGTACCGGGCGCTTGCGGTCGCATTCGCGGCTTCGGGCAGCTACCTCGCCGGCGCGGTGTGGCCGCTGATCATCGAACATTTCCAGGCTACGCAGGGCTGGCGTGCCACGCATGTCGGCATCGGCATTTTCGCCCCGCTGGCCATGGCGCCGCTTGCGCTGATGTTGCGGCGGCGTCCCCAGGCTTCAGCCTACGCCGATGCCGACGCGCAAACGGCGGCAGCGCGCACCGAACTGGGGCTCAAGCCCAACGTGCTGCAGGCGATTCTGGTGGTTGCCGGCTTTTCCTGCTGCATGGCCATGTCGATGCCGCAGGTTCATATCGTCGCCTATTGCGGCGATCTCGGCTACGGCGTCGCCGTCGGCACGCAGATCATCGCCTTGATGCTTGGGCTCGGCGTCGTCAGCCGCCTGGCGTCCGGCGCGCTGGCCGACCGCATTGGCGCCGGCCCCATGCTGATCATGGGCTCGTCGATGCAGGCACTGGCGCTGCTCCTGTATCTGTTCTTCAACAGCCAGTCGTCGCTCTACGTCATTTCCGGCCTGTTCGGCCTCTTCCAGGGTGGCATCGTGCCGATGTACGCGGTGCTCATCCGCCAGTTCCTGCCGCCGCGCGAGGCCGGCATGCGCATCAGCCTGGTCCTGATGGCGACGATCCTCGGCATGGCCTGTGGAGGACTTGCCGCCGGCTACATCTTCGACGCCACGGGATCGTACCGCCTGGCATTCCTGCACGGATTCTTCTGGAACTGCATCAACCTCGCTTTGGTCAGCTGGCTGATCCTGTTGCCGCGACTGCGGCAGCGCAGGGCGGTGGCGCTGGCGGCTTAGCCACGCGCGCAACTCCAGATTCCTTCGATGCCATGTCGGCTCTGCAGGCGGTCAATCGTCTTCAGACAGCGCCGTCCGCCCGACCGGCGGTTCAACAACGCAGGAATGATCGATGAGCAGGAAGATTTTCATCAGCCTCCCGGTGAGCGACGTGAAGGCGTCCAGGGCCTTCTACGAATCCCTCGGGTTCAGGAACAATCCCCGATTCACCAGCGAGACGGCTGCCGGGATGGTGTGGAGCGACGACATCAATTTCATGCTGCTCAGCCGTGAAAAATGGCAGACCATGACGACCCGCCCCATCCCGCCGTCGACGTCCAGCGAGGTCATGCTGGCGCTGTCCCTGGACAGCCGCGATGCCGTCGATGCGATGGCCGCCGCGGCGGCTGCCAACGGCGGCACGGCCGACATCAATCCAATCGAGGATCACGGGTTCATGTACACCCGCGACCTCGCTGATCCCGATGGCCACGCCATCGGCGCAATGTGGATGGAAGCTTCTGCAATGCCTTAGGGCGCTCTTATCCTCCCCCGTTTACGGGGGGGTCCGAAGGACGGACGAGACAAGCGGCTCGCCCCGCATCTGCTCCGGCAGGTCGTGATGTGCGCCGTCGACCTCGACCGCCAGCCCTGCCTCGGCATGGAAGAAATCGCGCACATAGGGTCCAACCGGATGCTGCCGCCGGAAGCGCAGCCCGTTCAGACGCCGGCCGCGCAGGCAGTCCCAGAGGATCACCTCCGGGAGGCTCATATCCCGGCGGAGCCGTTTCGCGCGCTGGAATGTCGGCCGCTCCCCCATCATCGATTGCCTCGGCGCGCCCCGACCCCTCCTATTGAGACTGTCTAAGCACGCGGGGACCGCGATTTGATCAGCTTGGCCGAGGCCCCAGAAAATCTCCCCCGCATTCCATCCACACCCCTCCCCACCTCCCCCATAATCCCGCCGCCACACACGGAGGCGGCGATGGACGGAACTTTGGCGATCAACAACACCCTCACTGCGCTGAAGCGCATCCTCGCCAACCTGGTCGCCATGGCCGGGCTGG
>JAPLOZ010000026.1 GCA_026400435.1 Hyphomicrobiales bacterium | reverse complement strand
GTCGAGATATTTGGTGTCGGCGCGGGTGACGATGGTGAACGACTTGCCCGAACGCCCGGCGCGGCCCGTCCGGCCGATTCGGTGGACATAGTCCTCCGCGTGGATGGGCACGTCGAAATTGAAGACGTGGCTGACGTCGGGAATGTCGAGCCCGCGCGCCGCGACGTCGGAGGCAACGAGCAGCTTTAGTTTGCCGGCGCGGAAACTCTCGAGCATCGCCATTCGCGCGCGCTGGTCCATGTCGCCATGCAGCGCGCCCGCGTCGAACTCGTATTTGACCAGCGACTTGTAGAGGTCGGAGACCTCGACCTTGCGGTTGCAGAAGATGATCGCGTTCTTCAGCCCATCGGCTTCGGCGTTGATCAGATTGCGCAGCACCTCGCGCTTGTCCCAAGGCTTCGGGCCGGACTTGACCAGACGCTGCGTGATGTTGGTGCCGGTCGATGCGGCGCGCGAAACCTCGACGCGCACGGGAGCATGCAGGAACTTTTCCGTCAGCTTGGTGATCTCGGGCGGCATGGTCGCGGAGAAGAAGAGCGTCTGGCGCGTGAACGGGATCATTTCGCAGATCCGCTCGATGTCGGGAATGAAACCCATGTCGAGCATGCGGTCCGCCTCGTCGATGACGAGGATCTCGACGCCGTTCAGCAAAAGCTTGCCGCGCTCGCGATGATCGAGCAATCGGCCAGGCGTGGCGATCAGCACGTCGGCGCCGCGCTCGAGTTTCTTGTCCTGCTCGTCGAACGAAACGCCGCCGATCAGCAGCGCGATGTTGAGCTTGTGGTTCTTGCCGTACTTGATGAAGTTTTCCTCGACCTGCGCGGCAAGCTCGCGCGTCGGTTCGAGGATCAGAGTGCGCGGCATGCGCGCGCGGGCGCGGCCCTTTTCGAGGCGCGT
The DNA here is from genome assembly GCA_026400435.1 of Hyphomicrobiales bacterium. Lineage (GTDB taxonomy): Bacteria > Pseudomonadota > Alphaproteobacteria > Rhizobiales > Rhizobiaceae > Mesorhizobium_K. Next base: position 12,770 of record JAPLOZ010000026.1, on the reverse strand, counting down.
GATCATGGGCAGGACGAACGCCGCGGTCTTGCCGGTGCCGGTCTGGGCGATGCCGAGCACGTCCTTGCCCTGCAGGGCATGCGGGATGGCCCCTGCCTGTATCGGTGTCGGTACCGTGTAGCCTGCGTCAGTGACTGCAGACAGGACCTTTGGCGAAAGGCCAAGGTCTGCGAATTTCAACGCTTCTTGAGCGGTCGTGGTGTCGGACAATTGGCTGGCTGCTTTTTTGGCTGGTTCTGCGCTGCTCTCGGAGGAGCCACGGCAAGCGCCGCGCGCCTGCGATATTGTGCAATGCGATACGGGCAACCCCGCGAAATGTCAACTTAAATGCCGGTAATGTGGCGGCGGCGACCGGTTTATGATTAGCGGCTAACGTTAATCCGGCGCGCGATCTTACGGATTCAGTAGCGGAACTGCTCGGTGAGGATGCGTTCTTTCCAAGAATAGCCGGGGTCGAACAGCAGCGTGGCGGTCTTGGTCTGCGACTCCCGCACGGTGACCGACGTTACCGACTTCACCTCGACATGATCCGCCGCCGCGTTGACCGGCCGCTTCTCGCACTCGATCATGTCGAAGCGCACTGTCACCTTGTTGGAGATCAGCGCACCGCGCCACCGGCGAGGCCTGAATGGACTGACCGGGGTAAGCGCCAGCAGCGGCGCGTCGAGCGGCAGGATAGGCCCGTAAGCGGAAAGATTGTAGGCGGTCGAGCCTGCCGGCGTCGCCACCATGACGCCGTCGCAATTCAACTCGTCGAGGCGCATCTTGCCGTCGATCGAGATCCTGATCTTCGCCGTCTGGTAAGACTGGCGCCAGAGCGATACCTCGTTGATGGCAAGGGCGGTGGTCGTCTCACCTTCCGCGGTCTCCGCTTCCATCTCGAGCGGACGAATGGTTTCAGATTGCGCGGTCGCGATGCGCTCGTGCAGGTCCACCTCGCGGAACTCGTTCATCAGAAAACCGATCGTGCCCCGGTTCATGCCATAGACGAGTTTTCCTGTACTCATCGTGTCGCGCAGCGTCTGCAGCAGGAAGCCGTCTCCGCCGAGCGCCACCACCACGTCTGCCTCGCTTGCGCGGTTTTGCCCGTAGCGCGCGATCAGCGCTTCGGCCGCGGCCCGGGCGTCGTGTGCGTCGGACGAAACGAAAGCCAGTCTGGTGCGGGGTTCGTTCATGCCTGTGCCGGCCTTGTTTCAAGGGCGGTGACGGGTAGCACGCGGCGTTCGCGCTGCAAAGGGATGGCCACCCGCAGCATGTCCGGTTGATTAAACCGCAGCCTCCGGTAGAACGCTTCTATCCGACGGCGAAAGGCTCTAGACTGCCTGCATCGCAGTCGACTCTACGCGACCAAAGGAGACCAAATGGCGCGAGCGCCCAACTATAATCACGAACGCAAGGAACGCGACCGGCAGAAGGCTGCCAAGAAAGCCGAGAAGGCCGCCGCGAAAGCCGCCAAGAACGAGCGTGCTCCCAGGGAGGAGCAGGCTGCCGCCAAGGAGGCCAAGCCCGAATAGAGCTACGTTGCGGCGACTACCGTCACGCCGGCCTCGCGGGCAACCGCGAGGAAAGCGCGGCGGGCCGACATGACCGGCTTGGAGCCGGCGATCGCATCATGGCAGGCCTGCAGGGCCTCCCGATGTTTTGGGCTTCTCTTGCCCGGCCAGCTGTTGAGAAGGAAGTCCGAGGCGTCCTCAGCGGTTCGCAGGACCTTTTCCTGGACCGGCGAGCCGAACTTTACGGCGACCGGAACGTCGAAGCGGGTGTTTGACATCGCCGCTCATAGGACATCGGCCACGCCAAGACCAGCGCAAAGCGCGCCAGGGCATGTCGAACGCGGCAGACGCCTACTCGCAGACCATGCGCACGCGCCCGCCCTCGGTCTGGTTCCTGCAGTCGAGCTTGCCCGAACTGGTCGCCACCACCGGCGGCTGGAGTTTGCGCCTGGGTGCCGCTTTGGTTGCGGGGGGTGGCGGAAAACTGGAACCGACAGGCTCGGGTTTGGCAGACTTGAACTTGAGCCAGGAAGGCACCGCCGGCTTGGGCGGCACGAGGTTGAGGCCCGGCAGATCGACCGGCTGGTCCATCACGATGGTGCCATCGGACGTGCGCGAGCAGGCGGCAAGCGTCAGCAGCAGGCCGCCCGTGACCATGATCGCGCCGATTCTGTTCACGCCGTCCACCAACCGAATCCTGTGTTTCCGCAATGTTGCGTGGCACCAACATCGTGGAGATTTTGCGGCACTCTACCGGCCGCTTCCGCATTTGCCGCGGTCGCCCCGCAGCCTTTTGCCGTGATTGACATAAATCTGTCGCCCCCCTGTCGCCGGACGTTCGCACATCAGGAGCAAGTTCTGAATCTCTTAGGTCAGGAGGTTCGCATGCTCAAACGTTCGCAAGAAAATCCGGGATTCCGCGACATCGTCGCGGCGCGGGTCAGCCGCCGTGGCTTCCTGCTCGGCAGCGCCGCGGGCCTGTCCGCGGTCGCTTCGACGGGATTTGTGGGTTCCCTCTTCTCGGGCGAGGCGACGGCTGCCGCGATGTCCTCGCTGGGTTTCACCGAGCTCAAGCGTGTCTACGATGACAAGCATCGCGTCGCGGAGGGCTATCGCGCCGACCTGGTTGTCGCCTGGGGTGATCCCATGAAGGCGGACCAGCCCGCCTTCTCGGGGACACTGCCGACTGCCGCCGAACAGGCAGAGCGCTTTGGATACAATTGCGATTTCGTGGCCTTCATGCCCTTGCCGAAGGGCTCCGGCAGTTCCGATCACGGGCTGCTGTGCGTGAACAACGAGTATGTGTCCGCGAACGTCATGTTCCCCGACATGAAGGAAGACGATTTCAGCAAGACGATGAGCGCCGACCAGGTCGCCTTGTGCAACATGGCGATTGGCCACTCGATTATCGAAATCAAGCATGTCGACGGCGTTTGGAAAACCGTTGCCGACGGGGCCATGAACCGCCGCTTCACGCTTGAGAGCGACATTGCCATTTCCGGACCCTGCGCCGGTCATGAGCTGATGAAGACCTCGTACGATCCAACCGGCGCCAAGGCCCGGGGCACAAACTACAATTGCGGTGGCGGCGTAACGCCCTGGGGCACGATCCTGACCTGCGAAGAGGGTGCTTCGGACACATTCGGCGGCGACGTCGAGAAGAATCCACAAGCCAAGACCTTGCAGCGCTACGGCTATGACGGATCGGATTTCTACGGCCGCGCACGGTTTGACGACCGTTTCAATCTTGAGAAGGAGCCCAACGAGGCAAACCGGTTTGACTGGGTCGTTGAAATCGATCCTTACGACCCGACCTCAACGCCCAAGAAACGCACCGCACTTGGCCGGATGGCGCATGAGGCGGCGACCGTCATTGCCAACAAGGATGGCCGTGTCGTCGTGTACATGGGCGATGACGACTATTTCGAGTACATCTACCGTTTTGTTTCGTCCAAGGCGTTCGATCCGACCAAGCCCGAGACATCGACTGACATCCTCGATGAAGGCACGCTGTCTGTTGCGCGTTTCGATGCCGACGGCAGCGTCACCTGGCTCGATCTGGTCTTTGGCGAAGGCCCGCTGACCGCGGAAAACGGTTTCACTTCGCAGGCCGATTTGCTGCTGAAGACGCGCGAAGCCGCCGATGCGCTCGGAGCCACACCGATGGACAGGCCTGAAGACATCGAGCCAAATCCCGTCAACGGTCGTGTCTATGCGGTTCTGACGAAGAACAAGAAGATGACCGCCGACAAGCTGAACGCCGTCAACACGCGCCCTGAAAATTTCTACGGGCACATCGTTGAACTCATTCCGCCGGGCGGCAGCGGCAAGGACGCCGACCACACTGCAAGAACCTTCGCCTGGGACATTTTCGTCCTGTGCGGCAATCCCCGGAAGCCGGAACAGGGCGCGAAATTCCACGCCGACACTTCCGAGAACGGTTGGTTCGTGACACCTGACAACATCACGTTCGATCCGCAGGGACGCATGTATGTTGCGACCGATGGTGCCAACGACTTCGACATTCCCGATGGCATCTATGCCGTCGATACGGAAGGTCCGGCACGCGGTTTGCCCAAGCTGCTGTTCACGTGCCCGCACGGTGCGGAAGCCGCTGGTCCTGCCTTTACCCCCGATGGCAAGACGCTGTTTGTTTCGGTGCAGCACCCTGCCGAAGACGCGGAAACGCTGGCGGACATCAAGACACTTTGGCCTGACTTCCAGCCGGGCCGCCTGCCGCGTCCAGGTGTCGTCGCCGTGCAGCGCATGGATGGGGCCGAAGTCGGCGCCTAGACGGATGCGACACTGCGAGCGGCCCGGCTCACTCCCGACGCCGGGCCGTTCGCGTGACCTGGGAAGCATTCTGGTCACAAGACCGTTCGCCGCATCGCAGACGACCAAGGCAAAGGCCCGGTGCAAAGTGCCCGCAACGAGGCACCGACGACTTCAGACCGATGCCGTGACTGTTTTGCGGTTATGCGGATGCAGGCGACAAGGCCGTTATTGCGTGCTCAACATTCTCGACAGCGTACCGTCTCTAAACCAGAACTGATGCAGGAAAGCGGCGGCGACGTGAAGTGCAATGAGCACGATGAAAACGGGCTTCGCCAACGAGTGAATGTCGCCCCAGGGGTCGCCGACATAGTACGCCAGCAAGCCCAGGATCGGGGTCGCGCCCAGAAGCAGATAAAACGTTGCATGCGAGACCTTCGCACCAAGTTTTGTCCAGGAAGGCGCGTGATCGGGGTGCGCGGGGGCGCCGTGCATCAACCGGGCAGATATCCGTAAGGCCACAAGAGCCAGGATAGCGATCCCGACCCAATAGTGGGCAAAGCCCCATCCGTAGTCGGTCGGCAAACCCGTTGCTTCGCCTTCTTCGATTGCGTCGACTGCCTCGGTCATGCTCTCGCCGAACACAAGCTGGAAGAGCACGAGGCAAGCAATCGTCCAATGAAGGACTATCTGAAGCGAGCTGTAATTGCTCACGGTGCGCGACTGTCGCATGGAAGCTCCTTGACCGGCATTGACAGTGCCACCCTCTCACCGGCGCCTGACGCCAAGCTGAAGCGCTCCTCCCTTGTGGCAACCATGTCGCAGCGGCCGGCCGAGTGTCTCAGGAGCCCTTGAAATCAATGGCAACACATCGCGACACGATGCGACGCTAAGGCCACGACGTAGGGCAGGGAATTGCCAGCTAGGGGTACCAGAAATCAGTATAATTTATGGTGCCCCCGGAGAGGATTGAACTCCCGACCTTCGGTTTACAAAACCGCTGCTCTACCGCTGAGCTACAAGGGCACGGGCGCCCGGTTAGCACATCTGGCGCGCGGGTAAAATCAAAACTGGTGAAAACAGACCGGCGCTTGAGCGGATGCGCGATTGTTCATCCGTGCCCAGGTGAAATATGCTCCATGCCACCCTACTTCCAGCCGGTGGCTGGGTTCCGGAAGGCTTCGCATGCTGAGACTGGTCGTCATCGCGCTGATAGTGATTGTTGCCTGGGTGCTGTTGCTCAAGCTGTTTCGCGACCTCAAGGCCGCCAAAGTGGACTGGAAGGGCTGGGCGATCATCGCGGGCTTCATAGCGCTCGCCTTTTACCTGAGGCAGGTCACCGGCATCGGCCAATTCTAACGCTTCGTCCGCCGAACTGCTCCCCTGAAAAAATCTCATGCGCCCTTCGAACCTTTTGCGGGGTAGCGGCGACTGATGGTCATGAGGCGGATGGACGCCTCTCCAACGACCACAGGAGATCATCATGTCGCTCAAGACCAAGTTCGTTTCCGGCCTGCTTGCACTGACCGTCATCGCCGGTTCGATGGCCGGCACGGTCGAACAGTCGGCCGCCAGGAATCTCACCAACGGAGAGATCGCCGCAATTGCCGGCGTCGGCGGCGTGGTGCTGGGCATCGGCCTCGCCAACGCAAACCGCGGCCCGGATTACTACGGCAACCATCGCGGTCCCTGGGAGCGCCACGTCGACCGCTGCTACGCGCGCTACAACAGCTACGACCACCGGACCGACACATATATCGGCTACGACGGCTACGAGCGTCGCTGCAGGCTGTAGCAGGCCATCGGTCATCCAGGCGCAGACGGGGAGGGACGCATTGCGTCCCTTCTTGCACTTGGCGAGCTGTCAGGGCGCCCGGCCGCCGATTGCCTTTGTCACCTCGGCGGCGGCGCGCGCCACCAGCGGCCCGGTTGCGGCAGCGCGCTCGGGCGTGACCCGGACGGTTGGCCCCGATACCGAAATGCCGGCCACCGGTTCGCCGAATTCGTTGAAGATCGCCGCCGCCACGCACCGCATGCCCTCGTTGCGTTCCTCGTCGTCGATAGACCAGCCGCGACTGGCGATGTCGGCGAGGTCGCGCGACAGCGCCAGCGGGTGGGCCAGCGTCTTTTGCGTGAAGGCTTCGAGCCCGGTCCTGCGCACGATGGCCTCGACGCGCTCTCGCGGCAGGTGCGCCAGGATCGCCTTGCCGATGCCCGACGCATGGAACGGGCTGCGGGTCCCTGGCCGGAAGAAAGCGCGGATAGCCTGATGCGTTTCGACCTGGCTGACGAAAACGACGCAATCCTCCTGCGCAACCCCCAGGTTTGACGTCTCGCCGGTTGCCTCCATCAGTTCCTGCATCACCGCCCGCGCCCGGTCCGCGAGCTTGCGACGCCGCAGGAAAGCCGAGCCAATACGATAGGTCTCTACCCCGACCGACCACAATTGGTCGTCGCCGTCGAACTCGACCATGCCGTGGGAGGCCAGCGTCGTCAGCATCCGGTAAGAGGTTGACGGGGCTATGCCGCTGCGCGCCGCGACCTCGCTCAGCGACAGCGCGTCGCCCTCGGCCACGATGGCCAGGATTTTCAGCCCTCGGTCGAGGGCCTGTACCGATGCCGTCTCGGCCGGCGCATTGAAGGAACGCGGCCGCCCGCGCTGACGCTTTTCGATTGTTTCCACGGAGAATGCATAGGCGATTTCAGCCGACCGCACATGCAGAAAATGAAATACTTTTTTGACGGCTTGTTGAGGATCGAAATCGGAAAAGTCAAAAGCCAATAAAAACAATATCTTAAGAAAAAAAATATGAAATGGAAAAATATTCTGAAAAAATTGAAAAATGGACCGCCAGCTGCCATGGTCCGGCTGTCCAATAAGAGGAGCAGGCCATGGCCAGGATGCGCGCCGTCGATGCGGCGGTTCTCGTTCTTGAAAAGGAAGGCATCGCCTGTGCGTTCGGCGTGCCGGGCGCGGCGATCAATCCATTCTATTCGGCTATGAAGGCCCGGGGTTCGATCCGCCACATACTGGCGCGGCACGTCGAGGCGGCGTCGCACATGGCGGAAGGTTTCACCCGCGCCAGGGCAGGCAATATCGGCCTTTGCATCGGAACGTCGGGACCGGCCGGCACCGACATGATCACCGGGCTCTATTCGGCATCGGCCGATTCGATCCCCATCCTGTGCATCACCGGGCAGGCGCCGCGCGCGCGGCTGACCAAGGAAGACTTCCAGGCCGTCGACATCGCGGCGATCGCCGCACCCGTTGCGAAGTGGGCGGTCACGGTGATGGAGCCCTATCTGGTGCCGATGGCGCTGCAGAAGGCGTTCCACCTGATGCGCTCCTCGCGCCCCGGTCCGGTGCTGATCGACCTGCCGGTCGACGTGCAGATGGCCGAAATCGAGTTCGACATCGACGCCTATGAGCCGCTTGCGGCGTACAGGCCCGCAATGACGCGCGGCCAGGCCGAAAAGGCGCTGGCGATGCTGAACGTGGCAGAGAGGCCGCTGATCGTCGCGGGCGGCGGCATCGTCAACGCCGACGCCTCAGACCTCCTGATCGAGTTCGCCGAAATCATCGGCGTTCCTGTCATCCCGACACTGATGGGCTGGGGCACGATCCCCGACGACCACCGGCTGATGGCCGGCATGTGCGGGCTGCAGACCTCGCACCGCTACGGCAACGCGACCATGCTGGCTGCCGACTTCGTGATCGGCATCGGCAACCGCTGGGCGAACCGCCACACGGGTTCCGTCGAGACCTATACGAGGGGCAAGAAGATTGTCCATGTCGATATCGAGCCGACGCAGATCGGCCGCGTCTTCGCGCCGGACCTTGGCATCGTGTCGGATGCGGGCGCTGCGCTGAAGATGCTGCTCGACGTTGCAACCGAGTGGAAGACCGCGGGGCGGCTGCGCGACTGGTCTGGCTGGGCCAAGGAATGCCAGGCGCGCAAGAAGACGATGAAGCGCAAGACGCATTTCCAGCAGGTGCCGCTGAAGCCTCAGCGCGTCTACGAGGAGATGAACAAGGCGTTCGGCCGCGATACCACTTACGTCACGACGATCGGTCTGAGCCAGATCGCCGGCGCGCAATTCCTGCACGTCTATCGGCCGAGGAACTGGATCAATTGCGGCCAGGCTGGCCCGCTCGGCTGGACGCTGCCGGCCGCACTCGGCGTGCGCGCCGCCCGGCCCGATGCCACCATCGTCGCGCTCTCTGGCGACTATGATTTCCAGTTCATGATCGAGGAACTGGCGGTTGGCGCGCAGCACCGGCTGCCGTATATCCATGTCGTCGTGAACAACGCCTATCTCGGCCTGATCAGGCAGGCGCAGCGCGGGTTCGAGATGGACTACGAAGTCAGCCTAGCCTTCGAGAACCAGAACCGGGCGGGCGATCCGCAAGCCGGTTACGGCGTCGACCATGTCGCTGTCGCCGAGGCGATGGGCTGCAAGGCGGTCAGGGTGAGGCGGCCCGACGAGTTCGCATGGGCCTTCAAGGAAGCCAAGCGCCTGATGAAGGAGTTTTCTGTTCCGGTCGTGCTGGAGTTCATCCTGGAGCGCGTCACCAACATCTCGATGGGGACCGAGATCGACAAGGTGACCGAATTCGAGGACCTTGCCGAAAGCAACGAGGACGCGCCGACTTCCGTCGTCATGCTGGATTGATTCAAGACGTGAAGTGCCTGAATCAAATCGCGAGATACCTGAATCATTTTTGCAGGAAGCAGAGCTATGCCACGGTTTTCGGCCAATCTTTCGATGCTTTTCACCGAGCATGAATTTCTCGACCGCTTCGGTGCCGCGGCACGCGCGGGCTTCAAGGCGGTCGAATATATCGGCCCCTACGACCATCCGCCGGAGGTCGTTGCGGCGCGGCTGTCGAACAACGGGCTGACGCAGGCTTTGTTCAACCTGCCGGCCGGAGACTGGGCTAACGGCGAGCGCGGCATCGCCGTGCTGCCTGACCGGATCGACGAATTCAGGAAAGGCGTGGACACCGCCATCGCCTACGCCCGCGCGCTCGGCTGCCCACAGGTGAATTGCCTAGCCGGCATAGCGCCGCAGGGCCTTGCCTATGCGGAACTGGAGGACCTCTTCGTCCACAACCTCGGCTATGCGGCGAGGCGCCTGGAGGATGCCGGGATCAGGCTTCTGATCGAGGCGATCAACACCCGCGACATTCCGGGCTTCTTTCTCACCGGATCGGATCAGGCGCTGAGAATCATCGACCGCGTCGGATCGCAGAATGTCTGGTTCCAGTACGATATCTACCACATGCAGGTGATGGAGGGGGATCTCGCCCGCACCATCGAGGAAAACCTCGGCCGCATCGCGCATATCCAGCTTGCGGACAATCCCGGTCGTCACGAACCGGGGACGGGCGAGATCAACTATCCCTTCCTCTACGAACATCTTGATCGCATCGGATACACCGGCTGGGTTGGCGCGGAATACAAGCCGAAGGCTGGGACGGAAGCGGGGCTGGGGTGGTTCAGGCAGATGAACAACAAGGCAGGCAGCGCGGCAGCGTAACGACGGCTACGCCTGAAGGACAAAAGACCATGCAAACCATAGGCTTCATCGGGCTCGGCATCATGGGCGCGCCGATGGCTGGGCACCTGCTCGACGCCGGCTATCCGGTCGTGACCTCAAGCCACCGCAAGCCGCCGCCGGCCGAACTGGTGGCGAAGGGCCTCAGGGCTGTCGCAAGCCACCGCGTGGTGGCGCAAGCGTGCGATATCATTATCACAATGGTGCCCGATACGCCTCAGGTCGAGGACGTCCTGTTCGGCGAGAACGGCGTCGCGGCGGGCCTGTCGAAGGGCAAGATCGTCATCGACATGAGCTCGATCTCGCCGATCGCGACCAAGGAATTCGCTAGCAAAATCAATGCGCTGGGCTGCGATTACCTGGACGCGCCGGTGTCGGGCGGCGAGGTCGGCGCAAAGGCCGCATCGCTGACCATCATGGTTGGCGGCGAGGAGAAGGCGTTCGAGCGCGCGAAGCCCGTCTTCGAGAAGATGGGCAAGAACATCACGCTGGTCGGCCCCAACGGCGTCGGCCAGACGACCAAGGTTGCGAACCAGATCGTCGTCGCCCTGACCATCGAAGCGGTCGCGGAAGCCTTGGTTTTTGCCTCGAAAGCGGGTGCTGACCCGGCAAAAGTCCGGCAGGCGCTGATGGGCGGGCTGGCGGCCTCGCGCATCCTCGAAGTCCATGGCGAGCGGATGGTGAAGCGCACGTTCCAGCCGGGCTTTCGCATCGAACTGCACCAGAAAGACCTCAATCTGGCCCTCGAAGGAGCAAGAGCGCTCGGCGTCGCGCTGCCCAACACCTCGACCACGCAGCAGCTTTTCAATTCATGCGCGGCCAATGTCGGCGGCAAGGACGATCACTCCGGGTTGGTAAAGGCGCTGGAGCGGATGGCGGGCTATGAAATCGGGCGTGGATGAATTCAGGCCATAGCGGCCTATTTCGACACGCCGAGATAGGTTTTGGCGGCATAGAGCGCCACGGCCGCGGCATTCGACACATTGAGCGAGCGGATCGCGCCGGGCATATCGAGACGGGCGAGCGCCGCCACGGTTTCGCGCGTCTTCTGGCGCAGGCCCTTGCCTTCGGCCCCAAGCACGAGGGCGATCTTCCGCCCGGCGAAGGATTTTTCGATTTCCGCCGGACCGTCCGAATCCAGACCGACCGTCTGGAAGCCGGCGTCTTGAAGTTTGCCGAGCGCGTCGGCGAGGTTTTTCACCTCGATCATGTCGATATGCTCAAGTGCGCCGGAAGCAGACTTGGCGAGCACGCCTGATTCCTGCGGGCTGTGGCGCGAGGTGGTGATCAGCGCGCCCGCACCGAAGGCGACTGCCGAGCGCAGGATGGCGCCGACATTGTGCGGGTCCGTCACCTGGTCGAGCACGACGACAAGCCGCGTGTCTACGAGCGCGTCGAGCGCCTTGGGCTGCAGAGGACGCGCTTCGATGACGACGCCCTGGTGCACCGCCTCGCTGCCGGTGATCCTGTCGATATCCCTGGGCTCGACCAGCTCTGCCTTGAAGGGCAGGGCGCTGATGTCTATGCCAAGCCGCTCGGCTGCGTTGCGGGTGACAAGCATGCGCGAAATCTTGCGGCGCGGGTTGTCAAGCGCTGCGCGCACGGTGTGGATGCCGTACAACCTGACCAGACCGTCGGGCGCTGCCTCGCCGGGCGCTACCGGCGGACGCGGGCGAAAGCCCGGCGCGCCGTTGGGTTTGCCCCCACTGGGCTTGCCTGCGCCCGTCTTGCCTGCGGAGGCCGCCCCGCCCGCCTTCTGGTCGCGGTAGGCGCGGCGCAGGTTGGCGTAGTGCGAATCCTTGGGTGTCTTGGAATTCTTGTCGTCGCTCATGGCCGGTTCTATAGCCGCAAGGCGTCGCCTTGCCTATGGCGGTTGCAAGACCGAGATTCGCGGTTCCTCGCGGTTGACAGCCTTGGGCCGTGCCGCCATAAGGCGCTTCGCAGAACGGCTGCCTGTGGTGGCCGCTTTGTTTTATGCCTCGTTGCATGGCTCCGGCGGCAGTACGGAGAGGTGCCCGAGTGGTTAAAGGGGACGGACTGTAAATCCGTTGGCTATGCCTACGTTGGTTCAAATCCAACCCTCTCCACCACTGCCGCACCGGAAGCCAGCGCATCGCCTCTGAAGCAGTCGCTTTCAGGAGGCGGCTGTGCCACAACAGGCGGCGCTGCGAGCAGCGCGGTTGCGGGTGTAGCTCAATGGTAGAGCAGCAGCCTTCCAAGCTGAATACGAGGGTTCGATTCCCTTCACCCGCTCCAGTTCCCACTTGAGGGTCTCGAGGCGTTCGAAACCGCTTCCATCAAGCGGACACGCGATACGTGTTGTGGAGCACTCGCCGGACACGGCGCAGCGGCAGGCAGCACTGCCAGCCTTGACAGCGCTACCAGCCTTGACAGCGCTACCAACCTTTCCTTGCGCAATGATTTCGCCTTGGCTACGCTCGACAACGCCGGCGCCGGGAGGAAAACGATGCCGTCGCTACCGGCCAATGTGGAGGAGTGTAAGTTCATGAATAGACGCGATTTTCTTGTATCGTCAGTGGCCGTAGGCGCGCTGGTGATCGCAGCGCCGAGCGTTTTTGCCCAAGACAAGCTGACCATCCTGGGCTCGGTGCCGAGCCTCAGCTTCCCGTTCTTCGTACACATGCTCAACCAGATCAAGGTGGAAGCTGAGGCGCAGGGCGTCAACCTGACCGAGAGCGACGGCCAGAACTCGGCGCCCAAGCAGACTGCCGACATCGAGGCTGCCATCGTGCAGAAGGTGAATGCGATCGTCATCTCGCCGCTCGACGTCAACGCGCTCGCGCCTGCCATCGAGCAGGCCGTGCAGGCTGGCGTCCCCGTGGTCACCATCGACCGCCGCGTCGATGGCGTCGAAGGAATCCTGGCGCATGTCGGCGCCGACAACGTCAAGGGCGGCGAGGCCGAAGCGCAGGCAATGGTCGATGC
>JAPLOZ010000017.1 GCA_026400435.1 Hyphomicrobiales bacterium | reverse complement strand
CAACATCGACCAGGCCGCACGCGTGGCGTTGGGAGACGTTGCGATCGACGATGTCGTGCTGAAGAACCAGCAGGCGGTGGATCTGCAGAAGTTCGATGCGTAGGGGCTCACCCCTCACTTTCCCCCTGAGGAGCGATAAGGCGCAGCCCTTGCCAGGGCGACGGCGCGCGACTTTGCAGCGTGGATAGGTTTGCGCAGGCGGTGACGCAGCCCTGATCTCCGCTTCAATGCGGGGGAGAAAGCGATTTCAATGGCTTAGCCGAGTTCTTGACGAGGCTAAGTGTTGGAAATCGCAATAGAGAGGATTTTTTCGGGGGCACTTTCATCCCCGCCCATCCCGCCTTCCCCCATAATGCGCACACCGCCCTCGCGGGAACCTGGTGCGCACCGGGTATCAGGGAGGGTGGCGGCGCCGGATCGGCCGTGCTGACGGTGGCGCGGCTGGGCGATGAGCCCTGAGGTCCGGGCCCTGACCGAGGTCGCGCGGTGCTCTTCGCGCTGCGTCCCCATCAGGTAGGGCAAGAACGCCGGCGACGCCCGGAAACCGCGCCGCATAACAACAAAAAGATGGTGTGGTCCCGGGCGTTGCTTCCCGACCTCTCATCGACCAACGGCCAGACGCTTCGGCGGGCGTGGCAACGCCGAAGCGCGCCGTTCGGCCGAAGGCCGAGCCCGCGACTGCGGGCCGCCGGTCGTCCGGCGCCTCCTGAGCTTGTCGAAGGGGCGGAGGGCCAGCCGCCAGAGGCGGCGATACGGCCCGTGAGCGATACAACCCACCCGTAAGCGAAAGGAAGCAGGGCGCGGCGACGGTCAACACGTCATCTTCTGGCAGCAGTCCACAGCCCCGCCCTTGAACCTTCAGCACCGCTGCGCTCAAAGTCCCATCGACAATACGGAACCAAGTATGCCCAAGACCGAAATCCCCGTCGAAATGCTGAACCAGGAAGAGGCCGCCGCCGAGCTGAAGCGGCTTGCAGCGGAAATTGCCGGCCACGACCAGCGCTACCATGCCGAGGATGCGCCGACCATTTCGGACGCGGAGTATGATGCGCTGAAACTGCGCAACGCCGCGATCGAAGCGCGCTTTCCCGAGCTGATCCGCGAGGATTCCCCGTCGCGCCGGGTCGGCGCCGCGCCCTCGGAAGCCTTCGCTGAGGTCCGGCACGCCAAGCCGATGCTGTCGCTCGACAACGTCTTTTCCGATGAGGACGTCGGAGACTTCGTGACAAGTGTTCGCCGCTTCCTGAGCCTTGCGCCCAATGCCGAGTTGATGTTCACCGCCGAGCCCAAGATCGATGGTCTTTCCATGTCGCTTCGCTACGAAAACAGGCGACTGGTGACGGCGGCGACGCGCGGCGACGGCGCCACCGGCGAAAACGTCACGGCCAACATCCGCACCATCGCCGAGATCCCGCAGCACCTTCCCAGCAATGCGCCCGACATCGTGGAAGTGCGCGGCGAGGTCTATATGCGCCGCGACGATTTCCTCGACCTTCAAAAGCGCATGGCCGAGACAGGGCAGACCTTCGCCAATCCGCGCAACTCGGCTGCCGGCAGCCTGCGCCAGAAGAACCCGGAGGTGACGAAATCGCGACCGCTGAAGTTCTTCGCCTATGCCTGGGGCGAGACCAGCGAGCCGTTCGCCACCACGCAATACGAGGCGGTCCGGCGCTTCGGGGACTGGGGGTTCCGCATCAACGATCGCATGGTGCGCTGCGCGTCGCTGCAGGAAATGCTCGGCCACTATCACAGCATAGAAGTTCAGCGCGCCGCTCTGCCCTATGACATCGACGGCGTGGTCTACAAGGTCGACCGGCTGGACCTTCAGGAGCGGCTCGGCTTCCGCTCGCGCAGCCCACGCTGGGCGACGGCGCACAAGTTCCCCGCCGAGAAGGCGACGACGGTGCTGACCGCCATCGACATCCAGGTCGGCCGCACCGGAGCGATGACGCCGGTCGCGCGTCTCGAGCCTGTCACGGTCGGCGGTGTCGTGGTCGTCAATGCGACGCTGCACAACGAGGACTACATCAAGGGGATCGGCAACAAGGGCGAGCGCATACGTCCTGAGGGCCACGACATCCGCGTCGGCGACACTGTCACCATCCAGCGCGCCGGCGACGTCATCCCGCAGATCCTCGACATCCTGCCCGAAAAGCGTCCCGGGACTTCGGTGCCCTACGTGTTTCCGGACCGCTGCCCGGTCTGCGACAGCCACGCGGTACGCGAGGAAGGCGAGGCGGTGCGCCGCTGCACGGGCGGGCTGATCTGCGCGGCGCAGGCTGTGGAGCGCATACGCCACTTCGTCTCGCGCAACGCCTTCGACATCGAGGGACTCGGCGAGAAGCAGATCGAGTTTTTCTTCAACAGCGACAAGGCGGCGCTGAAGGTGGCGACGCCGGCCGACATCTTCACGCTGAGACGGCGCCAGGAGGCGTTGCCGTCGACCCTGGACGCCTCGCTTGAGCGGCTGGAAAACATCGAGGGTTTTGGCCCTGTCTCTGTCAAGAAGCTGTTCGACGCCATCGACGCGCGCCGCGAAGTAGCCCTTTCGCGATTCGTCTTTGCGCTTGGCATCCGCCATATCGGCGAGACCAACGCCAAGCGCCTGGCGCGACATTTCTTGTCCTTCGTTACGCTGCGCAACACCGCCGAAGCCGCGAAGATGCCGGGAGGCAAGGGCGATCCCGGCAATGGCGAATGGCAGGAGATTGTCGGCGTCAACGGCATAGGGTCCATCGTTGCGGAAGCGCTCGTCGATTTCTTCGCCGAGGAGCACAACCGTGAAGCCGTGAAGAACCTGCTCGACGCGGGTGTCACGCCGCTTGCCGAGGAGCCGGTCGGGGCCGTCTCTTCGCCGGTCGCCGGCAAGACGGTGGTCTTCACCGGATCGCTGGAGAAGATGTCGCGCGACGAGGCCAAGGCAATGGCCGAGCGGCTCGGAGCAAAGGTCGCGGGTTCGGTGTCGAAGAAAACGGACCTCGTCGTCGCCGGCCCGGGCGCAGGCTCCAAGCTCAAGCAGGCCGCGGACCTGGGCATCGAGGTCATCGACGAAGACCAGTGGTTCGAGCGCGTCGGCAGGCAGGTCTGAACGGCCGTGGCATCACTGCCCCTGATGGATGGCTCAACGCAATTCACCTGACTTGGCAGTAACGCTGACCTATATCTCCCCGCTGAAACGGAATAATCCAATGTCGGCCGAGGCAATCGGGGAAACCACCAACGCGCGCGAGTTCTGGGCGGGCGCCCGCGTCGGCATTCCTGTTGTCGTGGCGTCCGCGCCATTCGCCTTCCTGTTCGGCATCATCGCCATAGACAACGGTTTTTCCGTCGCCGAGGCCACGCTGATGAGCGCTTCGGTGTACGGCGGCGCGAGCCAGATGGTCGGCCTCGAACTTTTCGGCCACCATATCGCGCCATGGCTCGTGGTGATGTCGATCTTCGCCGTCAACTTCCGCCACGTGCTCTATTCCGCGGCGCTTGGCCGCCACATCTCGCATTGGCCGATCCCGCAGCAGGCGCTCGGCTTCTTCCTGCTTACCGACCCGCAATATGCCGAGGCGGAGCGCAAGGGCGAGGCAGGCCAGACGGTCAGCTTCGCCTGGTACATGGGTATGGGGCTGGCGATTTATGTACCTTGGGTTATCGAAAGCGGCCTCGGGGCCTTTTTCGGGAACCTCGTTCCCGACCCGCATTCCATCGGGCTCGACTTCCTGCTGCCGATCTATTTCCTCGGGCTCGTGATGAGCTTCCGCAAACGCGCCAACTGGCTGCCGGTAGTTGCGATCAGCGCGGTCGCGGCGATTCTCGCTGTGAACACGGTAGGCTCGCCCTGGCACGTAACGATCGGCGCGGCCTGCGGGGTGGCGTTCGCCGCCATGTTCCCACCGCGTGTGCGCGAGGAGATCGAGCCATGAGCGCGACCGCCTGGATCATCCTGTGGGCGGCGGTGCTGACTTACCTGACGAGGGTAGGCGGGCACTTGATGCTGTCACGTTTCGAGCATGTGCATTCGCGCGTCGAAGCGGGACTGAATGCGGTGCCGGCGGCAGTGCTGACCACTCTGGTCGCACCGGCCGCGATGACCGCCGGGCCGGTCGAATGGACGGCGCTGGTCGTCGCGGCCCTTATGTCGTTGCGGTTCGGCATGCTGCCGCTGTTTCTCGTCGCCGGTGCGGTGCTGATCGTGGGACGCCAGATGTTCGGCTGATCGCCGCTTTTTCCTTTGCGCAACTCCGGACGCAAAACCGCTTCTCACTTTTGCTGGAATTGCTTTCAGTCCTTGTCGTCTCGCGGCAGCGGCGCGGTCGCGCTCTCCAGCCAGGCCAGCACCTCGCCGCCGACCATCGGTCCGATCTCGCTGAGCACGCGCCGGTGATACTCGTCCAGCCAGTGCAGTTCGTCGCGGGTGAGAAGGCTGGTCCGAAGCAACCGCTTGTCGAACGGGGCGAGCGTCAGCGTCTCGAAGCCATGCATCGCAATATCGCCGCCCGGTTCGTCCACGGCAGGCGTAACGATGATAAGATTTTCGAGACGGATGCCGTAGCTGCCGGGCTTGTAATAGCCCGGCTCGTTCGAAAGGATCATGCCTTCCAGCAGTTTCTCGACGCCGGTTTTGGCAATCCGCTGCGGCCCTTCATGGACCGACAGATACGAGCCGACGCCGTGGCCGGTGCCGTGCGCGTAGTCGAGGCCAGACTTCCAGAGCGCCAACCGCGCAACCGCGTCGATGTCGGCGCCGCGCGTTCCAGGGGGAAAGCGCAGCATCGAAATGCCGATCATGCCCTTGAGCACCAGCGTGTAGCGGGTACGCATTTCGTCAGTCGGCTGGCCGACCGGCACGGTGCGCGTGATGTCGGTCGTGCCGTCCTGATATTGTCCACCGGAATCGAGCAGGAAAAGCTCGCCGTTCTTCAGCGGGCGGTTCGTATCGCGCGACACGCGGTAGTGCATGATCGCGCCGTTCGGGCCGGCCCCGGCGATGGTCGAGAAGGACACGTCGCGGAGCGGCATCTGCGTCTCCTCGCCGGTCGACCGCCTGACATCCTCGAGCTTGGTCACGACGGCGATCTCGTCCAGCGTGTCGGGCTCCTGCTGGTCCAGCCAGCAAAGCAGCCTCGCCACCGCGGCGCCGTCACGGCGGTGGGCGGCTCGCGCCCCGGCGATCTCGGCGCTGTTCTTGGTGGCGCGGGGAAGGCGGGCCGGATCGGGCGTCGTGACGACCTTGCCGCCGTTCTCGACGACCAGCATGCGCAGACGGTCGGCGGCAAGCACCGGATCGAGCGCGATCGACGCGCCGCTCTTGGCAAGGGCGGCGACGTCCGCTTCAAGTGCGGACGGTGGTCGCAGATCGACAAGCTGCGTCAGGTAGGCCTCCGTCTTCATGGGCAGCTTGCGCTTGTCGAGAAAGAGCACGTGTTGACCCTCGGCGGCGAGCACGGCAAAGCCGAGCGCCAGCGGCGTGTGGGGCACATCGGCGCCGCGGATATTGAAGGCCCAGGCAATCGACGACGGGTCGGTCAGCACGGCATGCGTCGCGCCGTCCTTGGCGATGGTGGCTGCAAGGCGGGCAAGTTTGTCCCGCGCCAGTTCCCCGGCGAATTCGCTCGGATGGATTTCGACGGGCGCAAGCGGCGCGTCCGGCTGGTCTTCCCAGATTTGGTCGATCGGGTTCATGTCCAGCGGCACGATTTCCGCCCCGGCCTGGTCGGCAGCCGCCTTCAGCGCCTTTACCTCGCCAATCGTATGCAGCCACGGGTCGTATGCCAGCCTCGCGCCCTTGCCGAGATTGGCCTTGATCCAATTTGGCGGCGGGTTGTCGATCAGGCTTTCGAAGGCGAAGACCGCAGGGTCCGCCTGCGTGCGCACCTGCAACGTGTAGCGCCCGTCGACAAAGATCGCGGCGCGGCTGGACAGCACGATGGCGACGCCCGCCGAACCCGTGAAGCCGGTCAGCCATTTCAGCCGCTCAGACCGGGCGGCGACATATTCGCCCTGGTGTTCGTCCGAGCGTGGCACGATGAAGCCGTCGAGACCTTTTTGCGCCAGCCAGTGGCGCAGCAGGGCCACCCGCGCCATGCCCCGGGATGGGTCGTTCACCTCGTCGAAATCCTGGTACATGGCGGCCGGTTTCCCACTCCCTGCAGAGGCGGGAACCCTACAGCATCGGACGGCAAAATCGGAACCGATTTTCGGCGATCTCGAAGTCTGTGCCAGGGATTTCGCCGTGATTCTTCGGGGCGGCGGCTCAAGACAAGATCGCGTGGAAACGAATGGCAGTCATGCGGTGTTGCGTCTGTTCGCCGCCCGGCGCAGCGCGTAGCTTTCAATCCGTGGAGGAGTTGCAGCGTTCCGACCTGGAGAACGATGATGACAGCTATCTCCGGCAAGAGCGGATTTTTCCGCACCGTCCTCGAAGCAATGGTGGAATCCCGCAGGCGTGGGGCAGCCCGTCATATGAGCGGCATCCTTCCGTCGGTCGACCACGGCAACCTCGCAGATATTGGCGACTCTCGCGCAGGCTCGCGCAATCCGCCCGGCCCTACGCATGCCTAGCCTTGCCGGCGTCAGCGCTTCAAATGGAGCGTGACCCAGCCGTTGCGCCAGAGCGTGCGGACGTGCCGCAATTGTTGCCCAGCATATGCCGCAAGTACGGCGTTGCGCTGGCGTTCGAGAATGCCTGACAGGATCAGCGATCCGCCGAGCCGAACCGAACGGGCCATGTCCGGAGCCATCCGCATCAGCGGCCGGGCAAGAATGTTGGCAACGATGAGGTCGAACGGCGCGCGCCTGGCGAAAGCCGGATCGTGAAAGCCCGCTGCGGTGCGCGTCTCGATGTAGCGCGACACGCCGTTCAGCCGGGCGTTTGCAGCAGCGACCAGCGTCGCGACAGGATCGATATCGGTCGCCAGGACGGGAATATGCGCAAGCTTGGCCAGCGCGATGGCAAGTACGGCGCTTCCGGTGCCAAGATCGAGCGCGTTTCGCGGGTGCTCGCGGCAGACAACCGTTTCGATCATCTCAAGACATCCAGACGTCGTGCCATGATGCCCTGTGCCGAAGGCAAGCCCCGCCTCGATCTCGATGGCGAGGTCGCCCGGCCGACGCCTGTCGCGGTCGTGCGCGCCATGCACGAGGAAGCGGCCGGCGCGCACCGGCTGCAAACCATCCAGCGATTTCGCGACCCAGTCGATGTCGGGCACAACTTCGCGGCCGACCACGGCTTGCAGGCCGACGCTTTCGATGATTTCGCAAAGCCGCCGCTCGATGCCGCCGACATCGCCGTCGGCGTAGAGCGACACCTCCTTGATGCCGTTGTCCTCGGGATCGAACACGGAAATCGGCAGGCCGTCGTCCTCGAATGCCGCCTCGAGCGCCGCAAACAAGAGGTCGGCGGTGGCCGCGTCCGTGGTCACGTGCAGGCGCGTCTGCGGCATGGCTAGCCTTCGGTGGCCAGGCGCTTCAGCTTGGCGAGCGCCGTGTCCGGATCTTCGCCGTAGGCGATGGTGCCGGCGAAATCGCCGCTGCCGTGCAACAGCAGCACGGAGGCCGTGTGGTCCATGGTGTAGTCGCCTCCCACGAGATCGACCTTGCGCCAGAATATTCCGAAGGACTTGGCCATTTGATGCACCTTGTCGGGCTCGCCGGAGATGCCGACAATGCGGTCCGACACGTTGCTGACATAGGTTTTCATGAGTTCGGGCGTGTCGCGCTCCGGGTCAATGGACACAAAATAGGCGCGGATGTTCTTGCCGTCGTCGCCGAGTTTTTTCAGCCAGCCGTCAAGCTCGAACAGCGTTGTCGGGCAGACCTCCGGACAGTGCGTGAAGCCGAAGAACACTGCGCTTGGCTGGCCCCGGAAAGCCGCTTCGGTGATGGGCGCACCAGTCTGATCGACAAGCGTGAAAGGCGCGCCGTATGCCTCGCCCGCATGATTGGTCCGGTACCACTGGAAGGCGATGAAGCCCATGACGGCCGCCATCAGAACCAGAATACCAGAAATGATGAAACGCATCATGGGCGGGATGGTCCGATGTTTCGTGCCGAGATCAGAGGCACAAGGCGGGGCCGGGTTCGGCCGTAAACATGACGAAGGCTGCGCCCTTGTCGAGCGCGGAAGCGAATGCGAAGCAGGTTGTCCCTGCGACAAGCGCTGCGCCGCGTGCAATATCGGGAGCGGCTGCCAAAGGCAGGTCAAAAAGTTGCTTCATCAGCCTGATATAGCGTGGCGCGGCAGGACAAAAAAGAGCCATGATGCCACGACCACATCGCCAGCCGGCCCCAACCCGGCGTTCGCCATCTCAGGGACAGCATAACATGGTTTCAGCGACAGACAGGCCATCAGGATATTCGCCTACCCAGATCACGCTGCATTGGATCATCGCGGCGCTTATTGTCGTGCAGTTCGTGGCGCATGACGGGATGGAGCATGCGTGGGACGCCTTCGAAGACGGGGCAGCGGTGGCTGCCGGCGACATGCCGATGGCCTATCTGCACATCGCGTGCGGGTTGGCGGTGCTGGTTCTCGCAATCGCAAGGGTCTGGCTGCGTCTCACCCGCGGCGCGCCGCCTCTGCCTGCCAACGAGTCGGCTGTCGTCCGGATTGCGGCGCATGGGGTGCATGGGGTGCTTTACCTGCTGATATTCCTGGTCCCGCTGTCAGGCGCGGCCGCATGGTTTCTCGGCCTCGGCCCCGCGGGCGAAGTGCACCAGGCTTTGAAAACGGTGCTGCTTCTGGTCGTAGCCGTTCATGTGCTGGGCGCACTCGTGCAGCAGTTCGTCTTCAAATCGGGCGTCCTGACGCGCATGTTCAGGCCTGCGGCATAAGAGGCACTTGCGCTTGCGATTGCCGGCCACCAATTCTGGGGCCGGACATGGTTTGTGGAGAAGCGCAATGCGGCTTGTCGGGATTGCCGGAGTGGTTGGCGCCTTGACGCTGTCGGCTCCCGCTTCGGCTCAACAGGTGGGCGAGGTCGGGGTCGACTGGATCGGCAACGACATTGTGGTCGAGGCCATCAAGGATCCCAAGGTGGAAGGCGTGACCTGCCACGTCTCGTACTTCGACCGGGGCGTCATCGACCGGCTGCAGAAGGGCAACTGGTTCGAGAGCCCGTCCGACACCGCGATTTCCTGCAAGCAGACGGGCGCGATCAAGATCGGCGACATCGAACTCGGAGAAGCGGGCGAGGAAATCTTCAAGCAAGGCATCAGCCTGATCTGGAAGGAACAGGTGGTCAACCGCATCTACGACAAGGCGAACGACACGCTGATCTACCTGGCACATTCGCGCCAGGTGCAGGACGGATCGGCCAAGATGTCGATGACCACTGTCCCGCTGTTTGGGGAGAACGTCGTTTGGGAGAATGGCAAGCCGCAATAGCTTGCCGTCTCCCCCCGGGCGGCGTAAAGCGCCAGCCATGGACAGGCCAGACGACCTCCGTTTCAGGGATGCCGAACCGCGCATCCATCCAACGGCCGAGCTCAAATCCTGCCGCCTCGGACGCTACGCTGCGATAGGCGAGCGCGTGGTTCTGCGCGAGGTGACGGTCGGAGACTTCTCGTACTTTGAACGCAACGCCGAGGCGATCTACACCGAGATCGGCAAATTCTGCTCGATCGCCGCAAACAGCCGCATCAATGCGCTGGAACATCCGGTCGAGCGGATCACGCAGCACAAGGTCAGCTACAGGCCGAACGAATACTTCCGCTGGCTGGGCGTGGACGGCGCGTTCAAGGCGCGCAGGCAGGGCAAGACAGTACGAATCGGGCATGACGTGTGGATCGGACACGGTGCCGTCATCCTGCCTGGCGTAACGATCGGCAATGGCGCAGTGGTAGGCGCAAACGCGGTCGTGACCAACGACGTTGGCGCCTACGAGATCGTGACGGGCGTACCCGCAAAGCCGCTGCGGCTGCGGTTCGCGGCGGAGGTTTGCGCAAGGATCGAGGCGCTCGCCTGGTGGGACTGGCCGGTCGCGAAACTCGCCGATGCCGTGCCCGACATGCAGTCGCTGAGCATCGAGGACTTCCTGGAGCGCTGGTCAGCGCACTGACGGTCGCTATCGCTTGAGAAAATCCGCGAAAGCGCCGCCGAAGTCCGGATGCCAGCGCGACAGGGCAGGGCGGTTCTCGATGATGTCGCCGACGGCCCACGCCATCCGGCGCTCGTCGGTGCGGCGGTCGGTCTCGTTGTCGGGGCACAGTATGTAGAAGTCGCCGCGTGCCAGAGATGCAATCATGAAGTCGACGACCTGCTCTCCCGTCCATGCGCCGGGAGCTTTGCTTCCGGTTCCTCCGCTCATGCCGGTGAAGGTGAAGCCAGGTATGAGCAGGTGCGCGGAGACATGGGCGCCGGGCTCGTTGCGCAGCGCGTGCGCCAAGCCTTCGGTGTAGCTCTTCAGCGCCGCCTTCGAGACGTTGTAGCAAAGGTTTCCGGGCGGCGTGGTGATGCCCTGCTTGGAGCCGGTGTTGACGATCATGGCGGGCGTACCCTGCGCCAGCATCCGCGCGCCGAAGGCCTGCACGCCGTGAACGACGCCCCAGAGGTTCACGTCGATCAGTTTCTTCCAGGCGTCGAGGTTCTCCCAGGGCTTGCCGGGGTTGTTGCCGACGCCCGCGTTGTTCATCAGGAAGGAGACTTCGCCGAACCTGTCATAGGCCCTGTCTGCAAGCGCCTTCAGGTCGCCTGCCTTGGCCACATCGCAGGCGAGGGCAAGCACCTTTTCCGAACTTCCCGCCGCGTCCGCGACCGCCTTGCCCGCCGCGTCCAGAGCCGCTCCCGGGAGATCGGCGACCACCAGTTTCATGCCGGCACTCGCGAGATGCCTGGCCGCCGCCAGGCCGATGCCGCTGCCGGCGCCGGTGATGACCGCGACGCGGCCGCTGGCGAGGGCGGGAATATTGGCTGTCGGGCTGCTCATCGTCACATACTCCGTTCGAAATTGCGGCGCACACTAGCGCCTTGCCGAGACTTTTCCATATCCGCGCACGTATTTGCAAAGCGCTCGATTTGGCGAATGCGCCGCGGGGCGCTATGTGTCCGCCACGACGCTGCCCCAGCGTCCCGCATGCGGAGCGACCCGTGGCCGACTGGCTGAAAATTCTCGACGATGAAATCCGGGCCGGCAACAAGATGCTCAAGGTCGTTCCGAAAATGCTCAACGATCCCGAGATCAGCCTGGAGCAAGTCAAGGCGCTGTTCTCGGAACTTGAGACGCAGGCGCAGTTTGTCGAAAAGCTGAAGACCGCGCTGGAAGCGATGGGCCACGACTTTCCGGTTGTGGACCGGGCGCGGGCGCTGGAGGGCCGCTATGCAGATCTCGCCGCGACGGCGGCGGTCAAATTGAAGGCGATGCGGGGATAGGGGCCGGACTCAGGCCCCGGAATCGCTGTTCGACACCATCTGCACCTTCGGCTGTTTCGGCATCTTTGACATGCTCGGCACAACGACCAGCTGCTTGACCTTGCCCTGCTTGAAGGCCTTCAGGAACTTCGGATAGTCCTTGAAGGCGACACAGCCGTGCGATTCGGCCCGGCCGCCGCGCAGCAGATAGGAATGCGCGAGGATGCCGGTCCTGCCGTGCATCGCCTGTCCGCCGACCGGCGTCATGCGGACCGCCTCGACGCCGTGGAAACGCTGTTCGCGCATCGACAGCCGGTAGGTATTGGGCGGCGTCGGCCCGTTCATCTTCACATGCACGAAACGCGGGTTGTCGGCCATCTTGCCGATGCCCGAATGGGCTTCCAGCTTGGAGCCGTCGGGCATGTGGACCACGCCGGCGGAGATGTCGTAGATGGCGACGCCGGGGCCGGCCTTCGGCTTGTTGAAGAGGTTGTTGAAGGCGCCGGCCGTCTCAGGCTTGTCCGGCCGTGCATAGGCCAGCGCCTGCGGCTCGGGCTTCGCCGGCGGCTGCCGTTTTGCGGCCTTGCCGGGCTTTGGCGCAATTGCCGGTTCGCTCGCGTCCTTGTCGCTTGCCGCATCGGCTGGCTTTGCTCGCTCGGCCGGCTTTGAGGGCGGCAGGTCGACGCTCTCGGGCATCGACAAGCCGTCGGCGTCTTCGCCCATGCCGAATGGATCGTCCGCAACCGACGCCAGCGCAAGCTGGACCGGATTGTCGGCTTTGGCGTCGTCGGCCTCGGGATAGGCGAATTCGCCGCCTAGGAGTGTCCGGCTCAGAGCGGCCGACGAGAGCGGATCGGCGCCGGCCGAATCTTCAGGGCCGGCGCGACGGAAACGCTCGGCCGCAGGCATCGCAAGCGCGAGTTGGACGGGCTCGTCGATCCCTTCGTCCACCACCGCCATGCCGGCGTCGGCAAACGCCAAAAGCAGCTTTTCGTGCGAAAGTCTTGCATCGGCAACCACCTTGGCGAAGGGGTCGGCGGAAGGCGCCGCGGAAGGCGTTTCCACGATCGCCATGCCGGCTTTCGAGAACACCTCAAGCAGCTTCTGGCGTGAAAGCCTGGCCTCGATGACGACCTTGGCAAAAGGATCGGCGCCGGCATCGCTGCTGGCGGGGGCGGGCTTCCTGGTGAATGTCCGCAAGCCGGTCGGCTGGGCAGGTTTAAGCATGGCAGCCGCCGCCGACGCAGTCTTGACCTTGGCGGGCGCTTTTTGCGGCGCTTCGATAGCGATTTGCCCCTGATATGGCGCGTTGCCGGGTACGAAAGTCTCACTGTAGGCGAGGGAGGCGGCGGAATGCAGGCCCGCCAAGGTCGCTACCGACCATGACGCGAGTGCGACGCTTGCGCATGGAACCGCCACCCAGCGAAGCGCTTTCGCAAGACGTACCGACAGAACTCCAGGACCGATGTCGGAACGGCTGCTCCCGCCCCCGATGCGCACAAACGCCATGCAACTCGTCTCTCTCAACCAATACCACATCGCACGGCTGAACAAGCCGCGCGATCGGCCGACGCCCGGGTTCTGCGTGGTCATTGACCGCACCCGTTTCGCTGCCGATCTGACGAATGATGGACAAAGATGGTTAACCAACCTTTGTCATGTCCCCGGTATTGCGGGCGTTACCCCGTCCAAATTGCATTTACGCGATGGTTCGCGTCCGAAAGCCCCAGAAATAATGGTGTCAACCAATCAAGGACTTTTTGCGACGAAACAAAGGCAGAGTTCGAATCCTGCCGGTTTCGGGCGCTGGCTGGTCAATGGAAGGCGACGGCTCAGGCCGCGTTTACAAAGCCGTCGAGCACCTTTTTCTGCCCGGCCTTGTCGAAATCGACGGTGAGCTTGTTGCCCTCGACCGCCGAGACGTTGCCGTAGCCGAACTTCTGATGGAACACCCGGTCGGCGATCCTGAAAGGCGAGGGCGTGTCGGACACCGACTTGGCGACCAGTTCGCCTTCGATGGTGCGCGACTTGACCGAGGTGCGGCCGGCGCCGTAGCCGCTGTCGGTCTCGCCGTAGCCGATCCGCTCGACCTGATGGCCGGAGCGCGTGCCCCAATTTTGGTCGGTCGCCTGGGTGCGGTTGGCCTGCGCGCGCGCCCAGCCAGGCGTCGCATAGGTGTTGGAGAAGGCGCCGCTGCCTTCCGCGCCGACATTGTCGAAGCGCGACGCGCCGTATGGGTTGCGGCGATCGCCGCCGCCCTTGCCGCCGCGCCCGGACGCGAACGAACCGCTGCCATAAGGATTGCCGTAACCGCCGTAGGCATTGCCAGATTCGGCGACCTCGACATGGGCTTCCGGCAATTCGTCGAGGAAGCGCGACGGGATGGTCGACTGCCACAGGCCGTGGATGCGGCGGTTTGAGACGAACCATATGTGCAGGTGCTTCTTGGCGCGGGTCAGGCCGACATAAGCTAGCCGGCGTTCTTCCTCGAGACCCGAACGGCCGCCTTCGTCGAGCGCGCGCTGGTGCGGGAAAAGGCCCTCCTCCCAGCCCGGCAGGAACACCGTCTCGAACTCCAGCCCCTTGGCCGAATGCAGCGTCATGATGTTGACGGCGTCCAGTTCGGCGTTCTGCTCGGCGTCCATCACCAGGGCGACATGTTCGAGGAAGGAGCGCATCGATTCGTATTCTTCCATGGAGCGGATCAGCTCCTTCAAGTTCTCCAGCCGGCCCGGCGCCTCTGCCGAGCGGTCGTTCTTCCACATGTCGGTGTAGCCGCTCTCTTCAAGGATGGTCTCGGCGAGTTCGGCATGCGGCGTGGTTTCCAGCGCCGCCTGCCAGCGGGCGAAGTTGGCGGCGACCTCGCGCAGCGCGGCGCGCGGCTTGGGCTTCAGTTCGTCGCTTTCCGCAAGCAGGGCGGCAGCCGCCAGCATCGGCACGCCCAGGCCGCGCGCGGTATCGTGGATCTGGCGGATTGTGGCTTCGCCAAGCCCGCGCTTCGGCACGTTGACGATGCGCTCGAATGCTAGGTCGTCGGCCCCTTGAGCGACAACGCGGAAATAGGCCATCGCGTCACGGATTTCCTGCCGCTCGTAGAAGCGCGGTCCGCCAATGACGCGGTAGTTCAGCCCGATCTCGATGAAGCGATCCTCGAAGGAGCGCGTCTGGAAGGATGCCCGCACGAGGATCGCCATGTCGTTGAGGTTGTGGCGGTTGCCGTTCCTATCGGGTCGCTGCGCCTGCTCGATCGTCTCGCCGACGGCGCGCGCCTCCTCGTCGGAATCCCATGCGGCGTGAACATTGACCTTGGCGTCTTCCGGATCGTTGCGCTCGGTGAACAGCGTCTTGCCGAACCGCCCCTCGTTATGGGCGATGAGGTGGGACGCCGCGCCCAGGATGTGCGCCGTGGAACGATAGTTGCGCTCCAGCCGGATGATGGTTGCGCCGGGGAAATCCTTGTCGAAGCGCAGGATGTTGTCGACCTCGGCGCCACGCCAGCCATAGATCGACTGGTCGTCGTCGCCGACGCAGCAAATATTGATTTGCTGCCGATTGTTTTCGCTCGCGGGCCGTACCGCCGCCTGCGGCGGCTGGCCCTCCGCTCGGGCGGCCTCGCCGGCCGATGCCCAGTCGGGCTTGCGGCCTTCGGCCGGA
Organism: Hyphomicrobiales bacterium; assembly: GCA_026400435.1. Taxonomy (GTDB): domain Bacteria; phylum Pseudomonadota; class Alphaproteobacteria; order Rhizobiales; family Rhizobiaceae; genus Mesorhizobium_K. The sequence goes on along the minus strand of JAPLOZ010000017.1, from coordinate 9,018 downwards.
AGATCGGCGCCCTTCACCTGCGGCCGCTGCGCCAGGAGCCGCAGCCACAGATACTGCGCCGTGTTGGTGTCCTGATACTCGTCGACGAGGATGTATTTGAACTTGCGGTGATAGTCCTTGAGAACATCGGGATTCTCGCGGAAGATCCTGATCGGATGGCACAAAAGGTCGCCGAAGTCGCAGGCGTTTAGGGTCTTCAATCGCTCCTGGTAGGCGCGATACAGTTCGCGGCCCTTGCCGTTGCCAAAACTCCTGGCGTCGCCTTCCGGGATCTCGGCTGGCCCCAGCCCCTTGTTCTTCCAGCCGTCGATCATCATGGCGAACTGGCGCGCCGGCCAGCGCTTGTCGTCGAGGTTTTCGGCCTGGATCAGTTGGCGCACCAGCCGGATCACGTCGTCGGTGTCCAAAATGGTGAAATCGGACCTCAGCCCGGCAATTTCGGCGTGCCGGCGCAGGAATTTCACGCCGATCGAGTGGAACGTGCCGAGCCACGGCATGCCTTCGGCGCTGCCTTCGCCAATCAGCAGCCCGATGCGGCTCTTCATCTCGCGCGCGGCCTTGTTGGTGAAGGTGACGGCAAGGATCTGCGAGGGATAGGCGAGGCCGCGACTGAGGATATGCGCGATGCGGGTGGTGAGGACGCGCGTCTTGCCGGTGCCGGCTCCCGCCAGCACAAGCACCGCGCCTTCGGTCGTTTCGACTGCGAGCCGCTGTTCGGGATTGAGGCCCTTCAGATAGTCCGAAGGCTGGTTATGGCCCTGACGTGCCGCCATGGCGCGCGCCGCGATGCCGGAGGGCTCAGCGGGACGCGCAACGCCTGCGCGGGGCATGGGCTCCTCGTCGAAGAAGGGCATGTCGTCGGGAAAATCCGGCATCGTCCCAATGTAGTGATTCGGGACTGAAAGACCAGCAACGTCGCCGGTTTGTTCCGCCGCGCTCGTCGTCGCGCCGGGAGAGCAGCTTCAAGGACTTGCGCCCGCCTGGCGGGCGCCGAGGCTATCGGCGGGGCATCCGATCTGACCGAAAGCCGCTTTACGTCTTTCGGTCAGATGCCCTACTGCCCGTCGTCCGGTTCGTCACGGGATTCGCGCAGATTGGTTATGACGCGCCGGTTCTGCACCTTGCAGGCCCGCTCGGTACATGCGCGCACGACGCGCTCCTTGCCGTAACCCTTGGCCCAGAGACGGCCCGGCGCAATGCCGTTGGCGATCATGTAGTTCATGACCGCGTCGGCGCGTTGCTGCGACAGTTTCACCATCTTGGCGTCGCCGCCGGGATCGTCGGCGAAGCCCTGCAGCTTGGCGAACCAGCGCGGATATTTGTTGAGGAAGGCGATCTGGTTGTTGATCGTTGCCTTGGCTGTGTCGTCGAGTGCGGCCGAGCTCTCGGTGAAGTAGATGCGGCGGCCGGCCGACAGGATGAACTCTTCTTCGGAGCCGGCCTTCACGTTTTCGAAGCCGGTCGCCGGGTCGTCCGTCGCGCCGCCGCTGGTCTGCGGCGGCAGCACGTCGCCGGGTGACATGCTCGTGGTGCTGCAGGATGCGGCAAACGCCAACAGGCCGGCGAAAACGCCGGCCCTTGCAAGGTTCGATATTGAGATCATCCTGGCCTGGCTCATCCGTTCTGGGCGTCAACCTGAGGGGCGGGCGCCCGGTCGGCAATATGGGGCAATACCTGAACCGCGGTGCCGATCGGGCAGCGCTGGTAAAGGTCGATCGCATGCTCGTTGAACATGCGGATGCAGCCGGAAGACGCATCGGTGCCGATGCTCCACGGCTCCAGCGTGCCGTGGAAACGGTAGCCGAGGTCCGCGCCATCGCGGAAAAGATACATCGCGCGAGGGCCAAGCGGATTCTTCGGCGATCCGCCGTCCACGAAGGCCGGCAGTTCGGGATGACGCTCGATCATTTCGGGCGGCGGCGTCCATTTCGGCCACAGCGCCTTGCGGTCGACATTGGCGCGGCCGAACCACTGGAAACCCTCGCGGCCAACGCCGACGCCGTAGCGAATAGCGGTCTGGTTCTCGATGATCAGGTAGAGGAAGTGATGGCGGGTGTCGACGACAACGGTGCCTGCCGGCTCGCTCGACTTGTACTTGACGACCTGCTTGTGCCACTTCTTGTCGACGGCGGCAAAATTGGTCGTCTTGAAGGTTACGCCGTTATCGACGGCCGTTCCCGTAAACCATGACGTCTTGGCCGCTCCGGCCGGAACAAGCCCTGCAATAGTGGCTGCGGATGCCGTTGCACCGATCAGCAATTCGCGACGGTTCAATTCCATGAGATTCCTCCACGGGCGGTCTAGGGGTGACCGGGACCGTACTGATTTGCCACAACATACAATATCGGCATCTTTCCGGCAACTTCGGTCAGGGGCGTGGGCGCAGTCAGCCGTGGCCGCGTTGATTGCGTGCTTTCTTGATGATCATGCGCCAGCGTATCATCTCGATCGGAATCGGTTCGTGGTCGCCCGAAATGCGGTAGATTTCGTTGTCGAGGTTCTTGAGGGCGCGCCAGAAGTCGTAGTCGGTTATGCGCTGGTCGCCGGCGAGCCGGTGGGCGACTGCCCCGATGTCGTGTTTCATCTGTCCCGCCTTCGCCCGGATTTCCGGACGCGTCCCTGCGGCAGGGATTTCCGCCGAGTCGCAGCCGGCGATCAATGGTGGCCAGTCGTGTTTTTGCGCGTTTACGGATTGTAAAGGTTAATTGGTCGCCAAGTGTTGCGCGTGCGCCATAGCCACGATCCAACCGGCCCCGCAGACGCAGGCAATTCCGGTCAGGCTTTCCGCTTGATGCCGATCGATCGACCTGCCCGCACAGGCACGGGCAACGCGGCGTGCGCCGCGCGCATCGCCTCGACATTGGCCATGATATCGGCGGGGAAGGGTGCGACCCTGGGACCGCTCATGTCGATGTGCAGAGAGAGGCTTTCGCAAGTAGCCGCCAGCCAGCCGTCGGCATGTTGGATTTCCTGGAAGGCGTGCAGACGCTTCTCGTCAAAATCGAGCAACTGGAACGAGACGCGTACCCGGTCCGCCAGATGGAGTTCCCTGACATAGCAGAGATGGATTTCGGCGGTGTAGATGGTGAGTTTGCGCGCACGCGCATAGGCCGGGCCGAGCCCCATGGCCTCGAAGGCCTCGTCCGAACCGCGGTCGAACAGGACGTTGTAGTAGGCCATGTTCATGTGGCCGTTGTAGTCGATCCAGTCCTTCTCGACCTGCATGATGGCGGAGGTAAAGGGTGCTGCTGCGGTCGTCATGGAACTGGCCTGTTTGCTGGTGGCGCTGGACAAGCCGCGACGCCGGTGACACTACCCTTCAGTAGCCACGTGACAAGACCGCCGATGGCTTAAATGCGCAGGAAACAATGGCTCTCAGCGACCTGAACACCGTCGAACGCAACGAAGCCGGCATCGCGGCGGTGCTGGGCCTGCTTAAGCAGCGCTTCGGCGAGCGCTTCCAGACAGGGCAGGCGATCCGAGAGCAACACGCGCATACCACGACCTATATCCCGGTGCAGGCGCCCGACGGCGTGGTTTTTGCTGAGAACACGCCCGAGGTGCAGGAGATCGTGCGGACCTGCGCGCAGCACCGCGTTCCGGTGATCGCGTTCGGAACGGGAACGTCGCTGGAAGGCGCGGTAAACGCGCCTGGCGGAGGCATATCGCTCGACACTTCGCGCATGAACCGGATTGTCGAGGTCAATCCGCAGGATCTCGACTGCACCGTCGAGCCCGGCGTAACGCGCCACCAGTTGAACGACTATCTGCGCGACACCGGCCTGTTCTTCCCGATCGATCCCGGCGCCAACGCCAGCCTCGGCGGCATGGCGGCAACACGCGCTTCGGGCACCAATGCCGTGCGCTATGGCACCATGCGCGACAACGTCCTGTCGCTGACGGCCGTGATGGCGGACGGCAAACTTGTCACGACCGGCAAGCGCGCCCGGAAGAGTTCGGCCGGTTACGATCTCACGCGGCTGCTGGTCGGCTCCGAGGGTACGCTCGGCATCATCACATCGCTCACGCTCAGGCTCTCGGGCATTCCGCAGGCGATCTCGGGCGGGGTGTGCCCGTTTCCGAGCGTCGAACAGGCGTGCGAGGCGGTGATCGCGACGATCCAGATGGGTGTTCCGGTTGCCCGCATCGAGCTGGTCAACGCGCTGCAGATGCGCGCCATGATCAACTATTCCAAGCTCGACTACCCGGAGAGTCCGTGCCTGTTCCTGGAGTTCCACGGCAGCGATGCCAGCGTGACCGAACAGGCGCAATCCTTCGGCGAGATCGCCGCCGAATTCGGCGGCGGGCAGTTCATCTGGACGACGGTCGCGGAAGAACGCAACAAGTTGTGGAAGGCGCGCCACGACGCCTATTGGGCTTCACTGACGCTGCGTCCGGGTTCGCGCGGACTTTCGACCGACGTCTGCGTGCCCATTTCGCGGCTTGCCGAATGCATCGCCGAGACAGAATCCGATATTGCGGAAATGGGATTGATCGCGCCGATCGTTGGTCATGTCGGCGACGGGAACTTTCATACGCTGGTGCTCATGGAGGACGGCGACCGCAAGGACATAGAACTGGCGGAGGAGTTTGTCGCAAGGCTGAACGCCCGCGCCCTGCGGATGGAAGGAACCTGCACCGGCGAGCACGGTATCGGACAGGGCAAGATCGGCTTCATCGAGGGCGAGATCGGGGTGGCCGGCGTCGACGTCATGCGCGCCATCAAGGCGACGCTCGATCCCGACAACATCCTCAATCCCGGCAAGATCTGGCCGATGCGGCACGGTTGAACGCGTGGCCCGGGTCGAAGGGCCGGGGCGAAAAGACTATGAAAATCGCCACTTTATCGACACGCTGATGTGGTTAGACTAGAATTCTGTCTCAGGCAGTTGCGGGGCCGACGCTGGCACGGTTGTTCGTGATCTTCGGTGGACTGTTCGTGCTGGCGCTCACTGCGGTGCTGGTAGCGCCCTATGTCGTCGACTGGTCAAGCTACCGGGCCGACTTCGAGCGCGAGGCAAGCGCCATTCTCGGCCGCAAGGTGACCGTTCATGGCGAGGCGACGGCAACGATCCTGCCGTTTCCGTCGGTAACCTTCTCCGATGTCGCGGTCGGCGGCGGACCGGGCGGCGAGCCGGCCATGACCGCCGAGACCTTCTCGATGGATGCCGAGCTCGCACCGCTGCTGAGCGGCGACTTCCATATTTTCGACATGCGGCTCGTGCGCCCGAAAGCGACCATCGAGGTCGCCGACGACGGCACGATCGACTGGGCCATGCGGCCCTCCGCCCCGTTCGACGCCGGCCAGATTTCGATCGAAAAGCTGACGGTGACGGAAGGGCAGGTGACGATCGTTCATGCCGCCAGCGGACGCACCCACAAGCTGACCGAGATCAACTCCGAGATTTCGGCGAAATCGCTGGCTGGCCCCTGGCGGATGGTTGGCACCATGCGCGCCGACGGGCTGCGCTCCGCCGTCACGATCAACACCGGGCGCGCCAGTTCCGGCGCCATGCGCCTGCGGATACAGGCCGAGCCCGAAGTCCAGAAGGTATCGATCGAATCCGACGGCGACCTGCGTTTCGAATCAGCGGGCGCGGCGAAATATGCCGGCGAGTTCAAGCTGGCGGCGCGTCGCGTCGAGCCCAAGGAGGCGCCGCCGCCGCCGGCCCAAGGTCCCGGTTTCCGCGTCAAGGGGAAGTTCGCGCTGGACTCGGAGCGGCTGGCGCTTGACCAGTTTCTGTTCGAGACCGGCCCGCTCGACAACCCTTACTCCGCCGAGGGCAAGGGATTCGTCGATTTCGGATCCGAGCCGCGCTTCGCCATGTCGGTCGACGGAGCGCAGATGCGCTTCGACGAGGCGATCGGCGCAGGTGCCGAGGACGGCGGTCTGACGCTGTCGGAGCGGCTGGCGGCGCTGCAGGAAACCCTGCTCGACCTGCCCAAACCCACGATCCCGGGAACCGTCGAGGTCAATCTGCCGGCCGTGGTCGCCGGCGACACGACCATCCGCGAGGTGAGACTGTCGGCGGAACCTGCGAGCGACGGGTGGACGGTCAAGTCGCTCGGCGCGACCCTTCCCGGCCGCACGACGCTTGAGGCCAAGGGCGCGTTGAAGACCGAGGGCGAGCTCGGCTTTTCCGGTTCGCTGCTGCTGGCGATCGGCCAGCCGTCGGGTTTTGCCGCATGGGCAGCGCGCGATGTCGACGAGGCGATCCGGCGGCTGCCCGCAGCGGGGTTTCGTGCCGACGTCGATCTGACGCGCGAGCGTCAGAAATTCAGCAATCTGGAACTGGGGCTTGGCAGCGCGACGTTTCGGGGCGAGGCCGAGCGGCGGCAGCCCAAGGACGCGAAGCCGACGACGGTTCTCAAGCTGCAGGGCGGCGCCCTCGACGTCGACGGCTTGACCGCGCTGGCATCGCTGTTCGTCAGCGATGTCGGCGTCAACCGCTTCGCGGACGGCGACCTCGACCTGGCGGTCAAGGCTGGCCCGGTCACGGCGGCCGGGTTTACCGCGCAGTCGGTCGATACCACCGTGAGGTTGCGCGACGGGCTGCTGGAAATCGATCGCCTGTCGATCGGCGATCTCGCCGGAGCGACGATCAGCGCCACAGGCACCGTGCGCGACTTTCCCGCCACTCCATCGGGCAACATCGATGCCACGCTGGTCGCCGTCGATCTCGCGCCGCTCATCGCGGCCGCGGCCGAACGGTACGGGGACAATGGTTTCATCAAGGGCCTGCAGGCGCGGTCTTTGGCTTACCGCGGGCTTTTCCAGGATGCGCAGCTCGATATCGTCGCGACAGCAGCAGCCAACGGCGACGGATCCACCGGCGTGGCGGTCAGCGCACAGGGCAACATGGGCGGCACGGCGCTTTCGGCGACGCTTTCGGGCAGCGGCCAGTCCGGACAGGCCGGCGATGCCGACGTGTCGGTGACGCTGTCGGGCCGCAACGACGATGCGACCGCCCTGCTGGCGCTGTGCGGCGTTCCGGTGCTGCCGCTTGGACTGACCGGCCCCGGAGAGGCCGAGTTCACGCTCAAGGGCAAGCTGTCGGGCGACCTCGCAACATCCTTCAACCTTGCCGCCGATGATTTCTCGGCGGACTTTTCAGGCAACACCAGACTTGCCGAGGCGGCGGCGCAACTGAAAGGCCATGCCCGCCTGCGGGCGGCCGACATCGAGCCGTGGCTCATGACAACGGGCGTCGCGCTGCCTGCGATGGGGGCCGGCGCGCCGGTCGATCTGGAAGCCGATGTCGACTACGGCTCTGGTCTTCTCGCTCTCAAGGGGCTTGCCGGAACCGTCAATGAAGGTGCGGTCGCAGGCGAAATCAACGCCGCCCTCAAGGGCGGCAAGCCGCATCTCAGCGGCCAGCTCACTGTTGACGAACTGGACCTCGAGCCGTTCGCGGCCATGGTGCTGGGTGAAACGGCGCTCGAAAGCAGCGGTCGGACCTGGTCTTCGGCGCCGTTCTCGCCAAAGGTCTCCGCACCGTTCAGCGCGGAAATCGGCATAACCGCCTCTACGCTCGCCGCCGGGGCGTCGCTCACGGCCTATGATGCCGGCCTGACGCTCAACCTGGATGACGAGAGCCTCAGGCTTTCGAACCTGTCGGCCAAGCTTTTTGGCGGACAGGTGACCGGCCTGTTCGAGCTCAAGAACAACGACGGCACGGGACTTCTTTCGAGCCAGATGAAGCTTGCCGGCGCCGACATTCCTTCGATGCTGGGCGATACAGGCTTGTCTGGTACCGGCGATCTGTCGACCGCGCTCTCGGCGAGCGGCAAGTCGATATCGGGGCTGGTCGCCACGCTGTCGGGATCGGGCACCGCCGCGTTCCGCTCGCTCAGCATCGCGGGCATCAATCCGGCAGCGTTCAGTGCGTTCATCGCCAAGGCCGACGAGGTTGGCAAGGACATCGATGCTGCCAGGACGGCGGACTTCGCGCCGGCCCTTGCTACATCCGGCAGCTTCGCAGCCGATGCAGGTGAAGTGGCCTTCACGATTGCCGGCGGCATCGTGCGCGCCCCGCCGCTGGAACTCAAGAATGCCGAGGCAACGGTAGAGGCCAATATCCAGTCCGACCTCAACACCGGCCAGGTCTCCGTCACCGGCGCCATCACCTACGATCCGGGCCAGGAGGCCCTGGTCGGTTCCGATCCGGCGTTGCGCTTCAGCCTGCAGGGGCCAGTCGGTGCGCCATCCGCCACCTTTGACAGCGAACCGCTGGCGCAGTTCCTCACCCAGCGCGCGCTGGAGAGCGAGCAGGCGCGCGTTGAGGGCATGCAGTCCGCATTGCTGGAAAAGCAGCGGCTGCGGCGCGAGGTGCGCTACTATGCTGCGCTTCAGGACGAACACGACCGCACCGTCGAGGAATGGCGCAAGCAGCAGGAAGAGGCGCGCAAGGCCGCGCAAGCGGAAGCGGAGGCGAAGCGCAAGGTTGAGGAGGCGGCTCGCCTGAAGGCCGAAGCGGAAGAGCGCGTCCGGCAGGAGGAAGCCGAGAAAGCGCGGCTGGCGGCCGAGGAACAGGCCAGGGTAGAGGCGCAGGAGCGTGCCCGCGTCGCCGCCGAGGAAGCGGCTCGCCAGGCCGCGGAGACGACACGCCTGGAAGCCGAGGCCGCAGCCAAGGCCGAGGCTGACGAGAAGGCCCGCCTCGAGGCGGAAGCCGCAGCGCAGCGCGCCGCGGAAGAACGCGCCAACCAGGCAGCCGAAGCCGCGAGGCTGGAGGCCGAGACTGCCGCAAAGGCCGAAGCGGAGGCGCGCGCTGAAGTCGAGGCCGAGCAGGCGCGACGGCTTGCCGAGGACAAGGCGCGTGAGGAAGCCGAAGCCAAGCGTCTCGCCGACGAGGCCGCGAGCGCCGCAGCCAGGGACAAGGCGCTGAGCGAGGTCCTGAAAGCCGAACCGCAGGCGCCCGTGGCACCCCAGGCAGAAGCCACGCCGCGCCCGAAGACGGATGTCGGACAGCCGGCGACGAGCAACACGAAGCCGAAGCCCAAGCCGGACGGGTTCTGGGA
>JAPLOZ010000010.1 GCA_026400435.1 Hyphomicrobiales bacterium | reverse complement strand
CTATGCGCTGGAATCCGTGGATTGGATACGAGTGGGCTAACCGACCAGGCAGGCTACCCGCAGTTTCCTCCTCATTCCCACTCGATTGTCCCGGGTGGCTTCGACGTCACGTCGTAGACGACGCGGTTGATGCCGCGGACTTCGTTGATGATGCGGGTGGCGGCGCGGCCGAGGAAGTTCATGTCATAGGGGTAGAAATCCGCCGTCATGCCGTCGACGGAGGTTACAGCGCGCAGGGCGCAGACGAAATCGTAGGTGCGGTAGTCACCAATGACGCCGACCGTCTGCACCGGCAGGAGCACCGCGAAGGCCTGCCAGATCTTGTCATAAAGGCCGGCCTTGCGGATTTCGTCGAGGTACACCGCGTCGGCCTTGCGCAGGATATCGAGCTTTTCCCGGGTGACGCCGCCCGGGCAGCGGATCGCGAGGCCAGGGCCCGGAAACGGATGGCGGCCGATGAACCGGTCGGGCAGGCCAAGCTCGCGGCCAAGCGCGCGCACCTCGTCCTTGAACAGTTCGCGCAGCGGCTCGACGAGCTTCATGTTCATGCGCTCGGGCAGCCCGCCAACGTTGTGGTGCGACTTGATGGTAACGGAAGGTCCGCCGGAGAAGGAGACGCTCTCGATGACGTCGGGATAGAGCGTGCCCTGCGCGAGGAAGGCGGGCGCGCCCTTGCCGTCCGATGCGATCTTCTTTGCCTCGGCTTCGAACACCTCGATGAACAGGCGGCCGATCGTCTTGCGCTTGGTCTCGGGGTCGGCAACCCCTTCCAGCTGGGTGAGGAAGAGGTCGGCGGCGTCCACGTGGACGAGCGGGATGTTATAGTTGTCGCGGAACATCGTCACGACTTCGTCGGCCTCGTTCAGCCGCATCAGGCCGTGGTCGACGAAGATGCAGGTGAGCTGGTCGCCGACCGCCTCGTGGATAAGCACCGCCGCGACCGATGAGTCGACGCCGCCCGAAAGGCCGCAGATGACGCGCTCCTTGCCGACCTGCTCGCGGATCTTCCTGATCATTTCGGCGCGATAGGCCGACATGGTCCAGTCGGATTTCAGCCCGACGATCCTGTGAACGAAGTTGGACAACAGCTTGGCGCCATCGGGCGTGTGCACCACTTCCGGATGGAACATGGTGGTGTAGTAGCGGCGGCTCTCGTCGACCGCGATGGCGAAGGGCGCATTCTCTGAGGTCGCGATGACGTGGAAGCCCTTGGGCAGTTCCGTCACGCGGTCGCCATGGCTCATCCAGACAGGGTACCGCTTGCCTATTTCCCAGATGCCTTCGAAGAGCGGGCTCGCGGCCTTGATCTCGACATCGGCGCGACCGAATTCGGCAGCGTGGCCACCCTCGACAGTGCCGCCGAGTTGCGCGGCAAGCGTCTGCTGGCCGTAGCAGATGCCGAGGATTGGCACGCCCGAGTCGAACACCGCCTGGGGCGCGCGCGGGCTGCCTTCGGTGGTTACGGAGGCGGGGCCACCGGAGAAGATGACGCCCTTCGGCTTCACCCGGTCGAATGCCGCGGCTGCATTCTGGAACGGGTGGATCTCGCAATAGACGCCGGCCTCGCGGATTCGCCGGGCGATCAGCTGCGTGACCTGGCTGCCGAAATCGATGATGAGGATCGAGTCTTGGTGCGCGGAGTGCTTCATGGCGGGCGTTTAAAGAAAAGTGTGAGTCGGCGCAATGGGTGGCGCGGGCCTCAAAGCTTTACGGAGCCGTTGGCGATCGCTGCTTCGAGTTTCCCGACCGCGTCGGCGAGTTTTTCATCGACGATGTGCAGATATTCCAGCCAGTCGCCGATGTGCTCGACATCGGCGTCGCCGTCGGAAATGCAGCGCAAGCCGACCAGCGGCACGCCAAAACCCTGGCAGACGCGCAGGCAGGCGAAGGTCTCCATGTCCACCATGTCCTCGCCGACCGCATCGAAGGCCGAACCGGCGATGACCGACGCGCCGGTGGACATGCTCGCTTGCGCGACGCCCGGAATGCTGATCGACAGCGGCAGGGTCGCGGGGAGCGCCAGGAAAGGCGTCACGCCTTTCTCGAAGCCGAACGCCGAGGCATCCATGTCGCGATAGGCGACCGAGGTCACCTGATAGACCTCGGTGCGCTTGAGGCGGCGGCTGCCGGCCGAGCCCAGTGAGACGACGAGATCAGGGAGCGCGCCGTCGGCCTGCAACTCCATCAGGGCCCGCGTCAGGGAGATACTGGCCTCGACCGGCCCGACGCCGGTCATCAGCGGCGTGAAGATCGCCTTGAGGTGCGGACCGTATTCGGCGTCAGCGGCCATCGCGAAGAGAACCCGCCGGCCGGCGAGCGTAGCTAGAGGCGGCAACGCGTCATCCCTCCATGCCTTCGCGGCCGACGATCGTCATCATCGTTCCTGTCATGGTGGCGATGAGCTTTGCCTCGTCGTCCGCGCCGATGGCATAGGCCTGTCCGTCGGCGACGACAATAGTGCGGCCGGGCTTGGTGACCGAGCCGCGGAACAGGAACCGCACGCCCCTGCCCGGCGCTAGAAGGTTGACCTTGAACTCGATGGTCAGCACCGCGGCGTTTTCCGGCATGATCGAGAGCGCCGCATAACCGCAGGCCGAATCGAGCGCTGCGGAGATGACACCGGCATGGAGGAAGCCGTGCTGCTGCGTGAGGGCCGGCGCGAAAGGCATCTCGATCTCGATGATGCCCGGCGTCACCAGCGTGAGTTCGGCGCCGATCGTCGCCATGGCGTTCTGGCGTGCGAACGAGGCGCGCACGCGCTCCTCATAGTTCGGGTCGGGAATGATCTTTGCTGCCGCCACCGGCTTTGGTCCTTTGCCGACAGCTTATGGCAAAGCAGTCCAGCGCGTGCAATAAAAATTGTGCAGTGCAGCAAATGTCAGTTGAGATGCCAGAACGAGGCGTTGAGCAGGGAAGCGAAAGCCACCCAGGCCGCATAAGGGAAGAATAGCCAGGCCGAGGGACGGTCGACATTCCACGCGGCGGCAATGAAGGCCAGGATCGTTGCAAACAGCGCCAGCACGACAATCAACGCGAGGCCGATCTGGTGCAGGGCGAAAAAGATCGGCGACCAGAGAAAACACAGGACGAGTTGAAGCCACCACAGCTTCATCGCCGTGCCCGAGCGGTCGCGCCGCCAGATGCGCCAGCCGGCGATGGCGATGAGGACATAAAGGACCGTCCAGACAGGGCCGAAAAGCCAGTTCGGCGGGTTGAACGACGGCTTCGCCAGCGCCTCGTACCAGGGGCCGGGCATCGTGAGGAAGCCGATCAGCATACCGCCGCCAACAACCAGAAGAATGAAGGGGACTAGCGCTGCACGGCTCGACATGAATGCTCCTGACTCAACATGCCAGCATATCTGAAGCGGAGTGACTGAAAATCAAGGTTCAGCCCCGTTTGCGAAGCGCCGCGACATAGAAGCCGTCGGTGCCGCTGCGCGCCGGGGTGAGCGAAATGCCGCCGGCCGGGTCGACCCGCGCGGCTTGCTGATGGCCGGGGAAGTGTTCTGCCCACAGCAGTTGATGGTCCACCGGCTCGAATTCAGGCGAGCGTGCAAGAAACCCGCCTATCTGGCCGGCATTTTCGGCCGGGAAGACGGAGCATGTGATATAGACCAGCCGGCCGCCCGGCTTCACATAGGCTGCGGCCTTGTCGAGGATGGCGCTCTGCTCGGCCATGCGCACGCCAAGCTGCTTTTCGCCCAGCCGCCATTTGGCGTCGGGCCGCCGGCGCCAGGTCCCGGAGCCGGTGCAGGGCGCGTCGACCAGCACGATGTCCATCTGGCCTTCGAGCGGCGCGAGTTCCTGCGGCTTCGTGACGACCTGGACGTTGCGGCTATCGGAGCGGCGCAGCCGGTCGAAGATCGGCGCGAGTCTCGCCTTCTCGGAATCGTAGGCGAAGATCTGGCCCTTGTTCTCCATCGCCGCCGAAAGCGCCAAGGTCTTGCCGCCGGCGCCCGCGCAATAGTCGAGCACCTGCATGCCCGATGTCGCGCCGGCAAGCGCTGACACGACCTGCGAGCCCTCGTCCTGGACCTCGAACCAACCCTTCTGGAACGCAGGTTCCGCCTGGACATTGGGGTGCCGGCCCGACCCGTCGATGGGCGGTATCCTGATGCCGTGGGGCGCAAGTGCGGTCGGAGCCGCGCCGACGCCGGACAGCTCGGTCAGGATTCGTGCGCGGTTGGCGTTCAAGGTGTTGACCCGGAGATCGAGCGGCGGACGCTGCGCCAGACCGGCGGCCTCGGCGGTCCAGGCGTCGCCGAAGGCGCTTTCGAAAAGCGGCACGCACCAGTCGGGGATGTCGGCGCGGACGGGCGCCGGCGCATCGCCAAGCGAGCGCGTCGTGGCGAGGTGGATTTCGCCTTCGGTCAGGGGAGGCGGCGCGAAGCGGTCGCCGTCCAGCGCGGCGTTCAGTCCCGCCGGCGTCACGTTCCATTCGAGCAGCAATGCGCCGAACCCCAGCGCGCGCGGCGTCTCCGCGTCGAATAGCCAGCCGGCCGACCGCTTGCGGCGCAGGGCGTCATAGACGATGTTGCCGATCGCGGCGCGGTCGCCCGAACCGGCGAAGCGGTGGGACAGACCCCAGTCCTTCAGCGCATCGGCAGTTGGCCGGCGCCGTTGCGCGATGTCGTCGAGAACGTCGATGGCCGCTGCAAGTCTTCCGCCGAGGCGCATGCCGTTCTCCACTGCCGGTTGCCCGAATGAGGGCCTGCGTAGCGGGGGGCGACATGAGTTGCAAGCTGCATGGTGGAAACGAAACAGGCGCGGGACAAGCCGCGCCTGTTTGAAAATTCACGTCAGGCGTGATCAGGCGAGATCGTAGCGGCCGGCGTTCATGACCTTGGTCCAGGCGGCGACGAAGTCGTTGACGAACTTCTCCTTCGCGTCCGAAGCGGCATAAACCTCGGCAAGTGCGCGCAGTACCGAGTTGGAGCCGAACACAAGGTCGACGCGCGTGCCCGTCCACCTGACGGCGCCGGTCTTGCGGTCGCGCCCCTCGTACACGTCCTTGGCGTCGGAGACGGCAGTCCACGCCGTTCCCATGTCGAGCAGGTTGACGAAGAAGTCGTTGCTCAGAACGCCCGGCCTGTCGGTGAACACGCCGTGCGCGGCGCTGCCCGTGTTGATGTTGATGGCGCGCAAACCGCCAATCAGCACAGTCAGTTCCGGCGCCGTCAGCCCGAGAAGCTGCGCCTTGTCGATCAGGAGCGCTTCGGCGGGCACTGCATAGCGGGCCTTCTGATAGTTGCGGAATCCATCCGCGACCGGCTCAAGATAGGAGAAGGACTCCACGTCGGTCTGCGCCTGCGAGGCGTCGGTGCGACCCGGCGCGAACGGCACCGTCACGCCATGGCCGGCCGCCTTGGCCGCCTGTTCGACGCCGGCATTGCCTGCGAGCACGATCAGGTCGGCAAGCGAGACCTTCTTGCCGCCGGCCTGGTTGAATTCGAACTGGATGCGTTCGAGCGCCTTGATGACCCTGGCAAGCTGCTCGGGCTGGTTGGCCTGCCAGTCTTTCTGGGGGCTCAGGCGAATGCGGGCGCCGTTGGCGCCGCCGCGCTTGTCGCCGCTGCGGAAGGTCGAGGCCGAAGCCCAGGCTGTGCCGACGAGTTCGGAGACCGTGAGGCCTGAAGCCAGCACCTTGGCCTTGAGCGCCGCCGCGTCCGCCTCGTCGATCAGCGGATGATCGACAGCCGGGACCGGATCCTGCCAGATCAGCTCTTCCCTGGGAACTTCCGGTCCGAGGTAGCGGGAACGCGGCCCAAGGTCGCGATGGGTCAACTTGAACCAGGCGCGGGCAAACGCCTCGGCGAAGGCCTGCGGGTTCTGCAGGAAGCGGCGCGAAATCTTCTCGTAGGCCTGGTCGAAACGCAGGGCCAGATCGGACGTCAGCATCGTCGGGCGGCGCTTCTTGGCCGGATTGTGCGCATCCGGGATGATCTCGCCAGCGTCCCTGGCGACCCACTGGTTGGCGCCTGCCGGCGACTTCTCGAGCACCCATTCGAACTTGAACAGGTTCTCGAAAAAGAAATTGCTCCACTGCGCCGGTGTCTGCGTCCAGGTCACTTCAAGACCGCTGGTGATGGCGTCGCCACCCTTGCCCGATGCGAAGCGGCTTTGCCAGCCAAGCCCCTGCAATGCCAGGTCGGCGGCTTCAGGTTCCTCGCCGACATTGTCGGCGGGGCCGGCGCCGTGCGTCTTGCCGAAGGTATGCCCACCGCCGATCAGGGCTACGGTTTCCTCGTCGTTCATGGCCATGCGCTTGAAGGTTTCGCGGATATCCCTGGCCGAAAGCAGCGGATCGGGATTGCCGTCGGGACCTTCCGGGTTGACGTAGATCAGGCCCATCTGGACGGCTGCGAGCGGATTTTCGAGGTTGCGCGAATGCACCTTGCCGTCGGCATGGTCGTCGGCCACCAGCACGCCCTCGTCGCCGGGCTTCTCGACGCCCTCCGAACCCTGGGCATAGCGCACATCGCCGCCCAGCCAGGTGGTTTCACGTCCCCAGTAGACATCCTGGTCGGGTTCCCAGGTGTCCTCACGGCCGGCGGCGAAACCGAACGTGCGAAAACCCATCGTCTCCAGCGCGACATTGCCCGTGAGGATGAAGAGATCGGCCCAGGAAATCTGCTGGCCGTACTTCTGCTTGATCGGCCACAGGAGACGGCGCGCCTTGTCGAGGCTGACGTTGTCCGGCCAGCTGTTGAGCGGGGAAAAGCGCTGCTGGCCGCGGCCGCCGCCGCCGCGCCCGTCGCCCACGCGGTAGGTGCCGGCGGAGTGCCAGGCCATGCGGATGAACAGCGGCCCGTAGTGGCCGAAATCCGCCGGCCACCAGTCCTGCGAATCGGTCATCAACTGGCGCAGGTCGCTCTTCAGAGCCTCGTAGTCGAGTTTCTTGAATTCCTCGCGGTAGTTGAAGGCTTTCCCCAGCGGATCGGACTTCGACGAATGCTGGCTCAGCAGATCGACCCGCAGCTGGTTCGGCCACCAATCCCGGTTGGTCGTGCCGCCCGCACCATGATCGACCGGGCATTTGCCTGAACCTGTGCCTGGGCCTTTTTCATCGGTCTTCGCGTCCATGTCTCATTCTCCAACGTGTCTGAATTCGGTCTAGGCGTTCCTATCGAACCAATGTGACCGCCGGAACGCGAAGCTGCAGACAACCGAAGCGGCATCCTGCGCTTATTAGCGATGGCTGATCTTTGTCCAAGGTCAAACGCCACCGGCGGGCGGCGACAATCTGGAACGATTCCAGGGTAGCCAGCCATCTCGATAAAGACAAATTGCATTTTCTGTCGCTGACGATAATCTGAGGTTATGATACGATTGACCGTCCGGCAGATGGAATATTTCGACGCTCTAGCCCAGAGCCTGCATTTCGGCAGGGCGGCGCAAGAGGCAGGCGTCAGCCAGCCGGCGCTTTCCAGCCAGATCGCCGAAATGGAGGAAAAGCTCGGCTGCCGCCTCTTCGAGCGCGGCAGAAAGTCGGTGCGCATGACGGACGAGGCGGCGGCGCTGCAGCCGCGCATCGAGCGGCTGCTTTCCGAACTGCGTGAGATCGAGCAGACTGCCGGATCGGGGAAAAGTGCGATGGAGGGCCGCTTCCGCCTGGGGATCATCCCGACGGTCGCGCCCTATCTTCTGCCGCGGATCCTGCCGGAAATGCGCAGCCGCTTCCCCAGGCTGCAACTCGAGCTGCGCGAAGCCCTGACCGGCACGCTTGTCGAAGAAACCTCGGCGCGGCGGCTTGACGCCTTTATCGCCGCTACGCCCCTGGACGAGCCGTCGCTGATGGACGAGGCGCTTTTCGTCGACCGGTTCTTCCTGGCGGTACAGGCGGACGATCCCGCCTTCGCCGCGCCCCCGGTAGCGCCGGAAAGCCCCGCACTTGAGCGGCTGATGTTGCTCGAAGAAGGCCACTGCATGCGCGAACAGGCGCTCGCGGTTTGTCGCAGCGTCAAGCCGATGGCGATGGCAAGCTATGGCGCGACAAGCCTGACGACACTTCTGCAAATGGTAGCGCATGGCATGGGTGTGACGCTGGTGCCGGAGATGGCTGCCGACGCCGCCGGCGCCATGCGCGACCTGAAAATCGTGCCGTTTGCGGAGCCTATGCCCGAGCGGACGATCTGCATGGCATGGCGGCGCAACCGGGCGCGCCCGGAGGAATGTCAGGCGATTGCCGCGATCATCCGCCAGCTGCGCGCGCCAGCGACGCGCTGATCTTGCCGGCCAACGCTTCGTCGGCAGACGTCCTGGTCTTGAGCGATCTGACTAGGCACGCCTGGGAACGCAGGATCACGCCATCTGCGAGGATTTTGAGATGGTTGGCGCGCAGCGTCGAGCCTGTGGTGGTGATGTCGACGATCACATCGGCGGAACCGGCAGCCGGCGCGCCTTCGGTGGCGCCGAGGCTTTCGACGATTCGATAGACCTGGATGCCGTGCAGCTGGGAAAAGAACTGCTGGGTCAGCCGCCAGTATTTGGTGGCGATGCGCAGCCGCCGGCCATGGCGCTGCCGGAACTCGGCGGCGACGTCGTCGAGGTCGGCCATGGTCTCGACATCGA
The DNA here is from genome assembly GCA_026400435.1 of Hyphomicrobiales bacterium. Taxonomy (GTDB): domain Bacteria; phylum Pseudomonadota; class Alphaproteobacteria; order Rhizobiales; family Rhizobiaceae; genus Mesorhizobium_K. The sequence goes on along the minus strand of JAPLOZ010000010.1, from coordinate 3,375 downwards.
GCCAGGCATCGGGAACGGCAACGACGACATCGGCCGAGCCGAAGCCGAGCCTTGTCGCGATCGCGGTCTTGCTTTCCCAGTCGGCGACGTTCTCGCGCAACAGATCTTCGCCGGTGATGCCGAGATCGACGCTGCCCTGGCCGATCTCGCCCGCGATTTCGGACGCCGACAGGAACGCGATCTCGATGTCGTCGCGCCCCTCGATCCTTGCACGGTATCTCCTGTCGTCGCCGGGCAAGCTGACGGTGAGGCCGGCTTTGGCAAGCACCTCCAGCGATTGATCCTTGAGCCGCCCTTTCGAGGGAATGGCGAGCGTGATGGTCATGCGTCACCTCCCCTCAGCTGCTCGATGCGGTCGAGCCAGACCGAGAAGCCGACGCCGGGGATCGGCGTCTTCGCGCCGAGCAGCGTCAGCAGGCGGTCATAGCGCCCGCCGCCGGCCAGCGGCCGCGAAGCGTCGCCGACCGAAATCTCGAAGACCAGCCCGGTATAATAGTCGAGCGGGCGGCCGAAGGCGGCATCGTAGCGGATCGCGTCTGATGGCATGCCCTCGGCGGAAACCGCGTCGACCCGGGCTGAAAAGCCGGCAAGCGCTGCTCCTAACGAAAGGCCGGCGGATTGTGCGAAATCCTCAAGCGCGGCTGCCGCCAGGTTGAGCGGCACATCTATGGCGAGAAACTTTTCGAGCGCCGCGAATGCTTCGGCGGAAAGGCGCACGCTGCGCAACTCGGCCTTTTCCACCAGACGCCGCGCGATCTCCTGTGGAGTGCGGCCCGCCGATGCCGACAGGCCGGCCTCCGACATCGTCGATGCGATGTGGCCGGCGAGCCCGTCCAGGTCGCCGTCGGCGACAAGTGATGCGACCGGCTCGGGCAGCGCACCGTTCTTCTGGGGATTGGCGAGGTCGGCAAGAGCGGCGGCAAGCTGCTCGGCCGAACCGAAGGCGCGGGCGAGCCGCATGCGCCAGCCGCGCGGCAGGCCGAGTGCGGCCAGCACCGCCTCGAAGATCGACTGGTCGCCGAGCGTGATCTTCAGCGCCTGACCGGGCAGGGTCATGGCGAGCAGCGCATGCGCGTCGGCGATGCTGCGGGCGTCTGCGCGTGCAATGTCACGGTCGCCGAGATCTTCTACGCCGGCCTGGAAAAACTCGTTGCCGCCCTCGCGGCGTTGGCGAAACACCTCGCCGAGATAGGAATAGCGGCGCGGCGTGCCGGACTGGCTGGCGATGTGGTCGAGGCAGACGGGGATGGTGAATTCCGGGCGCAGGCAAAGCGCCGCGCCCGTCTCGCTCTCGGTGAGGAAGATGCGGCGGCGCAGATCCTCGCCGGCCATGTCGAGGAAGGGATCGGCGGGCTGAAGGACCGGCACGTCGACCGCAGGCGCACCCCTTGCTGCGAACAGCGCGAGGATGTCGGGGGCGATCGAAGGGTAGCGGGAGGTCATGGGGTGGGCGCCCATGCTGGAGGCGTCAGCGCTCTACGGCGCCCCCCTCTGGCCTGTCGGCCATCTCCCCCACGAGGGGGGAGATCAGCAGCTTCGGCATTTTCGCCAATCACGAAAGTCGCAAGGAATGCGCGGGAGCCGGTGACGGCGAATCTCCCCCCTTGTGGGGGAGATGGCCGGCAGGCCAGAGGGGGGCGCGACGTAACGCTACCTCTCCTAGCCACGCTCGCGCTCCGCCGCCTGCGCGTCGAGAATCTTCTGGACCTCCGCGACCAGATCGGCCTCGGGCACGGTGACCTGACCCGGCCGCGCTTCCTTGTATTCGGCGTGGCCAGATATCGCCGCCGCCTGGCGCGCACCCTCGACCATGTCCTTTATCTGCACCATCGGGCGCGGCTGGCCGTTGTCATCCACCGCGTCGCGCTCGTTGCCGCCCTGGATGACGACAACAGGGCTGCCGCGCCGGTCGGCGTATTTTATCTGCGCCTTCATGCCGGCGCCGCCGAGATACATTTCCGCGCGGATTTTTGCCTTGCGCAGCTCCGCCACCATCTTCTGGTAGCGGCCGAGGCTTTCCGTGTCCTTGTCCATGACAAGCACGACGACCGGCGCAAGCACGTCCGATGTGTCGAGTTTTCCCAGCGCCTTCAGCGCGGCGGTGAGGCGCGAAACGCCGATGGAAAATCCGGTCGCCGGCACCGGCTCGCCACGGAAGCGCGACACCAGCCCGTCATACCGCCCGCCGCCACCGACCGAGCCGAAGCGCACGATTTTTCCCTCGTCGTTGGGGATTTCGGCGAGCAGTTCGGCCTCGTAGACCGGGCCGGTGTAGTATTCGAGGCCGCGAACTACACTGACGTCCATTCGAATACGCTTAGTTCCATAGCCAGCCGCTTGAACCAAGTCCGAAATCTGTCGAAGCTCCGCAAGGCCCTCTTGAGTCTTTGCGCTATCGGCGAACACCTGCCCATAAACATCGAGAAAGCGGGGATGGCCTATCACCATCTTGTTTCCGCTCGGTGTGACTAAGATTGCATCATCCTCGGCGGCACGGTCATTCTTCGAGGGAGACATGATAAAGTCTTGCGAGCGATCCGATTGGTGGCCGTACAGCTTCTCCAAGGTTTCAATCTGGGTTTTGTCCAACCCCGCGCCCTTGGTGAAATCCCCCTCACCTTCCTTACCGCCATCCCACCGACCCTTGCCGAGTAGAAGTGCGACACCTTCGGGGCCAAACTTGTCCAGCTTGTCGATGGCCCTCAGAACCGTCAGCCGCCGCCCTGCATTCTCGTCGCCGCCGAGGCCGATAGCTTCCAGCACGCCGTCCAAGACCTTGCGGTTGTTAACGCGGATGACGTAGTCGCCGCGTGCGATGCCCAGCGCCTCCATCACGTCGGCCATCATCATCGCCATCTCGGCGTCAGCCGCGACGGTAGGAGCACCAACCGTGTCGGCGTCGAACTGCATGAACTGCCTGTAACGGCCAGGGCCGGGTTTTTCGTTGCGGAACACCCAGCCGGAGCGATAGCTGCGGTAGGGTTTGGGCAGCCGCTCGTAATTTTCGGCGACGTAACGGGCGGTCGGCGCGGTCAGGTCGTAGCGCAGCGACAGCCACTGGTCGTCGTCGTCCTGGAAGGAGAAGACGCCTTCGTTGGGCCGGTCCTGGTCGGGCAGGAATTTTCCGAGCGCGTCGGTGTATTCGATCAGCGGCTGGTCGGCCGGCTCGAAGCCGTAGAGCTCGTAGACCTCCCTGATCCTGGCCATCATCTTCTCGACGGCGCGGATGTCCTCGGCCGAACGGTCGACGAAGCCGCGCGGCAGACGCGCTTTGGTCTTCTCGGATTTGTCGGCCATGGGAAAGTTCGCTTTGCAAGAGTTATACGGCGCGGGTCCTAACCGATGGAGCCGCAAGCGGCAAGGTGGGGGGCTTCA